>CANJLB010000010.1 GCA_947475065.1 Opitutia bacterium | reverse complement strand
CCTGCGGGCCTTCTACGCTCGTCTGGTCGCCGCCGGCAAACCCAAGCTGGTCGCGCTCATCGCCGTCATGCGCAAGATGCTCCACGTCCTCAATCGGTTGCTCGCCGACCCTCACTTTGTCCTTGTCCGTTAACACCGCTGCTCTGTGGGCTTCGATCGGGGTCCTCTGTGACTTGGTTCGACAATCCGTGCCCATCCGTGAGATCCGTGGTTAAAAATTCAGAAGCCAAGAAACCGTAAAATGATCCGATCGCATCCTGCTACTGATTAGCAGATACCCATTCATCCCCCAAGGGGAGCTGCCCCTTCCGCCTGCCACCAAGCCAGCCTGAAATTTCAAATTAGGACACTACCGAGCACGAAGTGGCGGGCGCGCGTGGGCTGCTGGCCGGGCAGGGCTGAGGGTGGGGCGGATGGGGTGGCAGCCATGGGGCGGGCTGAGCAAGCGGAGCACGGCCCCATCCTGCAACTGCCATCAGCCGGGTTTTGGCGGTGTCAGGCTGCTGTCGGGTACGCCGAGTTGTCCTTCGCCCGCTCTTCCAGCGGCGTGACCGGGTCAATGAAGAGCCAGAAAAGCGCACCGAGGAAATATACCGCCGAGGCGATGGCGAACACCGGCAACCAATTTTTGACAACGGTCCCGGCCGCATTGGTGGTGGCGGTGACCGACAGGAGATAGCCCACGACCGTCGGGCCGACCAAGCCGCCGAAATTGCCCATCATGTTCATGCTGCCGGAGACGGTACCCGCGTATTTTCCGCCGATATCCATGCAGCTTGCCCAGCTGCCGGGCATGGTCAGGTCGTTGCAGAAGCTCGCCATGCCCATCGCCAGCATCGCCAGCAACGGATCCTTGATATAGAATGAGGTCATCAGCAGCGAGGCCGCGCCCGCGAGGCCGATGAAACCAAAGGAGCGGCGCACGATCACGACGCTGGACCCGCCCTTGATGAGCCGGCTGGCAATCAATCCGGCGATGATCGAGCCGAAGCCGCCGAAGAAGAGCGGCACGCCGGCGAGCACGGAATTCAGGATTTTTGGAATCAAAACCGACGGAACCGTTCCTTCCATGCTGGCGGCGAGCCAGCGCAGAAAACTGTTGGAAAGGAGCGGTCGTCCATTGGTGTTGAGATAGTCGGGCAGCCAGGTGACGAAGAAATACCAGCTGTAGCTCAGACAAAAATACTGCGCCCACAGGAACCACATGGTCGGGCTCGTGACGAGCTTGCCCCACGGCATCCCACCATGGCTCTCGGCGATTTTTTCGTTTTCCTTGAGCAGGGCAAGCTCGGCGGCGTTGACCCCCTTGTGATCGCGCGGGTTGTCCCGGAACCAGAGCCAGAAGATGACCGCCCAAACCACGCCCAGCAGCGCGAAAAGCTGGAACGCGATCTTCCAGTTCACGAAATACATGACGAGCACGACGAGCAGCGGGGTGAACGCGCCGCCCCAGCGCGCGCCCATCCACATCAGCGCCTGCGCGCGGGTGCGTTCTGTTTTTGGCAGCCAGGTGCTGAATGCCCGGGTGAGATTGGGAAAACAGCCGGCCTCGCCCGCGCCGAACAGGAAGCGGGTCACCAACATGGACCCATAGCTCCACGCCCAGCCGGTTGCGGCCGTGAAAAACGACCACCAGAGCACCACGCGTACGAGCACCTTGCGCGCGCCGATCTTGTCGCCCAGCCACCCGGTGGGGATTTCAAACAGCGCATAGGCCAGCCCGAAGGCACCGAAAATTGCACCCATCTGTGCGTCATTAAACTGCAGGTCCTTGGCGATGTCGCCCTTCGCCTGCGAGATCGCGGTGCGGTCAATGTATTGCACGACCGCCAACGTGATGGCGAGAACGATGACCCAATTGCGGGTGCGTGTGGGCTGCTGGCCGGCAGTCGCGGTGGCAGGGGGGGCGGAGGTTGGGGAAGACATGGGGCGGGACAGATTTGGGGAGGTATTTTGTCTGGTAACGTGTGGTTCAGGCGGTGGCCGGCGTGGCGGCGTCACGGCGGGCCTTGAGATCAACCTCGATCTGCTCGACCTTGGCCTTGCTCAACGGATAGAGCCAGAGCATCACGCCCTTCAGTGCGGCGAAGCCGGCGGGAAAGATGGAGAACGTCAACGCGATGCCCAGCAGGGAGCTTTCGGTCTGGTCCACGTTCGCCTTGTAGCCGTAGCCGGCCAGCAGGAGCGGGAGCATCAGGCCGGCGATGGCGGTGCCGGTCTTGAGTGCGAAGAGCGAGGCGGCATAGACGAGGCCGGTCGAACGGCGGCCAAACTTCCACTCGCCGTAATCGGCCACGTCGGCATACATCGCCCAGACGAGTGCGGAGGTGGGACCGAGGCAGAAGGCGGCCAGGGCATTTAATGCGAGTTGGAGGCCAAAGCTGTCCTTGGGGATGAAGTAAAACGTGCCATAGCAGGCCGCCGTGCCGAAGGTTAGAAACACCGAGACGATGCGCTTGTCGGCAATGCGGGCGAAGAAGCTCAGGCAGAGCGAGCCGAGCATCTGGCAGAGCATGCCGGTGGAGAGAAAAACGGTCACGCGGTCGAGCTTGAGCGAACCGAGCGTGAGCCACGGCTGGTTGTCGTAACCAGCGACATATTTGAAATAGTAGATGGCGGTGCCGTTGCGGAGGCCGATGAACGTGAGCGAGAAAATGGCGGCGACGAGCAGCATCAGCCACGGAAAATTGGCCAGCAGCTCCTTCACTTCGCTGGCGGCGTCGGCCTTCTGTCCCGGCGGGGGCGTGACGCGCTCCTTGGTCGTGGCAAAGGAAATGAGGAACAGCGCCACGGAAGTGACCGCGAAGATGGCCATCGTGGTCTGGAAGCCTTTTAGCTCGTTGGTGACCTTGCCGGCGGCGTTGAGGCCACCGCCGAGTTCCTGCACCAGCGGCCTAACGAACAGCGAAACCAGCAGCCCGCCGCCAAATGCGCCGACAAACCGGAAGCTCGATGCCACCGCGCGTGTGCGCGGTGAGGGGCTGATCACCCCGAGCATGGACGAATAGGGGACGTTGATAAACGAATAGGCCAGCATCATAAAGCCGTAGGTGATGTAGGCATACGTCAGCTTGCCTCCCTGGCTCAGGTCGGGGCTGGCAAAGAGGAGATAGCCGCCGATGCCATATGGCAGCGCGAACCAGAGCAGGTAGGGACGGAACTTGCCCCAACGCGTTTGCGTGCGGTCGGCCATCATGCCAATGAGCGGGTCGGCCGCCGCGTCGAGCAGCCGGATCGTCAGAAACATCGTGCTGATTACGGCCGGAGCCAGACCCCACACGTCGGTATAAAAATATGTCAGGAAAATGCCGAAGGTCTGGAAGAAGAGGTTCGAGGCGGTGTCGCCGAGGGCATAGCCGACGTATTCGCTCGTGGGGAGACGCTCTTCCGGGGTAGTTTTTTGCTGCATAAGCCGCCGAAGCTGCGCCGTGGAATCGCGCGCGACAAGCGCAATTTACATGAGCGTATGAACGGCCGGTCCGTTGCTGCTTCCGCCGGAGGCAGGGCGTCCACCAAGGACGCCCTGTGCTCCTCACGCCTTGCGCGGGTCGGCGCAAAAGGCGCGTTCGCGATACTCAAACCAGTCGAAGTCCGCCGGAAAATTCGTGCCGGCCAGGTCCGAGCAGGCCACGCCGACAAACGCGCCGGTGAAATTTGGCAGCCCGGGCTGGCTGACTTCGTCGGAGAGGTTGCTCGCATCGAATTGCATCGGCAGCCAGTTCCAGTCCTGGGTGCCCGCAAGGCGCCAGGCAAAGAGCAGGCGCTCTTCGTCAATCTCGGCGCGCAGCTCGACCGGCCCGGAGGGGATGGCGATTGGCGCGGTGGAAAAATCGCCGAGCACATGGTTGGGCAGGCTCGACAGCACCCGCAGGTGGCGGCCGAGCGTCTCGTCGTGGCTGACGTAAAGGTAGTGGTATTTCGAGCTGTTGTAATAGCACATCAGCCCGGCGAGCTGCTGGAAATGCCGCGGCTCGAAATCCATCAGCGTCGAGATGCTGCAATGGTGCGCCTGCTGCCGGCGTGCGACGAGCGCCTGCCGGAAAAAGCTGCCCGGGGTCTCCCGTCCGTAAAGCCGGAGGTGGCCGGGGCGGGCGGTGAGCGAGAAAAGCTCCTCCGGCCACGGTGAACGCAGCCATTGGAAATCAATGGGCAGTTTGGCCGCGTCGAAATGTTCGCGCACGGGCGCGGCCGGAAACGGATGCGGCGGCAGCGCGGGTGCGGCGACCTCAACCGAGGCGAGGCCCTGTCCGTCGGCGGTGCGGAGCCAGCCGTCGGCATCCCAGCGCATCTTCTGGATGGCGGTCTCGCGGCCGAGCGTGCAGGCGCCGCGGTTGCGGAGCGGGCGGCCGCAGAGAAACACCATGTAGGTCTCGCCCGACTGCGTCTCCACGAAGTCGGCGTGGCCGGCGCGTTGCAGCTCCATGTCGGGCCGGTGGCGCGAGGTGAGGACGTAGGTGTCGGGGTGCAGCTCGTAAGGACCGGCGAGCGAGCGCGAACGGCACAGCGTGACGGCGTGGCCCCACATCGTGCCACCCTCGGCGGTGATGAGATAATACCAGCCGTTGCGCTTGTAGAGGTGCGGGGCCTCCGTGAAGCCGATGGCCGTGCCCTTGAAAATATTCACGCGTTCGCCGATGAGCTTCCGTTCCTTCACGGAATATTCCTGGAGCACGATGCCGGCGAAGCGGTTGCTGCCGGGGCGGTGGTCCCAGAGCTGGTTGACGTACCATTTCCGGCCGTCGTCGTCGTGGAACAGCGAGGGGTCAAAGCCGCTGCTGTTGATATACACGGGGTCGCTCCACTCGCCGTCAATGCGGTCGGCGGTGACGAGATAGTTGTGAAAATCGCGCAGCGACACGCCCGGCGCACCGCCGCCGCTGGTGCGGCCGTAACGTTTCACGTCCGTGTAGATGAGCCAGAACTTGCCGTCCGCGTGCGTGAGGCACGGCGCCCAGATGCCGCAGGAGTCGGGGTCGCCCAGCATGTTGAGCTGGCTGGCGCGGGTGAGCGGGCGCGTCAGCAGCCGCCAGTTGACGAGGTCGCGCGAGTGGAAAATCTGCACGCCGGGATACCACTCGAAGGTGGAGGTGGCGATGTAGTAGTCGTCGCCGACGCGGAGGATGGAGGGGTCGGGGTTGAAGCCGGGGAGGATGGGGTTGCGGATGGTGGGCATAGGGCAGTGCTTATTTTCTTACGTCATACACCAATTAAGGTAGCGACTGTAAAATTCTGGGGTATCGAAATAATAAACCGGCGCATAGACAATTCTCATTACGAAAGGCAGGTC
Organism: Opitutia bacterium; assembly: GCA_947475065.1. Taxonomy (GTDB): domain Bacteria; phylum Verrucomicrobiota; class Verrucomicrobiia; order Opitutales; family Opitutaceae; genus CAIYUN01. The sequence goes on along the minus strand of CANJLB010000010.1, from coordinate 92,793 downwards.
AAACTGTGGCTCGTTAGGGTTAGCCCCAACTAACCGGAGAGCTGGCCCAAGGCTCAAAAAATAGAGCAGCATCACCAAAGCAGCGAACAGCGGTGTGTGGATCTTGTGCGATCTGTTGCTCATCTGGCTCACTCGAACAGCTTCAGGTCAATCGCCTCGGCCATCAGCTTGTAGCCCGCCGTGTTGGGGTGGACATAGTCACCGGTCAAGTCGGCGCGGATGCGGAGCGGGTTCGCGGGATCCTGCACGACTTTCTCAAACTCAATCACGGCGTCGAACGCCTTCGACTCGCGAATCCACTTATTCACAGCCTGTCGCGTGGCCTCGTTCTCCGGCGTGTCCTTGGTGGAATTTTGGATCGGCAGGATGGTGGCGCCGAAGACCTTGATGCCCTTGGCGTGGGCGCGGGCAATCACGTCCTGGTAGGCCGCGATGAGTTGCTCGGGCTTCACATGCTCATAGCTGATGTCGTTGACGCCTTCGAGCACGATGAGGTGAGTGACATTGGGGCGGGCGAGCACGTCGTCGGCGAAACGTTTTACGCCCGCCGGGCCGGCCTGATCGGAGGCGACGATGCGGTTGGAACCGATGCCCATGTTGATGACGCTCACGGGCGTGCCATCGGGCAGCTTGGGCAGGCGTTTCGAAAGCACGTCGGGCCAGGACGCGTTGCCGTCGTTTTGCGAGACCGCGCCATCGGTGATGGAGTCGCCAAACGCGACGATGACCTTGGTTTTCGCCGGGGCCATGACTTGGAGGTCGTTGACGAAAAATACCATGTTGGTCGTGCCGCCGCCCGGACCACGGCCGCGACCGCCCCCGCGCGCAGCGCCGCCGGCGGGTGCGGCGGGTGCCGGCATTGTGGCCTCGCCGGTGTGGTCGCCCGGCGCGGAGAGAAAGCTGGTTTTCAGCCCGGTGCCGTGGGTGGCGGCCGGTTTGTAGCCCTCGTCGGGCAGGAAGACGCTGATCGCCACGTCGGCGTGCTGCGGCACGGCGAGCGTCACGGGATCGCTCCAGAGTTCCTCGCCGGGCGCAAGGGTCACGGCGGGTTTGCCGCCGAAGGTCAGCGCGCGATCCGTGTCAGGGGTGATCGCGCCGCCCTGCGTGCCATCGCGGAGCGCGATGTGGGCCGCGCCGATTTTGAGCGGGGTGGTCTGAAATTTGTTGGTCAGACGCACCCGCGCCTGCGTACCGGCGAGCTTGGAGAACACGATGAGCCGCAGGGTCTGGTTGCTGAACGTCGGCACCGCATCGAGGGTACCATTGCGGAGTGTGGGCAGGAAGCTGGTGCCCCAGGCATCAATCCATTTGGTCGCAGCGGCGGCGGCGGAAGGAGCCGGTGTGGCGGCAGTCGGGGCCGAGGTGCTGGCGGCGCGGCCAGCCGGGGCGAAGGCGATGACAGAAACGGCCAGCGCGGCAGCAAGGCGCAGGCGGGCGAAGGAAAAATTCGGGACGGGCCAGGAGAAGTTCGGCATGGGCGCAGGAGATTGGGGTTGCAGCGCGCCACCGTGCGGCCCGGCCCGGCGGCGGGCAAACCCAATTTTCACGGCTGACGGCCCCTTTTCGCGCTTCGCTCCGTCTCAACGCTTCTCTATCCGTGATACCAAACGTCGATTGATTTCCAGATTTTTCCTGTCACCTGCCGCGAAGCAGGCAAAACGGGCATCTGAAACGCAATAGAAAACGCTATAACTTACGGGTCGGCTGGATTTTGCCATCCCGAGCCATCGAAGGCCGGTTGATCGTCTGTGTGGGAACGTGTTAAACATGGCCACACCCTGCATTACCATGATTATAAAATGTTATATCTCATTATTTATAATATATATACATAAGTTATAAATTATTTCATGGTTGATCTGCGAAACGGTTGGGACGCGCCTACGGCTTTAGTCCAAAATTCAACAGACATTGGTAGCATTCCGTGATTTGCGACCATTCGCTTTTTGATTACCTGTCGCTTCGCTCGGTAACGCGGATAAAATTCGGCTCGGATTGGTTGCAGGGTATTCGCCTGCACTCTGACGGCATGGGCATCACGCCCGCCGTTTTGCGCGTGCCGAGGCCGGCAGCGCGTTGACAGCAACGGGCTCATCTCAGTCAGCCGCCAGAGGATGGATGAGCGCGAGGGGCTTGTCGCGGAAACGCCGGTAAAGGATGAAGTGCTGGGAATCCACGGTGATCACTTTCGCCTTGGGATGGAGCTCCGCCAGCCGGACGACGGCGGCATCGCAAAAATCCATCTGCGGGTATTTCGCGGACAAGGCACGGATGTGCGGCATCTGGGCTGGCAGCAAGTCCACCACGCGCAGCGCGCCCGCGTCCACCAGTCCGTACAGCCGGTCCACCGCCTCGCGTGACTTGCCCAACTGCCAGCTCGCTTCGGCGATCACGGCCTCGCAGGTGATCAGTGGGGGCTCCAGCAACTCCATCACGCGCACGCTCCAAGCGTGCCACTGGTCGCGGAAGTTGATCCAGCCGACGAGCGGGCCGGTGTCCGCGATGAATTCAGCCACCGAAGCCCTCCCGCGCCGAGAGGTTGCGCGGCCCGGCGTAGCTGCCCTTGGCGTTGGCGGCGAGCTCGCCGAACGTGCGCCGCGCCTTGGCGGTGAAGGTGAACTGCTCGCCGGTCTTGGCGTCGGTAATCTCGACGACGCGGCCTTGGCGGGCGGCGGCCTTGGCCTTGGGAAAATCGCGCACGAGCGACCGGCTGGTGAGTTTCATGTCTGACACGGTGTCATGCGCCTTGGCGCGGTCAAGCCCGGGTTGGCCGTGCGGATCGGGACGGCGCATCGGTGGTCAGGCTTCGCCGGCTTTCGGGCCGGGAGGGTCTGGCCTCCTCTTTCCTGTGGAAATGAACCGGGTTTTTGTTCGGCTCACTCCGCCGGCACCGGCTTCACGCCCGCTGTTTTGCGGGTGCCGAGGCCCAGCGTGGCGGCGAACTCCAGCAGGCGGATTTCGTCCGACACGGGCTTGAATCCGTCGGCCACGCGCGCGAGGTTGATTTTTTCGAGCATCAGCGCGTCGAGCAGCACCGGGTCGGCGCTCAGCCACAGGCGCGGCTCGGAGCGCGTATAGAGCGAGTTGAACCATGGCCCGCCGATGAACTGCCAGCGCTCCAGGCTGACCAGCGTGAACGCCCACGTCTGCCGCAGCTCGGGAATCGCCGCCATCTCGGCCACGGCGGCGGGCGCGCTGTTGTGGGCGTCAAAAAAGCGCGTGGTGTTGGAGGCGTTCCAGAGCGTGGCGTTCACGAGCGCGCCGTTCACTCCGAGCGTGGGGTGGTCGGTGTACACGGGCAGGTTAATCCAGAAATCGGCGTCGAGGAACAGCGGCGTGGCGAGAAAACTTTTCCGTTCCTCGTCGAGCTTCGGGTCGGTGCGCGCGGGCGACCAGGTTTTCGTCGCGAGGATCGGCTCGAAGCGGTTGGGCAGCGGGCTGTCGTAAAACCACAAAGGGTCGTAGAACCGGCCCGACTCGAGCACGTAAAGCTTATGCTCGGAGAAGGGCGAGCGGCCGGTGATGAGCGACGGCAGGTAGCCGGTCTGCGCGAGGCGGCGCTGGTTGAGGCCGACGAGAAAGATGTCGCCCGCCGCGTAGCCGCGCCGCTCCAACGCGGCAATGACGGCCTGCGTGAGCGGGATGGGGGTGGCGAGGCCGGGACCGGACTCGGCGTAGATTTTCAGGCCGACTTTGTGCTTGGCGAGCGGCGCGATCTTGCGCCCCGCCGCCAGCTCCAGCCGTGCGAACAGCGCCTCGACCGCCGTCTCGTAGTCGTCCGGGCCGAACTGCCCGAGCTTCGCCTCAAACACGATGGGCGGCGGCAGCGCCGCGCGCAAACCGTTCGCCACCAGCAGCGTGAGGGTGGTGAACATAATGAGGAGTGTGCGAGACAATGTCATTAAGGATTGCAGGCCATGCGTTCGCGAAACCGCATGGAGGTTTCTGCGTGCATAATCGTGTCTGACAGGGAACTGGTCCGGCCAAAAGTGCAAACTTTCTGCCAGCGGCGAGCGCAGGCCACGGCTGAACCTGAAAAATGCAGTTGAAACCACGGATTGTCAGACTGTCGCTTCGCTCGGAACTGGTCGCGAACCGCCGTTGAGTCCTTTGTGATTCAGTCTTTCAGTCCATCCGCCCTTCCGTCTTACCTCCTCCGTGCCCGTCATCAAGCAAACCTGTATCCGCGACCTGAAGCTGCGCGTCAGCCTGGCCGACGTGGTGTCGCGCGCCGTCACGCTGAAGAAGGCCGGCGGCTCGCGGCTCAAGGGCCTGTGCCCGTTTCACAGCGAAAAGACGCCGTCGTTCAATGTGGATTCCGACAAGGGTTTTTACCACTGCTTTGGCTGCGGCAAGAGCGGTGATCTTTTCTCCTTTGTGCAGGAGACCGAGCAGCTCAATTTCACCGAGGCGGTCGAGGCGCTCGGCCAGCGGTTCGGTATCGTCATCGAATACGAGGAGGGCCGCGGCGGCCCGACCGTGGAACAACGCTCGCTGCGGCAGGAAATCTTCGCCCTCCACGACCTCGCCGCCGAGCACTATCATCAGGTGTTCAAAGGGGCGGGTGCGACGGGCGCCTGGATGCGTCAGTATTGGTTGGAGCGGCGGAAGTTCACACCGGAGCTGGCCGACGAGTTCAAGATCGGCGCGGCCGAGCCGGCGGGCGGCGAACTCGCGGCGCTCGTGCTGCGAAAAAAATTCTCCGAGGAGGCGCTGCGGCAGTGCGGGCTGTTCTTCATCTATGACGACGCGATGATCACGGCGGGCGCGCTGAAGCCGCGCTTTCGCGGGCGGCTGATGATTCCCATCCGCGACCATCAGGGGCGCATCGTGGCTTTCACCGCGCGGCAGACCGAGCTCACGCCGGAGGACGACCCGGCGCGGGAGGCGAAATACGTCAACTCGCCCGAGACCCCGATCTTCTCCAAGGGCAACCTGCTCTTCAACCTCGACCGCGCGCGCAGTCACGCCGGCGAGGGCAGGCCGTTTGTGCTCGTCGAGGGCCAGCTCGACGCCCTGCGTTGCTGGAGCGTGGGCCTCCACACTGCCGTCGCGCCGCAGGGCACGTCCATCACCGAGAGCCAGCTCGCGCTGCTGCGTCGTTACCACGCGCAGGTGGAGTGTTTTTTTGACAGCGACGCCGCCGGGCAGAAGGCCGCGCTGCGCTTCCTGCCCATGGCGCTCAAGGCCGGCCTGGAGGCACGCTTCCTCACCGTCGCCGGCGCGGAGAAATCCGATCCTGACGTGCTCTTCCTCGAACGCGGCCTCGCCGCCTATGACGGGCTGCGGCGCGGCGCGCTTTCCGCCATGGCCTTTGCATGCCGTGCCCTGCTGCCTGCGCCGGCCACCGCCTCGGCGGAGCTCAAAACCCGGGCGGCCGTCAGCCTGTTTGAGATCATCGCCCAGGCCGAGAGCGCAGTCGCCCGCGCGGAGTTTCTCGGCGAGGTGGCGGCGCACCTGCGGCTGCCGGCGGCGGCGGTGCAGCAGGATTTTCAGGCTTTTCTCGCCCGGACCGGACGGCAGGCCGCGCTGCGCGGGACGGGGCCGGGCGCCGAGGCCCGGAGCGGGCCGCCCGCTGCGTCGAACGTCGGAGTCTCGCCTGAGCAGCACCTGCTGCTCATTTGCCTGCATTATGAACAGCTGGGCCCCGCGATGGCGGGGGTATGTCGGCATGACTGGATTGACGCAGGACATGTCGCCGGGGTGCTGCTGAACCGGTTTCTGGCCGAGTTCGAGCAGGGCAGCTGGCCGGGGATCGAGCACCTAGACCCGCTCCTGGAAACCGATGCCGAACGCGCCCTGGTTGCCACCCTGCGGTTTGTGACCCTGAATCTTGATGCCCCGGGCAAAGTCGCGGAAGAGGGTTTGCGCCTGCTCCGGGCCCGCGCGCTGGAGCCGCGCCTGCGCCAAATAGAACTTGCCCTTGCCGGAGCGCATGCGGACAGTGGGGTTGACGCAAACTCACTTCTAAAACAACGCACCGAAATCCAGCGACAGCTGCGTGCGCCCATTGGGCTGCCCGCCGCTGGCTGACTATTCCCCGCCCGCCTCCCTTATGCCGCGCAAAGACGCCAAGCCTGCCGCCAAATCCGCCTCCACCCCTTCCGCCCACGCCTCCGCCGTGGAGGAGGCCCTCGCCAAGGTCTCGCCTGCGCCCGCCGGCGGTGCCGTGGAGATATCGGGCGGGGTAAATGAGCGTATCCGCGTGCTGATCCGCCTCTCCAAGGAACAGGGCTATCTGACCTGGGACGACATCAACGAGGCGCTGCCTGAGTCCGTCGAGAATCAGGATGAGCTGGATAACGTCATCTCAATCCTGCAGAACCTTGAGATCGAGATCCTCGAGCCCGACCAGGTTGAGGACTACAAGCAGAAGCAGGAGGAGGCGGAGGAGGAGGAGTCCCGCACGACGAGCAACGACATCCTCGACGATCCGGTGCGGATGTATCTCAAGCAGATGGGGCAGGTGCCGCTGCTGACGCGCGAGCAGGAGGTAGAGATTTCCAAGCGCATTGAAAACGCCGAGCTCAAGGCCCAGACCGCCCTCTTTGACGCCGCCTTCATCGGCCAGTATGTCGGCACGCTCGGGGCCCGGCTGCTCACCCGCGAGGACCGCTTCGACCGTCTCGTCATTGACAAGAAAATCGAGAGCCGCGACGCCTATTTCAAGAGCCTGCCGAAGCTCGTGGAAAACACGCAGAAGGCCGAGGTCACCGTGGCCGAATCGTGGGCCGAGCTGCAAAAGGCTCGTTCCGACGCCGAGCGCAAGAAGGTCGGGGCCAAGCACCGCAAGCGTGAAAATGTCCTCCGGTCGTTTCTTCCCAAATTTCACTTCAAGATCAAGATCTACGAGGAGTGGCTGGAGCAGATGCAGCCCGTGCTGTCCGAGATCGAGCGCCTGCATCTCCAGCTTGAGCGCGTCAAACATCCCAAGACCAAGCGCGACACCGCCATTGACGTCCGCACGGTCCAGGCCCGTCTGCGCCAGGTCGAGGACGCCCACCGGGTGGCGCCCGCGCAGCTGCTGGAGATTGTCGGCCGGGGCCATGTCCACATCCGCGAGGCGCACAAGGCCAAGACCGAGATGGTCGAGGCCAACCTCCGTCTCGTCATCTCAATCGCCAAGAAATACACCAACCGCGGACTGTCGTTTCTCGACCTCATCCAGGAGGGTAACATGGGCCTGATGAAGGCCGTCGAGAAGTTTGAGTATCGCCGCGGCTACAAGTTCTCCACCTACGCCACATGGTGGATCCGGCAGGCCATCACCCGTTCCATCGCCGATCAGGCGCGCACCATCCGCATCCCGGTGCACATGATCGAGACGCTGAACAAGGTCATGCAGGTGCAGAAGCAGCTGTTGCAGGAGCTTGGCCATGAGCCCACGCCCGAGGAGGTCGCCGACGAGATGCGCCTGCCCGTCGAACGCGTCCAGCAGATCATGAAGATGGCGCAGCAGCCCATCTCCCTCCAGTCTCCTGTCGGCGACGGTGACGACACCAGCTTCGGCGACTTCATTGAGGACAAGTCGGCCGAGAACCCCTACGACATGACGGCGTATTCGCTGCTGCGGGAGAAGATCATTGACGTGCTCGACTCGCTCACCGAGCGGGAGCGCCGCGTGCTCTCGCTGCGTTTTGGCCTGGTGGACGGCTACAGCCGCACGTTGGAGGAAGTCGGCAAGCAGTTTAAGGTCACCCGCGAGCGCATCCGCCAGATCGAGGCCAAGGCACTGCGGAAAATGCGCCACCCGACGCGCATTCGCCAGCTCCACGGTTTCTTCAACGCCGAGCAGTTCGACAACGCGCAAAACCTGATCAAGCAGATGCAGTCGCGCCGGCAGGGCGGCACCACGCCGCCCTTCCCGCCGCCCAAGCCCTGAACGGGCCGCCGCCCATGTGCCGTGCGTTGCTGATCCTGCCCTGGCTCGCGCTGGCTGGTTGCGTCCATCCGCCGGAAAGGCCGGCCCCGTCCGTGGCAACAAAGGCGGCGAAGGAGGCCGCCGCGCCGGCGGCCACGCCTGCCAAGACGGCACCGGTGGCGAAGGCCGCGACCGTGAAGGTGTCCACCCCGCCATCCACGGGCGCCCCATCGTCGGCTGCGGTTGTGCTCCCCGCCGCGCCTTCCGCCCAGGCAGTCAGCCCGGCCGAGGCGCTGCAGCCCAGCCTTTTTGTCCCGGTCGGCCGTGTGCTCGCCGTGGACGAAAAGGCGCAGACGGCCATCATTGAGCTCTCCCCCTACGCCACCTTCTCCGCCGATCTTGACGGGCAGACACTCTACGCGCGTGACCGCGAGCTGCGCCCCGTCGCCCGGCTGCAGGCGACCCCCAATCTGCGCGGCCTGATCCTCGGGGTGCGTTCCGTCGAGGGCCGGCCGGCCGTCGGCGACGAGGTTGTGGTGTCGGCGCCGCCGCCCGCACCCATGCCCGCGGCAGCCGCGCCCACGAGCAGCCGGCCAGTACCGTCCCGACGTTGATTTGGATGAACCTAAAACGCGCAGTTGAAACCACGGATTGTCAGGCTGTCGCTTCGCTCGGAACACGGATGGGGACGAACAGGAAAGAGGGGCGGAGGAGTCAGGAGACGGAGATACGGAGTAATTCAGAAGCCATGAAGCCAGGAGCGGAAAAGCTGAAATCTGAGAGTCCAGAGCTGGGGCGTGATCGGTTCATGGTTTCTTGGTTTCTGAATTACGTCCTGATTGAATGGCCGATGTCGGCCAGGCAGCCTCGGTAACTTGGCTTTTGAATTTTGCAGGATGGGGGGCCGGTGAATCCCCGGGGTGCTTTTCTTGCTTTACAGCCCGGCAACCTTGCTTAGCCTGCTCTTATGCAAACCACATCGTTATTGGCAGCTTTCGGTCTCGGCGGCGGCGAGCTTATGGTCATCGGGGCCATCGTGCTGCTGCTTTTCGGCGGCTCGAAGCTCCCCTCGCTCGCCAAGGGCCTCGGCCAGTCCGTGAAAGAATTCAAGAAGGCCACCAAGGAAAGTGCCGACGACGAGGACGTGACCAAATCCGAAACGAAGAAGGTCGCCACGAGCAAGTCAGCCGACGGCACAAACTGAGCCGGGCAGACTGCTCCCAAGTGATTTCGGGAGCGGTCAGAAGCACAGGCCGGCCGTGGCCCTGAGCCGGTCAGCCGGCCCCTGACGAGTTCAGGGTTCCCAACGTGAAAGAAGTTGCTCCTGGCCGCAGGCCGGGCTTGTCAGCCGCAGGCGGCCCGGCCATTGGTCGCGGATGCTGTCATGGCTGAAACGCAAGTTCAACGCCTTCGAACTGTACACGATAGATGTGATCTACGGGCGCAGTGAGGGTGCGTGGTCGGCGGTGTATGCGGCGTTTTTGCACGCCTGGTCGTGGCTGTTCAGCGGCGTGGCCCAAGCGCGGCTGTGGCTTTACCAGCGCCGCATCCTGCACGATCAACCGCTCGGCTGTCTGGTCGTCGTGGTGGGCAATCTCACGGTGGGAGGCACTGGCAAGACTCCCGTGGTGGAAAAGTTCGCCCGGGCGCTGCACGAGCGCGGCCGCCATGTCGCCATCCTTTCGCGCGGCTACAAGAGCAAGGCGCCGCCGCTCTGGAAAAAGGCGTGGATTCTCCTCACCCACGCCGCCGAGCCGCCGCCGCGCATCGTGAGCGACGGAAAAACGGTCCTGCTCGACAGCGAGCAGGCCGGCGATGAGCCCTTCATGCTCGCGCGCAATCTGCCGGGAGTCGTCGTGCTCGTGGACAAGAACCGCGTGAAAGCCGGGGCCTTCGCCATCAAACGCTTCGGCTGCGACACGCTCATACTCGACGACGGCTTCCAGTATCTGCCGCTCAAAGGCCGGCTCAACCTGCTGCTCGTGGACAAGACCAACCCCTTTGGCAACGGCCAGCTCCTCCCGCGCGGCATCCTGCGCGAGCCGGTCAAGCACCTGCGCCGGGCCAGCCATGTTTTCCTGACCAAGTCCGACGGCACGCGTGACACCGAGCTGGAGGAGCTCATCCACGAGCACAATCCCGCCGCCGACATCATCGAGTGCGCGCACCGGCCGCAGCACCTGCGGCGGTTTGGCAGCGTGGAGGCGGGGGGTCGCGCGCGCGAGCCCCTGGCCTGGCTGAAAGGGCGGCGCGTGCTGGCCTTCAGCGGCATCGCCACGCCGGAGAGTTTCGAAAAATTTCTGCGCGACCTCGGTGCCGAGCTGGTGGCGCGTGAGCGCTTTCTCGACCACTACCGCTATACGGAGGAGGATCTCGCCGCGCTCTTTGCGCAGGCGCAAACGGAGGGAGCCGAGTGCCTCGTGACGACCGAGAAGGACGCGGTGCGAATCGCCGAGGGCCAGGCATGTCCGCTGCCCCTGTTCTACCTCCGGCTGGAGATTGAGCTCATCCACGGCGCCGCGGACTTTGCCGCAGCGGTGGAGCAGATCTGTTTTCCGCAGAGCGGACGGAAAGCGCCTTAGGGTAATTTTCCCGCCAAAGCCACGAACGGCCACAAACGTGTGGCCGGCCAATTCCCAGGTGACGGAGATGCGGAGTAACTCAGAAGCCACGAAGCGAGGAGAAGCGAAAGCTGAGAGCCGAGAGTCCAGAGCTGGGTGAGATCGGATGGCTGATGTCGGCCTGGCGGCCTCGGTAACATGGTTTCTTGGCTTCTGAATTTTACAGCCTGGATTGGTCGGAGGGATCGCGGAAATCGGAGAAATGATAATTCAGAAGCCAGGAAGCCAGGGGCGGAAAAGCTGAAAGCTAAGAGTCCAGAGCTGGTAGCGTGATCGGGTGGCTGATGTCGGGCTGCTGGCCTCGGTAACATGGTTTTTTGGTTTCTGAATTATGACCGGATTGAATGGCTGAGGTGCTGGCCGCAGACTAGGTGGTTCCGTTCGTTGGCCTGAATCTGCGGTTGGCCCTGGCCCCGCACGGTGTGCCGGGAGAAAAGTTGGGTTGCGTCGTGCCGCCAGGAGATGGCACCTTGCGGCGCATGTCGTCGTCCTTACCTGATCGGGCTTCCTACCTCCGCATCACGCCGCTGGGTTGGTGCGCCATCACATTGATGGTGTCATTGCCGTGGGTGGCACTGTGGTATTCGCGATCAATGCCGGCGACGCCGGCGGCCAAAAGCGCCGGCCCAGCATTCCCGAACGAGACGGCGGAAACCGGCCACCCGGGGCCATGGGGCCGGTTGGAGTTTTCCCGTATTTTGATCGAGCCGACGGAGGAGTTCATCCAGCCCATGGCCACGCAGCCACGTCCGTTACGGTGGGTGTTTCGCGGATACAGCGAGGCCACCCTGGAGGCCCTCTGGCAGCGCGCGGGCCTGACTGAAGAACAGCGGAAGATTCTTTCCACTCCCACCATCCGGGAGCAACAGGGCGATGCCATGGTGCTCCAGCCTCCCGCCGACCTCGTGCTCGGGCTGAGTGGGCCGGCCCGGACGGCGATCTACATTGCGCTGGCCTCCTTTCCTGAGAACGGCCCGCAAAATGACGCCTACCGCATCCACGCGAGTGCGGCCGGGCAGTGGCTTGATCCGGACTTGATTTCGCCGGCCATCATCTCGCTGGTCCGTCCTCTGCTCTATCCCCTGGGGCCGAACATGATGTTCTCGGACGCGGATCTCATTCTCCCCCGCCTCGCCACCCAGGGCGAGCGGGTTCGTTTCATCAAAAATCTATCCCGGCGCTCGGCGCTCCTCGTGCAGTTGCGAGTCAACGCCGAATCCGACACGGCGGCGTTGGCGCGTTATTGGGGTCATGGTTGGCGGAGCAAGGACGTGGAACCGTTCATTGAGTCGGTCGCCCATCGCCCGCAGGGCGGCGCCATTGACATCGTTCACCTCCTGCCCCCCGTCGCCCGCGCGTTGCTTTACACCTATCCGCTGCCAGTCGAAAATCCCGACTTGTCTGCCCGTGACTGCCACTGGACCTCGCTCAACTTTTTCAAAGCGACACCGGACGACGGCTTCCTCAAGCCTGAGCGGGTCCAGCAGGCGTTGAAAGAGGACTATTTTCCCTACAGTGGGGAGCTGGCCTTGGGTGACATCGCCATCCTGATCACACCGGAGGGAGAGGCCATCCATTCCTGCGTTTATGTTGCCGACGGCATTGTGTTCACCAAGAACGGCAGCTCGCCCTCGGTCCCGTGGATGCTTACGCAAATGGCTGATGTCGTGTCATTTTACTCGCTGAAAGGTCCCCTTGAACTGCGTTACTACCGGCGCAAGATTCTCTGATTTACATTCGCACCTGACCTTGGATTTATTTTAGCAGGAAGCTAGGAAATCAGGAATCGGAAGGACGGAAATTTGAACCACAAGGCACTGAGGGCACAGAGAGGCGGCAAGCTAGGAAACCAGGGGCGGAAAAGCTGAAATCTGAGATTCCAGAGTTGGGAGTGGATCGATACATGGTTTCTTGGTTTCTGAAGTGAGACCGGATTGAATGCTGATGTCGCCCTTGTGGCCTTGGTAACTTGGTTTCTTCGCTTGTGAATTTTGCAGCCTGGATTGGTCGGAGGGATCGCGGAAATCGGAGAAGGCTAATTGCTGATGTCGGCCTGTGGCCTCGGTAACTGAGTTTCCGTCTCCTGACTCCTGCCTAGCCGGTTCCTGGACCCATGTTTTCCTGCTTAAAAACTCCGGTCTGTCAGAGGGGCGGCAAAATTGATTATTGGCGCAAAGGGAAATCGTCCGGCGAAAGCAGCTACTTCGCCCTTGCGGCGCGGGCGGCGGTGCGCGTTAGCTTTTTTCCCACCATGCTGCTCGACCCCCGATTCACCCAACTGGCCGAAGTGCTCGCCGGATTTTCCTGCGCCCTCAGGAAGGGCGAACGCGTCCTCATTGACGCCTTCGACGTGCCGGACGCGATGGTCGTTGCGCTCATCCGCGCAGCGCGGGCGCGTGGGGCGCTGCCCTTCGCGAGCCTGCACCGCGCGCGGATCACGCGCGAGCTGGTGCTGGGTGCGGAAGACGCGCAGTATGCCGCGCATGCGAGCGTCGAGCTCGCGCGCATGGAGACGATGGACGCCTACATCGCGTTACGCGGCTCGGACAATATCTTTGAGAGCGCCGATGTCCCGCCGGAGCGGGTCAAGCTCGTCGCCCGGCACATGAAGCGCGTGCAGGACCACCGCGTGGGCCGGACCAAGTGGGTCGTGGTGCGCTGGCCGACCCCCGCGATGGCGCAGCAGGCGGGCATGAGCACCGAGGCGTTTGAGGACTTTTACTTCAAAGTCTGCACGCTCGACTATGCGCGGATGGAGCCGGGCATGGCCGCCTTGCGGACGCTGATGGCCAGGACCGACCGCGTCCACCTCAAGGGGCCGGGCACCGACCTGAGATTTTCGATCAAGGGCATCGGGGCTCGGGAGTGCGGAGGGCGGCGAAACATCCCCGATGGCGAGGTCTTCTCCTGCCCCGTCAAGGACAGCGTCGAGGGCGTGATCCAGTTCAACACCCCGAGCGTTTACCAAGGCGCGGCCTTCGACAACGTGCGGCTGGGCTTCAAGCAGGGCCGCATCGTCGAGGCCACGGCGGGCGCCGGCACGCGCCGGCTCAACGAAATTTTGGACAGCGATGCCGGCGCACGCTACATTGGCGAGTTCGCGCTGGGATTCAATCCCCACATCCTTGAACCGATGCGCGACATCCTGTTTGACGAGAAAATCGCCGGCTCGTTCCACTTCACCCCGGGCCAGGCCTACGAGGATGCGGACAACGGCAACCGCTCGCAAGTCCATTGGGACCTGGTGTGCATTCAACGCCCGGAGCATGGGGGCGGAGAGGTCTGGTTCGACGGGAAACTCATCCGCAAGGACGGTCTTTTTGTTCCCAAAATGTTGCAAAAGCTCAATGCAGGCTATTTGCTTCCCGATGAATCGCGATAAGACCCGATTTCGGCTGAATGCGCCGCAGCTAATGCGATTAACTGCTTATTTATAAATATTTACGTAAAATATCAGGTTTTTGTAAAAAAGTTCCATATTTTTGCGCTTTTTGTTTGCATCTACCCTTCGAGTCCTCACGTTTTCGGTCAGTTTAGCCCGCCCCCAACCCTCTGTTTTTCGTCTTCCCCGTTTCCGTCATGCCCCATTTTTTCGACGTTTCCCACGCCGTGTTCCCCCTCTCTGTGCAAGTGTCATTTCAGTCCCATTTTACCTCGTATTTCTGTGTCCGCGCATGAAAAAAATTAACCGATTTTCTGCCATGAACAAATCCCACGCTGTCGCCGTCCGCACCCTCGGTCTTGTCCGTTCTTTTGCCACGAGCGTGGCTGCGCTGGTGTTGGGGCTGTCGCTCTGCGCGCCCACAATTTTGCCCGCGCAGACGATTATCAAGCAGGACAACACGAGCACCTTGGATGATACGGCGAGCTGGGACATCGCGGTGCCCACGGCCACGAACATTGCGCTGTGGAACAACACCGTTTCCAACACCAGCCTGACCGTTTCGCTCGGCAGCCCGGTGAGCGGGCTTACTTTCGGCCGCATCACCGTCACCAATCCCGCGGGCCTGATCACGATCAACTCCGGCACCATCGGCACTCTGACCTTGGCAGGACTGACGGGCACCGGCACGCTGAGCACCGCCTTGGTCGCCATTGACACGAGCGCAGCAACGCAAGGCCTGACACTCAACACGACGCTGGTCCTCGGGGCCACGCAGACGTGGAATATCGGTGCCACGGGTGGGGTCAGCGCCACGAGCACGATCAGCGGAGCCTTCGGTCTGACCAAAGCGGGAGTAGGCACCCTCACGCTGTCCGGCCAGAACACCTACACCGGCGGCACGATTCTCTCGGGCGGTGCGATTGCGTTGGGCAGCACCGGCGCGCTTGGCACCGGCACCCTGACCCTCTCGCCCGCCACCACGCTTTCGGCCACCACCACGTCACTGACCATTCCAAACGCCCTCAGCACGTCCGGCAGCTTCAACTTTGCCGGGACCAATTCCACCACGTTCAGCGGTACGGCGGCCATGACCGGCAGCACGACCGTCTCAGTTAGCAATGCCGCGTCGACGCTCACGCTGAGCGGGGTCATCAGCGGGGCCGGCTTTCGCCTGACGAAGGATGGTCCCGGCAGCCTGGCCCTGACCAACAACAATACTTTCACCGGCGGTGTCACCCTGAACGCCGGCGTTTTGGGCATCAACAGCACCAGCGCCCTCGGCGCCGTGGCGGGGACCTTTATCATTAATGGCGGATCCTTTGACAACTCTTCACTCGCGCCGATCACCACGGTCGCCTATCCACAGACGTGGGGCGGCAACTTCACTTTTGTCGGGACCCAAAATCTTAACCTCTCGACCGGAGCGGTCAGCCTGAGCGGAAACCGCACGGTGACCGTCACGGCCAACACCCTGACGGTGGGCGGAACCATCAGCGGAGCCTTTGGCCTGACGCTGGCTGGTGGCGGTTCCCTCGCCCTGACGGCCAACAACACGTTCACCGGCGGCGTGACGGTTAATTCCGGCACGTTCATTATCGGCAACGCGAACGCGATCGGGCCCAATGCGAGCACCCTGACCCTCGCTTCGGGTGCGACGCTGGATGCCAATGCCAGCCTGGCTCTCGCCCAGCCGTTCACCATTCTCGGCAATCTAAATTATGCGGGTACGTCGAATCCGACCGCCACCCTCACCTTCAGCAGCACGGCGGTGGCAATGAGTTCCTTGCTGAAGCAGAGTTCAACGATTACGGTCAATGGTGGCAGCCTTGCCATTGCCGGCGGCTTTGGCGACGGTGGCAATACGTTTGGCATCACCAAAAATGGCATCGGCACACTCATACTAGGGGGAACCAATACCTTCACCGGTACGGTCACGCTGAATTCCGGCACCCTTTCGATTGGTGCGTCCGCCGGCAGTTCGCTCGGGAGCGGCACCCTCGTGGTCAATGGCGGAGCGCTCAATGCGGGCGCCGGCAGTATCACCGTGCCCAATAATGTCACCCTGAATTCAGCAGATGTCACCTTTGGTTCGAGCGCCGGTGTGGTTGGGCTGAGCTTCAGCGGCACCATCGCCCCTTTCACCACCAGCAAGACTATTTCGGTCAGCAGCGCCAACTTGGTGACCGTTTCACGTGCCTTCACTGCCGCCGAGGGCAATACCCTGACACTCACCAAACTGGGTTTGGGCACATTGCTTTTGCAAGGGGTGAACACGTATGGTGGAGCGACCACTGTCAATGGAGGTGTATTGCAAGTGGACGGACGCACCGGCAGCCTGCTGAACAAATCATTGGTACTCGGTGGCGGCACCTTTGATTTCTTGGGCACGACGGCGGGCAATACCAATTTGAACCTGACGTCGGTCACCTTCTCGGCGGACGGCGGCATATCTTCCACCCGGACGAGCAGCACCAGCGGCCCCATTTCGATCACGGTGCCCAATATTGGTTTGCGCCCCGTGGGTGTGAGCCGGACCTTTTTCATTGGTGGCGGCCAATTTGCCATTCCGGTGAGTGCAGGGACGGCCACCGGCTCCAATCGCATTGTGCTCACCGGCCAGGGGGAAGGGATGATTGATGTGGGGACCTATTTTAATGCGTCCTTTGGCGCCGTGGGTGATAATCTGGCCAGTGACTTTGCCTATTATGACACGATTTCGTCCACGACTTCTTTTGTCCGTGCTCCCGTCTATGGCATTGATTTGGGCTTCAGCCAGGTCAGCTTCGCCAGCACGATTACGACCCTCGGTGCGGTGGGCGGCCAAAATGTCAAATTAATCAATTCCGGCGTGACCGGCCAGACCAATCTTTCGATCCCCACGCTCAACCTCGCCATCAACAACACCACCTTCACCATCGCCGCGAACAATACGCTGGTGCTGACCGGCGGCGGTTTGATCAAGTCGTCCGTGACGAACGTGGCGTCCTCCCTGTTGGGCGGCACGGCCTCCATCAGCGGTGGCACCCTGAGCACGGGTGGCACGAACAGCGCGACCATGTTTGTGGTGCGGACCGATCGGGCGACCGACGTCCTTTCGATTTCGAGCCAGATCATCACAGCCGGGGGCATTATGAAAACCGGACAAGGTGCCCTCTTTCTCAACAACGACAACAATAACGTCATCAGCGGCGATGTGTATATCGCCGGCGGCACGCTCCGGCTGGTGGGCGGCAATGCCATCAGCAATGTCATTTTTAACAACAACGTGATCTTTTCTCCGGGCAGCGGTGCCACCCTGGATATCAGTGCGGTCGGGACGGCGGGTCGCAATATGATCTTCAAGAGTCTCAGCGGCGACAATACCGCGACGGTCTTGGCCACCACCCAGACGTTCTCAACCGTCGCTTTGTTCGGTGATACCGGCAGCACGGCCACCTATGCAGGCACCATTACCACCAGTTTGACCACCAATGCCAACGGATTCAATTTCATCACCGGTTCAGGCACGCAATTTTTCTCGGGACGCTCCTTTGGTGCCGGTGTCATGACCGTGGCCGTTGCCGATGGCAGCTTTGGGCTCAGTTTCCGGGGCAGTGCCCTGAGCAGCAATCTGCTCAACAATGACTTTGCCAGCACCAGCACCCTCAGCATTCAGGCCGGCACGTTGCAGGTCGTCGGTGCAGACAGCGCATTCAACTACCAACGGTTCCCGGCCTTCATGCAGGGCTACGCCCTGATCATGGGTGGCAGCGGCCGCATTGTCGCGACGCCCGGGACGGGTGGGGCGGGCAGCGCCGGCGTCCTGGTGGATCTGACGACCAGCGCTTCCTTTGTGCACTCCTTTGGCGGTCTGCTGGACATCAGCCTGCCGCATAGTGCCGGCGCCCTCACGACCGCCGCGATCAATGCCGAGCAGGTGTTCAACACCCTGACGAACAGCAACGGCGTCCGAATCAACGCGGCCAACGCCAACTACGTCGGCGGACAACAGAGCATTTTGGGCGGCTGGGCGACCGTCAACAATTACACGACCTGGGCGGTGAGTGCCGGCAATGGCACGGCCAGTGACAGCGGGCTCATCACGGGTCTGCCGGACAGCAGTTACAACTCCGCCTTCCTCCCGGGGGTGGACGTCAATATGGCGGCCGGTCTGTCCTCGCCGAACAACCAGACGGTGAACTCCATCCGCGTGAACACCCCTGGCACCTATACGGTTTCGATTACCGGCGGCCTGGGCATCGCCACGGGTGGCATTCTGGTGACGGCGGGTGCCGGTGCCGCCAGCATCACCATCAACGGTGGCACGATCACCAGCAACGAAAACAATGCTTTCATCTATAACTCCAACCTCCTGACGGCGCCTTCGATTGCGGCGCCGTCCGAGCTGGTGGTGATCCAAAATGACCCGCTCGGCACCCTTACCCTCGCCTCGACGATCACGGACAGCAGCGCGGCACTCCGGACCGGTTTCGTCAAAGGCGGTGCGGGCACCGTGATTTTGACCGGCAACAATGCCTACACGGGATTCACCTGGCTGACCGCCGGCACCACGATCATCACCAAAAATGTGAACCTTGGTCTGGCTTCGGCGCCGACCTCCACGAGCACCACGTCCTATGTCTATATGGCTGATGCCACGTTGCGGGTCAATGGCACCTTTGGCTTCAACAACGGCGGGGCGGGCAACAATAACCGCAATTTTATGCTGGGTGGCATCGCCAATACCATTGATGTCGCCGCGGGCAATACCGTGACGATTTCAGGCTCCTTGCTGGGGGCATGGCAAAATATCGCCAATGCCGGCAATCTCAATAAAAACGGGGTCGGCGTCCTGGTTCTCTCCGGCAACAACACACAGCAAATTTCGTTTCCGGTGCTCGGTAACGCGGGCACCTATGCTGGCATCATTACGGTGAACGCCGGTGTGCTCAATGTTCAGAACAACAATGCGCTGGGGGTGGCCGGCAATTCCTTGGTCAGCTACACCCAGGTCAATGCGGGTGCCACCCTGCAGGTCCAAGGTGGGGTTGGCCTCAGCCAGGCCAATAACAATCTCAACGTCCCGGAAGCCGCAATTTATGTAGCCGGCCAGGGTGCGTTCGGCACGTCCGGCGCGATCCAAAATATCAGCGGGGCCAATTCGATCAACAGTCAGGTGATTTTGACTGAAAACGCGACGATCGCGAGCGATGGTGGCTCGACGCTCCTGCTCAGCAATCCCAACGCCCTCACCGGGGCCAACCTCGACCTGACCTTCAATGGCGGTGGCTCGACGACGCTGACCGGCCCGATTGACACCGGGAGAGGCGCGCTCATCAAGAATGGGACGGGAACGGTGACGCTGATCCGCTCCAGCAGCTTCAGCGGCGGCACCTTTGTCAATAGCGGCACGCTGCAACTGGGCGGTGGCATTAATACGCTCCCGGATTCGGGTCCGGTCACGATCAATGGTGGTGCGCTGGCGGTCGGGATGAGCGTCAGCATGGTGGGGCTGGGTGTCACGATTGCAAACGGCAGCAATATTTTGACGGTCACCAACGCCTCTCCCGGCGCCGTCTTCCCCACCGTCTTGGTTTTGGGTACCAGCGGTGCCTTTACTTCTGTCGGCATGATTCTCTCCAATAATAACAGTTTCGCGCCCGGAACATCCATTTCAGGTCAAATCACGGCCACGACGTTCACCCTCTCGAGCCCCGCGCTGGGTGCGCTGACCAACCAGACGCTGGTGGTCTTTAACGGGACGGGCACGGAAAAAATCGGCGCGCTCACGCTGATCAACGGCAGCATTGTGGATGGCATTGTCGCGACGCCTCCGGTGCAGGCTCCGGTTGGTGGGTTCAATTCCATTGTCAATGCGACCGGTGCGATCTCGGCGGTCAACAGTGTCCTGACGGCCGATTCCTATAATGTCCAAAATGGCACGGTCAGCGTCACGCTTGCCGGTCCGGGCGCGCTGACCAAGAATAGTGGCACGGGGATCGTGACGTTGGGCAGGGTCAACACCTACACCGGTGGCACCCAGATCAACAGCGGCACGCTGGTGCTCGGGGTCACCAATGCGTTGGTGGCAAACGGGGCGGTCACGATCAGTGGCGGCGTCCTGAACATTGGGAGCGTGAGCGTATCGGCCGGAGTGGTGTCGCTCACCAGCGGCAGCATCACCGGTCTCACGGGGTCCCTTAGTGCGACTGCTTTCAATGTGCAAGGCGGCACGATCAATGCCATTCTTGGGGGCGGCAGCTCCACGGTGCTCACCAAGAGCGGCGCTGGCACCGTCACGTTGTCAGTGCCCGCCATCTATACTGGCGGAACCGTGGTCAAGGCTGGCATCCTGCAGCTAAACGCAAGCAATGTGTTGCCGACGACCGGGGCGGTCACGGTCGATGGCGGCAGCCTAAACCTCGATGCGTTCAACTCCACGGCTGGCGCGGTCACGCTGGTCAGCGGCAGCATCAGCAGCACGACCGGTGTTCTCACCGGTTCGTCCTACACCGTGCAAAGCGGCTCCATCAGCGCGCGTCTGGCCGGCAGCGGCACCCTCGCCAAGACGGGCAGCGGCACTTCCACGCTTTCCGGGCTCAACACCTATACCGGAGCCACGAGTGTGAACAACGGAACGCTGGTGCTGGATCTCACGACGAATCGGAACAACGTGTTGGTCTCGGGCGACGCCCTCAATGTGTCGAATGGGGCCAGGTTGGTCGTGCTCGGCACGTCCACTCCTTCCACTTCGGGTCAGATTTTGGGCAACCTCAGCATCAACACGGGAGAAAATTCCTTGGTGATCAATGACTCCGGCGGCGGCGGCACGGCTCTCACGCTGGGCAACACGTGGACGCGGGCGGGCAATGCCACCCTTAATGTCACGTTGTCGGGTTCTGCCACCCTGACATCCAGCCCTACGGCGGCAACCAATGGCGTCGTGTTGTTTACGACGGTGACCGATGGCGCGAACACCGGCTTTGCCACCACCACCCAGTCCGCGGGCCGCGTGGTGCGCCTCAGTTCACAGGGAACGGCGGCGTTTGACGGCAGCGATGCCGCCACCGGTAATTTTGTCACGGCGGAAACGGTGCAGCTAACCGCCAGCGAAGGCATCAACACCCTCACCCTCAATGCCGCGGGATCATTGGATCTGTTGGGATCCACCCTAACCGTGAGCGGCCTATTGCTGAACGGTGCTAGCAACTATACCATTTCCGACACCGGTGGCAGCCCCGGTTTGATTGGCGCAGGTGCGACCGGCACGGGTGAACTGATCGTCCAGCAGACTGGCACGGGCACGCTTACCATCAACGCGCGCGTTGGCACTGGTGCGGCCAGCCTCACGAAGGGTGGCACGGGCACCTTGGTGCTGACCGCCAACAATACCTATACCGGCGGGACCACGCTGAACGCCGGCAATATCCAGCTGGGCAGTGCGACGGCCCTCGGCAGCGGGGCGGTTGCGGTCAACGGTGGCACGTTGGATCTGGGCGCCTTTAGCGCCACCTTCAGCAGCGTGACGCTCACGGGCGGCACCATCAGCAGCAGCACGGGCGTGCTGACCACGGGCGCGGCCAATTTCTCGCTGAGCAACGGCACCGTGACCGCGATTTTGGGTGGCACCAGTGGGGTGAGCCGCAGCGGGACGGGCACGGTCACACTCTCCGGAGCCAACACCTATGCCGGCAACACCACCGCCGGTTCGGGCGGAACGCTGGTCCTGGCCAACGATTCAGCCATTGGTTCGACCGGAAGCCTGCTGATCAGTGGCGGTGGCTCCTTGGGCGCAGCCGGGAACACGACGGTGGCCAATGCCGTGGATTTTGGGGCGGTTGACTTCACGTTTTTCGGGCCGGGCACGCTGAACCTGACCGGGACGGTCTCGCCGCTGCTGGCCAGCCGCACCATTACGGTGAGCAGCGGCACCCTGTCCATGGGTTCGGTAACCCAAGCGTTCAGCGGCACTGGCTTCAGTTTCGTCAAGCTCGGGGCGGGAGTGCTGAAACTGGGCGGCGCCTTGCCTGCCGGTTTGTCGGCCACCACCTACACGGTTTCACCCAACAGCCCGGTTCTCACCTTGTCCAGCACGACAGGCTTGGTCCCGGGCATGACAGTCGCGTTTAACCCGGTCACCATCACTTCCTCCAGCTCGACCGTCAGCACGAGCCCGGCGGTGACCAC
Organism: Opitutia bacterium; assembly: GCA_947475065.1. Lineage (GTDB taxonomy): Bacteria > Verrucomicrobiota > Verrucomicrobiia > Opitutales > Opitutaceae > CAIYUN01. The sequence goes on along the minus strand of CANJLB010000010.1, from coordinate 70,760 downwards.
GGTGTCCAGCACCACCAATCTGTTTGCCGGCATGGCCGTCTTCGGAAACCTCACCACCTCTCTGTCGTCCACCTTCCTGGCGGGGTCAACCAATGTGGTGGTAACGCCCACCACCAGTCTCTTTATCGGCATGACGGTAACGGGCACCGGGATTCCGGCCGGCACGACGATCAGTGCGCTGATTGCCGGCAACACCATCGTCCTCTCCAAAGTGCCGACTGCGAACGGGACCTCCCTCACGGTCACCTATTCGGGCAATCCGATTCCCGCCGGAACGATTATCACGGGCATTAACAACGGCACCACCGTCTCCCTTTCCCAGCTGAGCGTGGCCGCGTTGTCGGGCGTGACTCTGTCATTCTCCGGCAGCCCGTTTCCGCTCGGCTCCTCGATTCTGGCGGTGAACAGCGGGACCAATACCGTCACCTTGTCGCAAAATACCTTTGGCACCCTCGGCACGACCGGCAGTGTGGCCGCGACCTCCGCCACGTTCACCACGCCGTTAATGGTCGCGGACGGCACGCTAATGCTGACGGACGCCAACCGGCTGCCGGCCAATGGCACGATCAGCGTGAGCACGGGTGCGACCTTGGACATTGCGACGTTTAATCAGGCGCTGGACACTTTGACAGTGGCGGGCGGATTGGTCACCGGCAGCACGGGGGTGTTCTCGGCCATCAACCCCTATGCGCTGCAAAGCGGCACGGTGTCGGCCATTCTGGGCGGCAGCAGTGGTGCCCTCAAATCAACGGCCGGCACCGTCACCCTCAGCGGGACCAATGTGTTTACCGGCACCACCACCCTGAGTGCCGGCACCCTCGTGCTCACCAATGCGGCGGCGTTGGGCAGCAGCACGCTGAGCGTCTCCACGGGTGCGGCCCTGGACGTCGGTGGCAACATGACGCTTACCAACCCGGTCAATTTCTCCAACAGCACCTTTACGTTCCTGGGCACGGCTGATCTGACGCTCTCCGGAGCCATCACCGCCCTGGCAGCGAATACGACGGTTTCAGTGAGTGCCGGCACCCTCACGATTGCATCGGGCATTGGCGGGGCGGGAACCAGCCTGACCAAAAACGGCAACGGCACCTTGGTGCTGAGCGGCAGCAACACCTACAGCGGCGGAACCATCGTGGAGAACGGCACGCTGCGGCTGAGCGCAAACAACCGGCTCTTTCCCTTGGGAAGCGTGAACGTCAATGGTGGGGTGCTCGACATCGGCGCGACCAACCAGTTGTTTGGAGCGCTGACCGTGTTCGGCGGGACGCTGACGGGCAGCACCGGTGTGGTCACGGGCAACAACGCCAATTTCGTCCTGCAAACCGGCCTCATCGGTGCCATCCTGGGCGGCCCTGGCGCGTTGCTGAAGAACACCACCGGGACGGGCACGATTTCTGCGGTCAACACATACACTGGCGGAACGAAGGTGAACCGGGGTCTGCTTGTCTTCCCCGCCGCCGATGTGGTGCCGAGCGTGGCCAGCAGCATCAATGTTGCCGGCGGTGCGGTGCTCGGTCTGGGCTTTGTGCCCAACCAGGCGTTTCTGCAGGAGATCACGGGGCAGTCGCTTGGGACCGTGGCGCTCGGCGCCGGTCTGACGAGTGCCACCAACTACAACTTCAGTGTTATCGGTCCCATTAGTTTGGGTGCATTTGGCGGTCAGGTCAGCTATAGCGGCACCATCATACCCTTCGGCAACACCTATCGGTTGGGCGGCGGCGGCGGCACCTTGCTCGTCCTGTCTGATCTGCCTGATGTCGGTGGCGTGACTTCGTTGATTATTTCGGGCACCACCAGCACGGTCATCCTGAACAGCGCCAACAATACCTTCACGGGTGGCGTTTTTGTCACCGGCGGCACGCTCCAGTTGAACACGGCCTCGTCGTCGGGCAACGGATCCGTCGTGGTCACCAGCGGTGCTTCGCAGGTGGCGAACTTCACCTTCAACCAGTCCTCCCTCAACCAGCTTGACAACACCTCGGGCGGTGCCGTGCTGCTCACACAGAACACGAGCGCCTCGCTGGACTTTAGCAATGCCGGGCAGGTCAGCTTGGGCGCAAACGCCGAAACCATTGGCTTCACGGGTGCGCTCACCCCTGGATTGGGGACCTACCGGTTGGGCGGTGGCGCGGGCACGCTTTCCGTGAGCAACCAAAACACTCTCACCGGGACGAACTCCTTGGTCGTCAGCGGCACGACGGGCGTGGTCGCCCTCATGGCCTCCAACAGCTACACCGGTGGCACGGCCGTCAACGGTGGATCCCTGTTTGTGGCCGATAGTGGGGCCTTGGGCACCGGTGCGTTGATTGTCAACGCCGCCACGCTGGATCTCGGCTCGACCTCGCTGTCGGTCGCGGCCTTCACCCTCACCAACAACGGTGTTATCGCCGGGACCACCGGACAGCTCGTCGCGACCTCTTACGTTCTGCAGTCGGGTGTGGTCAACGCCGCGCTCACCGGCAGCGGCATTTTCAGAAAGACGTCAGGTAGCACGGTCACTCTGTCCGTTACCAACCACCTCATCGGCGACATTTCCATCACGGGCGGCGGATTGCTGACCATTGGCGCGTCCGGTGCCCTGCCCACGGGGGGCAATCTCACCGTGGACGGTGGCAGCACGCTCGATATCAACTCAATCAGCACCCCCACCGGGGTGGTTTCGCTCCTGAACGGCAATATTACGAGCACAACCGGCGTTCTCACCAGCACCAGCTACTCCGTGCTCAGCGGCCTGATCTCGGCCAACCTCGCGGGGTCCAGTGGCTCGCTGAGCGGGCTGACCAAGGACAATGGCACCACGGTCACGCTGTCGGGTGCCAACACCTACCTCGGCAGCACCATCATCAAGGCCGGCACGCTGGTCTTCGCCTCGGCGCAGGCGTTGCTGCCCACCGTTAGCGGTGGTGGCGGCATCACGATGTTCGCCAAGTCCACCGTGACCACCACCACGCTGGCGCTGAATCAGGCTTTCCTCAACAGCATCATCAGTGTGCCAACCGATGGTGCGGTGTTCGCCTTGGAGAGCGGCACTTTCTCCAGCCCGGCCAGCCTCGACTTTGGGGCCTCCCCTGTGCTCACCAACCTCAGCCTCGGGACGGACGGGACCACCAGTTACAGCGGCACGCTCACCCTCAGCGGTACGAGCACGATTTACCGTCTGGGCGGTGGGTTTGGGACGCTCTCGCTCTCCGGGGCCAACGCCCTCAGCGGCAGCGGCTATTCCGTCTCCATGTCCGGTGCCGCCAGCACCATCGTCCTGGCCAACACCAACAACTACACGGGTGGCACGACGGTCGTGGCTGGCACCTTGGTGCTGGGTGATAACAACGCCCTGGGCTCGGGTCCGCTCACCATGGCCGGCGGAACGCTGAACACCGCCACGGGCAGCAACATCAGCATCACCAATCCAATAGACATTGTCAGCAACTTCACCTATGGCGGCAGCGGTTCGCTTTCACAGACGGTGGGTGCGATCACGCTCTCGGGTCTTCGCAGTCTCACATTCAGCGCCCTCACGGCCACCCTTGGCGGTGTCATTAACGGCGATGGCACGCTCAACAAGCTGGGTGGCGGGGGCACCCTCGTGCTGACCAATGCCAGCACCTTTACCGGCGGCACCCGCGTCAGCGCGGGCACGCTGGTGCTCGGCGGTCTCAACAACACGTTGCTTGATTCCGGCGATCTGGCGATCAACAGCGGCATTTTGAATTTCATCGTCACACCCCAGACGGTCACCACCACGAGCGGTAGCAATTCCTTGCTGGTGGCCGACAGCACGGCTCTCGCGGTCGGAATGTTGGTGACCGGCACCGGCATTCCCAGCGGCACGACCATTGCCAGCCTGGTGGATGCGACCCATGTGACGGTTTCCAATCCGACCACCGCCAATGGCAGCAGCACGATTTCGTTCAGCAGCTCAGATGTGGTGGGCAGCCTGCTCATCGTCAACAACGGCACGCTGATCAATGGTATGCTGACGCCGTCGTCGATCATCCTGCAACAGGGCACGATCGGCACGGTGACCAACACCGGCACGGTTCTCACCGGCACCACCTCGTTGACGAAGGTTGACCGTCTGACAACCGCCACGTTTAACAGCACGAATCTCACCGCGAGCAACAGCTACACGGGCGGCACCTTCATCCTCGCCGGCACCCTGGTCATTACCAACACCACCTCCTCGCCGCTCCCCATGCTGTCTTCGCTGCCAAACATTCCGCAGAGTGTCAGCATCAGCAGCACGGGCATTCTGGCGTTCACCGCGTCCATGAGCCAAAGCTTCCTCGACCTTGTCCACCCCAGTTCGACCGGTGTGATCGTCTCGAACAAAAATAGCACCGACAGCTTAAACTTCGGCACTGCTGGCGCTGTGAGCCTGGGAGCGTTTGCCGGTACGACCATCAGTTACAGCAAGCCGAGCATCTATCTGAATGCCAGCACCGCGTTCACTCAACTCTCCAAGACCAATTCCACCACGGATTCCACCAGCAGTGCCGTGGTCGTGACCAGCACCACCGGTTTGGTGGTGGGGATGGCCGTAACCGGGGTCGGAATCCCCGGCAACACCACCGTTTCCAGCCTGGTGGATGCAAACCATCTGACGATTTCCAGCCGCCCCACGGTCAGCCTCAGTGGCACTGGCTTGGGGACGCTCACGTTCGGCATTAGTGTGGCCAGCAATACGGTGACCGTGAGCAGCACCACGAGCATGGTGATCGGAATGCTGGTTAGCGGCAGCGGAATTGCGGCCAACACCACGGTTTCCAGCCTCGTGGATGCGACTCATGTGACAATTTCCAACCCCACCACGGCGGGTTTGGCCAATACGGGCACCACTGCGGTCCAGTTCACGTTTGACAATAAGATCACGCCTAACATCACCGACTCCACCTACCGGATCGGCGGCGGCAATGGCACATTCAATCTGGAAGGGAACAACCAGCTCACCGGGGCCAACAACGTGGTCATTTCGGGTTCGAAGAGCTTTACGAATATCCGCGGCATCGAGAACTTCACCGGTTCCCTCACCATCAATGGAATCACCAACCTCGGGTCACAGGTCAGTGGCCTGACCGTGTCGGGCAGCGCCGGCGCCACCAGCCTCTCGGTGTCGAGTCTCACCAACCTCTATGTGGGGATGACGCTGACGACCAGCAGCGCGGGCATCCCGGCGGGCACCGTCGTCACGGGCCTCGCCACGGGCATCGTGACCCTGTCTGCCCCGCTCGTTGCCACCATTAGTGCGAGCCCGACCCAATTCATTACGTCGCTTGCTCCCTTCATCTCGGCCAGCACCGCATCGGGCAGCACTGGACTCAGCACCCTCCAGGTTTCGAGCACCAGCACTGCGGTGCTGTTTGTGGGCATGACGCTGACCACGAGTTCAACGGGCATTCCGGCCAACACGGTGATCACCGGCATCGGAGCCTCGGCCCCCGGCGTCCCCACCACTCTGACCCTGTCCAATGCGCTCACGGCGAACATCAGCGGGAGCGAAGTCACCTACCGTGGTGCCGGGTACAATCCGTCGAGCGTGACCGTCAATTCAGGCGGCACCCTTACGCTGGGCTTCGCCAATGCCAACGTGCTCGGCTCCGGCCTCCTCACGCTCGGCACGGTCGGCAATCCCGCCGGCCCGGCGATCATGAACAATCTCAGCGGCAGCGGACTGACGGGCACGGGCAGCGGGGGAGTCGCGCTCCTGATCACCAACCCGGTGACCCTCGCCGGCGACCTCATCTTTGGCACCATCACGAACTCGAACGGCCTCACCTTCAGCGGGGCGATCACACCGCTGACGCGCAATATCACCATCAGCAATTCCAGCATTGTTCCCATCACCAGCTCGATCAGCACCAATGCGGTCACGTTCCTGCAAGGTCTCGGTGAGAGTGGCGGCAGCTTCGGCATCATTAAGCTGGGGGCCGGAGCGCTCGTCTTCACTTCGTCCAACAGTTACACGGGTGTGACCACAATTAACTTGGGCACGCTGAGCCTGGCCAACACCAACGGTTTTGTTGCGAGCAGCGTCTTCAATATTGGCGCCGGTGTCCTTACGATTTCCTCCTCCAGCGGCCAGAGCCTCGATCTCACTGGCAAGACGGTCAACTTTACCGCCGATGGCATCCTGCAATCAAACGCCTTTGGGGGTGGAGGGACTTCGATCTCACTGTCCAGCGTCGGCACGCGGGTTCCTTTCAGCACCCGCACGTTTGTGATCAGCGGGGGAGTGAGTGCCAGCGCGACGGTCACCACCGGTATTACGAACCGCATCGCGATCGCCGGCCAGCAGAATGGCTTCATGGGGGTGGGCGATTTCTATGGCAACACGAGCGGCAGCAATTACGCGTTCTATGACGTGACCAGCAACTCCGTCCGCGGGGTGAACTATACCACGGACACGGCCAACAGCACCCTCAGCGCCAATGCGATCAGCTTCAGCGGCGTCACGTCACTGACGGCATCGGCGGCGGGCAAGAATGTGCTGGTCACCGGCAGCATCACCAACCAGAACGTCAATCTGTCGGTCAACACCCTCAACCTCAACGGTGCGGTGGGCAATGTGACCATCAGCGCGAACACGACCCTGACGTTGGCGGGCATCCTGAAGAACGGCAACACCGCGACCACGATCACCGGCTCCGGCTTCCTAAACACGGGCAGCAGCGAGTTCGTCATCCGGGGTGACCAGGTCAATGACGGCATCGCCCTCGGTCTCGCCGTTTTCGGCACGGGCGGCATCACCAAGACCGGTTTGGGCTCGCTCACCCTGACCAGCCAGCAAAACAACTTCAGCGGTGGCATCACCATCGCCAGCGGCACGCTGGCGATTGTCGGCCGCTTCCCTAATGCCGCCACCGGTGACTTCTTCTCGGCCGAGGTCAGCAACAACACCATCACCTTCTCCCCGGGTGGTTCGGGCACGTTGTTCTTTGGTGGTGGCGCCAGCAACGCGCTCATCCATATCGTGGGTGGCATCAATGGCGATTCCACCTCGACCATTCTGGATCCCAACGCCTTCACGCCCATGCTGGGCATCATCACCAACCCCGGGATCACGACGACCTACTCCGGCCTGTTCATCACGGCCTCAACCCCCGGCGGTTTCACGACCAATAACATCAGCATGCTGCTGCTGGGCCATGGCACGCAGGTCTTCAATGGGACGGATTTCTTCGGTCCGGGTAACACCAACACCCCGCTGAACCTGAGCCTCGCGGGCGGCACGACGCGGATTGACTTCCGGACGACCCCCACGGGCTATGAGCCGCCCGCCAGCAACATTTTCAATGCGGATTTCCTCACGTCCAGCACGCTGAGCCCCAACAATACCTTCCTCAGTCTCAATGGCGGCACCCTGGTGATTCAGGGCGCCGACGGCGAAAACAACTTCCAGACGTTCCCGAGATTCAACTGGAGCAACATTGGAAATGGCAATGTCGGTGCGGTCAACAACTCGACCCTCAGCCTTCCGGCCGGCAACTCCCCCATCATCGTCATCGCCGGCACGGGCGGCAATGCGATGCTGAATCTGACCAGTGAGAATGTTCCTCCCTCCAATCGTCCGATTGGCACGACGATGGACTTCACGCTGCCGCACAGCGCCGCCGCCACCACGGTTGCCGCAATCAATGCCGAGCAAACGCTCACCAACGGCATTCTGCTGGTCATCCCCAATGTGCTCCCCGCCGGCGGTCAGCAGACCATCCTGGGTTGGGCCACGGTGGCCCAGACCGATTGGGCCGTCAGCGCCGGCACCGGCGTCCCGGCGGTCGGTTCGCTCAACATCACGGCCCTGACGAACTATGCCACGAACATCGCGGGCAACGGCGGCAAGGACGTGAACGTGACGGCCGCCAACACGACCCTTACCAACAGCGCGACGATCAATTCCCTCCGCTTCAACACGCCGCAGGCGACCACACTGGACGCCACCGGCGGGCTGGTGATCGCGACCGGCGGCCTGCTGGTCACCCCCAACGTCGCCAGCAACAACATCACCATCACCGGCGGGACCGTCACCAGCAACAACTCAAGCGGTGCGAACACGGGCAGTTTCTCGTCGGACTTGATCGTCATCCAACATAACATCTTGGGCGGCCTCACCATTGCCTCGACCATCACCGACAGCAACGTGCTCCTCTCCACGGGCTTCACAAAGTCCGGCGATGGCACCCTCACGCTTTCGGGCAACAATGTTTACACGGGCCGGACCTATTTGAACGGTGGCAATACGATCATCACCAGCAATGCCAGCCTGGGCTCGGTCACCACCGGGGCGACGTTGATCCTGACCAACGCCACGCTCTCCATCCCTGCCAACACTAACATCGCGCTCTTCAACGGCACGCCCGGCACCAGCAGCCGCAGCGTCCTGATCGGCTCAAATGAGGGCACGATTGACATCGGTGAGAACAGCACACTGACGGCCTCGGCCCCGTTTGGGACCAATGTGACGCATCAGACCCCCAACGCGGGAAATCTGATCAAACTCGGCACGGGCACACTTGTGCTGCTGGGTGGCGATTCGCGGGCCATTGTGGCGGGGGCCAGCACCCTCTCGGCCGCCGGCATCATCTATGTGGGTGCGGGCATCCTGAACATTCAAAACAGCGGCGGGCTCGGCGCAGTCGGCGTCCTCAACAGCAATTACACGGTCGTGAGCAACAGTGCGACCCTGCAGTTGCAGAACAACCTGTCGGTGCCGGCTGAGTCTCTTTATATTGGCGGTTCAGGCGCGGCCGGACAGAATGGTGCATTGGTCAACATCCAGGATAACAACAGTTTCGACGGCATAATCACCTTGCTGGGCAACACCACCTTCGCCTCGAATGCGGGCGTGCTCTCGCTGACCAACACCGGCACCTTTAGTCCCACGGGTGCGCTCACCGGCACGGGCAACCTGACCCTGACGGGAGCGGGTGATGGCAACATCATCGGCACCATTGGCATCGTCGGCCCCACGGGCGGAACGTCTTCAGGATCTGTGACCCTCACCGGCACCGGCACTTGGACGTTCAGCGGCGCCAGCACTTACAGTGGCGGCACCAGCATCAATTCGGGCACGCTCTTCCTGAACACGGCGAATGCCCTGCTCAGCACCTCGGCGGTGATTGTCTCCAACGCCGTGCTGAACATCGGCGCCAACAATCAGACGCTGGGCACCGTGTCCATGCCCGGTGGCACCATCATTGGCACGACCGGTGCGTTCATGCCGAGCCAGCTGGCCATCCAGAGCGGCACGGTGAGCGCTCAGATTGGCGGCACGGGATCGGTCAGCAAGACCACCAACAACACGGCCACCTTCAGCGGGGCGTCCAATTCCTATAGCGGCCTGACCGCGGTGACCAACGGCACGCTGGTGCTGGTCGCCCCCAACAGCACCAACAACATTGCCTCTTCCGCGACGATCTCCGTGGGGGCGGGTGCGAATCTCAATATTTCCTCCCTGAGCAACAGTACCTTGGTGCTCAGCTCAAACCAGACCCTCGCCGGCACCGGCACCGTCAATGGCACGGTGACGGCCCTGGCGAACGCCGGGGCCCATCTCGCGCCCGGCAACACTGGCACGGACATCGGCACCCTTAACCTGGGAGCACTCGGCCTGACTTCCGGCACGGTCCTTGATCTCCAGCTCAACTCCAACGGCACGTCGGATGTCATCAATCTCGCCAGTGCGCTGACGCTGGGCGGGCTCAGGCTGAACCTGTTTGCCGATGGCACGCTGAACAAATTCACCAACGTCGGCACGTTCAGCTTCCCGATCATCCAGCTGGTCAACTCGAATACGATCTCGATGACGAGCCTGTCGTCGAGCTGGACGAGCGGGGCGGTCAGCCTCAACGGTCTGGTGCTCAATGCCACGGGCAACCGCGACTTCTCGCTCACGCAAAGCGGCAGCTTCCTACTCCTGAAGATTACGGTCGGCAGCGCGCTCACCTCGAGCTGGTCGGCGACCACCGGCGGCACCTACAACTCGGCGGGCAACTGGAGCAACGGCGTGCCGAAGACCGCGCCGGACATCGCGGTCTTCACCGGCACGGGCACCGTCGCCCAAACGATCACCCTGAGCAACTTCAGCCCGGCCCTGGGCGAGATTGATTTCAACACGGCCGCCACCAACAGCTACACCATCGCCGGCGGCGGCAGCGGCGTGCTGATCATTGATGGCGCGGGCGCCAGCGCCGTGGTTACGGTGAGCAACGGCAGCCAGCGCATCAGCGCCCCCATTTCATTGCGCTCCGACTTGGAGATCGGGGTGGTGAATTCGGGTGACACGCTCAGCCTGAGCGGCGGTCTCACCGGCACCGGGAGCACCAATCTGTTTGTCAACGCAGCCGGCGGCGCGGGCACGGTCGTCTTGAGCGGTGCGGGCACGGCCACGGGCAGCACCGTGGTGGGCGGCGGTTCCTTGGTGCTCGGCGCGGGCGGCACTGTGGGCTCGCTCTTTGTCGGCAACGTCACCGTTTCCACCGGCGCCGCGCTGGTGTTGAACCGCAGCGACGGCTTCACCCTCAACAATGACTTCGCACTGTTCGGCACCCTCCAGCAGGCCGGCACCAGCGGGGTCACCTTGGCGGGCACCATCAATGGGGCGGGTTCGGTCCTGGTCACTGGTGCGGGCGGCACCCTGGCCCTCACTGGCAGCAATTCCTACACCTCCGGCACCAGCGTGACCGGCAGCACGCTGCTGCTGAGTTCCACCACCTCCTTCTCGTCGCCACATATCTTCCCCGCGGGAACCGGCACGATCACGCTAAGCAACGCCACCCTCAAGCTGGCGTTTGAGGCGGGCGTCGGCCAGACGGTGACTTATGACAACCCCCTCTTTATCATCAACACGGTCTCCATCAGCATGGGCACCAATGCCGGCAACACCGCTCTGAGCGGTGTCATCACCACCAGCAACTCGCCGGTGATCAACCTCGCCATCCCCGGCCTGTCGAACAGCACCCAAAACCTCTTCACGCTGGACTCGGCGCTCACCGCCGTCAGTGGCACCATTCAGCTTAATGGGAGCACGGGCACCTTGCGTTTGGGCGGCAACAATGGATCCAACATCCTCTTCGACCTTGGCAGCAGCACCGGCACGCTGGTCACTGCCAACAACGGCACCACGGTGACGCTTGGCGGTCTGCTCGGTGGTGCCACCACAGTGTTGGCCGGTCCGGTGACCGGAGGCGGCAATACCACGTATGCCATCGGCACTTTGACGAACTCCTCCTTTGCGGGCATCATCACCGATGGCCTGAGCAACGGCAGGGTTTCGCTCACCGTCGTCACCAACTCCGCCCTCCTCACGGGCAGCAGTTCCTATACCGGTGCGACTAATGTCAACAGCGGCACATTGGTGTTGAACAACGCGACCATCAACGGCACGAGCAACTCGAGCAGTTCCAACATCTCCGTCGGCGCCCTCAGCGTCTTGAACGTCCCGGTTCCGGCGGCACTCGAGCTGAACGGCGGGACCATCAATGCGCGCAACGTCTTCCTTGGTGGCAACAACAACAGCGGGAATACGGGGGGCAGCGGCTCGTTCACGATGACTGCCGGCACGGTCAACACACTGATCATCTTCTCGGTGGGCTCAGGGACGACCAACTTCACGCCCGTACCCGCCGGCGGTGCCCTGACCTTGAGCGGTGGCACGATCAACCTGCTGGGCACGATTCCCCAGGGCTTCCAGCCGCTCCAGCGGTTTGAGGTGGGCAACAACAGCAGCTCAACGGGAACGGTGAGCATGAGCGGCGGCGCGATCAATCTTTACAACAACGTGCCCCTGGCCCTCGGTGGCAATTCGAACGGTTCCAACGTGACGGGCACCTTCAATCAGACCGGCGGCATCATCCGGTTCTTCAGCGACCTGCCCGTCAGTCTTGGGGGCAGCAGCAGCAACCTCGATGGCACCCTCGGGTTCGATGCCAGCAGCAGCGCCAGTGTCACGATCGCCAACAGCTCCTCGCTCAGCGGCCTGATCTTTGGACCGTTCACCAGCGCGGGCAACAGCGCCGGCAGCAACTTCACCTATACTCTCGGCAACGGCACGCCCGGCAGTGCGGTGCTGGTGGTTCCGGTCATCCAAACGGGCGTCAACTACAACGGCAATTCCGTCTTTAATTTCAATGGCGGCATCATCTTTGCCGCACCTAATCAGTTCAATGCCAACCAAAGCCTCATGTTTGGCATCCATCAGGCCGTGGTCCAGGCGGGCGGCGCGATCTTCAATACCAGCAGCAACAGCACCGGGCTGACGGCCACGACCACCTCGCTCTCGCAGATCTTGGAGCATGATACGGCCCTCGGGGCCACGCTGGACGGTGGTCTCACGAAGAACGGCAGCGGCACTCTTATCTTGAGTGGCAACAACTCATTCAACGGCGGGGTGACCATCAACGGGGGTGTGCTTGGCATCTTCGCCGCCACCAATCTGGGTGACGCGGTGGGTGGCCTGACAATCGGCAACGGTGCCCTTCAGGCCGCCGGCAGCCTCGAGCTCACGCGTGCGATCGTCCTGACCGGCACCAACAGCCTGAGTGGCGTGCAGGTGGATTCCGATCTCACCCTGACGCTGTCGGGTGGCATCAGCGGCACGGGTCTGCTCAACAAGAACGGTCCTGGCGACCTCGTCCTCAACGGGACCAACAACAGCTACACCGGGGTCACGACCATTAACAACGGGGTGCTCTCGGTCGCCAAGCTCGCCAATGGTGGAGCCAACAGCTCCATCGGTGCTTCCTCGGCAGTGGCAGCCAACCTGGTGCTCGATGGCGGTGCCAGCCTGAACTACGTCGGCTCCGGCGACACGTCCAACCGTCTCTTTACCATGGGCAGCAGCGGGGCGACGTTGGCGAGCAACGGCACCGGTGCGCTCAATCTTTCCGGCACCGGTTCCCTCGGGTTCCTGGACAGCGGCGACCGCTCCCTCACGCTCGACGGCGCGAACACCGGAGCCAATATCTTCGCCGCCCTCCTGACGGACAACGGCGGTGACATCATCTCCCTCGTGAAAACGGGCCTCGGCGCCTGGACGCTCGGCGGAGCTGGCAATACCTACACGGGTGGCACCACGGTGAACAATGGCACCCTGAGCATCAACAACACCAGCGGCTCGGGCACCGGCACCGGCCCGGTCACGGTCAACAGCGGCACCCTCAGCGGCACCGGCAGCGTCTCGGGTGATATCACGATGAACAGCGGTACGCTCGCGGCGGGCACCGGCACAACCTTCTCGGTCTCCAACGTCACCGTCAACACCACCTCGGCGGTGATTGCGACCGGCACCTTGAGCACAACCAACCTCACGATGCTCGGCGGCAATGTTAACGTGACGGGCACCCTGAAAGCCACCTCGGCCACCCTCAGCAACGGCACCCTGACCAACAGCGGGACCATCAACACCACCGGCACGCTGAGCCTGCAAGGGGCGCTGCTCACCAACACCGGCGTCATCACGGGCACCGTCTCCGTCACGAGCGGCACGCTCTCCACCACCGGCACACTCTCGGGCTTCACCACCATTGCCTCGGGCGCGCAGCTGCTCGTGAGTCCCGGAGCCATTGGCACGGCGTCCTTCAGCACCCTGCGGCTGAACAGCGGTGCCAACTGGGATGTGGATTTCACGAACGCCACGACCAACGACAAGATCACGGTCACCACGCTCTCGTTGAGCGGCTCGCTGGCCCAGCCCACCCTGGTGAATGTGCTCACCACCGGCACCAACAACCCCTTCCAGACCGTCGGCACCTATTCGCTGGCCAGCTTCACCACCCTCGCTGCTGGCAGTGCTACCACCAGCTTGACGGTGTCCAACGGTGTCTTCAGCGCCTTCACCTATTCCTTCTCGAACGTCAGCAGCACCCTGCGGCTGCAGATTGCGGTCAAGTCCGGGGCGACGGATTGGACGAGCACCTCCAGCGTCGGGGTCGGTTCGCTTTGGGGTACCACCAGCAACTGGCGGACCCTCCTGCCGAACGCGATCTCGGCTCTCGCGGTGTTTGGCTCGGCCGGCATCGCCTCGCCCAGCCCGATCGTGAATCTTAACGTCATCGTGGGTGACATTGAATTCGCCACCAACTCCGCCAGCTTCCTGATCAGCACCTCCGGCAGCAATACGCTTACGCTGAACAACGGCGCCTTGGCGGCCATCATCCACAACGCGCTCGGCAACCATGCCATCTCCTCGCCGTTGCTGACCGCCTCGAACGGCACAACGCTCAGCCTCGCCAGCACGACCAACCTGACGATTTCCGGTGCGATCGGCCAGAACAGCGCCAACGCTTCCGCGCTCACCGTGATCAACGACGGCGGCACCCTCACACTCAGCAGCACGGCCAGCAGCTACTCCGGTGTGACCACCCTTGATGGCAAGGCCAATGTGGGCACTTCCATCATTGACGTCGGCAGCCTGGCGAATGGCGGGGTCAACAGCTCCATCGGCAATTCCTCCTCGGCCGCCAGCAGCCTCATCCTGACGAACAACGCGATCCTGCGCTTCTCGGGCACGACCAGCCAGAGCACCGACCGGCTCTTCACGCTTGGCGGCGCCGGCGCCACGGTTGATTCCTCCGGCACCAGCTCGCTCTCGTTTGTCAACACCGGTCCGCTCGCCCTCAGTGGCGTAACGGGCAAGACCCTGACATTGAGCGGCACCAACACCGGCTCGAACCTGTTCTCGCCCTCCTTGGGTGATCTCAGCACGACCACGGCGAGCAGCCTGGTCAAGAGCGGTCCGGGTGCCTGGAGCATCGCCAGCAACAACGCCTTCAGCGGCGCGACCACGATCGACGCGGGCACGCTCTCCATCGCGAGTCTCGCCGGCAGCCAGTCCACGGTGAGCGCCACCCTGCACGCTGGCGGCACCCTGACCCAGTCCAGCCTCACCAATGCAAGCAACGCCATCATCGTGAATGACAATTCCTCGGTGTTTATCGGCGCCACGATCACGAGCTCCCGCTTCACCGCCGGCACCGTGGTCATCGGGGTCTCCGGCGATGGTGTCACCATCACGGCAAGCACCAACGCCACGGCCAGCACCGCCTCCACCACAATCACCTTTGGCGCCAGCTCCGTGCTTGACCAGGTCTCTGACTTCTCCGGCTTGAGCATTGGGCAGTTTATCAATGCCACCGGTATTGTTCCCGGCAGCTTCATCACGGGAACCGACTCAAACTCCGGCACGATCTCCCTGTCCCAGAAGGTGACGGCCAACGCCGCTTTCAGCACCTTGAATGTGATCACCGTCGGCAGTCTGGGCGCGCCCACTGATGCGGCCGCCAATCTGCTCATCAATGGCGGTGCGCTCCAATACACCGGCCCGGCGGTGTCGTCCGCCCGGCTCTTCACCATCGGCCTGAACGGGGCCACCTTGGATTCGGCGGGCGGCCAGCTTGACTTTACCAATTCGGGGAGCATCGCGCTGGCTGGCGCCGCGGCCCATACCTTGACGCTGACCGGCACGTCCAACGGTTCGATCGCCGGATTCCTGGGTGACCAGGGCGGGCTGACGGCTCTGACCAAGACGGGCACGGGCACATGGACGATGTCCGGCACCAACAGCTTTGGGGGCCTGATCACGGTCAATGGCGGCATCCTGGCCCTGGAGAATGGCAATGACAACAACACCGCCGGCGCCACCGTGGCCACCGGTGGCACGCTGCGCCTCCTCGCCGTAACCGCCGCCGGCTCCGGTGACATCCGTCTGACGGGTGGTGCGTTGAATCTGGCGGGCGGCACGCCTAACGCCAACAACACCACCGCGACCTATGCCAACAGCATCGCGCTCAATGCCCTCACCAACAGCATTCTCAATGAGGGCGGCACGGTGATCTTGGACGGAACCTTGAGCACCAGTGGCAATACCCGGCAGATCAACTTTGGGATCACGGGCGGCAGTGTGCTGGCGCTGACGCAGGATCTGGCCGGCTTTACCGGCACCATGTCGCTCGGGACCAACAGCGGCACGCTGCAGTTCACGGCGGCCACCACGGGCCAGAGCATCACCGACGCGAGCCATATCGCGTTCGACCTGGGCTCAGGGGCTCTGGCCAATCGCAACTCCAACCTGACCGCCGGCAGCGCGGTCACCATCACCCTCGGTGCCCTGACCGGCGGCTCCACCTCCACCTTGTTTGGTGCCTCCTCGAATACCCTGACCAATGCCGTGGCCTTTGTCCTTTTCGTCCCGGATGCGCTCGGTCTGACGACCACCTTCGAGGGTGTCATTGCCAATGGCTCGAGCGGCACGGACTCGGTGTCCACCGGCATCATCCTGACGAACGCCGCGACCAACCTCACGTTGCTGGGTCAGAACACCTACACCGGCACCACCAGCATCAACAACGGCACGCTGACGGTGAGCGGCTCGGGCACGCTGGGCACCGCCGCCAGCACCTCTGTCGCCGGCAACAATGCCAGCTCCATGCTTGAGGTCGGCGCGCTCAACGGGGGCAATGCCACGCTCAACATCGGTGGCACGGCCACGGTCAACACCCGTCGGTTGGTGATCGCCGGCAATGCCTCCAATGGCACGCTCGCCAATGTCAACTCGTCGAATGCCGGCAATGGCACGGTGAACATGGTGGCCGGCACGCTCAACAACCGGGTTGATCTGGTGGTGGGCGCGTCGTTCTCCAACAGTTCCACGGCCGTGACGGGCATCCTGAACTTCTCCGGCGGCAGCATCAATATGCAGGCGCAGGCCGGTTCGTTCGAAGTCGCCCGCATGAACAATGCCACGGGCATTGTCAACATGAGCGGCACCGCCAGCCTGAGCCTCTGGACGGTTTTGGGCGCGGCCAACATTGTGCTGGGCGGCACGCTGAACAACTCCGCGACCGCCGGCACGTTCAACCAGAACGGCGGCGATGTGGCCTTCTACAGCAACGCCGGCACCACCATTGGCGGCAACGGCCAGCTGATCATCGGCAGCGCGAGCAACACCAGCGGCGTCTTCACCTATAACCTGAATGGCGGCACGCTCACAGTTCCAACCATCTCGCACAGCGGCTCGAACACCGGCCGCCTGAACTTGAACGGCGGCACGATCATCGCCGCTACCAATGGCGTCACGCTCATCAGCAATCTGACGCAGGCCAATGTGCAGACCAACAGTGCGAACATCAGCCTCAATGGCAAAACCGTCAGCATCTCCCAGGCCTTGCTCCATGACAGCGGCATCACCGGGCTGGATGGCGGTCTGAATGTGACCGGCACCGGCTCGCTCACCCTCACCGGCACGAATTCCTACACCGGCACCACCTCGGTGACGGACGGGGCCAGGCTGCTGGTGCGCAACAATGGCAATCTGAGCACGGCGGCCACCGCCAATGTCAATGTGTCGAACGCGACGCTGGACGTGAGCACCAAGACGGTGAGCATCAGCACCCTGACCTTGGGTGACAACGCCCTGGTCACGGCCACGACCAGCACGACCAGCAGTCTCAGCACCGGGTCAATTTCGATCGCCGGCAGCTTCAAGTCAAACGAGTCCCTTGGCACGAACGCTTCGTTGGCGGCGGCGATCGTCGGGGCGACGACCCTCAGCCACAGCGGCGCGGGCGACCTGACCGTCGCGGTCCAGCAGTTCTTCACGGGTGTGACCGACATCACGGCGGGTCGCGTGCAACTCGGGTCCGCCGGCAGTTTGGCGGCAGCGAGTGCCGTCAATGTGCACGGCAGCGGCGCACTGGCCGGCACCGGCACGGCGAGCGGCCTGGTGACGGTGTTCGGTGGCGGCAATCTCGCACCCGGCCCGTTGGGCGCAAATTCCGCCACGAGCATTGGCGTCCTGCACGCCGGCTCGGTGACGTTGCAGAACGGTGGCAGCCTGACGCTTGATCTGACCCGCTCGCCCTCAGGTGGCACACCTGGAATCAATTGGGATCAGCTCGCGATCAGCGGTGCCTTGGACGGAAGCTCGTTGGGCAGCGGTCAGTTCACCATCCGCCTGAAGACTAGCGATGTCGCCAGCTTTATCGAGCCGACCTTGGTCAATGGTTTCGGCGCAGTGGCCTGGGACAACGTCATCACGGTAGGAAGCGTGGTGGGCTCATCCATCAACCCGAACCGGTTTACCATTGACGCCAGTGGATTTGCCAATGGTCAGAACCTGCTGGGCACATTCTCCTTGAGCTTTGACAATGCCGGGGGCTTCGACCTGATCTATGCCATCCCGGAGCCCGCCACCGTGGCCTTGCTCGCCGGCTTGGGTGCGCTGGGCCTCGCGGTGATCCGCCGCCGGGCCGGCCGCAAGTCGGCCAAGTAACCGGCGGCCTCTACGGCGCCAAATCATTCATGCAAAAGGCGCGGTCCCGATGGGGACCGCGCCTTTTTTCCGTCCGAAGGTGAGGAGATCAAACCGCGAGCAGGTCGTAGTCCCGGCTGCCAGTGATGGTGACCGGGGCAAAGACACCCACGGGGTGGGTGGAGGGCACCAGCACGCGGCCGTCAATGTCCGGGGCATCGGCCTCGCCGCGCGCCACGCCCGGCGTCTCGACCAGCACGCGCAGGGTGCGCCCGACCTGGGCCTGACCCAGCTCGGTCGCCACAGCCTGCTGGAGCGCCATCACCCGGTGCCAGCGGCGTTCCTTGTCCTTGGCGGGGATCTGGCCGGGCAGTTTGGCCGCCCGCGTGCCGTCCTCCTGGGAGTAGCGAAAAACACCGAGCCGCTCAAAGCGGGTCTCACGGACAAATTCGCACAGCTCGTCAATGTCGGCCTCGGTTTCGCCGGGAAAGCCCACGATGAAGGTTGTCCGCAGCGCGATGCCGGGCACGCCGGCACGGATGCGCCGCACGAGGCCGCGGATGTGCGCGGAGGAGGTTTCGCGCTGCATCACGGTGAGCATCCGGTCGCTGATGTGCTGGAGCGGCATATCCACGTAGCGCGCGACCTTGGGGCATTCCGCGATGGTGCGGATGAGCTCGTCGCTCCAGTGCGCCGGATGGGTGTAGAGCAGGCGGATCCAGAAGTCGCCGGGGAGGGCGTTGAGCTCGCGCAGCAGGGTGGTGAGCGCGGCGCCGCGCGACGAATCAACCGGTGTGCGCGGGCTGGGCCGCTCATCCCAGGTGTCCATGCCGAAAAATGTCGTGTCCTGGGAAATGAGGTTCAGCTCGCGCACGCCGTCGGCGATGAGCTGGCGGGCCTCGGCGACCACGCTGGCCACCGTGCGGCTGCGATGACGGCCGCGGATCTGGGGGATGATGCAGAAGGTGCAGGGGTGGTTGCAGCCCTCGGCGATCTTGACGTAGGCGAGATGGCGGGGCGTGAGCCGGAAGCGCGGCGTGTCAAAATCCGGGATGAATGCCGGGCGCGGGGTGACAAAATTCTCCGGCGTGGCCGCCGGACCGCGCGGCCGGGCGAACAGGCCCTCGATGATCGGCGCGACGGTGGTGAGCTGGTCGAGCCCGATGAACGCGTCCACCTCGGGCAGCGCGCCGGGCAGATCCTTGGCGAACCGCTGCGCCATGCAGCCGGCGACGATCAGCTTTTGCCCGTGCAATTTCTTCAGGCCGCGATGGCGATGGGCCTCGAGGATGTGCCCGATGCTCTCCTCCTTGGAGGAATCGATGAACGAGCAGGTGTTGATGATGACCACGTCGGCGGACGTGGCGTCGGGCACAACCGCCATGCCGGCCTGATGCAGGTGGCCGACCATGATCTCGGAATCAACGAGGTTCTTGGCGCAACCGAGGGAAATGAGGCTGACCTTCAGCATAGGCCGGACGGGCCGGGGCGGCGGCAGGGCCGGTGCCAAGGAGTCACTTTTTGGCCGTGGCCTTCGTGGCCTTTTCGGCGAGGCGCCGGCGCTTGACATAGGCGATGCGGCGTTTCTTTTTGATGACTTTGTTGTATTGTTTTCCCATAAGGTTGAGTGGCGAGGCCACAGAGTGCGCGGGTCCGGCAAAACGAGTCAAGCTTCCGTCGCGCCGGTGATGCGGCCGTGCCCGTCGCGCTGCCAGCGATAGGGCGGGTGGGCCACGGCCCGTTCCATCTGCCGGAAGAGCGCGGGATCGGCGCGCTTCTGCATTTCCAGCGGGTCCAGGCGGCCGGCCGTGCCGCAGGAGAGCACGCGGAGAAAGCCCTTGAAACTCTCCACGCGCCCGAGCACCCGCGCCGTCCCGGCGGGCGGGGGTGCGCCCGCCGGCCGCTCCAGGGCGAGCCAGGAGTAGGGCAGGCTGCGGAGGTCAATGCCCGCCCGCCGGCCGAATTTCACCCAGCCCGAATCAGCCTGCAGCCCGGCCGGCGGCGGGGCGAAAAAATGACACCAATGCCGCCCGTTGCCCGGCGCGAGCACGCCGCAGGTGCCGGCGTGCGGACAGGGGGCGACGACGGAAAATTCCCCCCGCAGGCGTTCGCGAAACGCGACCAGCTCCCGGCTGACCGCCGACGTGCCCGGTTCGACCCACAGCACCGCGGCGGCGCGCCCCATGAGCGCGAGCAGCCCGGCGCGTGCCGCCGGCGTCAGCTCGTTGAGGACGTGGCTGAGGACGAGCAGTCCGACCGGCGAGGTTCCGTCGTCGGAGAACTCCTCCACCGCCAGGGTGGGAAAGGCCGTGCGCGCCCGGCCGGCCGCAAAGGCGCGCGCCGTGGGCGAGTGATCCCAGACGCGCAGGGCCGAAAAATTTTCCACGCCGAAGGCCGCCACCACGCGCCGCCCGGCCACGCCGCTGCCGCAGCCCCAGTCGAGCAGGGCGCAGGCCGGCCCGGCGGCCGGCCGCCACCCCCGCCGGCGCAATTCGCCGAGCGCGGCGTCCCACTTCCAGCCAATGCGTTCGCCAAACGTGGTGTCGTAGGCGGCGAGGTCGGCCGGGTTGCGCCAATAGGGCTCGGTCACCGGCGCACCTTGCAAAAATAAACTGCGCAGCCGGTCGAGCGCCGGCCAGTCGAGTTGGGACGGATCCAAGCGATGATTCTGCATGCGACAGGAGGGGGGTGACGATGTTTTACGGCGGGCACTGGCGGAGCTGGCTTCCCGGCCGCCCGCCAGTCTCAGGAGGAGGGCCGGATTTGTTCCGCGAGCCGGCGCAGGTAGTCATAGCTGTAGAGGCCGCTGCCGTGGCCATCGCTAAACGTGAAGCGCAACGCGTAGTTTCCGACCTGCTCCCAGGCGCGCACCGTGACGCCGGGAAATTGTTTCGGACCGTCGCCGCCGTGCAACTGGCCGAAGATGTCGCGCTCACCGATGTTCTCCGCGCTGGGCGAGGCGGCGCGCAGCAGCTCCGTCGGAAAATACGACTCCGCACCGTCGCTCCACGCGATGGCAAGCTCGCGGCCGATGAGCTGAATGTTGGCAGGAGTGGGCATGAGCGGGAGGACGCAGGCTGCGGGGCCAGGCGGAAATCGCAAAGCAGTTTTCCAAAGAATTTTCAGCCTAAAAAAACGCAGGTGAAATATTGAAGCCAGAGGATGGAGGAAGAAATTCAGAAGCCACGAAGCCAGGAGCAGGATGCGAAAAGATCGTTGGCTGCTGACGGCCTTACACCTCGGTAACTTGGTTTCTGAATTAGGACCGGATTGAATTCAGAAGCCACGCAGCCAGGAGCTTGCCCCCGGGAGGGTTCATTTTCAGACCCGTTCTCACCATAGAAATTGTGAGCAACTTTTCCCCAAAATCCGCAGATTTTACTTGTGTGTGGGTAGAAATGGGGCGAAAATAAGGCGTTTTGGGGAATGGTCCCCGAAAGTTCAGATGTCGCCACCCGTCCCACATGTATATTCCGGCGGTTTTGACCGCACGCTCGACGAGAAGAATCGGATCACGATTCCCTCTCTCTGGCGCTGGCCGCACTCGGACACGGACAGCTTTCTGGCGATGCCCCATCCCGACGGTTACATTGCCGTGCTGCCACCCGTGCGCCTGGCCGCGTTGCTGGCGGACATTTCGCACAAAAAAGTTTCCGACAGCGAGGCCCAGGCCGTGCAGGCGCGGATTTTTTCCAAGGCGCTGTCGTTCACCTTCGACAAACAGGGCCGTTTCGGCCTCACGAACGAGCTGCGTGCTTACGCCGGCATCGAAGTCAAGGGTGACGTGAAGCTGATGGGCATGGGGGACACGTTCAACATCCTGACCCCGGTCCGCTGGACGGAGCTGGAGCGCAAGACCGAGGGCGAGCACTACGGCGAAATGATGCGTCGCATCGGGCTTTGATTTTCAACCCCCATCCACCCCAAGACCACGATGTCCCATCCCCTGCACCCCCATTTTTTCCACCCGACCTCCGCCGCGCCGGCCGCAGATGCGCCGCGGCTCTTTCCCGCGATTTCGCTGCGGGTGCGCGCCAGCCTCGCCTTGCGGCGGCTCGCCGTGGAAAATTCCCATGCCCGCCCCGCCGGCGATAACCGGAGAAACCCAGATGACGTGCGCCACGCTGCGTGAAACGGCCGCCATGTCATCCGGCCACCAGCCCGTCCTCCTGCACGAGACGCTCGGGCTGCTCGCGCCCCGCGCGGGCGGGCGCTATTTCGACGCCACGTTTGGCGGCGGTGGCCACAGCCGCGCGCTGCTGGCGGCCGCACCCGGCGTGCACGTCGTCGCGTGTGACCGCGACCCGGAGGCGATGGCGCGCGCCGAACCGCTGCGGCAGGCGTTTCCCGGGCAGTTCGAACTGGTGAACGGTGATTTTGGCCGGCTGGGCCAGATGGACCTCGGCCGCTTCGACGGCGTGCTGTTTGACCTGGGCCTGTCCTCGTATCAGCTCGACGACGCAGCGCGGGGCTTTTCGTTCCGGCACGATGCGCCCGCGGACATGCGGATGGACCCGCGCACCGGAGTGCCGGCGGCGCAGTGGCTGGAAACGGCGACCGAGGAGATGCTCGTGGGCGCCGTGCGCGATCACGGCGAGGAAAAAAACTGGCGGCGCGTCGTCAGCGCCCTGCGGGTGGCACGCGGCACGGGCGCGCTGGCACGCACCACCTCGCTGGCCGCGCTTATCACCGCCGCGATCCCGGCGCGCGACCGCTTCGCCTCCAAGGTTCACCCGGCCACCCGCACCTTCCAAGGCATCCGCATCGCGGTCAATGACGAGCTCGGGGCGTTGGAGCGGGCCCTGCCGGCGGCGTTTGCACGCCTCAACGCCGGCGGCGTGATGGCGGTCATTGCGTTTCACTCGCTGGAGGACCGTCCGGTGAAGCAATTTTTCCGCCGTCTTTGCGGTCAGCCCGAGAGCGATGAGGATTATCGGCCGCAGGATTTGCGCGAAAAATTTGCCACGCCGCTGACCCGCCGCCCGCTCACGCCCGGCGAAGCCGAACTCGCCGCCAATCCCCGCAGCCGTTCCGCCAAGCTTCGGGCCATCCGCAAACTCTGAACCTAACCCGCCTGCTCCGCCATGACCACGCCAACCACCACCCACCCGCGCGCGCGCGCCGCTGTGCGCGCCTTCATCCATCCGCTGCTGCTCGCCACCATCGCCTTTGGCGGCACGACGGGCCTCGGGGTCGTCTGGGCGCGCACCCAGATCGCCGCCACGGCCAGCCGCAAGCTCGTACAGGAAAAACGGCTCGCGCAGGCGGAGCGGACCCTGGCCGAGCTCGCCACTTTGCTGACAGCGGAGCAGTCGGTGCCCACCTTGCAGCGCCGCAATGCCGAATGGCGGCTCGGTCTCCTGCCGCCAGGCGAGCCCCAGGTCGTGCGCGTGGCCGCGGCCGACGAGCAGCGCTACGCCGGCCGCCGTACCCCCGGGCTTTTTGCCGACTTGGTGCTGGCCGTACCACCGGCCGCCCCGGTGGCATTTTCGGGGCGTCTGGCCGCCAATTCCCGTGCCCGCTGAGCCCTTTCCGCCATGTCCAGCGGCTTCACTTCCGACTACCGCATCAAGCTTCTGGCCACCGGCATACTGGCGGGCTTTGCCGTGGTCGGGATGCAGCTGGTCAGGCTGCATGTCCTTGAGCGTCCGGCGCGGCTGGCCGAGATCAACCGTGCCCGGCAGGAAGTGGTCGTCGAGCACGCCCGCCGGGGTGACATCCTTGATGCCCACGGCGACACGCTCGCCACGAGCCGGACCAAGGTCGCCCTCGCCATTGACCCGTGGGCGCTCGACGAACTGCTCGCGGCGGAAAAAAAGCCGGAGCGGCGCGAACGGCTTCGCCAGAGCGAACAGCAAAAACGCGCCCGGCTCGCCGAACTGCTGGGCCTGCCGGTGGCCGAACTCGAAAAACTTTATCAGCCCGTCACCCGCGACCCGCGCTCCAGTGAGATCGCGGATCCGCGCAATCTCGTCGAGGGCCGGATCAAGGTCCGCTTCGTCAAGTTTAACGAGGGCGTCGAGGAGTCACTGTATGCGCGCCTGACCGACGGCAAACTCTACCCGCAGCTCGACCCCAAAACCTCCCAGCCGACGCCCGCCGCCGGCCTCGTCGGCTCGCGCTATGGCGTCCGCACCTACCCGCAGGGCCAGCTGGCGGCGCATGTCGTCGGCTTCATCAATGCAGACGCCCAGCCGGTCACCGGCATCGAGAACTTCGCAGATTTCTACCTGCGTGGCGCGGACGGTTGGCGCGAATCGGAGAAGGACGGGCGGGGGCGCGAGCTCGCGCAGTTCCGGACCCGCGAGATGCCCGCGGCGGACGGCTATACGGTGGTGCTTTCGATTGACGCCGCGGTGCAACGCATGGCCGAGCAGGAACTGGCGCAGGTGGCCGATAAATTCCATCCCCAGAAGGCCACGATCATCGTGAGCGATGCCCGCACCGGCTTCCTCCTCGCGCTCGCGAACTGGCCGACCTTCGACCTCAACCATTATAACCAAGTTACTCCTGACGGCATCGCCCGGCTGAACAACCTGGCGGTGACCGACGTTTATGAGCCTGGCTCGGTCTTCAAGATTGTCGCCGCCTCCGGTGCGCTGGAGGACCGGCTGGTCACGCCCGCCAGCACGTTTGACTGCACGTTGCCGAGCATTGTTTTCAACGGCCGCATCCGCAACCTGCCCGCCGAGGACAAGTCCGATCATTTCGATCATCCCCTGAGCGTCGCCGAAATCATCGCGCACTCCTCGAACAAGGGCGCGGCGCAGCTCGGCATGTTGCTGGGCCAGCAAAAATTTTATGACTACGCCCGCCGTTTCGGTTTCGGTGAACGCACGGCCATCGGCGGGCCTGAGAAGACGGGCTGGCTGCACCGGCCGGAGGAGAGGGACTTTGATATCACCCGTCTGCCCATGGGTCACAGTGTGGACGTCACCGTCCTGCAGATGCATCAGGCGATGGGGGTCATCGCGAGCGGAGGCAGGCTGCTGCGCCCGCAGCTCATCCGGGAGGTCCGCGATGCACGTGGTTCGGCCGTCTATCGGTATGCTCCGGTCGTGCGCGGCCGCGCGATCAGCGAGTCCACCGCGCGCACGATGGCGCAGCTGCTGATGGGGGTCGCGGCCAGCGGCGGCACCGCGCCCAACGCGGCGATCGCCGGGTTCGAGGTCGCGGGCAAGACCGGCACCACCCAAAAGCTCATCGAGCACCAATACTCCACCACGCACCATGTCGCCTCCTTTGTCGGGTTTTTTCCCGCGAGCCGGCCCGAGGTTGTGATTTCCGTGATTGTGGACGATGGTCATCCGCCCGGTGGTGGGGTCGCCTACGGCCGGCTCGTGGCCGCGCCGAGCTTCCGGCATCTCGCGGAGCAACTCATTCCCTATCTCGACATCAAGCCGGTCGTCGCGCCGGGCGGCTCCGGCCTCTTTGCCCTCAAGGCAGCATTCTGATGAACGGTTATCTCATTTCCAACCACGCGCTCGTCCAGGCGTTTCGCAGCCGCAGCCGGCCCGGGTTCCGTCCGGCCGCCCGTGCGGGTCCGGACATTTTCAAAATGGCTCCCCAACTTGCCGATTATTTTCGCGCCGACACCGTGCTGGCGGCCAAAGGCCGGCTCGACCGGCCCATCTCCGGCCTCGCGCTGGACAGTCGAAGGGTGGTGCCGGGCAGCCTGTTTTTTGCCTTGCCGGGACTGCGGACCGACGGCGCGGCCTATGTGGACGAGGCCATCGCGAAGGGTGCGGTCGCCGTGGTCACCGAGCGGATGCCGTCACATCCGCCGGCGCAGGTCACGTTTCTGCAGGTGGCCGACGCCCGCGCCACGCTCGCACGGGTCGCCCGCGCGTATCACCAGTTTCCCGACCGTGAGATGGAGGTCGTCGGGGTGACGGGCACGAACGGCAAGACCACGGTCGCCCACCTGGCCAAGTTTTTTCTGGCCGCCGAGGGTGAGCGCATTGGGCTGCTCGGGACGGTCCACTACGATCTCGGCGCGCGCACCGTGCCCTCGTTCAAGACCACGCCCGAGGCGTCCGACATCTTCGGGCTGCTCGCCCAGATGCGGGGCGTGGGCTGCCGCACGGTAGTGATGGAGGCCAGCTCGCACGGCATTGACCAGCGCCGGGTGCTCGGCCTGGAGTTTGCCGCCGCCGTGTTTACCAACCTCACGCAGGACCATCTCGACTACCACCCGTCGCTGGAGGCGTACTTCGAGGTGAAGACCCGGCTTTTCACCGGTGCGACCGGCCCGGTGCCCCGCATTGCGGTCATCAATCTCGACGACGCCCATGGGGAGCGGCTCACCGGCCTCGTACCGGGAGCGGTGCGCACCGTGACGTTTGGCGAAAGCGCGCGGGCCAGCGTGCGCGCCGAGAACATCACGCTCGGTTTCAAGGGTGCGACGTTCCGCCTCGTCTGGCCCGGCGGGGCGTGCGACGTCGTGTCGCCGCTGCTTGGCCGCTATAACGTCAGCAACGTGCTCGCGGCCGCCGCCACCGCGTGGGCGCTGGGCCGTGATCCCGCCGCGTTTCTGCCGCGACTCGCCGCCTTTGCCGGTGTGCCGGGGCGCATGGAACGCATCGAGGAGGGCCAGAAATTCAACGTCCTCGTGGACTATGCGCATACCGACGACGCGCTCCGCAACGCGCTCGGCATGCTCCGCCTGATCACGCCGGGCCGCCTGTACACCGTCTTTGGCTGCGGCGGCAACCGCGACCGGCGCAAGCGGCCGCTCATGGTGAGCGCCGTGCAGGACTTTGCCGACCACGCCTTTGCCACCGCCGACAACCCGAGAAACGAGCCGATCGCGCAGATTTTCGGCGACATGAGCACCGGAGTCTCCCGGCCGGAAAAAATCACGTGGCAGGAAGACCGCCGGCGTGCGCTCAGCCTCGCGCTCGACGCCTGCCGTCCCGGCGACAGCCTGCTCGTCGCGGGCAAAGGCCACGAGACCTATCAGGAATACGCCGACACCATCGTCCCCTTCGACGACCGGCAGGTGTTGCGCGAGCTCATCCGCATCAAACCGGGTGGTTCCCCACCATGACCCCGTCCGTCTGCCATGCCTGACTTTCCTCCAGCCCAGCTTGCAAGGTGGACCGGCGGCCGATGGACGGACCGGCCGGTTTCGCCGCTGGCAGGCTTCACCCACGACACGCGCGTGCTGCGACCGGGGGAGATTTTCGTCGCGCTGAAAACCGGACAGCGCGACGGACACGACTTTCTGGCCGCCGCGCAGTCCGCCGGCGCCGGCGCGGCGCTGGTCGCGCGGGCCGAGGCGGCCTGCGCGCTGCCGCAGCTGGTGGTCGCTGATCCGCTCGTGGCCTTTCAGGCGATCGCGCGCGAACACCGCCGGTCATTTTCCGGCCCGGTCATCGGCGTGACCGGCAGCTGCGGCAAGACCTCGACCAAGAATCTCCTCGCGCTGCTGCTCGGCGACCGGCCCGCCGAAGCCCCGGCGAAAGCGGGGAGGAGGGCAGGCGTGCTGTGCACGGAGGGCAACCTGAACAACCATCTCGGCGTGCCGCTGACCCTCACGCGGCTTGATCCGGCGGAGCACGCGTTTGCCGTGATCGAGGCGGGGGTCGGTGGGCCGAACGAGATGGGACCGCTCGCCGCGATGATTGCTCCCGAGGTCGCCCTCATCACCACGGTGGCCCCGGCGCATCTCGGTGCGTTTGGCACGCTTGAGGCGGTTGCGCGGGAGAAGGCCGCACTGGCCGCCGCCGTCCGTCCCGGCGGCACGGCGGTCTTTGCGAAGGACTGCATCCAGTTCGTCGCGTTTCGCAACCTGCTCGCCGACCAGCTCGTGCTGGAGCGCTCCAGCGTGCTCCGGCCCGCCACGCTCCCGACGCACACGGTTCATTTCAACACCGTCCAGCGCCCGGCCGAAACCATCATCGTCATCGCGCACGGCCCGCCGCCGCCGATGATGTTCAAGCTGCGCCGGGTGACGGACGGCATGGCCCAGAACGCCGCGCTGGCGCTCACGGTTGCGCTCCGGCTGGGGGTGGCGCCGGAAAGATTGCAGGCCCGGCTGGCGGCGTGGGAGCCGGCGCCGCTGCGTGGCGAGATTCGCCGTGAGGGCGGCCGGCTGCTCTATCTCGACTGCTATAACGCCAATCCCGCCTCAATGACCGACGCGCTCGCCACCTTCGCTGCGGTCGCTCCCGCCGCCGAGCCGCGCCTCTACGTCCTCGGCTGCATGGAGGAACTCGGTGCCGATTCGGCCGCGCTGCACCGCCGGCTGGGCCGCACGCTGCGACTCCGCGAAGGTGACAGTCTGTTCGTCGTCGGCGATCAGGCGGAGGAGGTTTGCGCGGGGGTGGCCGACCAGGGCGCGGGGGCGGAGCAAGCTTTCGCGGTGGGCTCGGCCGAGGCTGTCGCCGAGGCTTTCGCCCGCTGGCGCGGCGCGATTTTCCTGAAAGGCAGCCGGCGGCACCGGCTCGAGACGCTGCTTGCCGCCGGGCCGGTGCCAGCCGAACTGGCGGCGACCGCCGCCCGCTGAGAAATTTTCCCAATGTTCAGCCTCCTGTCCCAGTTTCTCGACCCGAAGCACGAGAGCCCGCTGCGCCTCCTGCGCTACCTCACCGTGCGGACGATGATGGCGGCGGTCACGGCGGCGCTGATCGGGTTTGTCATCGGTCCGTGGCTCATCCGCCGCTTTCGTGCGCTCAAGGCCGGCCAAAGCTACCACGATGACCGCACGGGCGAACTAGCCGCGCACCTTGACAAGAAGCACACCCCCCCGATGGGGGGCCTGATCATTTTCTTTTCCGTTTTCGCCAGCACCTTGCTCTGGGCCGAGCCCAACGTCTGGATGCTGGTCAGCCTTGCGGTCTATGGTGTGCTGACCTATGCCGGCTGGCGCGACGACTACCTCAAGGTGGTCCGTCAGAACCGCGACGGCATTTCCTCGTGGGAAAAAATCGCGTGGCAGTCGCTCGCCGCGCTGCTCGCGCTGGGGGTGCTGCTCTGGCACCCAGTCAGCTCGCAAAAAATCCGCGAGCTCTGGGTGCCGTTTGTCAATCATGCCGTCATTCTCTCCATGCCGGGCACGTTGCTGCTCGGGCTGTTCTGCCTCTGGATCGTCGGCTTCAGCAATGCCATCAATCTGACCGATGGGCTCGACGGTCTCGCGGGCGGTTGCACCCTCACGGTGGTGCTCGTGTTTGGCGTCATGGCCTATCTCGCCGACAATGTCGTCGCGACGAACTATCTGGGGATCTCGCATGTTCCCGGCACCGGCGAGCTGGCGGTCGTCTGCGGCGCGCTCGTGGGCGGCTGCCTCGCCTTTCTCTGGTTCAACGCGCATCCGGCGGAAGTGTTCATGGGCGACACCGGCTCGCTGGCGCTCGGCGGGCTGATCGGCGTGATGGCGTTCATGATCCATCAGCCGTTCACGCTTGTCATTGTGGGCGGGGTGTTCGTCGCCGAAGCGCTCTCGGTCATCGTGCAGGTGGCCTGGTTCAAGTGGACGAAGCACCGCCACGGCGCGGGCCGCCGCGTGTTTCTGATGGCTCCGCTGCATCATCATTTTCAAAAGCGCGGCTGGCCGGAGACCAAGGTGGTGCTCCGTTTCTGGATTGTCTCGCTGATCTGCGCCCTGGCCGGTCTCGGAACGCTCAAACTGCGCTGAAACTGACCCCATGAACCTGGTGCCACCCGTCTTCCTCGCGCCGGCCCTCGCGCACCCCGTCGCCGTCCTCGGTGGCGGCGTGAGCGGCCGGGCGGCGC
Organism: Opitutia bacterium; assembly: GCA_947475065.1. GTDB lineage: Bacteria > Verrucomicrobiota > Verrucomicrobiia > Opitutales > Opitutaceae > CAIYUN01. The sequence continues at coordinate 40,780 of CANJLB010000010.1, read as the reverse complement.
ATCTGCTTGTCGGCCGCCTGGGCGGCACGGCGGTGCTCTACGACGAGACGGGCGCGGGCGGCGGGCGCAGGACCTTTGCCGCCGGCGAGGCGGGCGCGCACCGGCTGGTGGTCTTCTCGCCCGGTTTTTCGCCGGTGCATCCGTGGCTCGCCACCGCCCGCGCCGCCGGCTGCACCTGCTTGGGCGAACTCGATCTGGCCGCGCTCTGCTGGCGGGGCCAGATCGTCGCGGTCACCGGCACCAACGGCAAGACCACGCTCACCGAATTCCTCGTGCATGCCCTCCGCTCGCTCGGCCGCGACGCCGTCGCGGCCGGCAATGTCGGCCATGCCTTTTCGCAGCTCGTCGCCGAAGCGGGAGGCGGCTCGCCCGAGTCCATGGCAGTGGTCGAGGCCAGTTCGTTTCAAACGGAGACCCTGCAACATCTTTGCGCCGACGCCGTCTTGTGGACCAATTTTGCTGAGGATCATCTTGAGCGCCACGGCTCGATGGCCGACTATTTCTTTGCCAAATGGCGGCTGGCGGAGCGCTCGCCGCGGGTATTTGCCGGTCCTTCGGTGGCCGCCGCCGCGCGGGAATTTTCCGTCACGCTGCCTGGCCTGACGTGGGTGCCGACCGAAAACCGGTCCACCGATGCCCGTTTGCACGGCACGGTGTTTGAGAATTATCCGCAACGGGAAAACTTCCTGCTGGCCGTGGCGTGGTGGCGTGCCGCCGGCCTCGACGAGGCCGCGCTATACGCCGCCGCCCGGACATTCCGCCTCGGCGCGCACCGCCTTGCGCCCGTCGCCACCCACGCCGGCGTGATCTGGTGGAATGACTCGAAGGCGACCAACTTTCACGCGGCCGAGGCCGCGCTCGCGGGTTTCGCCGCGCCGGTCGTGGCCATCTTCGGAGGCAAGTCCAAGGGCGGTGACGTCGCCGCGTTTGTCCGCCGCGTCGCGCCACGCGTGCAGCATGCCTGCCTCATCGGTGAGACGCGCACGGCGCTGGCCGCCGCGTGCGTCGCGCACAGCGTCGCGCACACCGATTGCGGGCTGCTCGCTGCCGCCGTCCGCCGGGCCGCCGCGCTGGCGCGACCCGGGGGACATGTCCTGCTCAGCCCGGGGTTCGCCAGCTTCGACCAGTTCAACGGTTACGCCGACCGGGGCACGCAGTTCATCGCGTTGGTGCACGCGCTTGCCGCGCCGCCGGCCGCCGGCGGCGCGGAGCGGGCCGCCCGCCCCGACTCCCTGATTTCCTCAACCCTTGCTATCTAATTATCATGAAACGCCTGAAAATCATCGCCATCGTCGCGGCCTGCCATGTGGTGCCGCTCTTTTTCATCCTGGTCAGTCCCGGCTGCCGCTCCACGGGCCGGACTGCGACCAAGGACCCCGCCGCCCCCGCGCCGATTTCCGCCGCGCCGCCTCCGCCAGCGGCGAGCTTCGATCCGTATGCGCCGGCGTCCGGGCCGCGCATCGCCCCGACGCGCCCCGGCCGAGCAGAGGCCTATGTGCCGCCCACGTCCACAATGGCGGCCCTGCCGGCTCCGCCGGCGGCTGCGGCTGCCAGCAGCTACACCGTGAAGAGCGGCGACAGCCTTTACGCGATCGGAAAGCGCTATGGCCTCACTCCCTCCGAGATTGCGAAAGCCAGCAACGTCGCGGTCAACGCCAACCTCCGTCCGGGCCAGAAGCTCACGATCCCCGCCGTGGCTGGCAACCCTCCCGTGGCGGCCGCCTCAGCCCCGGTGGTGGCGGCGGACCCCAACACCTACACGGTCAAAAGCGGTGACCGGCTCAGCACCATTGCGCAGCGCAACCGCACCACTACGGAGGCCATCCGGGCGCTGAACAATCTCCCCGGCGATACCGTTCGCGCCGGTCAGGTGCTCCGCCTGCCGGTGGCGGCACCATCGGCCGCCACACTGGTCCCTGCCTCCACCACCGGCGTCACCCATACGGTAAAGTCCGGGGAGGTCTTGGGCGAGATCGCAACCAAATACGGGCTGAAACAGGGCGAGATTGCGGCCGCCAACGGCATCGCCGATCCGGGCAGACTTCGTGCCGGTCAGGTGCTGAAAATACCCGGCAAGGTTGCGGCGACCGTCCCACCGGCGGTCGTGGCTGAGGATGCGCCGATCCGGGCCGCTCCGCCTCCTCCCGTGGGGGCTTCGCCTCCGGCCATTAATTTCGCCCTGCCGGGTGCCACGGCACCGGCCGCCGATGCACCCATCCGGGCCGCCCCGCCACCGCCTCCGGCTCAGTCCGGTCCGGTCATCAAGATTGAGGGCGATGGCGCCCCGCGCATACCCTGATTATCTGCCCTCCTCGCCATGGACTCCGCCCGCATACCCGCCATCAGCCAGCGTTTCCGCCTGGCGGCCAATCCCGCCCTCGTGATTGTCGCATGCGCGCTCGCGCTGCTGGCGCTGGGGCTCACCGTGCTGTTCAGCGCGAGCGCGGCGTTCCGGCAGGGGACCTATTTTTATCTTAACAAGCAGGTGGCGGGTGCGCTCCTGGCAGCCGGGCTGGGCTGGTGGGCGAGCCGAACTGACCTTGAGCGATGGCGTGCATACGTCTGGTGGATCGGCGGCGTGGCGGCGGTGCTGCTCATTGCGGTGCGCGTGCCGGGACTGGGCATCACGGTGAAGGGCAGTCACCGCTGGCTCGGCTATGGCGTGGCACGGCTGCAAGTCTCGGAGTTCGCCAAGGTGGTGATGGTGTTCTGTCTCGCGCATATCCTGGCAGTCAACCAGACGCGCATCCGTGACTGGCGGCACGGCTTCATGCCGGCCATGGGCATTGTGGGCGGGTTCACCGCGCTAGTGGTGATCGAGCCGGATTTCGGCATGGCGGCGCTGTTCCTTGCTGTCGGGCTGGTGATGCTGTTTCTCGCCGGGGCCAGATGGCGGCATCTGCTCGCAACGGTGGCGATCGCAGTGGCGCTGCTGTCGCTGCTCCTCGTCTTCAATCCCAACCGCATGCAGCGTCTCGCCGATTTCAGCGGCAAGGAGCTGCCGTACCAGCTCAAGCAGGCGCTCGCGGCCTACGCGGCCGGAGGGTTGGACGGAGTCGGGTTGGGCGAGGGCCGCCAGCAGCTGGCGTATCTGCCAGAAGCGCACACAGATTTCATATTTGCCGTTGTGGGCGAAGAGCTGGGGCTGGGGGCCACGCTGGGGGTGGTCTCGTTGTTTGCAGCAATTTTCATTGCGGGCCTGGCGCACCTGCGGAACGCGCCCAATCTGTTCCAGTTTCTACTCGTGGCGGGAGCGCTGTTTTTCATCAGCATGCAGGCGTTGATCAACCTGCTGGTGGTCACCGGATCTGTGCCGCCGAAGGGGATGTCGCTGCCGTTCATCAGCGCGGGCCTGTCCAATCTGCTGGTGATGGGCCTAATGGTCGGACTCATCCTCAACACCCGCCGCACGTGGTCGAGGCCGGACTTCGGCGGTGGCCGGGCGCTGCTCGAGGTGTCTCCCGAAAGGCCGGAGGCCGACGCGCCATGAAACATTTCCTCATCTCCTGCGGCGGCACCGGCGGACATCTGGCTCCGGGCATCGCGCTGGCCGAGGGTCTGGCCGCGCGCGGTCATACGGCGACGCTCCTGGTGAGCGAAAAAAAAATTGATGCGCGCCTCGCCGCGAAATATCCGGGGCTGAAATTTCTGACCGTACCGGGAGCGCCGCTGGCAGGCGGTCCGGCCGGGCTGGCGCGCTGCCTGTGGACGCAGGCGCGCGGGCTGGCGTACTGCCGGCGTCTCGTGGGTGCGACGCGGCCGTCAGCGGTCGTCGGCTTCGGCGGCTTCACGACTGCGGCGCTGGCGCTCGCGGGCCGGCTGGGTGGCGTGCCGGTCGCGCTGCATGAGGCGAACCGGGTGCCGGGCCGGGCCGTCCGGGTGCTGGCCCGGCTGGCGCGGCGCGTCTACCTGCCGCCGGGCGTGCCGCTGCCCGGCGTGCGCGACGCGGTGCGCCGGCATGCCGCGCTGCCCGTGCGGGCCGAGATTGCGCGCCTCCGGCGCCCGGAGGCGTGCGCACGCCTTGGCCTCGACCCGGCGCGCAGGATTCTCGCCGTGCTCGGCGGCAGCCAGGGTGCGGCGGCACTCAACGACTGGGCGCGAAGCGAGCGGCCCGCCCTTGCGGCGTTGGGCGTGCAGCTTTGCTGTGTGACCGGGCCGGACAAGGGCGGAGCGGAGCGCGAAAACCGTTCTCCCCCTGACGCAGGGGATGCAGGCGCGGCGGTGTTTCTGCCGTTTTGCGACGACATGGCCGCGCTGCTCTCGGCCGCCGACCTCGTCGTGTCGCGCGCCGGAGCCGGAACGCTGGCCGAACTGGCCCGCTGCGGCACGCCGGCGGTGCTGGTCCCCTATCCGCACGCCGCCGACAACCACCAACAGGCCAACGCGACATGGTTTGCGCAGGAGGGCGGCGCCCTGGTGGTCGAGCAGCCCGCGCTCGGCGGCCTCGGTACGCTCGTGCGCGGCCTGCTGGCCGACGACGCGAGGCTCGGGCGCCTCCGTGCCGGCGTGCGGCAGATTGACCGGCCCGGTTCGCTGGATCTCATCCTTGACGATTTGGAAACACTCAACCAGCCGCCGCCAGCCCCGGAGGCGATCCAATTCACGCTCGCATGAGACGCAGCGAGCTTCCATCACTCTTTGGCCAGGACGTGGCCGCCGTCCACTGCGTGGGGGTCGGGGGCATGGGAGCCGGCCCGCTCGCGATCTATCTTTCGCAGCTTGGATTCGCAGTCAGCGGCGAGGACAGTGCGATGACGGAGCCGATGCGCACGCAGCTCGGGCGGGCGGGGGTGACGCTGACCGCCGCCGGCGCCGTGCCAGCCGGCTGCGGGTTGGTGGCGTTTTCATCGGCCATCGCGCCGGATCATCCGGCGGTCGCCGCCGCGCGGGCGCGCGGGCTGCCGATGGTGCGGCGTGGCGAGCTGCTGGCCGAGGTGACCAAGGGAAGAAAACTCATGGCCGTCTGCGGCTCCCACGGCAAAACGACGACGACGGCAATGCTGGTGGCCGCGCTACACGCGGCGAAGTTTCCGGCAGGCTACGTGCTTGGCGGACTGTTCGCCGATGACATGATCCCGCCCGCGCGCGCCGGTTCGAACGACTGGGTGGTCGCCGAGGTGGACGAGAGCGATGGCACGATTGACCGCTTTTCACCGGAGCTCACGCTGACCGTGAACCTGGACTGGGATCACCCCGATCATTACCACCGGCTCGCGGACCTGGAGGCGGCGTTTGCCGCGCTCTTTGCGCGCACGCATGGCGCGGTGCTGGTGAGCGATGCCTGCGCGCTCTCGGCGCGCGTGGCGCCGGCGGGGGCGGAAACCTTCGGCCGCACCGGCGATTTTCTCGGCGAGACGCTGGGTGAAACCGGCGGCCCGTTGCAACTGCGCCTGGGTGGAAAATTTTCCATCGCCGGGGTGGCCACGGTGCACGCCCAGGGCGATTTCAATGCGGCCAACGCCACCGCCGCGCTCGCCGCCGCGCAGCTCATGGGTGCGAAAATCACCTTGCACGCGCTGGCGGATTATCCGGGAGTGCGTCGTCGTCAGACAGTGCTGCGCGCCGACAACGGACTGACGGTCATCGAGGACTACGCGCACCATCCGGCGGAAATCCGCGCGCTGCTCGGCAGCCTGCGGCGTGCGAGGGGGGCGGCGCGGGGGCCAGGGCCGGCCGGGCCGGGCCGGCTGGTGGTGGTGTTCCAGCCGCACCGGTTCAGCCGCACGGCGCAGTTCAAGGCGGAGTTTGCCGCCGCCCTGGCGGCAGGCGACACCGTATTTCTCCTCGACGTCTATGCCGCCGGCGAGGCGCCGCTGGCCGGCGGCACAACCGCCGATTTGTATGCTGAACTGCACCGCACCGCGCCCGCCCTGCCCGTGACCTATCTGCCGGGCGACGCCGACGGGGTGCTGGCGGCGTTAGCCCGGGGGTGGAAGACGGGGGATCTCGTGGCATTTGTGGGCGCGGGGGACATTGACCAGATGGCGCGGCGCTGGCTCGACACGGTCGCGACGGCCGAGAAATGTGCGCAAGTCTGGGACAGGCATGCAGCGGCTTTGCACTCGGCCGTGTCGGGGGCGACCAAAGTGCGCCGGGACGAACCGCTGGCGCGCAAGACTACAATCGGCATCGGCGGGGAGGCACGGATTTACGCAGAGCCGGCGGACGAGGCCGACCTCGCGGCGCTGGTGCGCACGGCGCGGGCGCGTGGCCTGCCGGTGGTCATGCTTGGGCGCGGTTCCAACCTGATCGTGCCCGACGATGGGGTGGATGCATTGGTCGTCAGTTTGCGGCAGCCGGGCTGGGAAATGTTTGAACCGCGGGCCGGCGGCCGGGTGTGGGCCGGCGCGGGACTGAGGCTGAAACAGCTTTGCGGGCTGGCGGCCAAGGCGGGGCTGACCGGCTTTGAGTTTCTCGAAGGCATTCCCGGAAATCTTGGCGGGGCGCTGCGGATGAACGCGGGTGCAATGGGCGGCTGGATGTACGACGTGGTCGAGGAGGTGCGCGTGATGACGTTCAATGGCGAAGTGCGCACGCTGAAAAGATCCGAGATGCACGTGGACTATCGGCATTGCGCGGAGCTGCACGGCGCGGTGGCGCTGGGCGCGCTGCTGCGGCCGGGGGCGCAGGGCGAGGCGGCGGACATCGCCTGGCAACTCGACATTTACCGGGACAAACGCCAGAAGACCCAGCCACGCGAACCCAGCGCGGGATGCATTTTCAAAAATCCGCCGGGCGACTCGGCCGGACGGCTGATTGATGCCAGCGGGCTGAAGGGCGAGCGGGTAGGGGACGCGGAGGTGTCGCGGACCCATGCCAACTTCATCGTCAACCAGGGCCGCGCCACGGCGGCGGAGGTAATCGCGCTCGTGCGCCGCGTGCGCGGGCGCGTCGAGCAGTCGAGCGGCGTGCGGCTAGAACCGGAAGTGCTGCTTTACGGAAAAAAATGGGAGGACGTGCTGTGAGCGTGCCGCGGCCCATCATCACGGTGCTGGCCGGCGGCACGTCCGCCGAGCGCGAGGTTTCGCTCGGTTCGGGGCGGGCGTGCGCGCTGGCGCTGGCGCGAAGCTTCCCGACGCGGCTGCTGGAGATCGCGACCGATGCGCTGCCGGCCGAGATCGATCCGGAGCAGCATGTGGTGTTTTCGACGCTGCACGGCACGTTTGGCGAGGACGGAGGGATGCAGCGGCTGCTCGCCGGAGCGGGCATCAACTACACGGGTTGCGATGCAACCGCGAGCGCTCTCACCATGGACAAAGCGCGCACCAAGGCCGCAGTCGCAGCGGGTGGCGTGGGCGTGGTGCAAGGGCTGGCGTTTGCCTCCGCCCAGAAGCCGCCAGCCGGCGAAATCGTCGCCGCACTGGGCGAACAGCTCGTGGTGAAGCCAAACAACGAGGGCAGCAGCGTCGGCCTCGCGCTGGTGAGCAGCCAGGCGGAACTGGCCGGGAAACTCGCAGCGATCACCCAGGGCACCTGGCTGGTCGAAAAACGGGTCATCGGCCGCGAACTGTCGGTCGGCGTGCTGGAGGGCCGTGCGCTTGGGGTGGTCGAGATCCGGCCGCGTTCAGGCGTTTATGATTTTGCCAGCAAGTACACGAAGGGCCTGACCGAGTACCTCGCGCCCGCGCCGCTCGACGCGGCGACGACGCGCGCGGCGCAGGTGGCGGCGGAGACCGCGTTTACAGCCTGCGGCTGCCGCGACTACGCCCGGGCGGATTTTATCCTCGCGGCCGAAAAAAATGAGGGCAACACGCTTTATTTTCTGGAACTCAACACGCTCCCCGGCATGAAGGAAACCAGCCTGCTGCCAATGAGTGCGCGCTGCGCGGGGCTGGATTTTTCCGCCTTGGTCAGGGAAATGGCCGCCTCCGCCGTGCGGCGCTTTCGCGCCGGAATCTCCGCCGTCACATGAACGCATCACCTGTCAAACTCCCGCCCTCGCGCACATGGCGCGACCTGCCGCAGCCGATCAAGCCGCGGGCGATGTCGCGCGAGGGGCGGCGGCGGCGGGCGCTGGCGGCCGTGCGCGGCACCGGGCTGGCCGGTTTGCTGCTGGGGGCGGCGTGGGGCGGCATGGAGTTTGTTTTCACACTGAAGCAAAATCCCGCCCGGCTGGTCGCGCCGGCCGGCGGAGCGACGGTACGCGGCCTCGTGCTGCGGACCGACGGCGTGCTGGACGAGGCGTGGGTGCAGGCGACGCTCGCGCTGTCGCCGCAGGCCGGGCTGATGGCGCTCGATCTTGCCGTGCTGCAGCGCCGATTACTCGCGGGCGGGCAGGTGAGCGTGGCCGAGCTGACGCGCCGGCTGCCCGACAAGCTCGCGGTGACGTTGCACGAACGTGCGCCGGTGGCGCGGGTGCTGGCGCAGACCGGCGACGGCGAACCGCGCACGCTGCTGGTCGCGCGCGACGGCACGGTGTTTGCAGGCGCCGGCCACACGCCGGAGACGGTGGCCCGGCTGCCTTTTCTTAACGGCGTCCGGCTGAAGGCCGCCGGCACGGGCTTCGTACCCATCGAAGGCATGGCGGCGGTGGCCGGGCTGCTGGCTGCAGCGCAATCCGGCGTGCCGGAGCTCGTGCGCGGGTTTCGCGTCGTTTCGCTCGCCCGGCTGGAGTCGGACGATGTCATCACGGTGCAGTCGGATGATGTCGGCGAGGTGATCTTTGGCGTGCGCGAGGAGTTTGCGCGCCAGCTGGCGCGCCTGGACTTCGCACTGGCGGCGACGCGGCGGCAGTTCCCCGTGGGAACGCTGCGGGTGAACCTTGCCATCGGCGGCGGACAGGTGCTGGTCGCACGGCTGGCGGTCGATCTGCCGGTGGAAGGTACCGCGCGGCCGCGCCCGGCGGACGGAGCAGCGGCGTCCACCGCGAAGTTTTTGCCGATACCCAGCCTGTCCGTCAATTTCCCCCATGCTCTCTAGGACCAAATTCATCGGCGCCGTCGAGATCGGCACCTCCAAGATCACCGTCATCGTCGGACAGGTCGCGCGCGGGCGCAGCCTCAGCCTCATCGGGCTCGGCGAGTGTCCATCGCGCGGCGTGAGCAAGGGCACGGTCGTGGACTTCAAGGCCGCGACCGAGTGCGTCCACGCGGCGCTGGAGGAGGCGGAGCGGAGCGCAGGCGCGCGGGTGGGGGAGGTGTTTCTCGCGCAGAGCGGCGCGCATCTGGAGGGCTTTCAAAACGAGGCGGAGGTGCGCGTCTCTTCGGCCGACAATATGGTGAGCGCGCTGGACATTGAAAATGTCTGCGGGCTCGCGAAGTCGAAGCAGCTCCCCGAGGGCCGCATGGTGGTGCACCATTTGCGCCGGCCGTTCCGTCTCGACGGCCGGTTGGTGCCGGATCCCGAACACCTCGACGGACGCCGGCTGGAGGTTGGCTATTGGACCGTGCATGGGCAGGAGAGCCGCATCGCCGACCATCTCCATGTTATCCGCGGCTTCAATGTCCGCGTGACCGAGCTCATCCTGTCCAGCCTCGCGTCCGGCTCGGTGATGACCTCGGCGGACGACCGGCGGCATGGCGTGCTCGTGCTTGACCTCGGCGCAGGGACGACCGACTTCGTTCTGTACCGCGACGGCTGCGCACTGCTCACCGGCATCGTGCCGGTCGGCGGCCTGCATTTCACCAACGATCTGAGCCTGGGCCTGCGGCTGAATGACCAGGATCAGGCGGAGAAACTCAAGCTGCGCCATGGCCGTGCCGTCGTGACGACCAAGGACCGCACCGAGAAGCTATGGCTCAACGGCGACCTCGGCATCGGCGACCGGCAGTTTCCTCGCCTGACCATCGAGCAGATCACCGCCGCCCGCGCCCGCGAGCTGCTCGAAGTGGTGCGGAAAAAGCTCGGCGGCAACTTTGACCCTGAGCATACCGCCGCCGGCGTCGTGCTCACGGGCGGCGCGTCGAAACTGGCGGGCATCGAGGACCTCGCCGCACAGGTCTTCGATGTCCCGGCCCGGCTCGGCGAGCCGCCTGGCTGGGTGGGTGACCACCTGCGCGCGCCCGGCCACAGCACCGCGCTCGGCCTGTTGCACTACGGCCTGGGCGCGTCGGCCGAAGGTTCCGCCGCCCGCCGTCCCGCGACGGTTGGCGGCCTGCTCAGGAAATTTTTCACCGCCGGAAACTGAATCACATGGAAACTCCCTTTGCCTCCTCACCCTCCGCCATCGAGCTGCCGCTTGCCGGAAAGATCCTGGCCGACCGTGCCGTTGCCATCAAGGTCATCGGCGTCGGGGGGGCGGGGACCAACGTCGTGGACCGCCTCAAGATGGAAAATCTCGACCGGCTGCAGCTCACCGCGATGGACACCGACCATCAGGCGCTGTCCGCCTCGCCCTTGCAGGAGAAAATTCTTCTGGGCATGGACGTGACGCACGGGCTGAGTGCCGGGAGCGACCCGGCCGCCGGCCGTGAGGCCGCCGAGGCCGACGAGGAAAAAATCGCCGCAGCCGTGAAAGGGTGCGACCTGGTATTTCTTGTCGCCGGGCTGGGCGGCGGCACCGGCGGCGGCGCAGCACCGGTGGTGGCGCGGCTCGCGGCGCAGGCGGGCGCGTTGGTGATCGCGTTTTGTCCCTTGCCGTTCAGTTTTGAGGGCGGTCGCCGGCTCAAGCAGGCGGACGAGGCGTTGCGTGGGCTGCGGCCGGTGTGTGACGCGGTCATCCCGCTGCCGAATGACGCCCTGCTGCAGGCCGCTGGCGCGGGCGAAAATGCGCTCAGTTCCTTCGCGCGCGGCGACGAGTGGATCGGCCGCGCCATCAAGGCCGTCTGGGCCATGCTGTTTCGCACCGGGCTGATCAACGTGGACTTTGCCACGCTCCAGTCGGCGTTCCCGGCGCGAGGTGGCAAGACGCTCTTTGGTCTCGGCAGCGGTGCGGGCGAGAATCCCGCCGCTGCCGCGATCGAGAGCCTGCGGCTTTGCCCGCTGCTTGCGACCGCCGAGTCGGCCCGCAAGGCGGACCGTCTGCTCGTCCACCTCACCGGCGGCGCGGACCTGACGCTTGATCGTGTCAGCGAGATCATGACTGCGCTCACCGCACAGTTTGGCCGCGATGCGCATATCATTTTGGGGGCAGTGATTGACGAGGCGCTGCCCGGCCGGGTGGAAATCGTCGTGCTGGGCACAAGCGAGCTGGGCGCGACCTCGCGCCGCCCGTTCTCCGCGATGCGTTCGCGGGCGACATCGGCGCCCGCGGCCGCCGGCACCGTGCCGGGCGGCAAGCCGGCGAAGGCCAAGGCGGCGCAGGACGAGTTTGCCTTCGGCGGTGCCGCCGAGAGCCGCGGCTATTTCGACAAGACCGAGCGCAACCTCTTTGAGGGACAGGATCTTGATGTGCCAACCTACCAGCGTCAGGGCGTGAAAATCCTGCTCTGAATTGTGCCTGACCTGCGGGTGCTCCCCCGGTTGGGACAAAGCGCGGGTGGCCGCACCGCAGGATTGTTTTGACGTGATTCGACGCCCCCCCCGTGCGGGTCAGGCTGCCGGGCGAGCGGGGCGCCGGTGGCCGCGCGGGCAAAAAAAATCAAACTTCCGCTTGAATGCGCCCGGTTCCTGCTTCACTAAGTTGCGTTCCGCGCTTTTCCGCGCTTCTATTCTCGCATGAAAATCAAAGCCTATCTCAAGCCATCCTGCGGCTGGTCCAATGGTGTTCGCGCCGTCCTGCGCAAGCACGATCTCGGCTTCGAAGACATTGACATCATCAACAATCGCGCCAACTACGCCGAGATGGTGCAGAAGTCCGGTCAGCCGCTCTCGCCTTGCGTCGAGGTGGACGGGGTAATGCTCGCCGACGTATCGGGCGAGGAGGTTGAAAACTATCTCCTGGCAAACGAGCTGGTGAAGCCAACCGACCAAGCAGCCGGGATCGCGACGAACGCGGGCTGTTCCGACGAGGAACACGCCAAGATGGCCACCAAAACCGTCCGCTTCTTCTGACGAGGCCACCCACGAATGTTCGTATCCGGGCCGGCTCTCGCATGCGAGTGACCGGCTTTTTTTTGCCTCCGGCCCGCCACCTGCTCATCGTCCGCATCTTCGCCCACCACCGCAAATGCTCCCACTGTCCGCCGCCCGCCCGGCCACGAGTTTTCCCGTTGACCCGCCGGCCCGCACCACGCGGCATCTCTTTTCCTCACCCATGATCCAGCCGTCCGCCAACGACCAACCCGCCGCCCGCCCGGCCAAGCAGGGCCTATACGACCCGTGGTTTGAGCACGACGCCTGCGGCGTCGGCTTCGTCGTGGACATGAAGGGGCGCCAGTCGCACCAGATTTTGCGGCAGGCAATCCAGGTTTTGGAAAACCTCGACCATCGCGGCGCGGCCGGCAGCGAGCCTAACACCGGCGACGGTGCGGGCGTGCTGCTTCAGCTTCCGCACGCGTTTCTGGCCGAGGTGTGCAAGAAGGCCCGCATCAGCCTGCCGGTGCCCGGGCAGTATGGCGCGGGTCTCGTGTTTCTGCCGCGCAACGCCACCCAGCGCCGCAAGCTGGAGGCGCGGTTCGCGGAGATCGTGCAGAGCGAAGGGCAGAAATTTCTCGGCTGGCGCACGGTCCCGACTGACAACGCCTCGCTCGGCGAGACGGCCAAGGCCAGCGAACCGTTCATGCGGCAAGTGTTCATCGGGCGTGACCCGGCGCTGGCGGACGACCTCGCGTTTGAGCGCAAGCTCTACGTCATCCGCAAACGCGCCTCCAACGAGATCCGTGCGGCCGGACTCGACGGCGGTCAGTTTTGGTATCAGCCGAGCCTTTCGTGCCGCACACTCGTCTACAAGGGCATGCTGCTGACCACGCAGCTCGCCACGTACTTCCCCGACCTGCAAAATCCGGCGATGACGACTGCGCTCGCCATCGTCCACTCGCGTTTCTCCACGAACACTTTTCCGAGCTGGGACCGGGCGCACCCCTACCGCTACATCGCGCACAACGGCGAAATCAACACGCTGCGCGGCAACATCAACTGGATGCACGCGCGCGAGGCGCTGTTCGTGTCCGATGCGTTCGGCGACGACATCAAGAAAATCCTCCCCGTCATCAACCCCAACGGGAGCGACTCCGCGATGTTCGACAACACGCTGGAGCTGCTCTATCTCGCCGGCCGCACGCTGCCGCACGCGGTGATGATGATGATCCCCGAGCCGTGGTCGAATCACGAGACGATGGACGACCAGCGCAAGGCGTTTTACCAATACCACGCCTGCCTCATGGAGCCGTGGGATGGCCCGGCCGACATCACATTCACCGACGGCAAGGTCGTCGGTGCCGTGCTCGACCGCAACGGCCTCCGCCCCGCGCGTTATTACGTCACAGAGGACGGCTTGGTCGTGCTCGCCTCCGAGGCCGGGGTGCTCGACATCCCACCGGCCGACATCGTCCAGAAAGGCCGGCTCCAGCCGGGCCGGATGTTCCTGGTGGATACAGCGCAGGGCCGCATCATCGAGGACGAGGAGATCAAGCACAACCTCGCCGCCGAGCGTCCGTACCGTGAGTGGCTCAACCAGCATCTCGTGCACCTCGACGACCTGCCGGCCGCTCCCGAGCTGCCCGCCCCCGACCGCGACACGCTCCAGCAACGCCAGCTCGCCTTCGGCTACACCCATGAGGACGAGCGCGTCATCCTCACGGCGCTCGCGCGCGATGGAGTCGAGGCCGTCGGCTCGATGGGCAACGACACCCCGCTCGCCGCCCTGTCCAACAAGGCGCGGCTGCTCTACGACTATTTCAAGCAGCTCTTTGCCCAAGTCACGAATCCGCCGATTGACTGCATCCGTGAGGAGATTGTCACCTCGTCCGAGACCCGGCTCGGTTCCGAGGGCAACCTGCTCGCGCCCGGCCCGACCGCGTGCCGCCGGGTCGAGCTCGACTGGCCCGTGCTGACCAACGAGGAGTTTGGCAAGATCCGCCGGATGCAGCTGCCCGGCCTCAAGGTCGAGACCGTGCCGATTCTTTTCCGCGTCGCGCGCGGGGAAAAAGGTCTGGCGAAAGGCATGGACGAGCTGTGCGCCGCCGCGCGCCGTCTGATCGAGAAAGACGAGGTCAACGTGCTCATTCTCTCCGACCGGGGCGTGACGCGCGATCTTGCGCCCATTCCCGCGCTGCTCGCCATCGCCGGGCTGCACCATTACCTCATCCGTGAGGGCCTCCGCACGCGGGCGTCGCTGGTGCTTGAGACCGGCGAGGCGCGCGAGGTGCATCATTTCTCGCTGCTCATCGGCTATGGTTGCAGCGCGATCAACCCTTACCTCGCGTTTGAGACAATTGACGATCTCATCCACGAAGGCCTCATCACCGGCGTGGATCACAAGGCCGCGTGCAAAAACTTCGTCAAGGGCGCATCGAAGGGCGTCGTCAAGGTCATGTCGAAAATGGGCATCTCCGCCATCCAGAGCTACCGTGGCGCACAGGTGTTTGAGGCAGTGGGGCTGCGACAGGACGTCATTGACCATTATTTCACATGGACGCCCTCACGTGTCGGCGGCATCGGCCTTGATGTCGTGGCGCAGGAAGTTGCGATCCGGCACCGGGCGGCCTACGCCGACCGCAAGGCCAACCACCATTCGCTCCCGGCCGGCGGCCAGTTCAAGTGGCGCGACGACGGCGAGTTTCACCTCTTCAACCCCGAGTCCATCCACCGGCTGCAAAAATCCGTCCGCACCGGGAGTTATGCCACGTTCAAGGAATATGCGAAGCTGGTGAACGACCAGTCGCAGCATTATTGCACGTTGCGCGGCCTGCTCGACTTTAAGCCGTCCGAGGCGGTCCCGCTGGCCGAGGTCGAGTCCATCGAGACCATCATGAGGCGGTTCAAGACCGGGGCGATGTCCTACGGCTCTATCTCCAAGGAGGCGCATGAGACGCTCGCCATCGCCATGAACCGCATCGGCGGCAAGTCCAACACCGGCGAGGGGGGCGAGGACAGTGAGCGTTTCCTGCCGATGCCCAACGGCGACTCAAAGAATTCTGCGATCAAGCAGGTCGCGTCCGGCCGCTTTGGCGTCACGAGCGAATACCTGGTCAGCGCACGTGAGATCCAGATCAAGATGGCGCAGGGCGCGAAGCCCGGCGAGGGTGGCCAGCTTCCCGGCAGCAAGGTTTATCCGTGGATCGCCAAGACCCGCCACTCCACGCCTGGCGTCGGCCTTATCTCGCCCCCGCCGCACCACGACATCTATTCCATCGAGGATCTCGCGGAGCTGATCCACGACTTGAAAAACGCCAACCGGGCTGCGCGCATCAGCGTGAAGCTCGTGGCCGAGGTGGGCGTCGGTACCATCGCCGCCGGTGTGGCCAAAGCGCACGCCGACGTCGTCCTCATCGCCGGCCACGACGGTGGCACCGGCGCGTCGCCGCAGAATTCCATCTGGCACGCCGGCCTGCCTTGGGAGCTCGGTCTCGCCGAGACGCACCAAACGCTCGTGCTGAACAATCTGCGCTCGCGCATTGTGGTCGAGACCGACGGCCAGCTCAAGACCGGCCGCGATGTCATCATGGCGGCATTGCTCGGGGCCGAGGAGTTCGGCTTTGCCACTGCGCCGCTCGTCGCCACCGGCTGCATCATGATGCGGGTCTGCCATCTCAACACCTGTCCGGTGGGGGTTGCGACGCAGGATCCCCGCCTGCGGGCCAAGTTTACCGGCAAGCCTGAGCATGTCGTCAACTTCATGCGGTTCATCGCGGAGGAGGCGCGCGAGCTCATGGCGTTGCTCGGCTTCCGCACCATTGAGGAGATGATCGGCCGCACCGACCGCCTGGAGCCACGCAAGGCCGTGGAGCATTGGAAGGCCAAGGGCCTCGACTTTTCCAACATCCTCTACTCGCCCGACGCCGGCCCCGAGGTCGGCCGTTTCTGTTCGATGAAGCAGGACCACGGCCTCGACAAGTCGCTCGACGTGACGACGCTCCTCGGCATCTGCGCGCCCGCCCTTGAGCGCGGGGAGAAGGTCGTGGCGGAGGTTCCCATTCGCAACGTCCACCGCGTCGTCGGCACCATCACCGGCAGCGAGATCACGAAGAAGTACGGTGCGGCCGGGCTGCCTGAGGACACGATTCGCATCCGGTTCAAGGGGTCCGCCGGCCAGAGCTTCGGCGCGTTCATGCCGAAGGGCATGACCTTCTCCCTCGAAGGCGACGCCAACGACTACGTTGGCAAGGGGCTGTCCGGCGGCAAAATCGCGGTCTACCCGTCCGCCGCCGCCACCTTTGTGCCGTCGGCAAACATCATCGTGGGCAACGTCGCCCTTTACGGCGCCACCGCCGGCGAAGTCTTCATCTGCGGCATGGCCGGCGAGCGTTTTGCCGTCCGTAACTCCGGGGTCAGCGCGGTCGTCGAAGGCGTGGGCGACCACGGCTGCGAATACATGACCGGCGGCCGCGTCGTGGTGCTCGGCGTGACGGGCCGCAACTTCGCCGCCGGCATGAGCGGCGGCGTCGCCTATGTGCTCGACGAGCGCGGCGACCTCCCGGCCCACATCAACCAGCAGGGCGTTGGCTTGGAAAAAGTCGAGACTCCCGCCGAGATCGCGGAGCTGCGCGCACTCATTGAGCGGCATGTTGACTACACCCAAAGCGCCCGCGGCAGGCAGGTCCTCGCCGACTGGGCGAAGCTCGTGCCGAAGTTCATCAAGGTCATGCCCAAGGACTACAAACGCATGCTGGCCTGCATTGACAAGGCGCGCGCGCAGGGCTTCACCGGCGACGAGGCGCTCCTCGCCGCCTTTGAGGAAAACGCCCGCGATCTGTCGCGGGTCGGAGGCAACTGATCGTAAATTCTTTCCATGGGCAAACCTACCGGCTTCATCGAATACCTGCGCGAGCTTCCCGTTGACCGTACGCCGCTTGAGCGCACGCGCGACTGGAAGGAGTTTCACCTCCACATGGAGGAGAAAAACCTCCGCCATCAGGGCGCGCGCTGCATGGACTGCGGCGTGCCTTTCTGCCACAGCGGCAAGCTGGTGAGCGGCATGGCGTCGGGCTGCCCGATCCACAACCTGATCCCGGAGTGGAACGACCTCATCTTCCGCGGGCGCTGGCGCGAGGCGCTCGACCGCCTGCATCAGACGAACAACTTCCCCGAGTTCACGGGCCGCGTGTGCCCTGCGCCCTGCGAGGGTTCCTGTGTGCTCGGCATCAACGAGCCGCCGGTCACGATCAAGAACATCGAGGCGTCCATCATTGACCGCGGCTGGGACGAGGGCTGGGTCATCCCGCTGGCGCCCAAGGTTCGCACCGGGAAAAAAGTCGCCATCATCGGCTCCGGCCCCGCCGGTCTTTCCGCCGCGGCGCAGCTCAATAGCGCCGGCCACACCGTCACCGTGTTCGAACGCGCCGACCGGCCAGGCGGCCTGCTCATGTATGGCATTCCGAACATGAAGCTCGACAAGAAGGAAGTCGTGGAGCGCCGTCTGAAGCTCATGGAAGAGGAGGGCATCAAGTTCATCTGCAATGCCAACGTCGGCGACAACGTTGAGCCGCAGATATTTCTCAAGGAATACCACGCGACCGTCATCTGCACCGGCGCGACGCAGCCGCGCGACCTTCCCATTGAGGGCCGCGGCCTCACGGGCGTCCACTTCGCGATGGATTTTCTCACGGCCAACACGAAGGCGCTGCTCAACGGCGGCACGGAGCACGGCCCGATCAACGCGAAGGGGAAGGACGTGGTCGTCATTGGCGGTGGCGACACCGGCACCGACTGCGTCGGCACGTCCATGCGCCACGGTTGCAAGAGCCTGCTGCAAATTGAAATCCTGCCGCAGCCTCCGGCCGAGCGCGCCGCGGACAATCCATGGCCCGAGTGGCCCAAGACCTACAAGCTCGACTACGGGCAGGAGGAGGCCGCCGCGAAGTTCGGCGCCGATCCGCGCATTTATCTCACAACGGTGAAAAAGTTCATCGGTGACGCCAACGGCGCGGTAAAGGAACTGGTGACCGTCGAGATCAAGTGGGAGAAGAACGACAAGGGACAGTTCATCCCCAAGGAAGTTCCCGGCACCGAAAAGACCCGCCCCGCCCAGCTCGTGCTGCTGGCGATGGGTTTCCTCGGGCCGGAACAGCCCCTGCTCAAGGAGCTCAAGCTGGAGACCGACGCCCGCAGCAACGTGAAGGCCGAGTTTGAGAAATACACGACAAGCCTGAAGGGAGTCTTCGCCGCCGGCGACTGCCGCCGCGGTCAGAGCCTGGTCGTTTGGGCCATCAACGAGGGGCGCGGCGCCGCGAGAGAGTGCGATCGCTACCTGATGGGCACGACCGACCTGCCGTGAGACGGGGCGCAGGGTAGGTTCAATCAGGTTTAGGCAGAATTCCAGAGCATTTTGGAATCACCTACCTGAAGCTGGTCGGTCACGGCGACGCGGGCCTCGGAGACGTTTGCAGAGGCGAAGAAGGGTCAGTGCGGACAGCGCTTATCTCTACCCGAATTGCTCAATGAGTTTCTCTGCACGCCTCAGCGCCTTCTCCTGACGCGGGAGAAATACATTTTCCACCCAGTCTCTATGAGGCGGCAATTCTTTGCCATCCTTGAGCCGCGGCGAGCAAGCCAAGAAGCTCAGCCATGGTGAGAGGAGAAGAACCCGAGAGCAAAGAATCGGGTAATGATGCCAGCGAAAGTGATGCCGAGCGCGAGAAGCAGCCAACGCCAGCGAAGCCAGAGAACACGAAAGCCGGAGAACTGGGCGAAGATGTCGGCGAAATATGCGGCGCAGTAGCAAAGGTTGGCGAGGACAGCGAGGATGAAGACGAACAGGAAGCCGTCGAAAGAAAGTGCAGCTCGTGACTCCGGCAACGAACCACAAAAATAGCCGATGACGATGAATGCGAGAACCGCGTTGTAAAGGAGCCGGCGCGGCTCCCAGTAGCGAAGCGCGTTCGTGACCATCTCGCGCAACGAGGCTTTGGGTGGCAGTTGCTGGGGGCTTGATTTGATTTCGCTCATGGAAGTGTGCAGCAATCGCCTAACGTTAATTGGTCCGGCTGCCCTTGGCTTTGCGGGGATACATGCTGCCGAAGAAAGCCCTATTTTCTGAGCGCGGTAAAGGGTGGAGTGACGGGGAGAGCGGGGCAGAAGGAGTCAACAAGGATGGAAGGAGTCAGGAGCCTGGGGACGGAGAGGAGGAATCATGGGCGGGACACCCCTGCCACGTCGGAGGCAGAGGAGCGGAGTCCGCATTTCACCCTTGTATCCTAAGCCCCGTTGGCTGGCGACTGGTTAGGCCGTTTTCCCTTCTTTTTCATCGGGTAGTTCTCGAATCGAAGTCCAATATTCCTCGCGCACATCTTCATCGATATGGATCGGCACGCGCTCGCCGTAAAGTCGGTCGGTTCCGTTTTTCTTCGCGCCAGAAATCCAAAATTCGTCTTTGCTGCTTTCATCGTAATAATTCGATTTGAACCCACCACCCGGAATCTTGTGAAACGTGCGACCGCGATAGTAGATCGTCTGGCCCGACTTCGAAAACGTGACCCGGCCGATCCATGCTTCTCCCCCGGCTAGTTTCGCCTTCGATTCGATATACCTGATCCGTGGTTTCATCTTTCTTTGCCTAACGTTGCAGATGAGCCGCGCGGCGGGCAAACCAAACGCCTATGCCGCCGGCGCGGGTTTGTAATCAATGAGCCGCTTGACGCGGTCCACCTTATAGACCTCCACGTCGAGCCGTTCGCCCAGGCCGAAACGACGCCTCGTCTTTCGGCCGATGAGCGAGCCGTGGCCGGACTCGCTGAACAGCGTGGGCTCGCCCAGCCCCGAGGCCGGCACGAAGCCGAACGCCAGCGATTCCGTCAGCTCGACAAAGAAGCCGTGCCCGCGCACGTCGGTGATGATGGCGGCGAACCGGGTCTTCTTTTTCCTCGCCAGCTCGCGCTCGAAAAACTCCAGCAGCTTGATTTTCTGCGACTCGCGCTCGGCCTCGGTTGAGTTGATCTCCGTGAGGCTCAGGTGTTCGCCGAGCGCGGTGACGCGTGGCAGGTCGTAGGCGCCCGGCGCAGTGAAGCCGGCCTGCCGCGCCAGGTGAGTGTCGAGCACCCGGTGGACGACGAGATCGGAGTAGCGGCGGATGGGCGAGGTGAAGTGGGTGTAGTCGCGCTTGTGCAGCCCGAAGTGGCCGTCGGATGTGCCGCGGTAGCAGGCCTTTTTCAGGCTCCGCAAAAGCTGCGTGCGGAGCGTGTGGCCCTGCGGGTGGGTCCGTAGGGTGACGAGCAGCTTTACAATTTCCTCACGACGGGCGAGGTCGCCGTTGACGAGGCCAAAGGTGCCGAGCAACTGCCGCAGCTCGCCAAGCTTCTCGGTGTCGGGGTCGTCATGCACGCGGTAGAGCGAGGGCAGCCGCGACGTGCGCGTGAGGCGCGCGACGGCCTCGTTGGCGGCGAGCATGAACTCCTCGATGAGCTGGTGGCTTTCGTCGTTTTCGATTTTTTCCAGCCGGTCCGCATAGCCTTCGGCATCCACGAAGATTTTCGTTTCCGGCATGTCGAGGTCGAGGCTGCCGTGCGCCATGCGGTCGCGGCGCAGCAGGCTGGCGACGGCCCAGAGCTTGCGGACGGCTCCCTGCAAATCCACGAGCTCCAAGTCGGTGAGGCTGCTCAAGGCGCGGCCGGTCGAGCCGGTCTGGTGCTTCGCGGGCAGGGGAAGTGCGCGGATTTTTTCGAGGTCGGCCGTGAAGAGCAGGGCGTAGGCCTGCTTGTAGGTGAGCCGCTTTTGCGAGCAGATGACGGTGTTGGCAAAGGTGGTGGCCTTGAGCCGGCCCGATTTGTCAAAGGTGAGAAACGCGGCCTTGGTCAGCCGGTCCTGTGCCTCGACGAGCGAGCACAGGCCGTTGGACAGCTTTTCCGGGAGCATGGGCACGACGGTGCCGACAAGATAGGTTGAGTTGCCGCGCCGCTGGGCCTCGCGGTCGAGCGCGGTGCCGGGCTTCACGTAGGCCGACACGTCGGCGATGTGGACGCCCACGCGCACCTCGCCGTTCTCCAGTGTCTCGAGCGAGAGGGCGTCGTCGAAATCCTTGGCGTCGTCGGGATCGATGGTGAACGTGGGGATTGCGCGGCAGTCGAGCCGGCCCGCGAGGTCGCGCGGGCGCACGTGGTCGGGCATGGCGGCGGCCTCGTGTTCCACGTCGGCGGGGAAGCGCGGATCGAGGGAATATTTCCGGTAGACGCCGAGCAGCTCAGCGCGCGGCTCCCACGTTTTCCCGAGGCGCTCCGTGAGCTCGCCGGTGAGCGGTTCGTCGCGACGGGTCCACTCGCGCAGGCCCACGACCACCTTGTCGCCGGCGCTGGGCGGCGGTTTGAGGCCGCTGGCGGCGGGATCAGAGACCCCGATCTCGTGAATGAACTTCGGGTCGTCCGGCACGACGCGCCAGCCGTCGCGGCGGTCATGGTGCAGCGTGCCGACCACCTCCGTCCGTCCGCGCGCGACGATGGCGACGACGCACCCCGTCTGCTCCTCGCCGCGCCCGTCGCGGCGGCGGGTGAGGCCGGGATTGACGCGCACCTCGACACGGTCGCCATTCAGCGCGACCCCGGTGTCGCGCGGCGGTATCTGGATCGCGGCGGCGGCGGGCTGGCCGGCCACGGCGGCCGGAATCACAAACGCCCAGCCGCCCTGGCGGAACTGAAGCTTGCCGGTGATGAAGGTAAATTTTTCGTCACCACCCCGGGCTTTGCGCGGGTCACGCGTGGGGCGGGCGGTGGATGGGTGGCGCGGCCGGGATGGGGGTGACGACTCCGGAACAGGGCCGGCCTTCGACCAGGCACTTGGCGAGAAGATCGGCCGGTCGGAGCCCGGCCCCGCGGCCGAACGGGTGGGCGGGACAAAGCCTGGTCGCTCCGGCTGGCCGCTGCGACCGGCTTTCGTCCTGCGCGTGCCGCCACCACGCTCAGGTTGCGCACTCCCGCCGCCCGGCAGGGCGACGCGGTCGCCCTGCACGAGAACCAATGCACCTTGGGCGAGCAACTGGCGCAGCTCGTGCGTGAACTGGGCACGTTCCTGCTTGTTCAGGCCGAGCTGGCGGGCGAGGGCGGTGTCGTTGACCGGGCGGTAAGCAGGCTGGCGGAGCCGGGCGAGGAGGCGGTCGCGAAATTTCATGGAGACGGCTGGGAGTTGACGGATGGTTGGGCGGGAGGCCCGCAACCCCGTTCCTAGGGGCGGGCAGGCGGGCGCTTTTGCCGCTGGCAAAAGTCAGCCGATGCGTTTAACTGGGCGCGATGAAAATCGTCCATGTGGCCAGCGAAGTTTTCCCCTACGCCAAAACCGGCGGGCTGGCGGACGCCGCAGGCGCGCTGGCCGGCGCGCTGGCCGACGCCGGCCACGAGGTTTCGGTCTTCCTGCCGGGCTACCGCATCGCCGTGGACCATCCGCTGGCGGCCGGGGCGGAGCGCCGGCTGCAACTGCGGATCGAGATGGGCGACGCGTTCATGAGCGGTGACGTGCGCTCATTTTCGCCGCGGAAAAACCTCACGGTCTATTTTGTGTGCCGCGACGAGTTCTTCGACCGCCGCCAGCCCTACGGCAACGGTGAGCGCGATTACGAGGACAACCACCACCGTTTCATTTTTTTCTGCAAGGGTGTGGTCGAGGCGCTGCGGCTCCTCGAGCTGCGCGCCGACATCGTCCACGGCCACGACTGGCAGTGCGGCCTGCTGCCGCTGCTGCTGCGCCATGCCGAGCAGCGGCACGGCACGACGTTGGCGGCGAAAACCGTGTTCACGGTCCATAACCTGGCGTTCCAGGGGGTGTTTCCGATGCGGTCGTTCTACCGCACCAACCTGCCTGATGAGCTCACCGGCATTGATGGCCTCGAGTTTTACGGCCAGCTCAACATGATGAAGGGCGGCCTGCTCTTTGCCGACCGCGTGACCACCGTGAGCCCGAGTTACGCGCGTGAAATCCAGACGCCCGAGTTCGGCTGCGGTCTCGATGGCGTCGTGCAGACGCGTGCCGGCGACATCGTCGGCCTGCTCAACGGCATTGACCCGGCGATTTGGAACCCGGCGAGCGATGTGCATCTGCCCGCCCGCTACTCTGCCGCCGATCTTTCGGGCAAGGCCGCGTGCCGCGCCGAGCTGCTGCGCCACCACGGCCTCGATCCGGCCTTCAAAGGGCCGGTGTTCGGCATGGTGTGCCGCTTTACCGAGCAGAAGGGGGTGGATCTCGTGCTCGCCAACGCCGATTTTTTCCGCACCGCCGATGTGAGGCTCGTCCTCCTCGGCACCGGCGAGCCGCGCTTCGTCGAGGCGGTCCGCGAGCTGGCCATGGCTGCGCGAGGCCGCATCGCCGCCGATGTGCGGCTCGATGAGGCGATGAGCCATCTCGTCGAGGCTGGCAGCGATTTTTTCCTGATGCCGTCGAGATTCGAGCCCTGCGGGCTGAACCAGATGTATTCACAGGCCTACGGGACGATCCCGCTGGTGAGCCGTGTCGGCGGTCTCGCCGACACCGTGACCGATCTCGACGAGAACCCGGCCGAAGGCACCGGCCTGATGTTCCCGCCGACCGCCGAAGGCCTGCGGGACGGGCTCGAACGCGCCCTCCGGCTTCACGCCGATCCCGCCCGCCGCGCGGCGGCGCAGGCGCGCGGGATGCGGAAAGACTTCAGCTGGGCCACCGCCGCCCAAGCCTACCAGCGGCTCTACGACGAGGCGGTGTGAAGGGCACGGACCACCGTGGGTGCCCTAATTTGGGTAATTACATACTTGGCTCATCAAACCCCTAATCCGGGCTGCGGGCGCTGAGGGTTAAAATCACGGGTCAGGATGTTTGCCCCATGCCGCATGCAGGGTGGCTCTCATCCATGCAGCTACGGTCATGTTCGCGCTTTCTGCCATGATTGCGAACTTAGCCAGCTCCAAGGAGGACAAGCGCAACGGATAGGTCTTTTTCACCTGTTCCGGCCGCAGGGCCGGACGGCCGACTTTGGGTTTTTTGGGCATAAAAATAGTTTCCGCAATGCGATAATAGTTGTTGACGCCTATCCTATTATCGCATTGCGTTAAATCAACAACCAATTGCGCCTACGAAATCGCCTGAATCTATCCTCGCCGCAGTCCAGCACTTTTCCAGATTGGATGCCTGCCACGAATATATGGCGGCACTGAAATGGCCGGATGGGTAAACACATACCTGACGCATCAAACCCCCGCTCGTCGGCGACTGGTTCGGCTCTTTCTTCATAGGGCTACTTGATAGCGCTCGCGCGCCGTCTCGGGCGAGATTACTTCGAGCTTCGGAGGACCGCCACCGTGCCAATCGCTGTGGGGGTAGGTGTGCTCCCACAGGCGACCGTCGTTCGGATCACGAAACAACTTCGTCCAGCCGCCGCCTCCGATCAATACTAAGTGCGAACCGACGAGCTTATCGATTCGCAACACCGCCTCGTCAGCCACGATCTTTCCTGCACTGGAAACCCAGTGTCCTTCGAGCAAAATTTCCTCGGGCTTGAGTAGCGACATCTTCTCTTTCGCCTAACAGTGTTATTCGGCTGCACTCAGTGCAGCCCTATCGGAAATACGTCCGAGACGGTCGTGGACGGGGTGCTCATGGGTATGTCGGGAGAAAGCCGGAAGTTCGACTATCGGCAAGGTGGAATTTGGGCGTCACGCCGTCTATTTTTCGTTGGTGACTACTACCCGTTCGCGAACCTTGCCTGGGTATAGGTGGCGCTATGCCTCTGATTTGCCGGCACGTTCCATGGTTGCCAAGGCGGGGAAAAGGCGAAAGCGTGGTCGTTTCAACCACTGTTTATGCTCAAGAAAATTCTGGCGAAGCTGCGCGCGACGATTTCGCCCGCCTCCGCTCCCGCTCCGAAAGCCGCCACGCCCCCCGGCGGAAAACCCGTTTCCCACGACCAGACGCATCCCACGCTCCGCCGCGCCGATGCCCGTTCCGAGCGTGGCCACGCGCCGAAGCCGACGGGCGGCGGCCAAGGACGTTTGCATGAGCCGCGCGACTTGCGGGAACAACGTCCACCCGGCCCGGCCGGTGGGGCGCACGAGCCGCGTCCGCCCCGCGAACCGCGTGCGCGTCACGACGGCGGCACCGGCCTCGACCAAGGCGGTGGGCGTGGCCGCGGCCAGCCGCGCGACGACCGACCGCACTCAGCGCCCCGGTCTGACAGCGGCGGCGGTGGCCGGCACGACCTGCCGCGCGAGGGTGAGCGCGGCGGCTTTGGCGGGCAAGGTCCGCATGGCGGTGGCCAGGGTGGCGAACGTCGTGGCGGGTTTGGCGGCGGTGGCGGCGGTGGCCGCGGACGCGGCGGCCCGCTCGGTGCGCGTGGCGGTTCCCGCGGCGGCCCGGATGCGAAGCGGGAGCGTCCGATGATTGACAAAACTTTCGACCACCCGCGCACCGCCGACATCAAGCCGGCCGTGCCGGTGGACATACCGAAGATGGACACGGCGTTCAGCGCGCTGGGCCTGAGCGACGCCCTGGCGTTTGGCGTGCAGGAGATGGGCTACGTCACGCCGACGCCGATCCAGGCGCAGGCGATCCCGGTCGTATTGCGCGGGGGTGACGTGATCGGCTCGGCGCAGACCGGCACGGGCAAGACGGCGGCCTTCGCGCTGCCGATCATCCAGCGGCTCGGCACGCACGGGAAACTGCGCTGCCTCATCCTCGAACCCACGCGCGAGCTGGCGCTGCAGGTCGAGGAGGCCTTCCAGAAATTTGCCAAGTTCACCGATCTGCGCGTGACCATCGTCTATGGCGGCGTGGGCTACGGCAAGCAGGAGGATGACCTGCGGCGTGGCATGGACATCCTCGCCGCCACGCCGGGCCGGCTCCTCGACCACCTCGAGCGGGGCAACTGCTCGCTCGGTGCGATTGACATCCTCGTGCTCGACGAAGTGGACCGGATGCTCGACATGGGCTTCCTGCCCGATGTGAAGCGCATCGTGCAGAAATGCCCGCAGGCCCGGCAGACACTGTTCTTCACCGCCACGCTGCCACCCGAGCTCGCGCAGCTCGCGGGCTGGGCGCTGCGGGATCCCGTGAAGGTCGAGATCGGCCGCGTGCGCTCGCCGGCGGAGACGATCTCGCACGGGTTTTATCCGGTCGTCGCCTCCCAGAAATTTGAGCTGCTGCAGCTGCTGCTGGAAAAGACCGACTTCAAGAGCGTGCTCATCTTCACCCGCACGCGCATGGGCGCGGACCGCATCGCGCAGCGGCTCGAGCGCAGCGGCCATACGGTCGGCGTGATGCATTCCGACCGCAACCAGCGCGAGCGCATCGAGGCGCTGGAGGGCTTCAAGAGCGGCAAATACGAGGTGCTCTGCGCGACCGACATCGCCGCGCGCGGCCTCGACATCGCAGGGGTCTCCCATGTGATCAACTACGACGTGCCGGAGAACGCCGAGGACTACGTCCACCGCATCGGTCGCACCGGACGGGCCAACAACACCGGCGACGCGTTCACGCTCGTGACCGAGGACGACGTGCGCGACGCCCGCAGCATCGAGCGCTACATGGGCGTGGCGGTGGAACGAAAGAAGATTGATGGCTTTCCCTACATCTACTCCGCGCTCTTCGACCAAAAAATCCTCGACGACGTCGTCGCCGCCGCCGCCAAGCCGGTGAGCCGTCTGCATCGCGGGATGCGCCGGTAAAACCGTTCCGCCGGCCCCTGCCCGTCCTCCTGGCTTGAAATCGGGTGAGAACGCGGGCGAGCAGGAAAAGCCGGAACGGGAACGATCTGAATCCGTGATGCTTCCGCCGTCTCCTGTCATGTTGCTCCCCGTCATCAAACGCACCATCCGGCAGCTGCATCTCAGGATCAAGGGACCCAAGCCGGAGGATGGCTTTCTCGCCACAGCGCGCGGAGTTATCCACGTCGGGGCCAACACCGGGCAGGAGCGCGACCGCTACTGGCGGCACCGGCTGCCCGTGCTGTGGGTCGAGCCGATTCCCGAGGTGTTCGCCACGCTGCAAAGGAATCTCGCGGGCTATCCCAACCAGCGGGCCGTGCAGCGGCTCGTCACGCACGAGGACGGCACGGAGTGCGTTTTCAACGTCTCGAGCAACAATGGCCAGTCCTCGTCCATCCTTCCGCTGCACGAGCACAAGACCGTCTGGCCGGGCGTGAGCTACGCCCGCACGCTCACGCTCCGGAGTGTCACGCTGCCGACCCTCCTTCGCGAGGAGGGCGCGGACGCGTCGCGTTACGATGCGCTGGTCATGGACACCCAGGGCAGCGAACTGCTGGTGCTGCGCGGAGCCGAGCCGCTGCTGGGCGGACTCCGCTACATCAAAGCCGAGGCACCGGACTTCGAGTCCTACAAGGGCTGCTGCCGGCTGGAAGATCTCGACGGTTTTTTGGGCGCGCACGGCTTCCGGCAGATTTTCAAGACGCGTTTCCCCGTTTCGGCCGAGGGGAAAAATTATTACGACGTGGTCTACGAGCGGACGGGACCATAGCGACCGGCGCAGAGACCGGAGCTGAGGGGCCGCGGAAGCGGCTGCGGGGCGTCCGGTGATCAATCCGCCCCGTTCGTCAACCTGAAGGCCACGGCCGCGACCGCTGCGCCGGCGAAGTCGGACACGAAATAGACGGCGACCTGCTTGGCGGACTCCAACCCCATCACAAACACGCCGAGCCCCACCGCCGGGTTGAAAGCGCCACCCGACACGCCGCCGACGGCGACCGCCCCCGCGACCACGGTCATGGCGATGGCCAGCCCGTAAAACGAGTTGCCCGCCGTGCCTTTCGTCGTGGCGACATGGAGGATCACCCAGGCGAGCGCAAACGTGAACAGGAACTCCACGATGACCGACGGCACCGTGCCGTGGACCGCCGGGGTCGCCCGGCCGTTGGTCAGAAACGTCACGAGCAGCCCCGCCACCAGGGCGGCCAGGAACTGCGCGGCCCAGTAGGGCATGACATCCTTTGCGTCGCATTTGCCGCGCAGATAGACCGCGAGGGTGACGGCCGGATTGTAATGCGCGCCCGACACATGCCCGCCCGCGAAGATCATGGCCATGAGCACGGCGCCGATGGCCAGCGGTGCCAGCATGGCGTGGTCGCGCACGACCATGCCGATGGTGAAGACGAGGAAGAACGTGCAGATGAACTCGACGAGATATTATTTCATGGAAGCGGATGGGTGAAGACTGGCAACAGGGCGACGGTTGGCGATGCCGGCACAAAGGACAATGCGATTTCGCGAAAGATCTTCTGCCCGGGGTTGCCATGGGGCCGGGGTGCTTTTTCCACGCGGCATGTCAGACGAACGCGGTGAGGGTATGGAAGCAAGGGGGCTACCGCGTCTGGCTGGAACGGCAGGAAAACCGCGAAAACGCCCACCGTCTGGCCGACGACGCCGGGGAGCTGGCCGACGCAGGCCCGGTAGCGGAGCATTTTGCGCGGGTGCTGAGCGTGCGCTACTTCGCGTGCTTTGCCCGCTGGACCAGCGCCCCGACCGG
Source organism: Opitutia bacterium (assembly GCA_947475065.1). GTDB lineage: Bacteria > Verrucomicrobiota > Verrucomicrobiia > Opitutales > Opitutaceae > CAIYUN01. The sequence continues at coordinate 12,382 of CANJLB010000010.1, read as the reverse complement.
GGCCAACCGCCGCGAACTCGCCACGCTCCACACCCTGTGCGAGGATGTCACGCAACTGCGGCGGGGCGAGCACAGCGCGGCCCGGCTGCAACTGGAGCGCGAGGAACAGGCCTGGCGCAGCCGCAGCGGGGTGGCCGAGGTGCTGCGAATTTTTCTGACCTAGATCCGGCTGCCGGTGATAAAGAACCTCCTCAACCGGCCGGGGCTGAGCGAGGCGGAACTGATCCGCCTCGTCCGGAAGGAGATTGGGCCCATGTTTGGCCTGTCCAACGAGGACAGCGATGAGGACAAGGGCGCAGACAAGGAGCAGGCGAAGGAGGAAGCCGCCAGAACGGCGGCCAAGATCGAACAGGCCAGCGGGGAGCTGTTCCGCACCGCGCCGCCCGGCGTGCCCACGGTCAAACAGCTCGACGAACGCCTAAAAGCCGTGCCCGAGAATCAGGCGGACAAGAATGCCGAAAGAAAGGAAACCGTTGCGCTGATAGACAAGGCCCTGGGGATGGTCGAAAAAAATGAGGGCGCGCCGACCGCGCCGATCCCGGCAACGCCGCGTGGCGCGGCTGAAGTGCCAGTGCCCGGCCAAAAAATTCGAGTAAATTCGAGTAAATTCGACCATCGAAAAATCCCGACACCCTTAAAAGCACCGCCAACACCGCAAAGCGGCCCGAAAATCGGGGCGGCCACGGTTGCAGACGGCGGTCACGACGACCACCACCAGGACCCTGAGGTCCGTCCAAGACGGCCAAAGGCACCTGTAACGGGGCCTCTGATCCGGCCGGCCCGACGCAAAACGGCAGGGTTGGATGAACTCGGCCTGTAGCGGCCCGTAATCCCCAAACGTATCCCAACTCCGCGCTCGTCATGGCAGCCATCCAAGGTCAACCATGCGTCTCTCCCATGGATACCACCCCCGCCTCCCCCTATGTTCCGGTCGAACGCATCTTGCTCGGGCCCGGCCCGAGTCCGGTGCCCCAGCGCGTGCTGCGCGCGCTCGCCGCGCCGACGCTTGGCCACCTCGATCCGCAATACCTTGCGATCATGGACCACACCTGCGCAATGCTGCGCGAGGTGTTTCGCACGAAGAACGCGCTCACCTTCCCGGTGAGCGGCACCGGCATGGCGGGCATGGAATGTGTCGCCGCCAACCTGCTGGAGCCGGGCGACGAGGCCATCGTGGGGGTCAATGGCGTGTTTGGCACGCGCATGAAGGACGTGATGGAACGCTGCGGCGCGACGGTCCACGCGGTCGAGGCGACGTGGGGTGAGGTGATCACGCTGGAGCAGATCAAGGCGGCGCTGGACGCGCATCCGAAGACGAAGCTCGTCGGCATCGTCCACGCCGAGACGAGCACCGGCGCGCACCAGCCGCTGGAGGGTCTCGCGGAGCTGGTCCATGCGCGCGGGGCGCTGCTGGCGGTGGACGCCGTCACGAGCCTCGGCGGCCATGAGCTGCGCGTGGACGACTGGGGGATTGATGCGATTTACAGTGGCACGCAGAAGTGCCTGAGCTGCCCGCCCGGGCTTTCACCGGTGAGCTTCGGGGTGCGCGCGCTGGCGGCCATGGATGCGCGCAAGTCGAAGGTGCAGTCGTGGTATCTCGATGTCTCGATGCTGCGCAAATATTACACGGGCGGCGGGGGCGGCGGTCGCGTGTACCATCATACCGCGCCGATCAACATGACCTATGCGCTGCATGAGGCGCTCACCATCGTCCTGGAGGAGGGAATTGATGCGCGGGTCGAGCGCCACGCGCAGATGCACCGGCGCCTGCGTACCGGTCTCGAGGCGATGGGGCTGGCCTACATCCCGAAGCGCTCGCTGCATTCGCTCAACTGCATCGGCATTCCCGCCGGGGCCGACGATGCGGGCGTGCGGCGCCGCCTGCTGGAGGAATACGACATCGAGATCGGCGCGGGCCTCGGGCCGATGGCCGGCAAGGCGTGGCGCATCGGGCTGATGGGCCACGGCGCCACGGTGCGCAATGTTGACCTCGTGCTCGCGGCTTTCCGCACCATCCTCGGGTAAGCGCGGCCCGCACATGTCCGCCGACGTGATGCACCGACTCGCCGCGCTGCTGCCGACGGGCCGCCTGATGAGCGCGCCGGCGCAGCTCGCGGCCTACGCGAGCGACGGGCTCACGGCCTTCCGCGCGACACCACGCGCGGTCGTCGCGCCGCAGACGGCGGAGGAGGTGATCGCGCTGGTGCGGTTCTGCCATGCGGAAAAGCTGCCATTTGTCGCCCGCGGGAGCGGTACCAGCCTGTCGGGCGGATCGCTGCCGGTGCCGGACGGCATCGTGATCGCGTTGAACCGGCTCAACCGGATTCTGCGGCTCGACCCGGCGCAGCGGATCGCGATCGTCGAACCGGGCGTGATCAACGCGGCGGTCACCGCCGCCGCGCAGCCGCACGGGCTGCACTACGCACCCGATCCGTCGAGCCAGTCCATCTGCACCATTGGCGGCAACGTGGCCTTCAACTCCGGTGGAGCCCACTGCCTGAAGCACGGCATGACCTCGAACCATGTGCTCGGCCTCAAGGCGGTGCTGGCGACGGGTGAGGTGGTGGAGTTTGGCGGCCCGAGCCGCGAGCAGGTCGGACCGGACTGGACGGGCCTGTTTGTGGGCAACGAGGGCCTCTTCGGCATCGCACTCGAAATCACGCTGCAACTGCTGCCCCGCGCGGAGACGTTTCACACGGTGCTTGCGGGTTATCGCACGCTCGAGCAGGCGGGAGACGCCGTCTCGGCGATCGTCGCCAGCTGGCTGCTGCCGGGCGCGCTCGAAATCATGGATGCGCTTGCGCTCGAAGCGGCTGTGGCTGCGGTGCATGCCGACTATCCGCCCAAGTGTGAGGCGGTGCTGATTGTCGAGCTCGAAGGACCGAAGGAAGCCGTTGCGGCGGAGCGCGGGCGGCTGGATGACATTCTGGCCCGGAGCGGCGCAACGGAAGTGCGCGTGGCCCGCAACGCCGCGGAGCGCGGGGCGATTTGGAAGGGCCGGAAAAGCGCGTTTAGCGCAGTGGGCCGGCTGTCGCCGGACTTCATCGTGCAGGACGGCGTCGTGCCGCGCCGCCGCCTCGGCGAGGCCCTCCGCCAGATCAATGGGTGGTCACGCGAGGCGGGCTTGCGGTGCGCGAATGTTTTTCACGCGGGCGACGGCAACCTGCATCCGCTGATCCTTTATGACGGACGGATTCCAGGCGATCTGGCGCGGGCCGAGGCGCTGGCGGGGCGGATACTGAAAATGTGCGTGGCGATGGGCGGCTCGATCACCGGGGAGCACGGGGTGGGCGTCGAGAAGCGCGACTATCTGCCCGACATGTTTTCCGCCGATGAGATCGGCTGCATGGAGCGGGTGCATGCGGCGTTTGACCCGCTGGGCATCGCCAACCCGGGAAAGATGTTTCCGGTGGCCGGAGCGCCGGCGCTGGCCCAATCCGGACTGCATCCGCTGGAGAAGGCGGGGGTCATCTCACGCGAATGAAACGAAAAAAATTAATTACGGCTTGCACGGATGGGCACGGATGCGAAGCCCCTGAGTCCCGCTTCTCCCGAAGCGGGCTACGAGGAGATTGTAGCCCGGCCCGGGAGAGTCGGGATGGCTTGTGGCGTCTCCTTGTTTTCTAAATTCAATAGGATGAACCCAGCACTCACCCCCTCAACTCCGGACGACCTCGCCGATGCGGTGCGCTCGGCGCCGCGTGTGATCGTGGTGGGCGCGGGCACGAAGCCGCGGCTCGCGGCGGTGGGGGACGGCTTTGTGCGGGTCTCCACGGCACGGCTGAGCGGCATCGTGGAATATGAGCCGAGCGAGTTCACGTTCACCGCGCTGGCGGGCACCCCGGTGCGGACGATCGTCGCGGCGCTCGCGGAGCGCGGCCAGTATCTGCCATTTGACCCGCTGCTGGCTGGCGCGGGCGCGACGCTGGGCGGCACGGTGGCCGCAGGGCTGAGCGGGCCGGGGCGGTTTCGTTTCGGCGGGCTGCGCGATTTCATCCTCGGGGTGCGGTTTGTGGATGGCGACGGGCGGCTGCTGCGGATGGGGGGCAAGGTCGTCAAGAACGCCGCCGGCTTCGATCTGCCGAAATTTTTTGTCGGCAGCCTGGGGCGGTTTGGCGCACTGGCGGAAATCACCTTCAAGGTGTTTCCGCGGCCGGCGGCCACGCGCACCCTGCGGCTGCCAGCGGGCGATGCGGGGACGATGACCGGGATCCTGACCGCGGCGGCCAACTCACGCTGGGAGCTTGATGCGCTCGACGGATCGCCGGCCGACGGGGCGGTTTTTGCGCGGCTGGCCGGCCCGGCGGCGGCGTTCGACGGACTCGCGGGCGAGATTTTTACGCGATGGCCCGGCACAACTCTGGCCTCGGCAGAGGCGGAGGAACTCTGGCAGTCGGTCCGCGAGTTTGGCTGGGCTCACCCGGCCGGGACGCTGGTGAAGGTCGTGCTGACGCCGGCGCAGGTGCCGGAGTTTGCGGCCGTCGTGAAGTCGGTGGCCGGCGCGCGCGCGTGGCTGGGTGCGGGCGGAAATGTCGGTTACATCTCACTGCCGGCCGTGGCGGCGTTGCCGAGGCTCGTGTGGCCGGCGCTCACATTGCGCGGCGAGGCTCCGCTGTGGCCGGGTGCGCGGCCGCAGTTTGAGATCATGCGGGCTGTAAAGGCCGCGCTTGATCCGCAGAACCGTTTTCCGAACCTTGACGATTGAAGAGGGAATCCAGGAAACCATGAACCTAACCCTCCGAAATTTCCGTTTCCTGGTTTCTTGGCTTCCTTCTTCAACCCGGCTGTTTGCCTAATTTTTTCAATTCATGCTCCACACGATCAAACCTGACGAATACGGCCCGCTGGGCGCCCCGATGGCGAACGCGGTGCAGGCGTGCGTGCATTGCGGGTTTTGCCTCGCGGCGTGTCCGACGTATCAGGAATTCGGGCAGGAGATGGACTCGCCACGCGGGCGGATTATGCTGATGAAGCAGGTGCTTGAGCACGACCTGCCGTGGGCGGCGGCCCAGCCCCATGTGGACCGGTGCCTCGGCTGCCTGGCCTGCGAACCGGCCTGCCCGAGCGGCGTGGCCTACCGCGACCTGCTCAGCCCGTTCCGGTCGGTGGCGCAGGAGCAGGCAAAATTTGTGCGCACGCCGGGCGAGAAATTGCGCCGCTGGCTCGTGGCCGCGACCATTCCGTTTCCCGCGCGCTTTCGTCTCGCGCTGCGCGGGGCCAGCCTGGGACGGCTGCTCGGCCCGCTGGTGCCGCAGGCATGGCGGACGATGCTGGATCTCGCGCCGGCCGCAGTGCCGCCGGCGGTGAAGCTGCCGCGCGTCACACCGGCGCAAGGGGAATGGCGGGCGCGGGTCGCGCTGCTCGCGGGCTGCGCCCAGCAGGTGCTCGATCCGGACATCAATCTCGCCACTATCGAGGTGCTCGCGCGCAACGGCGTCGAGGTGATCGTGCCCGACGCCCAAGGGTGCTGCGGCGGACTGGCGTGGCACACGGGTGATCGGCGCGCGGCGCAGGCTTTCGCCCGGCGGAATCTCGACGCCTTTCCCGCCGACGTGGACGCGATCCTCACGAATGCCGCCGGGTGCGGATCGGCCATGCACGAGTATCATCTCATCCTGCGCGGCACCGCAGACGAGACGCGGGCTGAGGCCTGGCGAAAACGTGTGGCCGATGTGAGCGTTTTTCTCGCCCGGCTCGGGCTGCGCGAGCGACCGCACAACCGGGGGCGCGTGCAGAAAGTCGCCTATCACGACGCCTGCCACCTCGCAAACGCGCAGGGGGTGCGGGAGGAGCCGCGGGAGCTGTTGCGCGCGGTGCCGGGACTGGAACTTTGCGAAGTGGCAAACGCGCACCTGTGCTGCGGGAGCGCGGGCACCTACAATCTCGACCAGCCCGCGACGGCGGCCTCGCTCGGCGCGCAGAAGGCGGCGGCGGTAACCGCGACGGGCGCGGAGGTGGTGGCGAGCGGCAACATCGGCTGCCTCACCCAGATTCGCGCCCACTTGGAAAAGACCGGCTCGCCGGTGCGGGTGCGGCACACGATGCAGGTGTTGCGCGACGCGTATCGGACCTGAAGCCCGGATCGGGCGCGGGCGAGGTTCGGGATGCGTTCGTATCGCCATTCGGCGCCAACAGGCGCCGAATGCCGGGCAGCGGAAGACTGGACCCATTGACGCGGCACTGTCCGTGTAAGCGCCTGTCTTCGCGCGAGACGGCAGTCATGCAACTCCTGGCCGAACGTAAGATCGCATTACGAGACGGTGGAGAGCCATGGGTGTAACCAGCATCGAAATCGCCGGCTCTGAGTAGGGTTAGGCCCCATGGTGGCTGCGGCGCAGACCGTGTATATTCCTCTCCTCAACCCATGAAATTCAAAAATCTGTCAACCCTCTTCGTTCTCACCGCCAGCCCTATCGCGCTGCTCGCCTCGCCCGCCATTGATCGCAAGATCGAGGAGGCGGCGAAGGCATCGTATAACTACCGCACGGTCCTTGATGATCATGTGAAGATAGCCGCAAAGGACGGCATCGTCACCCTCACCGGCACCGTGCAGGACAAGGACGACAAGGCCCTCGCCCAGGACACCGTGGAAAACCTCCCCGGCGTCACCAGCGTGAAAAACGAAATCGTCGTCACACCCACCGCGCCCGAGCACTCGGACGCGTGGATGGCCTTCAAGATCCGCAGCCGCCTGCTCGTGAAGGCAAATGTCAGCGCCGCCAGCACCAAGGTCGAGGTGCAGGACGGGGTCGTCACCCTCACCGGCACGGCCGACAACATCGCCCAGAAGGAACTCACCGCCGTTTACGCCAAGGACATTGATGGCGTAAAGACGGTGCAAAACAACCTCGTCATCAAGGCTACCACCCCCCCGGCGGGCGAGACGATGGGCGAAAAGATGGACGATGCGTCCATCACCACGCAGGTCAAATATGCGCTCCTTACCCACAAGGCCACCAGCGCGCTCAAGACCAAGGTTACCACCACGGACGGCGTGATCGTCATCAGCGGCGAGGCTGCGTCCAACGCCGAGAAATCCCTCGTCAGCAAGCTCGCCCAGGATGTGCGCGGTGCGAAGTCCGTCACCAACAACATGACGGTGAAGGGCTGAGCGTGAAATTAACCCAAGCAACGGCGCGACTGCCCTCGGGCAGTCGCGCACGGGTACGCGCCTGAAGCCGTCAGGCCGCTCCGTTCCATTATTTGTTCCCAAGCCTGCCATGCCTCCCAAGCCCACCAGCCGCCCCGACCGCGTAATCGTGCCGGTCAAAACCCACCAACCTTCGTTTCCGGTCAGCCCGGCCGACCGCCCGATCGTGGCCAACGCCAGCGCGGCCCGCCGTCCCATTCATCCGACGCATGTCGCCGTCACGGCAAACCACGCCCGCCATCATGTGCCGGTTAAAGCGCAATCGTGACGCCTCCTGCCCGCCCGCATCCGTCCGCCAATATTTTTCCCATGAACAAATCTCTCTCCTTCGCGCTGCTCGTCGGCGGTGTGATCCTCATCATTTATGGCATCAGCGCCAACGATTCGACCGCCTCGGGTTTCTCCCGCTTCTTCACCGGCAACCCGACCGACAAGACCATGTGGCTGCTCATCGGCGGCGCCGTGGTCACCGTGGTCGGTGCGAGCGGCCTGATTCGCGGCACCAAAATCACCTGATCTCACTTCCGTCCGCAACCCTCCGCCCGACTCTCCCATGCTCAACTACGCCGTCATTTTCCTCCTGATCGCGCTCGTCGCCGGCATCCTCGGTTTCGGTGTCGTCGCCGGCACGGCGGCCAGCATCGCCAAGGTCTGCTTCGTCATCTTTCTCCTTCTCTTCATCGCGTCGCTGTTTCGCAACAGCAGCCGGCGAAACTGAAACTTCCCGCTCCGTTCTTCCAACCACCAACCGTCAAGCCTCCCATGAAAAACAACCAACCCACCGCCGCCCAGACACCCAAAGAGCTCCTCCACGACCTGCACGCGCTCGTCGCCGAGGCCGAAAAGATGATGGGCGAGTCCGTCTCCGAGCACACCAGCGACGCCGTCAGCGCGCTCCGTTCCCGATTCGACACCGCTCAGGAACGCTTCGGCGATCTCTACGAAGGCGCGAAAAAGCGCGTCGTCGCCGGTGCGAAATGCACCGACGCCGCCATCCGCGCCAACCCCTACCAATCGCTCGCCATCACGGCGGGGGTCGCGGTGGGCGTCGGCCTCCTCATCGGGCTGCTGGTCGGTCGCAACACCAAGTAAGGGGCTGCTCCCCGCCATGGAAACGCCACCGCCGGCCTCCCCCGGTTTCCTCGGCTCCTTCCGCGCCTTGGGCGACGGCCTGCTCGCCACCGTGGAGGGCCGGGTCGAGCTTTTCTCGGTTGAGCTGCAGGAGGAAAAATTCCGTCTGATCCAGGCCATGCTCTGGATCAGCGCGGTCGTTTTCGCCGGCATGATGGCGGCCATGTTCGCCAGCCTCACGCTGGTCTATCTCTTCTGGGACAGCGCCCGTCTTGCCGTCCTCGGCGGGTTGGCGGCGTTTTACGCCGCTGCGTTGGTAGCGATCATCCTCGCGTTTCGACGCCATCTCGCACGCCAGCCCAAGCCGTTTGCAGCGACGTTGGACGAACTTGGGGCCGACCGCTCATGTATCCGCAACACGAGCTGACGCGCCTCGCCGCCCACAAGGCCGCGCTGCGCCGGGACCTTGCGATCCGCCGCACGCAATGCCTCGTGGCGGCCGCCGCGCTCGTGCAGCCGTTTGCCTGGTTCGAGCGCGTGCGCAACTTCGTGCAGCGGCTCGCGCCGCTCGCGCTGGGCGCGACCATCCCGCTGGGCTTCGTGTTCGCCCGCGGCCTTGCCCCGCGCCGGAAGTTTCTGGGCCATCTCACGCGCTGGGCTCCTTTCGCCATCGCCGCCCTGCGCAGCTTCAGAGCCCCCAGGTGAAACCGCCCCGCCGTCTCCTCATCGGCAGCAACGAGGCAGGGCAACGATTGCCATGGCTCGGCGCGCTGCTCGCCATGACGGTCATTGCGCTCGTCACCTAGCACCACCAGCGCGACTTTGCCCGCGAGTTTGGCGAGAGCCTCCGGCTCAAAAAACCGCCCCGCTTGGGGAGGATGAAATGGTGCGGATCCAGATGGGCCTGGACGGGCGGTGATGGCGAAGCGCGCAGACAGCTCTCCTCGAGAAAGCAGGAGGACAAGCTCTCCCGCGCTTTATCAGCTCAGAAACTGACCTCAGGGGCTAACCGGACACCAAGGCGGGGTCGTGTCGCACGGTCCATTGGTTATCGAGGCGCTGGGAAAAATCGAGCGGATCGCCGACCCCCACCGATCCACGCACCACCTGATAGGCCCAAACCTGAAAGTAGGTGAGGTTCGCCGGACCATAGATGGTGGAGAAGGCGCCATCTACCGCATCCATTCCGCACGAAACCTTGACCCGGCCAATGCGTGGTTCGTGAAAACGCGGGTCGGTCGTATACCAATGGCCCCCGATATACACCTCGGCATACGCATGAAAATCCATATGGTTCTCCGGGTCGGGACATCCGATGTCGGGGAGATGCCCTGTCACATACCGCGCCGGGAGATTGAAGGTGCGATTGAGGGCGACGGCCAGGTGCGCAAAATCACGGCAAACGCCGTATCCGCGCTGCATCACGTCCCAGGCCGAGAGATCAGGTCGTCCGGAGGCGTAGCGATATTCGATGTGATGGTGCAACCACCGGCTAATCGCCTGAACGCGCGGCCACCCGTGTTCGATGTCGCCGAATTTTTGCCACGCGAAGCCGCTCAGCTTGTCTGAGTCGCAATAACGGCTGGGCAAGGTATAGCGGAGGACACTCGTGGGCAACTCGCCGGCATTGAGGGCGGCGGTGCCGGATCGCCCGTGGTTGTCAGGTTGGGCGCTAATTGCAATGATGGCATCATGTCGGAACAGATTGCGTCCTGGAGTCAGCCGCACCCGGCAAACCCTGTTGCCGTGGCTGTCGGTGAACTCCTCTGAAGGCAAGGGGGGCCCCAGACCCAAAGCCAGGGCTTCGGAGAGCACGAGGTGATCGCCATCCGGTCGCGGCCTGAGGTTGAGCAGAAGGGATGCCGGGCCAGCCGCCTCATAGACCAGGCTGCACCCGACCCGAACGGTGAGGTCATACTTTGGCGGGATGGCGGTGTTTGGCGGCATGGAATTTTGACCAGAAGCGTGCCGCAAAAAATTGCAAACGGCGATGGGGTCTTACCCTAGTCTCTACGGTTGATCGACCAACGCCTCAGATCCCATGCGAATTGGGGCCGGGCTGCCCCGTTGCTCTCCCCAAGGTGGGGCGGCTGCCAGGCAAAACACATCCCGATCAAGAGTGCGGTATGGGAGGGCCTCCAGCAGATGGAGCCGACGCGGTCGCTGGCGGGCAGGTCGGAGAAATCCAGCCTCAAAACGTCGTCACAAACCGCAGCGTACCCACAACGGCGTCATGACGCGTCGCGTCACCGCCAGGATGACGGATGATCTGAAAATCAGCCTTCATTGTGAGAAACCCTGTGAGGTGCAGACCGTAGTAGCCTTCAATGGCGGTTTCGCTGGGTGCCGTGAGCGTCGGGTCCGCATGGCTGGTTGTGGCAACGGAGCACAGCAATCCGCAGATATCTGAGTCGCGGCCCGGCAGGAGACCCGTGCCACTGAGCCCCACACTGAGGTGCCGGTGGATGGGGCTGACCGCCTCGGCAGCCGTTCCCAACTGCTCAAAGAGCGTCACCCCACGGGGGTCATCCTTGGCGACGGGATTTTTTCTCCAGAGGCGCTGCTCGGCCAGCATGTAGAAACTTCCGGTGCCGTTTTGGCTCGTGCTGTCAACGCGCGTGAGCCGTGCCAGTTCGCTGGCAAAACCGACCGCAATCCGACCGAACGCATCGTGGTTGAAATTGATTTCACCGATGACAAAAGGCCGGGCCAGACCAGTAGACGTTTGGCGGAGGGTATTGCCATACACGCCGAGGCCGGCGCTGACGAGCTCGTTCACCCTGAAAAAAGCATTGGCGCTGAGTGCCGGGTCGGGATAGGTGCGAAAGCCCACAATCGTGGGACTGTAGCCAGCGGACGCGTGGAGAAATTCGGCGGCGGCGTGGACGTTGGCGAACTCCGTGTTCGCATCGAGCTGACCGAACTTCAGCCGCCACTGCCCGTCCCAAAAAACCTGCTGGTAAGAAAGCTCGCCCCAGTGAGAGAACGGCGCGCTGTCGATGTTCGAATAGGACATCAGCGCACCGAGATCCGCGCCCGCGTCGCGACCGTGAAAGGCCAGATATTGTGCGGTAAAGGTCGCACCGTGTGCCGGCAACGCGAGGGTTGCCTGCAAATTGAAGAGCCCCCGTGCGGTGCTGCGGTCGGCAAGCGCCCCTTGCAATGGGGCTGACCAGTCAAGCGTGTGGGTGCCCGTGAACGTCAAACCCGCCAGCTCGGCCGACGTCCGCAGACCGGCCCAGTTGCCGGTGAGGCGTGACCAGTCAGCCCAGGCCAGGCCGGAGCCGGACCATTCCTGGGCATCGGGATTTTCCTCGGCTGCAAAAGTCCGGATCGGTGTGAGACCGATCAAAACGGCGCAAAGGGGTGCGAGGCGGGCCAGGATAGGATGCACAAATTAAAGTCTGAACCGATAAGGACTGAGGACGTCAATTTGGAATATTCCCGGCAGTGGCTGTCCGCCGGCCCTGTTTGCAAATGAAGCTGTCGGGACTGGATCGTGCATGGCATCGGAACCGGGCACAAACGCCCAAGATACGGCCCGTGTCCGGGCGTGGCGGTCAGGAAGCACGAGCAACAGCGGGCCGGGCTCGGCTGATTCTTTGGGGGTTGACGCCGGAATCGGCCGGAGGCAGGGTGATGGCCGTTCCTCTGGCCATGAAATTCCGCCCCATCCTCTCCGCCGCCCTAGCCAGTCAAGAGTCAAGACATGACCTCTTACGGCCGACCCAAGCGAGCAATGGCTGGCTGGCCGGACAACGGCACATGGTGACGCCGTCACTGTCCGCCATTCTGTCGCCGTCCACAGACGGCAGCCCGGTGCGGTTCAAGTGTTCTTGAGCCCCTCACAACAAGACTTAAGACATGCCCCCTGCCGCCTCCCATGAAAAATATTCCATCTCTCCAGCCGTTGGCTAGCGTAACCGTTCTCCGGTCTACATTGGCCCTCATATCCGCAGCGCTGGCGTTGATCGCCGTGTCATGGGCGAATTTAATGACTTACGATTTGTGCGTGAATATAAAACGATATAAAATGAAAATCAAGGCAATCACCTTTCCGGGTTTAAATATTACAAAAATCCTAATAATTATTGGATTTATATCAAAACTGTATGCCGTGGAAAATCAGTTGGAGAACGGATTTAATGAAAATACAATAAT
>CANJLB010000009.1 GCA_947475065.1 Opitutia bacterium | reverse complement strand
GGGGGGGGGGGTGTGGGGCGCGGGGCCGCCCCCCCCCCCCCCCCCCCCCGGCCGTCATCAGTCGGGACAGTACGGCTTGCTGCGCCAGGTAGGATTTAAATCTCAAATATCAAATTCACCATCCCGGCCTCTCCGTCTTCTTCTGACTCATGGATCCTGACTCCTTGCTTAGGCCCCCCACGATAAAAGCCTTGATCCTTCGCCCGCGCGGATCGATCCGATCTCCGCGTGCCGCCCAAGCCCAAACGCACGTCCACCGCGACGCTCCGCACCCGCCCTGCCGCCCCTCCCGCCGACCGCTATCCGGCCTACGACGAGCAATTCCACCCTCACGACGGCCTCGTTGCCGAGGTTGCGCCGGGCGTCCTCCAGCCTTCGCGCCTCGCGTGGCATGACTCCGCCCGCGGCCTTTTTCTCTACCATGGCGACTGCCTGGAGGTCATGGACGCCATCGCCGCCAAGCACCCGGCCGGCGTCTTCGACCTCATCTTCGCCGACCCGCCGTACTTCCTCTCCAACGGTGGCATCACCTGCCACGCCGGCAAGATGGTGAAGGTGGACAAGGGCGGCTGGGACCAATCCCGCGGCCCCGCGCTCAACCACGAGTTCAACACCGCCTGGCTCGCCCGCTGCCAGTCGCTCCTCAAGCCGAACGGCACGCTCTGGGTCAGCGGCACCCACCACGTCATCTTCTCCGTCGGCTACGCGATGCAGTCGCTCGGGATGAAAATCCTCAACCAAGTCACCTGGCAGAAACCCAACCCGCCGCCCAACCTCGCCTGCCGCTGTTTCACGCACTCGACTGAGACAGTTCTCTGGGCCGCCAAGAACGAGAAGAGCAAACACGCCTTCAACTACGCCGACATGAAGCGCGCCAACGGCGGCAAACAGATGAAGGACGTGTGGACATTCACCGCGTCCGGCTCCGCCGAGAAAACCCAGGGCAAGCACCCCACGCAAAAGCCGCTCGCGCTCATCGAGCGCATCCTGCTCGCCGCCACTCATCCCGACGACTTCGTTCTCGACCCGTTCCTCGGCAGCGGTACGACGGCCGTCGCGTGCGCGCGCTGGCAACGCCGCCTCGTCGGCGTAGAGCGCGAGGATATTTATCTCGTGCTTAGCGGTCGGCGGCTTGACCGCGTGACCCTCGATTTCACGGTGCGCCTTCTCATTTTCGTCGAGGCAAAAAATGATCTTGATCTCTTCTCAAGACGGATCGATCCGATCTTGGCGATGTCCTCCGAGGCCACGCCACCGGCTGCCGACCGCATTTTTCACGAAAGCAAATTCGTGTTCCTCTCGTGTGCGCAAGTCACTCAGGCGAGCGTCGTCCACACCACGGTCAACGTGACCTTGCAGGAGGCTTGGGCCCACGCGCCCGACGGCAAAAAGCGGCAAACTACCCATATCGTTCGCTGCGAAACGGAGATTTTCCGCGTGAAATCCAGTTGAAGCACCTGAACGGCGGTGATCCAGTCACCGCCAATGAACCTGCGGCTACCCACGCACTTTGCCGAGGGCTACACGAGCCCGGCCCAACGTGCGCGCCGCATCACCGAACCATGGGGCAGTGAGAATCTTTACTGCTGCGCGTGCGTGAGTGACCGCCTTGGGGCGGAAGCGACCAACAACCAAGTTAGTGATTTTCTGTGTCCGAATTGTGCCGAGCGCTACCAGCTCAAGAGTCAGAGAAAGCCACTTGGCGGGACAATTCTTGGTTCCAACTACCAAAAGATGCTCGACGCGATTCTCGGCAACCGGACACCAAACTTCTTTCTCCTGCACTACCGGTTGCCTGAATGGTTCGTCCACAATCTTCTCCTCATCCCCCGTTTTGCCATTTCTCCCTCGGCAATACTGAAGCGAAAGCCGCTTTCGGCAACGGCACGTCGGAGCAACTGGGTTGGCTATCAACTCGATGTTGGGCTGATTCCAAACGCGGCAAAAATCCCTCTTGTTGTCAACGGTGCCGAGATTCCCTGCCGTGAAGTCCGCGAGATGTATTCCCGCATCGCTGGCATCCAAGAGTTGAAGCCTGCTCAACGCGGTTGGACGCTTGACGTGTTGCGCTGCGTGGAATCATTGCCGGGCACGACGTTTTCCAATGAAGAAGTTTATGCCTTCGAGGCGGAGCTGGCCGAACTTTACCCCGGCAACCACCACATCAAAGACAAGATTCGCCAACAGCTCCAAGTGCTGCGCGACCGCGGTTTGCTTACGCAGCCCAAACGTGGCATCTGGCAACGCGTTTGATTGCACGGCTGGCTAAACCCAGCCCAACGCCCGGCGGAGCGCTGCGACCTCGTCGCGTAGGCGGGCGATCTCGGCCTCCAGCGCGGCGAAGCGTTGCTCGGTCTCGGGCGGATGAGGTTCACCAGAGCACGGGCACGATGCCCGCGTCGGTGAGGTTCGCGTTCTTGGTGATGAGCTGAGCCGGTGGGCTTTGGCGGTGGCGGCGATGACGCGGTCGAACGGGTCGCTGTGCGGCAGGCCGTTAAGCCAGATTAAGGTAAATTAAGCCATCTAACGCTTTGTAGGACTCGGCCAGCAACAGCCGGCAACCCCTTCTACTTCGTCGGCGTCGCGATCCGCGCAGGCGCTGGCAAGGCTTCCGGCGCGATGCCTTCGCGGAGCGTGAGCGTGGCGAGCACCTTGGGCACGTAGAGGCGGGTCTCGGTCGGGAGATCGGTCGCGATGTCGGCGTAGGTTTTTCCACGTTTGGCCGTGAGCAGGCGGGACACGCGGCCTTCACCGGCGTTGTAGGCGGCCAGCGCGAGCGGCCACGAGCCGAAACGCGTGTGCAGCCGGCGCAGCATTTGGGCCGAGGCATGCGCGCTTTTCATGGGGTCGGTGCGATCGTCGGGGAGGACCGTGCTCAGCCCGAGTTCGTGTGCGGTCGCCGGCATGAACTGGTAGAGTCCCCGCGCACCGGCGGGACTGCGGGCCTTGGGATTGAGGCCGGACTCGACCTCCGCCAGCCACGCCAGCGGGGCGGGCAGCCCCTCGGCTGCGAACGCCGCCTTGAGGCCGGGCATCAGCTCGGCGGCGCGCGCGGGAGCCGGCCGTCCGTGCAGGCGGCGCATCCAGAGGTCGTAAAAGGGGACGGCGGGCGCAGCGATGACCGGCGGGGGTTTTTCGCCCGGAATCGGCTTGGGCGGCGGCGCCGGCGGCTGGGCGGCTTCCTTGGCAGCCTCGATTTCGTCGAGCTGCAACGCCAGCCAGTCGGCGATGTCTTCGGTGCCGGGAATGGCCCGCAAGGCGTCGAGCGTGTCGCGCACCTGCTGCTCGTAACCGGCCAGGTCCGTCAGCGAACCGGTGGCGAGGGCGGTTTGAATCCCGGACAGCAGCCCGTTCCATTGTTCGCGGGAGACAAACTCATACTGCGCCTTTATTTCCGGCGGCGCGTAAAGGTCGAACAGCGCCTTGCCGACCTGATAAAGATCTTCGTCTGCCGGTGCCGTCGGGGCCGGGTTTTGCGGTGCCGGCGCGGCTGGCGGCGTGGCGGCAAACGCCATCGTCGCCAGCAACCAGGATGCGAGCATGGGCAGGCAAAATCTTGCGGTCGGGGGCGAGGCTTTCACGGGTTAGGCCTCAAACATGTCCAAAACGGTTGCAGGGGCAAGGGCTGGTTCGCGGCAAAAGGCATCCGTGCGCCTGACCGCAGGACATTTGGCTTCTCGTCAGACTATGGGATGAGCCGTGTCAATTTCCGCCCAAAGCCTGGCGTAATGACTCGATTTCATTTCGCAGCCGCGCCACTTCCGCCTCCAGCGCTGCCATCCGGTTCTCCGCCTCTGGTGGCAGGGCCAGGGTGACGACCAGTGGTTCGTCCGCCGGGGTCGCCGCCGGTTCGCCCGTCAGCAGTTGGGCCCAGCGTACCTCCTTCTGTCCGCGTTGCCGCGGCAGCCGGCGCACCAGCGCTCCTTCGGGTCGGTTTGCCAGCGTCTGGAGAAAGGTTTCGATTTCTTCCGCCGTCAGCGGCTGCATCCGCTCAGTGCGGGTGCGCAGTTCTGCCGTGGTCTGCGGCCCGCGCAACAGCAGTTCGCAGAGCACGACGCGCGCGCCGGATTCCAGTGGATAAACCAGGTCGAGCGTCTGGCGATATTTGGCCACGCGCGCGTCGGCGCCGGAAAAAATGACTGCCAGCCGGCGGTGCCGTAGGCTCTCCAGGCTGGTTTCGACCTCGCGGGCGGCCACATCCAGCACCGGATCGCGATTGCTACGCTGGTTGCTGGCGTTGACGAGGGAGTTGAGCGTCAGCGGGCAGACATCCGGCGTGGTGAGTTCCTTTTCAATCAGGCATCCCAGCACGCGTGCCTCCAGCGCTGACAGCGGCGGCTCGGCGGGCAGGGTGGGGACAACGTTGACGGCGGTGGGGGGTTCCATGGGAGGTATCATGCCAGCAACGCGGTCCCGCGCGGTCAAACCATGATGTCGGCGGCTGGTGATGCATTTTAACGTTTATGGGTGGAGTGCGACGTCCCGGCTCGCTGTTTGAAATTCCAAAAATGCGTCACTGCCTGTCGGCGGGTGTATTCCTTGCCGTGATGCCTTGCGAAAACTGTCCGACGGGAATTGGGTTCCCCGGACCTCGGCCTGGATGACCAGCCCACATGTGCCGGCGGCAGCGGGCGGGTAATCCGCGTTGACCCAACGGCGGCGGGGGCGTAGTTGTGGCGGTTGAAAAATTGAACCGCGTCCACATTAAAACTTACGGCTGCCAGATGAACGAGCGCGACAGCGAAGCGGTCGCGGCGATGCTGCGCGCGCGCGGCTACCGCATCGTGCCGGACGAAAACGACTGCGACGTGCTGCTGCTCAACACCTGTTCGGTGCGTGACGCGGCCGAGCAGAAGGCCATCGGCAAGGCCGGCTATCTCTCGCAGCGCAAAAAAAAGCGGCCCGACTTCGTCCTCGGGATTCTCGGCTGCATGGCGCAGAACCGCGGCGCGTCGTTGCTCGATCAGCTCCCCGACGTGGATCTCATCGTGGGCACGCAGAAATTTCACCGCGTGCCCGACTATCTCGACAACCTCCGCGCCGCGCGTGACGCCGGCGTGCCCGTGGGCGCGAGCATCGTGGACATCGCCGAGGAAGCCGGCTCACAGAACACCATCCGCGACCACCTCACGCCGGAGTCGGATGCCGGTGCCGCCACCGAGGCCACGCCGCAGGTGAGCGCGTTTGTATCCATCCAGCAGGGCTGCGACATGCATTGCGCGTTTTGCATCGTCCCCAGGACGCGCGGCGACGAGCGCTCACGGCCGATGGATGAGATTGTCGCCGAGTGCCGCGCGCTGGCCGGCCGCGGCGTGCGCGAGATCACGCTGCTCGGCCAGATCGTGACCAGCTACGGGCGGCGCGACTACCCGGCGGCGAACGGGGTGGGC
The DNA here is from genome assembly GCA_947475065.1 of Opitutia bacterium. Lineage (GTDB taxonomy): Bacteria > Verrucomicrobiota > Verrucomicrobiia > Opitutales > Opitutaceae > CAIYUN01. The sequence continues at coordinate 94,190 of CANJLB010000009.1, read as the reverse complement.
GCGTTTGTGCAGCTCCTCGATCTGGTTCATGCCATCGAGGGCATCGAACGCATCCGTTTCACCTCGCCGCACCCGCGCGGGTTTCGCGACGACCTCGTCGCCGCCTACGCCCGGCTGCCGAAGCTGTGCGAATACGTCCACCTGCCGATGCAGAGCGGCAGCAACCGCATCCTGCGCGCGATGAACCGGCCCTACACGCGTGAGCGCTACCTGGAGATCGTGGCGGCCTTGCGGGCCGCGCAGCCGAAGATGTATTTCTCCACCGACGTGATCGTCGGCTTTCCCGGCGAATCGGACGAGGACTTCGCGCAGACGCGTGAGATCTTTGAGACGGCGAACTATGACATGGCTTACGTTTTCAAATATTCGGTCCGCAGCGGCACACCGGCGGCGGAGATGGCGGAGCAGGTGCCGGAAGAGGTGAAAGAGGCTCGCAACCAAATCCTGCTCGACGTGCTCCGCGCCAATTCGCTCCGGCGCAGTCAGGCGCTCGTCGGCACCGTGGAGGAGGTTTTGGTCGAGGGCCGTGACCAGACGGGCGCGCGTTTCACTGGCCGCACACGGGGCAACCGCGTGTGCGTGTTCGACGCGGAGCCGCGCCTCATCGGTTCGCTTGTGCCGCTCAGGATCGAGCGCGCCTCGGTGAGCACGCTGTATGGCGGGCTGGTGCTGGCTGGCGTCGAAAAATAATCATTCTCGTTCTCTTGCTCCTGCTCGTTCTCGCTCGGTTCTCATTTCCTCATGTCCGTCCCAAAATTCGACCACGAAAAACTCCGCGCCTATCAGGAGGCCCTCCGGTTTGCCGCGTGGGCCGGGCCGATCATCGAGAGCCAGACTCCGGCGATGTTTGCGTCATCCGGCGCTCGACTCTGAGCTCTCGACTCTGGACTCTCCGCTCCCGACCCTTCTCCCGAATGTCCCTCGCCACCGCCACCCTCATCCCCGGCCTGTTGCTCTTTGTGCTTGGCGCGCTGCTGCTCATCGGCGGCGCTTCCATCGGAGCCTTTCTCAAGGCCCTGCCGCGCTCGACGGTGGCGACGGTCATCTTTTTCGGCGGCGCGGCGGCGTGGTTTATCTACGAGGTCGCGCATATGTCCAAGGCCGATCTGATCGTGTTTAGCAGCCCCACGCCGCTGGTCATCGGCTTTGGCGTCCTTGCGTTGCTGTCATTCAAGTTCGCACCGGATTTTCTCGCGGTTCGCGGGTTGGCGGCGGCGGTGCTGCTCGGCGCCTGGCCGCTGCTCACTCCCGCCTACATGCAATACGACAAGCCTCAGCGGCTGCTCATGGTGACGGCGGCCTTCATCGCCGTCGGGCTTGCCATCTGGTTGGGCGCGCAACCATGGCGGCTGCGGGATTTCCTCCAGTGGCTCTTCGCCCGGCCCGCGCGCCCGCAGGCACTCGGCGGTGTGCTTGCCGGCTACGGGTTGCTGCTGGTCGTCGTGGCTTTTACCTACTGAAAAGTTTCCATGAGTGCCGCCACCCCGCCCGTGTTGCTCGTCCTCGCCGGCCCTGCGGGTTCGGGCAAGACTACGCTCTGTGAACGACTCGTAGCCAACGTGCCAGGTTTCGCGCGCGTCGTCACGGCCACGACGCGCCCGCCGCGGCCAGGCGAGACGGATGGCCAGGACTATCATTTTCTCTCGCCGGAGCAGTTCGACGCCAAGGTGGCCGCGGGCGATTTTCTCGAATGGGCGTGGGTGCACCAAAAGCACCGTTATGGCACGCTGGCCGGTGCCGTGCTCGGGCCGCTGGCGGCGGGCCGCAGTCTCGTCATCAACGTGGACGTGCAGGGCGTGGATAACTTTCGCCGCGCTGCCGCCGCCAGCCCGGCGCTCGCGCGCGCACTGGTCACTGTGTTTATCACCGTCCCGACCGCCGAGCTCCGCGTCCGCCTTGCTGCTCGCGGCGAAAACGCCGCCGAGATCGGGCGGCGGATGGAGACGGCTGAGTGGGAGTTGCGCGAGATGGGGAAATTCGACCGGGTGATCAGGAGCCACACGCGCGATGAGGATTTCGCCGCGCTGCGGGCCATCCTTGGCGACCGGGCCGACGGTCGATGAGGGCGGGGTCGCGTGTCCGGTGCGGGTGCATGGCCGGGGTGAGGTTGCGGAGGGCGGCGGTGGAGGCACGTCGCTTCCGAGGCCGGCAGCTTATGCGCGCGAACCGTGGGGAAGGGTGAAGCTCACAGGGGATAAGCAGCAGGTGACAAGGGATTCAGTCTGCGACCATCGGCGTGGTCAAACGCGTCGGACACTTCGTTGTTGTCAACCGCCCGGCGGTGCGCCAGAAACGCCCGTCCTCCACCCACCGTGCAACCCACCATTTGATGGCCAGTCCCTTCCCTTCGTCCGGCGGCAACCGCCAAGGCTACTACCAGCGCCGCAACCAAGACCCGTTCGCGCATATCAGGCGCAACCTCCGCATCAAGGCCCCCGAGATCCGCGTGATTTCGCCCGAAGGCAAGCAGCTTGGCATCATGCCGACGGACAAGGCGTTTGCCCTCGCCCAGAAATTCAACCTCGACCTCGTCGAGATGGCGGCCACCGCCACCCCGCCCGTCTGCCGCATCATGGACTTCAACAAGTTCGTCTATGAGGAGCAGAAGAAAAAGGCGCACACCAAGTCTACGGCGAGCCGCATCAAGGAGATCGAGTTCAGCGCGCGCATCGCCGCCCACGACTTTGTGACCAAGATCCGGCACGCCGAGGAGTTTCTCGACCATGGCAACAAGGTGAAGCTCCGGCTGAAGTTCATCCGTCGTGAACTCGCCCACACCGAGATCGGTTTTGAGGTCATCCAGCACGCGCTCACTGAACTCGCCGGCATGGGCCACGCTGACTCCACGCCGCGGCTCATGGGCAAGCAGATCAACGTCATGCTCACCCCGCACCCGGTCAACAAGCGCAAGCGCAAATACACCCTGGCGCACGGCGAGGAGGCGATTGATGACACCGGTTCCGACGAAGGCCATGATGACGAGGCTGACCACCACGCACCCGAGCATCCCCCGGCGACCTGAGGCGGTTCGGGGCCGGCTCCATGGTGGGGCGCTGGCGGCGCTCGCCATCGCCTTGCTGTTGGCCGGTTGCACGACCCCACCGGTCCCGTCGTCGGGTAACTTTCCGCCCGATGAACCGGCCCCGCCGCCGGTCGCCATGGTGCCAGACCGCCCGCTTGAGCCCGGTCCGCCGCGACTGTCCGGGTTGCCACCTGGCATCAACGCTACGTTTCCGAGCGCGCCTCCCGCACCTGGTCCGCGCGTCCCGGTGCCTCCGCCGGCCGCCCCCGCGTCGTTGTCGGTTCAGCGGATCAATGGCACGGACTACGTTGACGTGGCCGCGTTCTTTGCCCGGCTTGGCCTGCGCGCGATTGGCACGCCTGGCGGCACGCGGGCGACGTTTCAGGGCGGCGGCCATCGGGCCGACCTCGAGGGCGGCGAACGCGAAATGACACTCGACAACCTGAAGGTGTTTCTCGGCGAACCCGCGCTGCTGCGCACACGGGTGCTTTACGTCTCGCGGATCGACGCCGAGAAGCTGCTTCGCCCCATCCTTGCGCCACCCCGGCTCGCTGCGCCACGCGTCATCGTGCTCGACCCCGGCCATGGTGGTGGCGACCCCGGCATGCAAAATCGCACCCTTGGGCTGGATGAGAAAAAGCTTACCCTTGATGTTGCGCAGCGCCTCAAGCCCCTGCTGGAGGCGCGCGGCTGGCGCGTTGTTCTCACCCGCAGCGACGACCGCGAGCTCTCGCCGGTCAAGGCCATCGACCTCTTGCGCCGTTCAGAGCTCGCCAACCGCGAGCACGCCGACCTCTTCGTGAGCATCCACTTCAATTCCGTCGCGCCCGACACACGCACGAGCGGCACCGAGGTCTATCGGTTCCCGCCGCAGTTCCAGCGCTCGGCCACCTCCTGGGGTGCCGGCCAGGACGACGATGCCGAGCGCCATGCCTCGCCGGTCAACCGAAACGATGCTGGGAGCGCCGTGCTCGCCTACTCGCTCCAGCGCTCGCTGCTCGCCAGCCTCGGTACGGTGGATCGTGGACAGAAACTCAAGCACCTCGGGGTGCTGCGAGGCCTTGATTGCCCCGGCGTGCTCGTCGAGTGCGTGTTTCTCTCCAGCGACACCGAGGCCCGTCGCGCCAGCGCCCCGGCCTACCGCCAGCAGATCGCCCTCAGCCTCGCCGAAGGAATCGCGGCCTATGCCGCCCAAGTCTCCCCCGCTCCATGAGCCTGGGCGCCACCTCACTCCTCCTGGCCGCCCTTGGCGGAGCCCTCGGCTCAGCCTTGCGCATGCTTGTAGGCGGCCTGTTTCCTTCCGACCTGCGGCTGCCATGGGCCACGATCCTCATCAATATCACCGGTTCGCTCGCCATCGGCTGGCTTATGGGCTGGCTAGGCGCGCCGACGCCTGAAAACGCCCGCTGGCACAGTTTACTCGTCGTCGGGGTGTGCGGCGGATTCACGACGTTCTCCGCGTTTAGCTGGCAGACGTTCGCGCTCCTGCAAAAAAATGAGCTAGGTGCGGCGTTCGCCAACGTGCTGCTTTCCGTTTTGCTCTGCCTCACCGCGACGTGGCTCGGCTGGCGGCTGGCGCGGTGACGCCGCCGTGTGGCGCGGAAGCGCCGGTAGGGCGGGGTGGCTGGCCCCGCCGCGACTGCCCCCACGGCGCGCCCAGCGGGCACGCCCTGCCCTCGGACACCGGCTTGCCCTCTGGCGCCCCGCCCGCTTCGATCGGGCCATGAACAATTGGTTCCTTTGGGCGCTGCTTTCGGCCGTGTTTGCGGGCGCGACGGCCGTGCTGGCCAAAATCGGTGTGGAAAAAACCGATGCCAACCTCGCCACCGCCGTCCGCACGACGGTGGTGCTCGTGTTCGCCTGGGGTGTGGCGCTGCTGACCAACGCGCCGTCCGCACTGGCGGCACTGTCGCGGCGCACCTGGCTGTTTCTCGTGTTGTCCGGCCTCGCGACCGGGCTGTCATGGCTGTGCTATTTTCGCGCGCTAAAGCTCGGGCCGGCCTCGAAGGTTGCGCCGGTGGACAAGCTGAGCGTGGTCTTCGTGCTCGTCTTCGCGGCGCTTTTCCTGGGTGAGCCGCTGTCGTGGCGCACCGCCTTTGGTGGCGCGCTCATCACCGCCGGCGCGGCCGTGCTGGCGTGGCGGTAGCCCTCGCCGGCGCGGCTGCGGCCGGATTACACGCCGGGATTTTTTTTGATCCGATAATACTCGCGCAATCCGAAATAAAAGACCGCCACGCAGACGGCCTTGATCAGCAACAGCCATGGCGGCCGCCACCATGCCCCGGTATGCGACTCGATCACGTCGGAAACGCTGAAAACCAAAAACCCGGCCGCAAGGCGGATGAAAACACGCCGCAGCCGGCCCTGCGCCCGCCAGCCTTTGCCCGCGAGGATCAGTGCGAAGACCAGCCACAACCCGGCTTCGCAGAGATTTCCGATCCGCTCAAGGTCATCCATGTTGTATGGGGCGTTGTTGACAGGGTGGCAGGTGGGGCGATGAAGACATCGCGACCTGAGCGAAGACGAATTTGCGCGTGTGACCAGAGAGAACTTGCACCGGCGCCCGGGCCCGGTTGGCTTGGCGGTCGAACAACCTCGCCATGAAAGCCGATCCGCGCGTTGACACCTACCTTGCCGAGGCCGAGCCGTTCGCCCGGCCGGTGTTGCGGCGGTTGCGGAAGCTGGTCCGCCAGGGCTGCCCTGCGGCGGCGGAGACGCTCAAGTGGAACTCGCCGGCCTATGTGCTCGGCAAAAAAATCCTGCTCATCACACCTTCGTTCAAGGCGCATTGCCGCTGCGTGTTTTGGAGCTCCGTCGTGCAAAAGCTTATCCAAAAGGAGCTGGGCAAGGCCGAGCGCGGTCTGGAACTGCTGGGCCGCATCACGGGTGTGGCCGACCTGCCGCCCGACCGCCTGCTGCTGCGGTTCATCCGCGCCGCCGCCGGACTGGCCGCGCCGGGCGCGAAACCCGACCCGCGCAACGCCGCCCCCGTCCGTCGCGCCCCGCGCCCGCCGACCGACCTCGCTGCCGCGTTGAAATCAAACGCCGCCGCCGCGCGCACGTTTGCCAATTTCAGCCCAAACTGCCGTCGCGAATACGTCGGGTGGATCACCGAGGCCAAGCGCCCCGAAACCCGCGCCAAACGCCTCGCCACCACGGTCCTCTGGCTCGCCGAGGGCAAGCGGCAGAACTGGAAATACGAGCGGTCAGCGCGGGTTTGATGATTTATTATTTTGGGCTTCCCACCATTCGGGCAGTTTGGGGTTGAGCCGCTTCCAGCCGACTCCGTGGTAGCCTGGGTTTCGCATTTCGATGGCGACGAGCGCAGCCGCGCAGGCCCCGGAAATTCCGATGGTCGCTGGCCAGCCCGGGCGCCCGAAAGCCAGATTGGCCGATGACAGAAGTATAAAAACCGCCGTCCAAATGAGCTCAAATTTGGTGCGTATCCTGAAAACATTGCAGAAGAGAAAAAAGTGCCCGACGGCCATCCCCGCGATGATTCTGAGATTAGGCTCACCCAGCATCACAACCACCGCACCCGGCAGGAGCAGGCAAGCGTCAAACATGGAGAGGCGAAACCCGGGTGAAAAGCGCACAGTTTTATCGTGGGGCGACGGCGACCGAAGAGCAGCCCTATGCGCAAAGCAAACGGAATCACTGTCCCGAGTACGGACGTCATCCTGCGCCAGCACGCTACTCGATCACCACGGAGACGCAGAACACAGGGAACGCCACCGCGCGCCGGGCCTTAAACGCGAAAATCGCCGTGAAGCCGAGCCATAGCCCTGCCTCGATCAGGTTTCCGGTGCGCGTGATGTCGTCCATGGCGCGAGGGCCGCGCTCACCCGCCCAGCGCCTTCTTGATGAGTTTCTCCGTCGTCGCGCCCGCGCCGAGTGCGAGGGTGGCACGGCGCACGGACTGGTCGGCGTCGGCCGCCTTGTAGCCGAGGGCGACGAGCGCGGAGACGGCGTCGCGCAAGCGGGTTTCGGCAGGGGTGGCGGACGTTTCGCCACCGCCGTCGGCGGACGACATCGCGCCGGCGAGACCGACACCGCCGAGCTTGTTTTTCAATTCCACGACCAGGCGCTCGGCGGTTTTCTTGCCGATGCCGGGACATTTGGCGAGGGTGGCGATGTCACCGGCGCGGATGGCGCTCTCAAGGAGGGGCAGCGAAAGCTTGCTCATGATGGTGAGTGCGCTCTTGGGGCCGACGCCGCTCACATTCTCAATGAGCAGGCGGAAAAAATCACGTTCCGCCACGGTGGCAAAGCCGTAGAGGGTCTGGGCGTCCTCACGGTAGACGGCGTGCGTATGGAGCTTCACCTGCGCGCCCGGCGCAGGGAGCTTCTCGGCGGTTGTCACGGGAATATGTACCTCGTAACCGAGGCCGTTCAGCTCGACCACGGCCTGCAAGGGCGTGGCGGCAACGAGCGTGCCTTGAAGGGAGACGATCATGGGGTTTATACCGTCACTTGCCGACGAACAGTTCCTTGGGAATGAAAAGCCTCGTGCCGTTCGCCTCCACAAACGTGACGCCATCGGTAGCCCACTCTACTTTTGAGCTGTGGATGTAATCCGAGGGATTGAGAGAGTCGCGAGCAGAGGGAAAATGAAACGAGAAAAACACCCAGTCACGATGGGACAATTTCTCGGCTTCTCGGCCGACGACGATCTTAAAGGCGGCACCTGTAGTCCATGACAAGTGATCCACACTTGGTGACACAACAGAAAGTGAGTAGGGGCTATTCTCCCCGTATTGCACCGTGCTAGGCTGAACCCACACAGAAATGACGCGAGTGGAAGGCTGCATAAACAACCAATTAATCAAGACTCCACCCACAATGGCGGCGACAATCCACGAGGAGACCAGCAGCAGAACAGCCTTTGTGTTAGGCTTCATTTTATTTCAAGCCCAGCACGTCCTGCATGTCGTAAAGTCCGGGCTTCTGGCCAACGGCCCAGCGGGCGGCACGCAGCGCGCCACGGGCAAAGATGGCTCGGTCGCTGGCCTTGTGCGTGAGCTCAAGGCGCTCGCCGAGGGCGGCGAAGAGCACCGTATGGTCGCCAACGACATCGCCGCCACGCAGCGCATGGATGCCGACTTCCGTGGACGTGCGCTCGCCGGTGAGGCCGGAGCGGCCGTGACGGAGAGCGGCTGCGGTGAGCTTGCGCTCCTCGAGGATGATCTCAAGCAGGCGTGCGGCGGTGCCGCTGGGGGCATCCTTCTTGAACCGATGGTGCATTTCGACGACCTCGACATCGTAGTCGGAGCCAAGCACGGCGGCGGCGCGGCGGGTGAGGGCGAAGAGCAGGTTGACGCCGACGGAAAAATTGCCCGCCCAGACACAGGGCACCTTGGCGGCGAGCTTGGCGAGCTTCGCTTTTTCCGCCGCCGGATGGCCGGTCGTGCCGATGACCAGCGGTTTCTTCGCCGCGACCGCGAGGCGGATGACATCGGCGGTGGCGCTGTGCGCGCTGAAATCAATCACCGCGTCGCCCAGCGCGATGCCGGCGGCGAGATCGTCGCCTACGTCGAGCGCGGCGACGATGGTCGCGCCCGTCTCCTTTGCCGCCGCGGCAATGGCCTGCCCCATCCGGCCGCGGGCGCCGATCAGGGCGATGCGGAGTGGCGCGGGAGCTTTTGCCTTCCCGCTCATCGGCCGAGGGCCGCGAGCGCGGCGACGAGGATTTTTTCGTTGGCGGGCGTCATCTCACAGAGCGGCGGTCGCACCTCGGCGCTGCCGATGAGTCCCGCGCGGGCGAGCGCGGTCTTGATCGGCACGGGATTCGGCTCGATGAAGATGGTCTTAAAAATCGGGTAGAGCCGGTGGTGGAGCTTGCGCGCCTTCCCATAGTCGCCGGCCAGCGCGAGCCGGGTGAGCTGCACGACTTCTTTGGCGAAGAGATTCGATGCGACGCTGATGACGCCTTCCGCACCGACAGCCATGAAGGGCAGGGTGAGCGAGTCGTCGCCGCTGAGCACCGTGATGTCCGCGCCGAGCGCCTGCTTGAGCTGATCCACACGGTCCACATTGCCGCCGGCTTCCTTGATCCAGCGGACGTGGGAAAACTTCGCCCGCAGCCGCGCGACCGTCGGCACGCCGATCTCAATGCCGCAGCGGCCGGGGATGGAGTAGAGGATGATGGGCCGGTCGGTCGCGTCGGCGATGGCGGCGAAGTGGCGGAAGAGGCCTTCCTGGCTGGGCTTGTTGTAATAGGGCGCGACGACGAGCATGGCGTCCGCTCCGGCTTCGTGCGAAAGCTGGGTGAGCTCGACGGCCTCGGCGGTGGAGTTCGAGCCGGTGCCGGCGATGACCGGCACGCGCCCGCGCGCGGTAGCGATGACGGCCCGGATCACGTCCATGTGCTCGCCGTGGTCGAGAGTGGGGGATTCGCCGGTGGTGCCGACGGGCACGAGGCCGTTGATGCCCGATTTGATCTGAAATTCCACGAGCTTGCGGAGGTCGTCATGGGCGACGGCCTGTTGGCGGAAGGGAGTGGCGAGCGCGGTGATCGCGCCGGTGAGCGGGCGGAGCTTCATGGAGGGACGCAGGAGACGTGGAATGTTACCTTGCGGAGCAAAGCCGTTCCGGCCAACAAATCCATCACGATTTTCCACCCGCCATCCGGGCCGCCGGCCCTGCCCTCCCTCCCGCGTGTTTTGCCACCTTTAAAATTCCGCCATGACCCCGCACACCGAAATTTTCAACGACCTCCTCAAGCTCGCCGTGGACAGCCGCGCGAGCGACATCGTCATCAAGTGCGGCAAGCCCGGCTATGTCCGCATCTCCGGCCGGCTCCAGCCGGTGGACATGGACCCGATCGCCACCGCCGAGGCGCAGGCCTGGGTGGACGAGCACGTGCCGAAGGTCTTCAAGCGGGCCTGGGACGACCTTGGTCAGGTGGACTTCGCCTATTCGTTCGAGGGGGTGGGTCGGTTCCGCGTGAACGCGTTTCACCAGCGCGGCGACATCAGCATCGTGCTCCGCCACATCAAGAGCAAGGTGCCCGAGTTCGAGGAACTCGGCCTGCAGGCCGAGCCGCTGCTGAACCTCGCCAAGGCCAAGGACGGCATCCTGCTGATCTGCGGCGCGACCGGTTCCGGCAAAAGCTCCACCATGGCCGCGATGCTCAACTGGATCAACCGCAACCAGGAAAAGCACATCGTCACCATCGAGGACCCCATCGAATACACCTTCATTGACGACAAGTCCGTCTTCCAGCAGCGCGAGATCGGGCTCGATGTGCCGAGCTTCGAACTCGCGATCAAGGCCGTGCTCCGCCAGAACCCCGACATCATCCTCATCGGCGAGATGCGCGACCGTGAAACGTTTGAGACCGCCATCAGCGCCGCCGAGACGGGCCACCTCGTCTTTTCGACCATGCACGCCGCCACGGTGGCGCAGTCGCTCACGCGCCTCTTCGAGTTTTTCCCGCCTGAGCAGATGGCGCAGGCCCGCCGCCAGATCGCCGGCTCACTGCGAGGTTTCATCTGCCAGAAGCTCGTGCCCGCGCTGGAGGGAGGCGGCCGCATCCCGGCCAATGAAATCCTCAACGCCGACAGCACGATCAAGAACCTCATTCTCGACGGCCATAACGAGAAAATCCAGCAGCTCCTCGACGCCGGCACCGACTCCGCGAGCTATTCGTTCAACCGCGACCTCCTCCGCCTCGTGAACGCCAACAAGATCAGCAAGGCCGATGCCCTCCGCTACTCCGCCAACCCGCAGGCGCTGGAGATGAACCTCAAGGGCATTTTCTTCAAGACGTGAGCAGGGCGTAATGCGACTGGCGTGAGTTTTCGGTTGCGCGGTCATCCGCGTGCATACACCGTGCATACATGAGCACCGTCATCACCGCCAAGGTTTTCAAGTCCGGCAACTCGCAGGCGCTGCGCCTCCCGCGCGCGCTCAAGCTCAAGGCCAAGACGTTTCACCTCACCCTCACCGACAGCGGCTTTCAGGCGACCGACCCCGCCGCCGAGGCCCGCCGACTCAAGGCGCTGCGCGCCCTCTGGGGCTCCTGCCCGGATTTTCCCGACCACACGACGTGATTTACCTGCCCGACACCAACGTGTGGTCGCGTTACCTGCGTGGCCGCGACGAAGACCTGCCGTTGCGCGGGCGCGTCGAGGCCGCGCTGCCCGACTGTCGGCTTTCGGCCATCGCGCTCATGGAGCTGGAATACGGCGCGGAGAAAAGCGCCCATGTGCCGGTTTTTCGCGCGCGCATCACCCGGCTCAAGGAGATTCTGCCGTTTGTCGCCGCGTTCGACGCGAAGGCGGCCTATCACGCCGGTTTCGTGCGCGCATGGCTGGCCCGCCTCAGGCCCAACGCCCAGCCCATCGGCCCCTACGACGCGCTGCTGGCCGGTCATGCGCTGAGCCTTGGCACGGTCTTCGTGACGGGCAACACCGCCGAGTTCTCCCGCGTGCCCGGTCTCGTCGTCGAGGACTGGCGGGCGGCGAGGCGATAAACGCGACCGCCGGCGGTCCAACTGCCGCCGGAAAAGGGCCGGAGCCCAGGCCGGAGGCGTGCCACCGGCCTGATCGCCGCAGACCCGTCGGAAATACAATCCGCATCAGGGCGCGGTGACAATCTCCGGGCTTGTTCAACCGGTGTCCAGTGTCGCGCTACGGCGACACCGAACGCTCAGAGTTAGGCGGTTTGGTTTTCATCTGGATCATCTTCGAACTCGGCTGCACCGTTCCGAACCATATGTGTGCCTGGAGGCCTACCCAAGTAGGGCGCAACTTCTGGCGCAATACGAAGGATCGCAATGCAGTCATGAAGATTCAGTCCGCGCTCATCCGCGGAGGCTTCTGGCGATTCTGCGCTCGAAAGAAAAACCCAGCCGCTGAACGGCAATCCCGGCTCCGGTTCCTGACGAAACATAATATCCACAGGACTTCTTCCTGACAGCACTTCATCCGTAATCATCAGGCCTCCGAATGTAGCAAGCGATAAAGTCTCCAACTTCGAGCGTCCGAACCGCTCTTCCAACTCTACATCCGAAAGCGGCTTGAGCACTTTACGATGATTGCTCGCAGAACGCGAGCCTCGATCGGAAACATAGCGCGATAGTGCGGCATAAAACCAATAGGCAACAAAAGGGATACAGATAGCCGAAGCCCATCGAAAGTCGCGCACAACGGAACGATAAACCATCCATGCCAGGATGACACCGGGGACAATGGGATTCCATAGAAGCGAAAGTCTCATTGCCGAACAGTCTTATTCGGCTGCACTCAGTGCAGCCCGATCGGATATGTGTCCGAGGCGGTCGTGGAGCGGGGTGCTCATGGGTAAGTGGGTAAAAAGTCGGAAGTTCGGCAATCGGCAAGGCGGAAATAGAGGCAGGGTGCGGTGACGAACGCGTCGAGAAAGCGGACGGGAGGCCGGTGGAGACGGGGAAATTTTCCCGCTTGGTTTTGTCGTCGGGCGCGGCCACGGTTTCCTTTTCACACATGGCCATCGCACTGCTTTTTTCCGGTCAGGGCGCCCAGAAGGTCGGCATGGGCAAATCCCTTTGCGACAACTCCGCCACGGCACGCGATCTCTACGGCGAGGCCGGGCGCGTGCTGGGCTGGGACCTCGCCAAGGTCTGTTTCGAAGGGCCGGAGGCCGAGCTCACGCAGACCAAGGTCTGCCAGCCGGCCCTGTTCGTCCACGGGCTGGCGTTGCACGCCATCCTGCGCGAGCAGGGGAAACTGGCCGACGTGAAATTTGCCCTTGGGCTGAGCCTGGGGGAAATCACCGCGCTGACGGCGGCGGGGGTGTTTGACTTTGCGACAGGGCTCCGGGTCGTCGCCGAGCGCGGGCGGCTGATGCAGCTGGCGTGCGAACAGAGCGTCGGCGGCATGGCGGCAGTCATCGGCGAGGAACGGGCCAAGGTCGCACAGTTGTGCGCGGACTTCGGCATCGAGGCGGCGAATTTTAACGCGCCGGGCCAGATCATCGTTTCCGGCGAGAAGGAGAAGGTGGAGACGGCCGTGGCAGCGGCCAAGGATCGCGGGATGAAAAAGGTCATCCCGCTCAACGTCGCCGGGGCCTATCACTCGCGGCTCATGGAGCCGGCGCGCGCGGCGTTTGCGGAATTTCTGGCGGGCGTGCCGTTGGCCGCGCCCAAGTTCACGGTGCTGACCAACACCACCGGACAGGCCGTCAGCGCGCCGGCGGACATCCGCGCGGCGCTCGTCAAACAGGTCGTGTCATCGGTGCTGTGGGAAGACTGCATGCGGAGCACGGCGGCGGCAGGCGCGACGGAGTTCTGGGAACTGGGGCCGGGGGGTGTGCTCGCGGGCCTGGCCCGGCGGACGGAGAAAGTCTGGCCCGTAAAAAGTTTTGCGGAATTCGCCGACCTGGCCGGTTGAATCCAAGGCCGGTTCAAGCGCAAAGATGCGAAGGGGCCAAGATGCGGGGAACCCCGATCTGGGGCGGCCCATTCACTGCTCCTTCTTCGCCGCGAGCTGGGCGCGGAGCACGACGCGGAACATCTGGATGCACATCCAGAACACGCCGCTCATGCACGCCGTGCCAAGCGCGGCCCAGAGACGGACATTGTCCGGGTTGTCCGACGGCACATGCGAGCGGAGCAGAGAATAGATGAGCGCAAAAAACGCGGCAACGAGGACGGCGTCCACGAGCAAGCTGACGGGCGTGACGGAGCTGGTTTGAGCGGGCGAAGACATGACAGGAGCGAAGGCATGGACTGCCGGATTGTCCACACGATTTTTGCGTGCGGGCGGGCTCGGCATGGTCGTCGGAAACAGCACCAGCGGGCAGAAACGGCGGCCCCCCTCATTTCCACCGGCCTGACACCGGAAATTCGGTGGTAGCACAGTTTGAATATTCCGTGGTAGGTGGTGTGCTCGTCACGCCACGTTTGACCTCTGTCGCCGGAGCTTGCTCGCTGTGGTGAGTTGCGCGGCGAGCACGCAACCTTGTTGCTACCACCGACCAAACTATACCACCACCGGAAATTCCCTGTTGCCCAATGCGGGGAAGTCAGCCAGCTTGAACCCTTGTCGCCCGCGTTGAGCGCCTCCCTGCGCTCCGCCGGCGGTTCCTCGCGCCGCCTCCGCATTCTGCGGTGGGCGCGCCTCAACCCAAACAACCCAACAACCGACATGTCAGATCCTACCACGTCCGGCGGCACGCCGGCGGCACCCGCCGCCGCTCCGACCGAGACCGCCGTCCTGCCGCCCACGGGCGCGTTCGGCACCAGCCGAGGCACCGGCCTCGCCCGCGGCAAACGCCCCGGCCCGCCCGCCGCCAAACCCGCATCCACCACCCCGGCGGGTTACCAGCCCAGCTCCATCGAGGTCATCCGGCCCCGGAGCGAATACAAAAATCCGTTCACCGGCGAAACGTCCGTGGGCGCGCCTGCCGTCAACGAGCCTGCCCCGCAGGCCGCCCCCCCGCCTGCGCCGGTCCCTCCAGTCACGGCTTTCGTGGCCCCCAAACCGGCTCCGGTCGCACCGCCGCCCCGGCCAGATCCGGTGAAGGCAAATGCCGCGCCGATGGGTGAAATGTTTCCCTTCGTCGCGCCGGACGCGCCCGCCGCGCGGCCCGTAACGGCCCCGGTTGCCGGCAGCGTTGAGAAGCCCCGCCTAAACATCCTTCCGCCCGAGGATGTGCGCCGCTCCGCCCAAAGCTGGGAGTCGGCCGGTTCGCCCGCTCCTACGGCCGGCGAACGCGCCAACGACCGGCCGATTTTCCGGCCCGAGGGCCATCCGCAGCGCGACAACCGCCGCGCGGACTCAGCGCCGCGCCCATCGGACTCACATCCGCCCGCGCCGCGCCGCGAGGCCGCCAAGCTCGACGCCTCCAGTCCACCCGTCCCCGAGGACGTGACCTCCGGCGGTTTCTTCAGCTGGTTGAAAGGCCTCTTCGGCGGCGGCAAGCCCAAGGAGAAATCCTCCGCCTCGCGCGACGGCCATACTGATCATGGTCACCACAGCTCTTCGCACACCGACGACCACCGGCGTGATGACGGCGGCCAACACCGCCGGCATCGTGGCGGACGCGGCCGGCACGATGGTTCCCGGGGGGAGGGTTCGCACGGCGGAGAGGGCACCCATCGCAGCGAAAGCGATTTCGGCTCAGCTGGCGGCGAAAGTTCCGGTTCCAGCCACGGCGGGTCCCGCTCCGGCGAGCCTCGTTCAGGCGGCGGTCGCCGGCGGCGCGGCGGGCGCGGCCGGAGCCGCGGCGAAGGCGGCGGTTATCCCCGGCAGGAAGAAGGGCACCGCCATTCCGGCGGCGGCAGCGGCCTGGCGCCGCCGCCCTCCAGTTAAACCTTGCCAAGGCGCGCCGCGCCGCACGCAGTTTCAAGGCGTCCGCTTTCCGGCGGACGCCTTTTTTTTGCAAGCCGCATCCATTCGCATGGCTGCGGCGCCAGCGCAGCGTTTTCCTTGCTCCCATCGCGTTTTCTCCGTCCTTCCTTTTACAATGTCCGATCTCATCGTCCACGGCGGCAGGCCGCTCTCCGGCACCATCACGCCGTCCGGCAACAAGAACTCGGTCCTGCCCATTCTCTGCGCCACGCTGCTCACCGACGAGCCGGTCACTCTGGGCAATGTCCCCGACATCACCGACGTGGAGAAGCTGGCCAGGTTTTTCACCGCGCAGGGCTCACGCATCGCGTGGAACCGCGCCGCCGGCACGATGCGCCTGGACCACGCCGGCTTCAATCCACGCCGGCTCGCGGGCGGCTTGCCCGACGGGATGCGTTCGTCGGTGCTGCTCTTCGCGCCGCTGCTCCGGCGGATGAAACAGCTGCCGCTGGCCGCAAACGCCAAGGGCTGTGCGCTCGGCATCCGCGAGCTCGACCCGCACCTCGAGATACTGGAGAAGCTGGGCGCGAAAATCTCGCGGGCCGGCGGCGGCCTCACGTTGTCGCTGGCCAAAAGATTTCGTGGCGCCCGCCATTGGCCCGACTATATGAGCGTGACCGCGACAGAGAACTTTCTCATGGCCGCTGCCCTCGCCGAGGGCGAATCGGTGCTGCTCAACGCCGCCAGCGAGCCGCATGTGCAGGACCTCTGCGCCGTCCTCAACACGATGGGCGCACGCATCACCGGTGCGGGCACCAGCCGTCTCACAGTCCAGGGGGTGGACCGCCTGTGCGGCGGCGAGTTCGCCATCAGCACCGACTACCACGAAGTCGTCACCTTTCTCGCGCTCGGTGCGATCACCGGCGGCGAGGTGCGGGTGATAAATTCCGTGCCGGAGCATTTCGACCTCATTGCGCGCGCCTTTGGCAAGCTAGGGGTGGTCATCACCCATGACGGCGACACCGCCGTCGTCCGGAAGGGCCAGAAGCTCCGCGTCGTCGCACCCTTTACCAGCAACCTCCTGCCGAAGATCGAGGCCGCACCGTGGCCGTATTTCCCCGTGGACCTGCTCCCGCTGATGATTGCGCTGAGCACTCACTGCGACGGCACGGTGATGTTTTGGAACAAGGTCTATGAAAATGGGTTTTCGTGGATCCCTGAGCTGGCCAAGTTCGGCGCCCACGCCGTGGTGAGCGACCCTCACCGGCTCACGGTCTTTGGCAACCGTCCGCTGCGCCGCGCCGAAGTCGTTGCGCCCTACGTCATCCGCGCTGCGGTCGCGCTCACGATGGTCGCCGCCGCCATCCCGGGCGAGTCCATCGTCCGCAACGCCGAGACTATCAAGCGTGCGCACCCGCGTTTTGTTGAAAATCTCCGCTCCCTCGGTGCCAAGCTGGAATGGAAATAATGTTCCAGGAGGACGGAGGAACCGGGCTAAAGCGCTGTTGCGAGGGCGGCTGACCCAGGCCATTGTGCTGTCGGAATGCGAATGGACAGAACCGCCAGAAGTAAGCAGGTATCTGCCCGCTCACCCGCGCCGGATTTCTGAGCCGTGAAAGCGGATTTGGAGACGGTAGACCTTTTTTGTGCGGCAGGAGATCACACCGGTGGCGGGGTCGAATTTTTCCGGGATCTCGATGCGGTGGAGGTCAATCACCGCATGGTAGCCGCGCTCGGAGAACACGTCGATCAGCATCGCCATCGCCAGCGGGTCGTCGAGCAGCGGCTCCTCGGTGTTGACGAGGGCGATGCCGGAAATGGCATGGCGCATGACGACGGGCATGATTTTTTCCTCGATGAAGGTCGCCACACGGCCGAGCAGCGCGCCGTGCTCAAACTCGTAGGCGTCGAGCCGCCGCACCAGCTCCTGCCGGGCGTGGACAATGATCTCGCTGGCGACGGGCAGGGCGCGGAGGCGGTCGTAGGTGCGCGGATCGAGCTCGAGCGTGCTCTGATATTGGAGTTCGTGGAGGATGTTCTGCTCAACCTCGGCGACGGCGCCCTGCGCGTTGACAAAGTGGTAGTGGTAAACCTCGCGCAGCGACTGGAGCGCGTCCCACGTCTGCTCCTTGAAGACGCGATAGCGGCGGCGGGCGAGCGCGTCATCATAGTCGGTGGCCCGCTCTTCGATGGGAGCGCCGACGCCCGTGCGGGCGACCTCAATGTTGTGGGTGCGCACCTCGCGGCCACGCTGGAGCTGGCGCGTGACGGACGTGCCCTCGTCAACGAACAGCACCATGATGTGGATCGTGGGCTGACGAAAGTGCACGCCGAGCGGCGTGGCGGCAAATTCGCGGCGCAGCGCGTGCATCTGGTCCACAAGCAGTTTGAGGCACTCGACCTGCACCGTGGTGCGCGGGAACCCGTCGAGGATGACACCGTCGCGGTATTCGGTCCGCAGCAGATGTCGCAGCACGAGGCCGACGACCTCGCGGTCGCCCACCATGCCGCCAGCGTCCTTGATTTGGCGTGCGGCGGGCGAATCAAGCAGATCACTGACGACGACCGGCTCGCAGGTGAGGTCGCGGGCGCGGAGAATGAAGCCGGTGTTGGTGCCTTTGCCGGCACCGGGTGCGCCGCCCAGCAGGATGAGTTCCTTGGGGAAGCGCAGATTTTCCCGGCCGATCTCGGCTTCCAAGGACCGCCAGACGGAGCCAAAGATGAGTTGAGCGTCCTTGATCTCAAGGTCGTGGTGACGCGTGGCACCGGCGGCGGGCACAGCCGGTGTGGGAAGACTTGAGGCGGGCGGGACGGGATTGGGTGTCATCGCGGAAGAAACCATTGAAAACGGTCTCCGAGGGCCGGGCGACAACAGAAATCGCGCCGTGGGGAGTCGCGTTTCGTAGGGCCAAAGCCCAGGGTTTGCCGTTATTCGGGGCTTTGCTCCTATACGGTGGACCGACCAGACGGGGTCATTCGGCCGCCGCCGTCAGAGCCGGCCGTCGAGTGAAGTTTGGCTAAAACAATGGCCGTTGATTCCCATGCATACCATCTGAATCGCAGTTTAGCCCAGGCTCACGACCGCCACGGAAAAATAATTCGACCGAAAGGAACCTCGGCCAAGCTGATGAGTCATACCGGGTGCGTTGAGGTTCTTTGCCTTCCCCGGGGGTGCGCTTCCGGGTTTGTTAGTTGAAGCTGGACCTGGCGGGGCTGCCTTCGGGCGGCCCCGCCTTGCTTTTCAGGGGACGGCGGACGCGGGTTCTGGTTCGACGTGGCCGGGCCGGGCAGCGTGCGGCGCGATGGCGCGTAACCGGGCGGCAAGGAACAACGTGAGAGCAAACGCCCCCGCCGCGACCACGCCGGTGCGCGGGAAGCCAACGAGGCGGCCGGTAGCGGTGTCGGTTGCCACCATCTGGCCCGCCGTAAAGTTGGCCAGGCCCATCGCGCCTTGCTGGATGGAGGCGTTGACGCTCATAAAACCACCCCGGTAGCGTGGCTCGATGGCGTTGGCGACGAGCGCCATGCCCGGCGAGAATCTCCCTGACATCATCACCATGAAAAACGCCACCGCGACCACGGCCGCAGGCACCGGCACATGGCCGAGATTGGTGACGATCAGCGCCGACATGGCCGCCCCGAGCGAAAGCCAGCCGAGCACATGGAGCTTGTCGTGCCGGTCGGACAGCCGGCCAATCAGCGGCGTGGAGCAGGCTGCGCACAGTCCGCCCACAAAATAAAGCAGTTCCAGTTGGTCTTCGCGCAGACCGACATTGGCGACCATGGACGGTGCGAGAAACGGGATGACGCACGCCCCGCCAAAGATGAGCGCCGCGCTCAGCATGAAGCCGCGCTGGTGGACCGGATGGACCAGAATCGCCCGCATCTGCCGCCAGGGATGTGCAGCGGGGTGTGCCGGGCGCAGTATGGGCAGGTTGCGCCAGGCCACCGCCAGGATCACGAGGCTGACGATCGCGAGAAAGACAAATGGGGCATGCCACCCGAAATGGTTGGCCAGCCGCAGCCCCGTCGGCACTCCCAGCACAGAGGCGATGGGGAACGCCATCATCACCATGCTCATCGCCCGTCCCCGTCGGGCCGGCGGGAAAACATCGCCCACCATCGCCGTGACGACCGAGCCTGCCACGCCGCCGCACGCGCCGGCGGCGACTCGGGCCAGCAGCAGAAAATGGGCGTTGGGTGCGAGCGCACATCCCAGCGTCGCCAGCCCGAAGCCCGCATAGAGCCAGAGCAGGGCAGGCTTGCGGTCAAAGCGGTCGAGCACAAAACCGCCGAGAAACCCGGCGACGCCGGCCGCGATCCCGTAAGAAGCCACCAGCAGACCGAACCGCGCGGGTGTCAGGCTGAAAATCCGCATGAGCCGGGAGCCCAACGGCATCATGATCATGAAGTCCATGATGTGCGTGAACTGCACGGCCACGAGCACGGCCAGCAGGGTGCGCTCATTGACGGGCGGACGATGGGATGCGGCGGACATGAAAGGCCAATCGAAACGGGCGTCGGATGGCACGCAATCTTCGACTGACGCATGGCGAGGCCAGCGCGGTGCGCCCTCACCCCGCCCGCCCGTCTGGGGATTCTGGCAAAGCCGCGCTTGCTGAAATCCGCCGACCAGCCATGCTGTGGCCATGAGACCGCACCGTGCCCCACTCCGCCCGCTGTTCATTGCGGCGCTCCTCGGCCTGGCCGCTCCGCTGCTTGGGCAATACTATCCCGCGCCGAAGCCGGCCATGCCCCCGCCCGCCACCCCGCCGCCTGCCACCGCGCCTGGCGGCAAGGCGGCGGAAAAACCGGCCGCCCCGGCGCCCAAGATCGAAGGCGTGGCCGTGCAGCGGGCCAACGGCACCTGGGTCGGCCTCGCCGTCGAAGGCGGCAACCTCAAGCTGCGTTTTTACGACAAGGATAAAAAGCCCGCCCAGCCCGACGCCGCCCGTGCGGCCGCGCGCTGGAGCCCCATCGGCAAGACCGGCGAACAGCGCGTTGTACTCAATCCCGCCGGCGACCTGCTGACCGCGCCGCAGTTCGTGTCGCCGCCGCTCATTTTTCGTGTTTTTATCACACTCTTATCGTCCGACGACAAGGTGATCGAGAGCTTCTCGGTGGACTTGCGCGAGCTGTGAGTTCTCCCGAGCGCAAGGTCCTTTCCGGGAAAGGCTGATTGTGATATTTGCCCGGCTGGTGGCCGGATGCGGGTCTTGTGTTCCCGTCGGCCGTTCAGGAAGGAGCATCGTTTCAAGAAATCGGAAAAATCAGGCCGGCATGGGCCGGCCACTGAATCAGCCAATGCCATGCTCCCGTCCGCAGTGCGGTTTACTGCGCCGCCGTTTTGGCGTTCTGGCCCCAGCGGGTGAGCATCGCTTTCAGTTCCTCGACGCGGACGGGTTTGGAGATGTAATCGTCCATGCCGGCTTCGAGGCATTTTTCACGGTCGCCCTGCATCGCGTTGCCCGTCATCGCCACCATGCGCGGGCGGCCGGGATTGCGTCCTTGCCAGCGCGCGATCACGCGGCGCGCGGTTTCGTAACCGTCCATCTCGGGCATTTGCACGTCGAGAAAAATGAGGTCGTAGGGCGTTGTATCGAGCGCCTGGAGCACCTCCAGGCCGTTGGCCGCCAGATCGGTTTTGTAGCCAAGACGGTGGAGCAGCATCGCGCCCACCTTCTGGTTGACGGCGTTGTCGTCGGCGAGGAGCAGGCGCAGCGGGTGGGTGGCGGCGAAGGCGGCCCCAAACGCTGAGGCGGCGGGTGCGCGCCGGTCCTGCGCGGCACCACCGTTGAACGCCACCATGAGCGACTCGAGCAGCGCGACGGGGCGCACGGGCTTGAACACCGCTGCGTCCGCGCCGAGCATGGGCAGGTCGGCGGCGCGCAGGCGCTGCGCGGAGAGCACGATGACGGCCGCCGTTGCGCCGCCGGGCAGCGCCCGCAGGCGGCGGATCGTCGTCGGCAGTGCGTTGGTGCCCGCAAGCTCGTGGTCGAGCGCGATGCAATCAAACGCCGCGCCCTCCGCCGCCAGCGCGCGCTCGGCGGCGACGAGGTCGGCTACCGCCATGAGCGTCAGTCCCCAGGCGCCGGCGAATTGGGCGAACACCTGGCGTTGCGCGGCGTTGTCCTCAATGTGCAGCACGCGCTTGCCAGTGAGCAACGCCGGAGCCTTGCGCCACGCGGCGGGACCGGTGTCGCCCGGCCGCACGATGATGTTGAAATGGAAGGTCGAGCCCCGGCCCTCGGTGCTCTCGACGCGCATCACTCCGCCCATCAGCTCGGCGAGGCGCTTGCTGATGGCAAGGCCGAGGCCCGTGCCGCCGAAATGCCGCGTGGTCGAGCTGTCCACCTGTGAAAACGACTGGAAGAGCCGGTCCTGTTTCTCCGCTGGGATGCCGATGCCGGTGTCGGACACGGCGAAGCGCAGCGTGAGTTCGCCCGCCGCCGGGCCGGGCTCGGGCCGGACGGACACCACCACCTCGCCCTGCGCGGTGAACTTGATCGCGTTGCTGACGAGGTTGACGATAATCTGGCGCAGGCGGGTGACATCACCGACCACGAGCGACGGCACGGTGCAGTCAATCGCGGCGACGAGATCGAGGCCCTTCTCGGCGGCCTTGGGCGCAAGCAGCTCCAAGGCCTCCTCGACGCACGCCCGCAGTTCATAGGGATGCGTTTCCAGCTCGATCTTGCCCGACTCGATTTTGGAAAAATCAAGGATGTCGTTGATGATCGTGAGCAGGCTCTCGCTGCTGCTGCGGATGATGTCCACGAAGTCGCGCTGCTCGCCGGTCATCGGCGTGTCGAGCAGGAGCGAGGTCATGCCGATGACCCCGTTCATGGGCGTGCGAATTTCATGGCTCATGTTGGCGAGAAACTCGCTCTTGGCCTTCGTCGCCTCCTCCAGCTTTTGGTTGAGCGAGATGAGGGCGGTGTTGCTGTCCACGAGCTGCTGCTGGCTTTCGCGCAGCGCGCGGTAGGCTTCGTCGCGCTGGAGCCGGTTCAGGTAAAACTGCGCGTGAAAACGCACGCGTGCGACGAGCTCAACCCGGTCGGGCAGCTTGACGAGGTAGTCGTTGGCCCCCAGCTCGAACGCCTCGCCTTTCACCTTGGGATCTTCCTTGGTTGAGAGCACGATGACCGGCGTCTCACACGTGGCGGCGTTGGCACGGTATTGTTTCAGCAGCTCGAGGCCATCCACTCCCGGCATGACGAGGTCCTGCAGGATCACGCTGGGCCGGAGCTGCGTGGCGAGCGCGACGGCTTTCAGTGGGTCGGCGCAATAATGAAAAGCCAGGTCGGGCTGGTTGGCGAGACAGCGGCGCACGGCCTCGGCGACGATGGCCTGATCGTCCACGAGGAGAACCATCGTCGCCGGGAGGGGGAGGGATGCGGCGCGGGAAATCGGCAGGGCGGGTGGCGTGGTATTCATAGGACGGCGAGAGGGGCGGGGGCGGCGGGCCGGACGAGCCGCTGGAGCGCGGGACCAATTTGCGTGAGTGGCAGCACTTGCGCGGCGGCCCCGAGCGCGGCAGCGGCCTTGGGCATGCCATAGACAGCGCAGCTGGCCTGATCCTGCGCGAGCGTGTGAAAGCCGGCGTCCCGGATTTTTTTCAACCCCGCGGCGCCGTCACGGCCCATGCCGGTGAGAATGACGCCGAGCGCGGTGGCGCGCCAGTGCGCGGCCACGCTGCTGAAAAACACGTCCACCGACGGCCGGTAGGGGGTCTCGCGTGGCAACGTCGTGTAGGTGAGGGTCTGTTCCGCCGTGAGCGCGAGATGCTCGCCGCGCCCGGCCATGAGCACTTCTCCCGGCGCGGGCGGCTCGCCTTCGCGTGCAATGCGCACGGGCAGCGCGACTTGCCGGCCCAGCCAGTCGGCGAGGCCAGCGGCAAACTGTTCGTCGAGGTGCTGCACGATCACAATGGCACCGGGAAAATCCCGAGGCAGCGTGCGCAGCACCTCCGCAAGCGCCGCCGGCCCGCCGGCGGACGAGCCGATCGCGACAAGGAAACGACAGGGCGCGGACAGCGTGCCGGCCGGTGCGGCGAACGGCTGCGACGTACGCGCTGCCGTGCCGGCGGACGGCGCGGGGACGGTGGGGGCGGTGAGGCCCGCGAGCATTTCAATCTTTGCCAGCAGCGCGTTCGCCCCGTCGCCGGTGCCCCCGGGGCCGAGCACGGGCGTGTTGACCGCGTCGAGCGCGCCCGCGCCGAGCGCCTCAAACACGCGGCCCGAGTTGCCGTCCACCGTTGCGGTGACGATGAGGATGGGGCAGGGCGTCGTGGCCATGATGCGCCGGGTGGCCTCGACCCCGTCCAGCACCGGCATGATCAGGTCCATGAGCACGAGGTCGGGCCGGTCGTCGGCGCAGCGTTGCACGGCCTCCTTGCCGTCGCGCGCCGTCCACGCGAGCGAGTGCTGGGGGGCGCGCGCCAGGACCCGGCGCATGGCCTCGACGGCCAGGCCGAGGTCGTTGACGATGGCGATCCTCATTGCACGGCCTCCGTTTCCACCGCCGGGCCGATGAGGTCGGCCACCGCCTTGAGCATCGTGTCATCCTGAAAGCTGCCCTTCGTCAGATAATAGTCGGCGCCCGCCTCCAAGCCGCGCAGGCGGTCTTCTTCGCGGTCCTTGTAGGAAACGATGATCACGGGCATAGCCTTGAGACGTGCATCGGCCTTGAGCAAGCGTGTCAGCTCGATGCCGTCGCGTCGCGGCATGTCCACGTCGGTCACGACCAGGTCAAACGCGCCCTGCTGCGCCACGCCGAAGCCGTCCACGCCGTCCACCGCTGTCTCGACGGCGTAGCCGCGCGACTCGAGGAGCTTGCGCTCCAGCTCGCGCACGGTGAGCGAGTCGTCAATCACGAGCACCCGCTTGCGGCCATGGCCGGAGGCGGTGGCCTTGCCGGTCGAGGTGACAAGGCGGCTGGCGGCGGCGAGCTTGTCCACGGAATGCGCGAGGTCGTCGGCATCAAGGATGAGCACGGGCGTGCCATCCTCCATAAACGCGCCGGCGGCGACATCGCGCACCTTGCCGAGGCGCGGGTCGAGCGGCTGCACGACCAGCTCGCGCTCACCGAGAAACTTGTCCACCATCAGGCCGTAGCGCGCGTCGCCCTCGCCGAGCACGATGACCGCCGCCTCGTCCGCCGACGGCGCGGCCGTGCGGCCGAGCACCTGCCGTGCGGCGACCAGGCCCACGCGCCGCCCGTCGAGCTCGAAATGCGGCCGTCCCTGGGTGGTGACGACCGCCTCCGATTTCAGCCGCAGCGCGCGCACGATATAGCCGAGCGGCACGGCGTAGGATTCACCGTCCACGGCGAAGAGCAGCGCGCGCACCACCGAGAGCGTGAGCGGAAGCTGCAGCTGAAAACG
Organism: Opitutia bacterium; assembly: GCA_947475065.1. Lineage (GTDB taxonomy): Bacteria > Verrucomicrobiota > Verrucomicrobiia > Opitutales > Opitutaceae > CAIYUN01. The sequence continues at coordinate 69,508 of CANJLB010000009.1, read as the reverse complement.
CATCCCTTCGCCCGGCGTGGAAGTCACGCGGATTGTGCCACGTACCGCCCGCACCATGCTTTGCACCACGTCGAGGCCGACACCGCGCCCGGAAATGTCCGAGACGTGGTCCTTGAGCGAGAAACCGGGCAAAAACAAAAACTCCAAGAGTTCGGCCTCGCTGAGCCTGGGCGCCATGTCGGCGGCCACGAGCTTGCGGCGCAGGACGGCGGCGCGAATCTGTTCCACGTCCGCCCCGCGCCCGTCGTCGCTGACGGTGATCATCAGCAGGCCAGCCTGATGCCGGGCCTCCAGCCGGACGAGGCCGGCCGCGGCCTTGCCGGCGGCGAGGCGCACCGCGGGGGCCTCCAGGCCGTGGTCGAGCGCGTTGCGCAGCAGGTGGCCGAGCGGGGCTTCCAGCTTTTCCAAAATTTCGCGGTCCACCGGCGTCTCGTTGCCCACGACCTCGTAGCGCGCCTCCTTGCCGAGCTGGTGGGCAACATCGCGCACCATGCGGGGGAAGCCGCCGATGCCGTCGGAGAACGGACGCATGCGCACGGCCACGGCCTCGTTATATAGGCGGTCGGAAAGATTTATCGCGCGGCGGTCGAATGTTTCCAGTTCGATGAGGCGTTCGGTGAGATAGCTGCGGCAGCTGGCGAGACGATGCTGGGCCTCCGTGAGCGCGGCGAGAAAACGCTCGTCCGCTGCCGCCGCGCCTGCCTGCGCACGGAGCTGATCAAGGCTCAGGCCGAGGTCGCGGTGCATTTTTTTGAGCCGTGCGACCGACACGCCGTAGGGCCGCAGCCAGCGCGACTCGACGAGCGATTCGCTGGCCAGGCCGAAGAGGCGGTTGAGATTTTCGGCGGCGACGCGGAGGACGCGCTGCTCGGCGGATTTTGCATTGGGCGCGGCGGCCGGCTCGGGCGCGGCGGATGGGGCCGCAGCGGCCGGCATGGCCGGTGCGGGCACGGGATGATTTGGATGTGCCGGCTCCGGTGCAGGGGCGACTTCACGGACGGCGGTGAGCACGGCAAGAAAGGCATCGATTTCGCCGGCCTGCTCGTTTTCCCAGCGCGGCATCTCGGCCTCGGAAGTCTTGGCGATGCGCGTGAGCAGATCCACGCCGGCGAGCAGCTGGTCAACGTGGGCGCGGCGAAGCTGCAGCTGGGATAGCAAGCGCACCGACACGCTGCCGAGCAAGCTCGGCCCAATGGGGATTCATCGGCTTTTTTTGCAATGTCTCGTCCTCTGCCACCGGCAGCTTAACGCTAGCCAGCCGTCGTCCGGACCGACTCGTGTCACAGCTTTTTTGACGTATAAATGACTTCAACGGAATCTCATTAGTATAAAAACGAGCGGGTCAGACAGGATGCAATCCCGATGCCCGGCGGTTCGGACAAGAGCCATGGTGAGATTTTGAGGATGGGGTAAAGGCTCAACCTCACGCCACATTCGATCAGGGTTAATACTGCAACCCTTTGGTTATGATGGTGCCAGAGGCCGGGATTGAACCGGCGACCAAAGGCTTATGAGTCCTCTGCTCTACCACTGAGCTACTCTGGCGAACACCCATCAAGTAAACGGCTTACAGTCCTTTATCCAGCGACAGCGATTCATCAGGTGGCAGAGAACCCCTGTCGCTTGGAATCAAGAGGCCGTTACTACGTATTCATCAACCATGGAGGCAAGCACTTTTACCGGTCCCTGCTCGGTCATGGTTCTGCGTGCCTGCGCTTGCACCGGGCGCGCCGGGGACGTTAATCCTAAGGCCATCCTCCCGATGCCAACCACCATTTTCACCATCGCCAACCAGAAGGGCGGCGTCGGCAAGACCACCACTGCGGTCAACCTCGCCGCGGCCCTCGCCGACAAAAAAATCCACACGCTGCTCATTGATCTCGACCCGCAGGCCAACGCCACCAGCGCGCTCGGTGTCGAGAAGCAGGAGGGCCGCAGCCTTTACGGTCCGTTGCGCGGCGAGGGTGGCGCGCTCGACATGGTCACGCCGACATCAGTCGAGCATCTGGCCATCATTCCCAGCGAGGAGGATCTCGCGGCGGTGGAGATCGAACTGGCGCAGGGGGAGAACTACCTCGCGCGCCTGCGTGGCGTGCTCGAGCCGCTGCGGGTGTCGGGCGGCTACCGGGCGGTCATCATTGATTGTCCTCCCTCGCTTGGAATGCTCTCGATGAACAGCCTGGCCGCCGCCGATTTTCTGCTCATCGCGCTCCAGTGCGAATACATGGCGCTCGAAGGTCTGGGCCAGATTTTGCGCAATGTGGACCGGCTCAAGGGCGCGGGGGTCAATCCCGCGCTGGAGCTGGGCGGGGTGGTCATGACGATGTTTGATGTGCGCACGAGCCTCTCGCGGCAGGTCGTCGAGGAGGTGCGCAAACATCTGCCGGAAAAAATTTTCAATTCGGTCATCCCTCGCACCGTGCGCCTGAGTGAGGCGCCCAGCTTCGGCAAGACGATCTTTGCCTACGACCCGCTGTCGCCCGGCGCGACCGCCTACCGGAACCTCGCCAAGGAGGTCATCGCACGTTTCGGACTGGGCGTGGGCAAGTAGCGGGGCAGGGCGGGGATATCCTTGGATGCCTGGGCCAGCCGGGGCTTGCCCTGTGCACGGTCCGGTGTTCACTGTCCGCTGCCGTTACCGTGCTCTCCTTCCTGACCAAATACCGCCACGCTTTCCTCGTCGGGCTCCAGAGCAACCTGATCTACCGCTGGAATTTCGCGGTCCGCGGCCTGTTTTCGCTGTTTCACCTCGCCGCGGTGTTCATCCTGTGGTCGGCGGCGTTCCAAGGCACGGGCCGTGATGGGATTGGGGGTTATGGTCTCGGGGCGACGATTACCTATTTCGTCGCGCTGCTCGTGCTCCAGTTTTTCATCAGCGCGTTCAACGAGGACTACCAGATCAGCGAGGATATCCGCAACGGCCTCATCAACCAGTTCTTGCTGAAACCGATCAATTACTTCGGCTACCGCCTGAGCATCTTTGCGGCGGCGCGGCTGGTATCGGGCGCGTTGGTGCTAGTGCCGCTGGTGGTGGCGCTGCCGTTTCTTTACTCCTACCTCACGTTTCCGTCCGACTGGGCGTGGCGGCTGGCGCTCGGGCTGCCGGCGATGATGCTCTCGGCGCTCATTCAGTTCAGCATCGCCTACTGCTTCGGGCTGCTGACGTTTTGGTTTCTGGAAATTCAGGGTTTCGTCATTCTCTCGATGGCGGTCGAGGCGGTGTTGGGCGGGCAGATGTTTCCGCTCGATTTGCTGCCAGCCGGCGTCCTCGCGGTCGCAAAATTTCTGCCTTTCTACTACCAGATGTATTTCCCGGCGGCGATTTTCACCGGGCGCATTGACCAGGCCGGCACGGTGCAAGGCCTTGGCATCGAGCTGTGCTGGGTGGCGATCCTGTTCGCTGTCAATCATGTCCTGTGGACGCGTGGCCTGCGCCGTCACACGGCAGTCGGCGGGTAAAAAGGTGGCCCCTTTTGCCACGGCCTGTCACCCATGGCGCGCGGCAAACATCGCGCAGACTTGCTTCTTGGGCGGCGGGCACCCAGGTCCATGCCCCTCCACGGGCGAGGGGTTCGGCGGACAGGTCCTTACGGCGTGTTGGAAATAATAGGAGCGGGTTTGGTCACCGTTTGGGCGGTGCTGGGTCCGCTGGGCAGCCAATGGGCGGTTTGGGGCGGGAGGTTGAGCGCATCGCTCACGACCCGAAGTGACTCGCGGAGATCAATGTCCATCTTGGGATAGCGTTCGTCCGGATTGGCCGCGCTGGGATCCTCTGGATCTTCAACCTTGATCCGGGGCGGCGGGGGAGGCGCGAGCATGGTTTCAGTGAAAGCATAGGCGGCGGAATCCTCCAGTTTTTTCAGCTCGGCATCGGCCAGTTTCTTGTGCTCGGCGTCGGCGGTTTTCTGTTTCTCTCGTCGGGCGAGGTTGAGGGAGATGTCCTTTTCGTCGCGCTTGGCCTTGAACCAGTCAACGCCGCTCTGCAGGTAGGAGAACTCGGGGAGCTGCCGGCGGCGCGCCTCGCTGGCGGCGCGGAGCGTGTTGAGGTTTGCGGCGGTGAGCGCCGGGCCGTCAAACTTGGCTGACTCAATCTCATCCCAGCCGAGGGCGTGCGGGAGGCTCGACTCGCCGATGGGGAGCAGATCATCCACGGACGGCAGGATGAGGTCGGGGATGACGCCGCGAAGCTGCGTGGAGGCCCCGTTGGGCAGGTAGAATTTCTGGATGGTGAACTTGGCCGCGCCGGTCTTGGTTGGGCTCAACTGCAGCGCCAGCGAGGCACGGGACAGGCGGCTCAGCTCGACGATGGTCTGCACGGTGCCCTTGCCATGGGTGGAACTGTCCCCGATGATGACGGCCCGGCCGTAATTTTGTAGCGCACCGGCGACGATCTCGGAAGCAGAGGCGCTGAAGCGGTCCACCAGTACGGCGAGTGGACCGGTCCAGGCGATCTCCTCGGTACGTGTCTGACCCGAGCTGATCTTGCCTTCATGGTCACGCACTTGCACGACGGGGCCGGACTTGATGAACAGCCCGGTGAGATTGATGGCTTCGCCGAGGAGGCCGCCGCCGTTGTGCCGCAAGTCGAGCACGAGGCCCTGGACGTTCTGGGTCTTGAGCCGCTTGATCAGCTCGGCGATATCCTTGGAGGCGATGGCGGGGTTGGGGTTTTCGGGCGTGGGATCGGAACCATAAAAGGAAGGCAGGGAGATGACGCCGACCATGCGGGCGGGCTGGCCGGCCGAGGCGGGGACGGTGAAGACCGCCGCATGGGCGCGGGAGGAGTCAAGATTGACGACATCACGGTCGATCACGACCTCCCGGCGGACGGCGGCGGTTCCCTCGCCCGACTCGACAAAGAGGTGCACCTTGGTGCCTTTGTTGCCGCGGATCATCTGGACAATTTTGCGGAGCTTCATGCCGATCACGTCCACCGGCTCTTTGTTGTCCTGGGCGATGGCGGTGATCTTGTCATTGGGCTTGAGCTGTTTGCCGAGATCCGCCGGGCCGCCGGGGACGAGCTCCTTTACCACGCAAACATCTTCCTCGAGGCTGAGCAGCGCGCCGATGCCCACGAGCTGGAGCTGCATCTGGATGCTGAAGTCGTCGTAGCTGGTCGGCGAAAAATAAGTGGAGTGCGGGTCGTAGAGCTGCGCGACACTGGTCAGAAAAACTTCCGCGAGGTCGGAGGCATCGAGCTCGGCGACATTTTTGGGGAGGCGCTCGTAGCGCTTGGCGACGGCGGCCTTGGCGTCGGCAAGGGTCTTGGCGGGGGCAGTGAAGGAAGGCTTTGGGTGGAAAAGCTCTTTGAGCTGCTTGGTGGCAGCACTGGTGCTTGGAACCGGATTGTAAAGGCTGACAATGCCCGTGTCCGATTTGTATTCGCCCGAGAATTTGAGCGGCTCGGCATTCTCTAGGGCGGGGAAGAGCGTGGAGTCGAGCTTGGCAGGAATCAGTTGGTTAAAGAGCTTTTCGAGCTGCGCGGTGGTCACGAGCGTATCTGCATTGGCGGCGGGCTCGTAGCGGATGGTAACGCGGGTGGCCGGCATGAATTCGCCTGTGAACCTCACGGTCATGGGAGCGGAGCCGGGGGTGGTGGGAGTCAGATTAGGCAGCTTTAAGTCCAGATCGAACCGGTCGGCGGATTTTGACCCGGGTGCGAGCATTTCTTGAATCAGGTCGAACTTGAGGCGGCGGCGCCAGAGGTCGTCAGCGGCGGCGGTGTTGGCGGGCCAGTCGGCCTTGGCTCGGTCGGGCGCGTACGTGTCCTGTCCGGTCAGATCAATGTCCTTCTTCAGCTCTGCCGCGATCCACGCGGCACGCTCGCGCACCCGGGTTTCATAGACGGTGAAAATATCATAGGCCGCGTCAATGTTGCCGAGCTTGATGTTTGGATAAAGGAGATCGATATCGTTGGCCTTGAGAAAGCCCTGCCGGTCGGATTCGAGAAAAAACAGCCGTTGCCCGTCGAGGCTGCCCATGAAGTCGGGGAGAAGCCCGGCGTAGTTCGCGGGCTTGACCGCATCGCGGTTGTAGTGCGCCATTTCGAGCAACTGGACGACGCCTTGCACTTCCAGCCTGAAGTTGGGGGGGGGCTCGAGTTTGCGCGCGGCGAGCGCGGCCTCGGGCGCGGCGGCGGGCAGGAGGGCCGGCACGGCGACGAGCGCGGCGGCGAGAAACAGAGCGCAGAGGCGGCTAATCAGGGGTTGCATCGGAAAAAGTGGGACTGTGGTGCAGGGCAAAGGTTGCACAGAACCGCTAGATTGCCAGTTAGGAATGCTGCGGGCGAGAACATAAATTCGGGCGGGGAGAAGCGGCGCGGAAGAACCGGCAGGCTGGTGATGCGGTCAGGTTTTTTACCGGCGGCTGAGCCGGTTCCTGGCCTCGTCGAGCGTGCGTTTCTCTGCTGGAGTGAGCGCGGCGAAGCCGTCGGTGTTGATTTTGTCCAGAATGCGGTCCACCTCGGTGCGGAGGGTGTCGGAGGTTGCCGGGCGCGCTACTGCCGGGGCGGCGGTAGCAGGGGCCGGGTCGGCAGCAGTCCGGTTTTTGCGCAGCCAGCGCGTCAGCGTGAAAGCCGGACGAGGCACACCGAGCAGTTCGGTGACCGGCTGCCGCCAGCCCATCGTCTGCTCGTTGCCGCGCCAAAGCCGGTGGCAGAGCCAGCCGGCCGCCATGCCACCAAGGTGTGCCGACGGCGCATAGGCCAGCGGCATGGTCCCGCCTGCGAGCTCAAAAAAAATCAGGGCAAAAAAATCCAAGGACAGCAGGGCCAGTACCAATTTGCGTGGCCGGATGGTGACCGGCAGAAAGAAAAACAACAGGAAACGGAACGGTTCGTCGGGATAGACGCAGGCGTAAAACATCAGCAGGCCGCAGAGGCCTGGCGTATAGCCGGCCAGCATAACACCGTGCCGCCAGTTGACCGCCGTCCAAGCTAGCGCGCCGAGCAGCAGCGCACCCAAAAACAGGCCGACTAGCCGGCGCGGCCCGAGCAGCGGCTCCAGCTCACGGCCCATGAAAAACAGCGCCATGAGCGTGAAGACGGCAAAAAAGATTCCGCCAGGGCCCAGCACACTGTTGTACAAACCATAGGTCAGCAGCGTCCAGAGCCGCCAGTGCCGGAGACCATCGGGATTGAGGATAAGTTTGCCGAAGATGGCGCCGGCACCGTCAAACCACGGGGAATACAGCAGGATCTCCAGCAGGAGTGCCGCCGCGAGGATGCCCAGCAGCCACGGCAAGGCCCGGAGTTTTTCGCGTTCGTAGTCGGCGCGCATGTAAGACCGGTCGGAAAGCATGGCGTGCACTGTGCGGGATCGGGCGGCAAACTCAAGCGCGGGTGCCGGCGTGCGATTTCGGCGTTGCGGGCGGCGCACTGGGCCGGCTTGGTGGTGTTTTAACTGATGAACTCCTCGGATTACCTTTCGTCCCTTTTTGCCCTCGCCGGCAAAGTCGCCGTCGTGACCGGCGGCACCGGCGAACTGTGCGGCGCGATGGCCGAGGGCCTCGCCGGCGCGGGCGCCGAGGTCGTGCTCGTCGGCCGTAACACCGCCAAGGGTGAGGCCCGTCTCGCCAAAATCCACGCCGCCGGCGGCCGCGCGTATTTCCTGCCGGCCGAAGCGAGCAGCAAAGCCGACCTTGAGCAGCTCCTCGCCACCGTGCTCGCGCGCTCGGGCCGCGTGGACATCGTCGTCAACGGTGCGGGCGTGAATTCGCCGACGCCGTTCCTTGAGATCAGCGAGGAAGAGTTTGAGCGCATTTTGCGCGTCAACGTGAAAGGGGTTTTTCTGGGCTGCCAGGTCTTCGGCAAATACCTGGTCGAACGCGGGCAGGGCGGCTCGATTATCAACCTCGGCTCGCTCACGGCGCTGACGCCGCTCTCACGCGTGTTCACCTACTCGGCGAGCAAGGCTGCGGTGCACAGTTTCTCGAAGAATCTCGCCCGGGAGTGGGCCCCCAAGGGCGTGCGCGTAAATGTGATCGTCCCCGGCTTCTTCCCCGCCGAGCAGAACCGCAAGGTGCTCACCCCCGACCGCGTGGCGAGCATCATGACGCATACGCCGATGAAACGTTTTGGCGAGGCGCGCGAGCTCATCGGCGCGACGCTATTGCTGGCGGGCGACGCCGGCAGCTTCATCACCGGCCACGAGCTGACGGTGGACGGCGGCTTCATGGCGCAGACGATCTGAGGGATGAACTACTGGTCGTGTGGCGGCGAAATGCAAAGCCGACTAGAGACGAGCGAACCGCCAGCAGCAAATAAACGAACAACGTCGCGTGCAGCAGATCAAAAACCTGTAGCCAGCGGAGATTGTAAATCGCGCCAAGTGCGTCCCATACGCAGACCACCGCAATTGGAACCGTCCAGAAAAGTGACCAAGCGAATCTGGCTCGGTCAAAAAACCAGAAGCTCCTGCCACCGGAGTAAGTCAAGACGGCCAAAGCCAGAAGCATCGCAAAAACCGGTGCGAGGAGCAGCCAACCTTGCCATGACCACCAGAGCGGGAGGCCGATTGAATCGGCGTTGGTGGGAAATTGATGCATACGCAGACCAACCCGATAGTAAATATGATCGGCAATCGGATCCAAAATATAAAATGCGATGCCGAGTGCTAGAATTGTGGGCCGATTTTTTGGGGTTCGGTAATTCATGCCCCAAACTCTCTCCATTACCATCGGAAGCAAGGCGATTTGTCTTCCGGGTCGGCCTGTCCCGCTCCTTACGGAGCGTGCTACCAGATGCGGTGAAAACCGTAGCCCTTTGCGTAAGCGCAGGGAGCTTTCGGCGCGGCTCGCTGGTTTTCGTCCCAGCTCTCCCGAGCCGGGCTACGTCTGGTAGCCCGCTTCGGGAGAAGCGGGACGCCGGGCTTGCCAGCGACGGGGCGGGGCGCACGATACGTGGGCATGTTCACGGGCATTGTCGAGGAAACGGGGCGCGTCGTCGCGTTTGCGCGCGGGGCGGAGGCTTGGCGACTGGAGGTCGCCGCGCGCGTGGTCGCGTCCGATGTGGCCGTCGGCGACAGCGTGGCCGTCAACGGCTGCTGCCTTACGGTCGCGCGGCGCGAGGGCGAGCGGCTGTGGTTCGACGTGCTGGAGGAGACGCGGCGGCTGACGAATTTCGCCGCGCTTGCGGCGGGCACGATCGTGAATCTTGAGCGGGCGCTGCGGGCCGATGGGCGGTTGGGTGGGCATTTTGTGACGGGACACATTGATGGGACGGGCGCGGTCGAGGTGTTTGAGCCGCGCGGCAAGGATCACTACCTGCGCGTGCGCGGGCCGGCAGGCGGCGGGCGGCTGCTGGTGGTGAAGGGCAGCGTGGCGGTGGACGGCGTGTCGCTCACGGTGGCGGAGGTGGTGGGCGACAGTTTCGCGGTGTGGCTCATCCCGCACACGCTGGTGGCGACGAACCTCGGCGCGCGGCGCGCGGGCGAGTTGGTCAATCTGGAGTTCGACCTGTTGGCCAAACACGTTGAGAAGTTGCTCGCGTCGCGCCCGGCTTGAGAGAAATTTTATCACCATGCGTGCCGTGTTGATCGCCCTGACCGAAGAGTTGTGCCGCCTGAAAAGCGCGGGCGTGCGGACGGTCGCGGTATCGGAGACGAGCATCGAGGATTTGCGCGCGGTGGTGCGGCGGCGGGCGCGGCCGAAGGAGACAGGAGATAGGAGGCTGGAGTCAGGAGTCATAGTTCAGCCAACGGTGCTGTCCGCTCCGGCCGATTCATTCCGCACTCCGCACTCCGCACTCCACAATTCCGGCGACGGGGGCGACGCCGCTCCGGTTCCAATCCGGCCTCCCATCTCCCATCTCCCGTCGCCTGCGGTGGCTCCCTTCGCCGCCACACTGCCACCGCCGCCGGTGGTCGAACTGCCGGCAGGCGACAAGGCGGCACGCTGGGCAGTGTTGCGCGAACGGGTGCTCAATCATCCCGTGTGCCGCGCCCAGGTGCGGCGGGACAAAAAGGTTGTGTTTGGCGTAGGCAGCCTCGACTCACAGATCATGTTCGTGGGCGAGGCACCTGGCGCGGACGAGGAGGTGCAGGGCGAGCCGTTTGTCGGGCCGGCGGGGCAGTTGCTGACGAAGATGATCCAGGGAATGGGGCTGATGCGTGAGCAGGTCTACATCGGCAACATCATGAACTGGCGGCCGCAGACGCCCACGGCGGCGGGCGCGCAGCAGGTGGGCAACCGGCCGCCGTCGGCGGTGGAGATGGCGTTTTGCCTGCCGTTTTTGCGCGCACAGATCGAGATCGTGCAGCCCGCACTGCTCGTGGCGCTCGGCAAGACGGCGACCGACGGGTTGCTGGGAGCAGCGCGTTTCAAGACGCTGGGCGAGGCGCGCGGCCAGTGGCACGAGTTTGCCGGCCGGCCGGTGATGGTGACGTATCACCCGAGCTATATTCTGCGCGAGCCGACGCCGCGAAAAAAACGCCTCATCTGGGAAGACCTGCTCAGAGTGATGGAACGCGCCGGTCTGGCCATCTCCGACAAGCAAAGAGGCTATTTTTTGGAGCGATAACGCAGCGTTATGCCACGGGTAAGCGGCCTGAAACCTTTCTCAGGCCAAGGTCGCCACGGCCACAGGATCATGCCCCGGTCCGGTAACGGGCCGGGCGTCCTTCATGTGAGGCAAGAGCTGGTTGAAAACCGCCCTATGTCCACGCAGCGGGCTAAGTTGACCATCTTAGGCGAGTAATTTCAGCAATTCCGGTTCTACGCGTGTGAATGCCGCCTCGACCTCGGCGATCAGCAAATCGGAGTCCGCGAGGCCGTGCTGCTTGGCATGCTGCTCAGTTTTTCGGCGGCGGCACGCAGTTCGCCGGCTCCGACATTGCTGGAGCTACCTTTGACACTGTGGGCGGCGCGGGCAAACGTGGGTATGTCACCCCGGCTCTTGCTGGTGCGAAGCTCGGTCAGACGAAGCCGGGTGTCTTCCAGGAAAATGCCTAGGATTTCCTTCACAAAAGCATCACTATCATCGGGGCTCAATGCCCTGAGATTGGCGACCGCCTCGGGATCAAGGATGGGGAGCGTACACATTGCGGAAGGTGTTGAAGGGAAGAGGGGTAAATGCAATCAAAGAAAACGGAAAAAATCTGGGCGCAGTTGTTTTTTACTAAAAATTAGCAAATCAAACACTTGTTCCCGCCGGCCCTTGAATCCGAACATTATGCTTTGGTTACGTCGCGCATTTTTTGTCCGGCTCGCCGGCGGGTCGGGCATATGTAGATTAGGCTTGGCACTGCCTGTTCGCCATGTCATAAGGAGTGTCCCATGGTTACAGAAAAAATCAAAGAACTCGCAGTACTCAAAGCCAAAGCCGCCAAGTTAGAGGCCAAAGTGATCGCCGAGCGCACAGCCGAATTGGCCGCGTTGCCTGAGGACTACGGCTATGACAACCTTAAGGCTTTCATCAAAGCCCTCAAACAGGCCGCTGGCGGCAAACGCGGCCCCAAAAAAGCAACCAAAGGCAAGGTTGGCCGGCCGAAGAAGCGCCGGCGCGCCAAGGTTACGCCTGAGATCAAGGCGCAGGTGAAGGCGGCCGTCGAGGGCGGCAAATCCGGCTCTGCGATTGCCAAGGAGTTTGGCGTTTCGGTGCAGACCGTGCAAAATATCAAGAAGTCGTTTGGCTTGGTAAAGTCGCGGAACTGACCAGCGGCTGCATGTTTTGCCCACCGTGCCCCGGCTCAAACCGTGGGCATGGTGGGTTGTTGCTGGCATGAGGGCGGACAAGCCGGCCGCGTTTCACGCTTGCGGCGCGCGGGCGTTGTGCTGGCGTCGCGCGCATGACCGGCGTACCTTTCATCCAGGCCAGCACCAACGGGCGGCTTCACTCCGCGCATGAGCCGTCCATCGCCCCGCTCAACCGCGGCTTCCTTTACGGTGACTCGATTTATGAGGTCTGGCGCACCTATCACGGCGTGATCTTTGCGTGGGAGGAGCACTGGACACGGCTGGAACGATCGGCGCGCGCTCTGCACCTGACGCTGCCGCTGGCTGCCGCGCCGATGTTGGGGGAAATCAGACGCGCGGCGGCGGCATGGCGTGCAGCGACGGGTGACGATGGCGATATCTATATCCGCCTGCAAATCACGCGCGGCGGCGGGCCCATCGGGCTGGATCCTGCGCTGGCCGACCGCGCGGACTTTGTAATTCTTGTGCAAAAGCTCGCGCTGCCATCCGCCGAGGCCGTGCGGACCGGACTGCGGCTCGCCTTGGCGACCACCCTGCGCCGCAATGCGCCCGCCACCCTCGATCCGGCATGGAAGACGGGAAATTATCTGAACAACATCCTGTGCCTGCGCGAGGCGAAGGCGCGGGGTGCGGATGAGGTCGTCATCACCAATCTTGCGGGCGAGCTCACCGAGGCGGCGGTGTGCAACCTGGCGTTCGTGCGCGGCGGCGCGATGGTCACGCCGCCGATGAGCGCGGGGATTCTCGGCGGCATCACGCGGCAGCTGCTCCTGGAAAAAATCGCGGCGGCGGCGGGCGTGCCGGCGCGCGAGGCGGTGTTGCGGCCGGCCGACCTCGCCGGGATGGAGGAGTGTTTTCTGACTTCAACAACCCGCGACGTGCAGCCGGTGCGGGCGATGGACGAAGTGGCGTTCCGGGTTGGTGACGGCACGGTGTCCGTGCGCCTGAAGCAGGCGTTTGCCGATTATGCGGCGGACTATGCGCGGACGCATCCCGGGCTGACGGCGTGAGGCCGTGAGGTGGCCCGCCGTTGCTCTGGCAGGTGGCGTCGCCAAGGGCCCGCGCCGGCCCTCAGATTTTTTTCACCGCATACGCCATCGCGTCGGCGATGCGCGCGAGGTCGTCATCGCTGTGCAGCGCGGAGATGGCGGTGCGGACGAGATCCTTGCCCACGGGCACGGCGGGCGCGATCGACATCACCGTGAAGACACCCTTTTCCAGCAGCGCCTGCCAGAAATAATAGGCGCGTTCCTTCGAGCCGAGGACGATGGGCACGGCGGGCGTTTCGCTGCCCCAGGTGTCGAGACCGAGCGCATGGAGCATCGCGGTGTATTTTTTCGTGTTGGCCCAGAGGCGGGCGAGGTGCTGCGGCTCGGTCTGAAGCACATCGAGCGCGGCGCTGGCGGCCGCGGACTGGCCGGGGCTGAGGGCGGCGCTGAAGATGGTCTGCTTGCCGTGGGTGCGGAGAAACTCAATGAGGTCGCGCGGGCCGGCGACGAAGCCGCCGGTGCTGGCCAGCGATTTCGACAGGCTGCCGCAGACGAGGTCCACGTCTGCGTCGAGGCCGAAATGGCTGACCGTGCCGCGTCCGTCGCGGCCGAGCACACCGAAGCCGTGGGCGTCGTCGAGCACGGTGAAGCATTTCTGCTCGCGCGCGACGGCCATGATCTCGGGCAGGCGGGCGATGTGGCCTTCCATCGAATAGACGCCTTCGAGCACGAGCATTTTCGCAGCGTCGGGACTGGTGTGCGCGGCGACCGCGCGGAAATCGTCCGGGCTGTTGTGCGAGAAGCGCTCGACCTCGGCGTTGGAGAGGCGGATGCCGTCCCACAGGCATGAATGGATGTTTTTATCGGCAAAAATCACATCGCCCTTCTGGGCGAACGCGGCGACACCGGAGAGGCACGAAAGGTAGCCGGCGGAGTGGACGTGGCACGCCTCGCGGCCCAGGAAGGCGGCGAGCTTTTCCTCCAGCGCGAGGTGGTAGGCCCGGGATCCGTTGGAGCAGCGGGCGCCGGTGGGGCTGGTGCCCCATTCCAGCACGGCGGCGCGCGCGGCCTCGATGACTTTGGGGTGAAACGTGAGGCCGAGGTAGTCGTTGCTTGCGAGCATCACGAGATCGCGGCCGTCGCGGCGGATTTTTGTGCCGGCCTGCGCGTCCATCGCGAGGTAGTAGGGCGCGTAGCGCAGGCGCAGCTTGGTGGCCGGGTCGGCGCGGCAGCGCTCGCGGATGGACGGCGTGGTTTTCGAAAAAAAAGGAAGCGCCATGAGTGATCGGCCCGCATCCCGGAGATTTTGCGGGCGGAAGGCAAAGCCGGAATTTACCGCCGTCGCTGGCGGCGGCCGACGCAAAAAAAACGCCCCGGCGCGCGCAGGCGGACCGGGGCGGGAAAAAAGCGCGGAGGGGTTACTTGATGTCAATCAGCTCGACTTCAAACACCAAGGTCGCTCCGGGCTGGATGGGCGAGCCGGGCGGCGGGTTGTCGCGGTAGGCGAGCTCGGACGGGACGTAGAGCTTGATTTTCCCGCCCTTGTTGATCTTCTGGATGCCCTCGGTCCATCCGGGTATCACCCCGCTCAATGGAAATTCGTCGGGCAATTTGGTGGCGACGAACTTGCCCGCCGCATTGGAAGCCGCTTCGTCCGGGTGCCGGCTTGTGGCGTCGAAAACGGTGCCGTCAATCAGCATGCCGGTGTAGATGACCTTGACGGTGTCGGACGACTTGGGGTAGGCGCCGGTGCCGGGCTTCACGATCTCGTAGAGCAGGCCGCTGGGCAGGGAGACGACATCCTTTTGCCCCTTTTTCTCGGCCAGAAAATTCTTCTGCTTCTCCTCCACCGATTTTTTCATGGCCGCCACCTTGGCGTCCATGAATTTGGTGAACTGGGCCTCGATGTCATCGCGTTTGAACGGCTCCAGCTTGCCGGAGGCGGCGCTGACAAAGCCTTTGCTTACGGAGGCCAGCTCGGCCTCGGTAAAACTGAGCTGGCTGAGCCGAGACTGATCCCCGGCGAGCCAGCCAAGCATCTCAAGCATTTCGGGTTCGGTGAACGTCCGCGTGGGGGCGACGGCCGGGATCGGCACGGCGGGAGCGCTGTCGGCGGCCGGCAGCGCGGTGAGGGCGCCTAGCAACAGCACAGATGCGGGAATCAGGAGGGTGGATTTCATGCGAGGAGGAGGGAGGGTGGTGAATTGCGACGCAGCGTTTCCGCCCCGCCGGAAGGGGGGTGACGTTGTCGGGCGCGGGACGGAATGCAACCCCTTACTCACGCCTTGTGTCCGCGAGGTCGGAGGGCTTGTGTCGCGCAAGTTTCTCACCTCCCCCATGCACCCCGACCAATTTTGGACGAGCCACGACGGCCAGGTTCTCACCGTGAAAAACCGTGATGCGCGCACGGTCGCGCTCACGCTGGCCTTCTGGCCGCGCCACCCGGAGGAGCTGGAGTTCATCACCGCACATCTCGGCGCGTTGCGATTCACCGAACGCAGCTCCCTCGCTCGCATCGGGCTGGAGATGCTGCTGCAGGGCCCGCCCCGGTTTGACGGCGGGCGTGTGGTGATCGACGCCGATGCGTTTCTCTTCGACGCCAGCTTCCCCAATGCCGCGTTCTGGAAAAAGCTCCTGCGCCCCGGCGTGCCCGCGGGCCGGCTCTTCCATGCTCCGGCCGCCGCAAAGCTCACCAGCGCCGAGATCTGGGCCGCCGTCCAGGCCAACGCTCTTAAGCTGCCCAACACCACCAGCATTGACCGGCAGGGCCGCGTGTTTCTCACGCCGCATCAGGTCAGCTACACGCTCAGCCCGCGGATGTCGCGGCTCAACTTCGAGCGCGTGGTCAGCGGCGACGGCGGACGGGCCTTTCTCGACAAGCTCCAAGTGCGCCACGACGCCGCGCCGCTCACCATCCCGCCGCAGTCCGGCGTACTCACCAGTTGCTCGATGTACCTCAAGGAGCACTTCGTCGTGCTCAACCCCGGCGAGGGCAACTTTGGCATCCACACCAGCGCCGTGCTGCTCGATCCGGTGAAGACCTTCGGCACGAACGTCATGCTGGAGATCTACAACACCGGCGACCAGCCCGTGGTCAACCCGGTCGTGTCGGTGGAGATTTTTCGTGCGCCCGAGCTTACCGACCCCGAGTTCAAGACCCTCGCGCGGAGACGCCGCCGCCTGCTCGACACCGCCGCCAGCCTCTTCAAGTGTCTCGACGAAAGCCCGCCGCAAAGCAGCCGCGCGGCCCATCCGAAGACCAAGATCACCGTGCGCGGGCAGAGCGCCACGATGGAGAACCGCTGCGTGCTCGTCCGCGCCAACGAGGACCTTAAGAAATTCCTCGCCGGCGACGCCTGTCCCATCGGCCACCGCACCATGATTCAGGCGCTCGACGCCGCGCCGGCCGACGCCGACACGCTCATCCTCGATTATTTCCCCGACCTGCTGGAGCACATCGAGCTGATGACGCGCCTCGGCGACGTGCGGCTCAAGCGCCTTATCTTTCGCCACGCCTCGCGCACCCACGGGTTTTTCCTCTCCAGCAACGCCCACGCGCGCCTCGACACTTTCCACGCCATCGGCGTGCAGGTTTATTGGTATGAGGAGACCTCCAAGGACCTCTACGTCCACATTTACAAGAAGGACCACGGCTTTTTTGTGCGCGAGGAAATGGGGCGCCGGTTCCAGGAGGCGACCATCCTCGCGTTCTACGGTTCGGCCGTGGGGCTCGACCAGGCCGACACCGACCGCATCTCGTCGCTCGTCGAGAAGCTCACGAGCTTCATCGGCAGCAACCTCGGCGTGCTCACCGGCGGCGGCGGCGGCGTCATGCGGCTCGCCACGGAGGTGGCGCGGGTGAAGGGTGCGCTCACCGGCGCGTGCTTTCTCGAGCTGGAGGCGCAGCCGCCCGAGCTGGGCGTGGATTTTTTCAACACGTTTCAGGAGGCGTCGCGGCACTTCCGGCAAAAGTGGTTCGAGGCGGCGGATTTTTGCATCTTCAACGTCGGCGGCGTCGGCACGCTGGAGGAGGTCGGCATCGAGCTGTGCAACCTCAAGCTCGGCATCCGCCCGCGCGTGCCGTATATTTTTTTCAATGCGAGATTCTGGACCGACCTGCGCCGTCAGCTCGCCGAGATGATCCGGACCAAGCGTGCCCCGGCGTGGATCGCCGATTACGTCCTGTTTACTGACGATCCCGACGAGGTCGTCGCGTTCTATCGTAAAAAGCTGCAGGTGCTGTGAGGCAAAATTTTGCAACCATGCAAACGAGCGATGTTCCACCCAACAAACGCAAGCGTCGCGGCCGCTGGTTATGGCGTGGCGTGGGGGTTGTCTTGTTCCTCTACGTTGGCTCATACGCCGTGCTCTCGGTCACCGGCGGATGGATTGTAAGTGAGTCAGGTGAGCTGAGGCCGGGCATCGTTGCAGTTGCGGATGTGTTTATTTGGCAGCCGCGTTATGGGCGCTGCGAGCTGTTTCAATTCGCTGACGGGACCCATCGCCTCCGCTTCAATGATAGGCTCGGCACCTTCTATGCGCCGCTCATCCTGCTCGATCAGAGTTTGGTTCACCGCACGATCCGTTTCATGAAAACCGACTTTAGCTTCGTGACACCGTTACCTGCTCCGCCGTTGGGCCAATACCACCCGCTGTTTGCTTCCCGATTTCATGGAAGATGGCCCTATGAGAAAGCCTCCGATTCTGCCGTTACGGAGTCGAGCGCCGGCGTGGAGAAAAACAAGTAGAACTGTGACTGATCCGGGGTTTTTCACAACCCCAGCCCACCGTGGTAAAACCGCGGCACGCGTTTGGTGAGCGCGCAGAGCGTCTCCCACGGAATCGTGCCGGCCCACTCGCTGAATTCCGCGAGCGAGATCTCCGCGCCATCCTGCCGGCCGATGAGCACGGCCTCGTCGTTCACGGCCACGCCGGGCGCGTCGGTCACGTCCACCACGGTCTGATCCATTGTCACGCGGCCGAGCACCGGGCAGCGGCGGCCGCGCACGAGCGCCTGCGCGCGGTTGCTCACCGCCCGCGGCAGGCCGTCGCCGTAGCCGGCGGTGAGCACGGCCACGGTGGAGTCGCGCTGCAACGTGTGCGTGCGCCCGTAGCTCACGGTCGCGCCGGCCGGCAGGCGTTTCACCAGGCCGACTCGCGCGCGGAAGCTCAGCACCGGTTCCGCCCGCACCGCCGCAAGCAGCGAGCCGGGACGGGGCAGCACGCCGAACTGCAGGAGGCCCACGCGCACGGCGTTGAACGGCCCGCCGTCGGCGATGGTTTCAAGGCCGGCGCTGTTGTCGGCATGGACGAGCAGCGCGGCCGGGTCGAGGCCGGGGCAGCGCGCGAGCGCGGCGAGGAAACGCCGGCGTTGCTCGGCGGTGAATGCCGGATCATCGTCGGGGCTGGCGAAATGGGTCAGCACCCCGGCGGCGCGCAGGTGGCGCGCACGGGAGATTTTTTCCCACAGCGCCGGCGCGTCCTCGTGCCATACGCCGAGCCGGCCCATGCCAGTGTCAATTTTCAGATGCACCGTGACCGTCCGGCCGGCCGCGGCCCCGGCGGCGTCGAGCCGCGCGACTTCTTCCGCGGACGAGATCGTTGCGGCGCAGCCCAGCTCGGCCGCGCGGCGGTCCTCGCCGGGCAGCAGCGGGCTGAGCAGCAGCACCGGCCAGTCCGCACCCGTCTCGCGCAGTGCGGCGGCCTCGGTGAGGTTGGCGACACCAAAGATGTCCACCCCCGCGTGCATCAGGCGTCCGGCGATCTGCGGCAGACCGTGGCCGTAGGCGTCAGCCTTGACGACGGCAAGGTAGCTCATGCGCTCGGGCAGCGAGGCGCGGATGAGCCGCACGTTGCGCTCCAGCGCGGCGAGATCCACGTCGGCCCAGCAGCGGGCGGAAGCTCGGTCATTGATGCTCATGGGGGGCGGACGATTGTAGGGGCGCAGTCTTGCTGCGCCCTTCGGCTTGGTGCACCTGCGGCGTCCATTTTGCGTAGGCCGGCTCCTCATGCAGGAAGGCGTCGGGCGCGTCCGTGGCGTGCAGCAGCTCCGCGTCGGCCGCGCGTGGCCACAGCACCGCGAGGTCGTAGGGCGTGGGGCGGACGCCGGCGGGCAACGCGCTCCAGTGCCGGAAATGCTCCGGCATGACGAGGTCGCCGGCGAGTTCTCCCGCCGGCACACGGCGCAATGGCGCTCCGATGCGCGCGACGTGCCACGAGTCGCGACGCGCGTCGGCGATCACGCTGGCGGCGGGATCCGCGAGGGCGTGGGCGACGAGCGCGAGACTCTGGAAAGCGAACACAGGCGCGGGATTCAGCACGCGCCATACCCGCAGCGCGGTGGCGGCGGTGCGCACGCCGAGCACGGAGCCGGGGCCTGCGCAAAAGATGAACGCGCTCACGTCGGCGATGCGTCGCCCGCCGACGTCGAGCAGCTCCTCCACGCCGGCAAAGAGGCCCGTGCCGGCCTCCTCATCACGCGCCCGCCAAAGCGGGGCGGCGCCGGGGCCCGGCCAGAGCGCGACCTGTACCCGCGCCGAAGCCGCGTCGAGCAGGAGCACGACCGGATGCGCGGCAAGCAGTTGACGAAGGCTGGGCATGGCGTCCGGCCAATCTTCCGCGTGCTGCACCGGTGTCAATCCGCGTGGCGAGCCGGCGTAACCCAGTTTGGCCTTTTAGGCAGAGATGCACTCTGTGACGCCCCTGCCTTGCCGGTCATTTCAAAGTGCGGTATTGGCTGGTGAGGACGCACATCTAAAATATCGTGGGCAAAGGCTTTGAGTCCGACTACGGATCCCGACGCACCGTGGCGGGAGAGAAGGCGGGAAGGCAGACGGCGATGTATTCGGCCCCTTGCGGGGTGCTGTAGCGAACCCATCCGCCCTTGGAAGTGATGATGGCCTGACCTGCGGTGACGGCAAGGGTGCCGGTCCTTGATTCGACCTGCAGAGTGCCGCTCAGGACGACGGTGAACTCGTCGAACTCCGGAGTCTGGCCCGGCTCGGCCCAGCCGGCTGGGCTCGTCATTCGGGCGAGGCTGAGGGCGTCGGTCTGCGAATTCACGCGGCCGATAAACTCTTCAATTTTCTTGGGTGGCTGACCCGCGGCGGTGATGACGGATGGGGCGGCGATGAGCGTGGGCATGGCGTCCGGCCAATCTTTCGCGGCCCGTGCTGGTGTCAATGCGCGGGCGCGTTAGATATCTGTTTATAGTCGCTCAGCTTCATTTGAGTTTTTTGATATAGGCAAAGCTCAGCATTCCCAATGCAGCCGCGATTATCCGCGCACCTGGCCGGTGCCTTCGACGAGGTACTTGTAGCTGCAGAGCTCGCGGAGGCCCATCGGGCCGCGGGCGTGCAGGCGGTCGGTGCTGATGCCGATCTCGGCACCGAAGCCGAACTCAAAGCCATCATTGAAGCGGGTGCTGGCATTCCAGAGGACCACGGCGCTGTCCACGGCAGCTTGGAAGCGGGCGGCGGCAGCGGGGTCGCGGGTCACGATGGCGTCGGTGTGCGCGGAGCCGTCGCGGTTGATGGTGGCGATGGCTTCGTCGAGTGAGGCGACCACACGGACAGCCAGGGTGAGAGCGAGAAACTCTGTGGTGTAGTCGGCGGGTTGCGCAGAGGTGTGGGCGAGGCCGGTGCGCGCGAGGATGGCGGCGGCGGCGGGGTCGCAGCGGAGCTGCACGCCGGAGGCGAGAAGCGCGGCGGCGAGACGTGGCAGCAGCGTGGCGGCAATGGCCGCATGGACGAGAAGCTGCTCGGCGGCGTTGCACACGCCGGGGCGCTGGACCTTGGCATTGATGAGGATGCTTTCAGCCATCGCCGGGTCGGCGTTTTGGTCCACGTAGACGAAGCATACGCCGGTGTAGTGCTTGATGACGGGGATGGTGGAGTTTTGCACCACGAAGCGGATGAGGCTTTCGCCACCGCGTGGGATGACGCAGTGGATGAGCGTGTCGAGCTTGAGCAGGTGGGTGAGCGCCGCGCGGTCCGTGGTGGGGACGAGCTGAACGGCGTTGGCGGGGAGGCCGGCCTCGGCGAGGGCGCGGGCGATTAGTGCGGCGAGGGCGGTGTTGGTGTGGAAGCACTCCTTGCCGCCACGCAGGATGGTGGCGTTGCCGGACTTCAGGCAGAGGATGGCGCAGTCCACGGTGACGTTGGGACGAGCCTCATAGATGATGGCGATGACGCCGATGGGGACGCGAACCTGGCGGAGGCGGAGGCCGTTGGGACGCGTCCAGTCGGCGAGGGTTTCACCGACCGGATCGGGGAGGGCGACGACTTCCCGGACGGACTGGGCGAGGTGGGCGAGTTTGGCGGGCGTGAGAGTGAGGCGTTCGCGGGAGGCGGGGGTGAGCGCCGCAGCCTCGGCGGAGGCGAGATCGCGGGTGTTGGCCTCAAGGAGGGCGGCATGGGAGGAGTCGAGGAGGGCAGCCAGTTTCGTGAGGGCGTCGTTTTTTGCCGCCGTCGGTGCGGTGGCAAGCGCAAGCGACGCCGCGCGGGCGCGCTGCGCGAGGGACGTGACGAGGCTGACTAGATCGGCTGACATGGGAGTGCTGAGTTTGTCCGCATACCTATGAAACACACGGAAATTTTCAATCTGGTCCCAAATGGTCCCAAAAATCCCTGTGCGGCATGGAGAGCGCATCGGACACTTTTGCACTTGCGGCCATGCATATCTCGGGCAAAGAAACTGCAATAACAATGAAGCCATCTCTGTTACGATCAGGGGTTCTGCGCGTTTTGCTTGCGGGTGTGTTCCTGTTTGCAGGCCCGGCGGCGCGGGCGAACCTGACGATCCAGTTTGACTATAGCTTGGACACGTCGGGTTTTTTCAGCGGCGACAATATCGCGCGGCGCGCCCTGCTCGATCATGCGGCGGTCGTTTTCACTTCACGGATCACTGATTCTCTGGACGCGATCGCGCCGGGCGGGGGCAACACCTGGACGGCCGTGACATTCAACCCGGCGAACACCGGGGTGAACGTGGAGTTCACCGACCTCGTGGTGGCACTCAACACCCTCATCGTCTATGTGGGCGCATCCGACCTGCCCGGCTCGACGCTGGGCCTGGGCGGGCCGGGCGGCTTTGGCGTGAGCGGCACACAGGGCTTTGTGGACACCGTGATCGGGCGAGGGCAGGCGGGCGCGCTGGCGGCGGAGGGTGCGCGCACGGACTTCGCACCGTGGGGCGGCTCGCTCGCGTTCGACTCGCTGGCGAATTGGTCTTTCGACAGCGATCCTACAACGGTGGAATCGTTCACCGGCCAGAACGATTTTTTTTCAGTGGCGGTGCATGAGCTGGCGCACCTGTTCGGCCTCGGCACGGCGGGATCGTGGGATGACCAGATTTCGGGCGGAGCCTTCACCGGGGCAAACAGCGTGCTGGCCAACGGCGGCAACGTCACGCTCGACGGCGGCCTCGCCCACTGGGCCAACGGCACCATGAGCACGCTCGTCGGCACGCTGTCGGCGCAGGAGGCGGCGATGGATCCCTCGCTCACAACTGGCACTCGTAAATTTTTTACGACGCTCGATTTTGCCGGCCTCGACGACATCGGCTGGCAGCTCTCCGCGATTCCCGAGCCTTCGGCGCTGGCATGGGCGGCGGTCGCCGGCACGTTGGGCATGGCGTGGCGGCGGTCGCGCCGGGCGTGAGCCGGCGGTGGAGCGGGCGCGGGGGCAGGGGGTTCGGTGCGCCGGCGCGAACGGTGTTGGTTTTATTGTTTGAACTGGCGCCCCGGCTGGACACGTTTCGGGCCATGACCGAGGTGCAACATGAGACCGTCCTTTTCTCCGGCCGCGTCCAGGGGGTGGGATTCCGCTACACCGCCGCGCAGGTGGCCAGGGAGTTTGAGGTCGCGGGCCATGTGACCAACCTCGACGATGGCCGCGTGCGGCTGGAGGCCGAGGGCACGCCGGCCGAGCTCGAGGCGTTTGTCACGGCGGTGCAGGAGCGGATGCACGGTTACATCCGCAAAGCCGAGCGGCTGACCGCGCGCCGTGCGCCGCAGTTCCGGGGGTTTTCCATCCAATGAGCGCCGCTGCCGACAGCGCCCATCCCTCCGCCATTGAGCTGCGCGGGGTGACGAAGGACTTCCCGGTGGGTCTGCGCGGCCTGAAGCTGCGGGCAGTGGACAATCTCACGCTGAACGTGCCGGCCGGACAGGTTTTCGGGCTGCTCGGGCCGAACGGTTCGGGTAAGAGCACCACGATCAAGATCGTGCTCGGCCTGCTGGAGCCGACAGTTGGCGAGTGCCGCGTCGTCGGCGTGCCGAGCGCGCAGGTGGAGTCGCGGCGCAACGTGGGCTACCTGCCGGAGGCGCCGTATTTTTACCGCTACCTGAGCGGGGCGGAGCTGGTGCGGTTTTATGCCCGGGTGTGCGGCGTGCCGCGCGGGCGGTTCGACGCGCGGGTGCGCGAAGTGCTCGACTGGGTCGGGCTGACGGGGGCTGCTGACCGGCGGGTCGGCACTTATTCGAAAGGGATGTTGCAGCGCGTCGGGCTGGCACAGGCGCTCGTGCATGACCCACGGCTGGTCATCCTTGACGAACCGACGGCCGGCGTGGACCCGGCGGGTTCGGCGGACATTTCGCAGATGATTTTGCGGCTCAAATCCGAGGGGCGCACGGTGCTCATCACCTCGCACCTGCTGGCGCAAATCGAGGATGTCTGCGACCGCATCGCCATCCTGGACCGGGGGCGGCTCATCCTCGAGGGCGCCGTGGCCGAGCTGGTCGGGCGGCGCGACCGGCAGGCGCTCATCGTCGAGGCGCTGCCACCCGGCGAGCTGGCGGAGCTGCGCACCTGGCTCGCGGCGCGTGGGCGGGTGCTGGAGTCGGTCGAGCAGCCGCGTGCGCGGCTGGACGAAATATTCCTGCGCGAGGTCGCGCGTGCCGAGGGCGTGAATCGGGAGGCCAGGCCATGAGCGCGGAGCGCGTGCCATTTTCGTGCGGACGCACGAGCCTCATCGCGGGCAACACCTTCCTTGAGGCGGTGCGGCAGCGATTGTTTCTCTTTCTGGTGCTGCTGGCCGTGGCGCTGGTGACCGGCGCGAGATTTTTTCAATCGTTTGATTTCGGCCCCGACCTCGGCGTGGCGTCGCTGAAGTTCACCTTCGACTTTGGCCTGGGCGCGCTGGTGTTCTTCGGCTCGACGCTGACGATCACGGCCACGGCACAGCTTTTTTTCAGCGAGATCGAGAACCGCACGGCCCTCACCCTGCTGGCCAAACCCGTGTGGCGCGCAGAGTTCATCTTCGGCAAGTTCCTCGGCGCATGGGCGGTCGTCGGGGTGTTTTGTGCGCTGCTGACCGGACTGCTGGCGGGGTTGCTGTGGTTCCGCGCCCGGGAGGTGCTGGCAGCCAATCCTGAGGCGTTTCTGCATGGCGGGCCGGTCGCGCCCGGCGATCTCGTCATCGTCTGCGTGCTGCAATGGCTGAAGTTCGGCGTGCTCGCGATGATCACGTTGCTGGTCGCCAGCTTTTCCAACACCAATCTGTTCAGCGTGGTGATGGGCTTCTTCGTGCTCGTCATCTGCCACCTGCAGAGCTTCGCGCATCAGGCCTACGCCCACGCCGAGGAGTCGTCCGTTGCGATCGGGCTGATGATCAAAACCCTGGCCCGGGTGTTTCCTGATTTCCGGCTGTTTGACCTGGCCGAGCAGGCCGGCCACGAAGGCGGGGTGAACGCCGCGCTGGCGCTGCGGGCGGCGGCCTACGCGCTCACCTATGTCTTCGTCTTCGGATTTCTCGCTGTGTATAGCTTCCGCCGCCGTGAAATCTAGCCTCGTCCTGCCGCGCCCGTTCCGTACCGGGCTGGTGATCGTCGCCGTGCTGGCTGCGACCGGCTGGGCCATGCAGCCGCTGGACGGCCCCATCCGCCAGGAGTTGCTGAAGGACGAGCCCGAGCTGCGGCTGGACTCGCTCGCTGACGTGCTCGGGCAGGGTGTGACGGTCGGCCTGCTCGGCGGCTTCCGGACCCTGGTCGCCGATTTTCTTTTCCTCAAGGCGGCCATGGACTGGGAGGACGAGCGCCTGCCCGCGACCATCGCCGGCCTCAAGCTCGCCACCATCGTGGACCCGCGCTCGCTCTATTTCTGGCTTAACGGCGGCAGCATGATCGCGCTCGATATGTCCAACTGGCGCATCAATGAGGCAGGCGGTTTCACGAAGGTGCCAAAGGCCCGGCAGGCGCAGATTGACCGCGAGCAGGCGGCGCTCGGCCTCGCGTTTCTCGAGGACGCACGGCGTTTCCACCCGCACGCGTGGTCGCTCTACTTTAAGATGGGGTTCATCCGCCAGATGCTCGCTCAACGCATCAAAGGCACAGACCCGGCCGGAGCACGGGAGGAGCTGCTGCGTGCGGCGGAGCTTTACCGCGTCGCCAGCGAGCAGCCGCACGCGCCCTATTTTCTGGCCCGCGTCCACGCGATCTTTCTTGGGGAAGCCGGGCGCCCAGAAGAGGCCTATGCTGCCTGGGTCAAACTTTATCCGACGCTGCCCAAGGCACCCGACGATCTCGGCTATGCCCGGATGCCGAAAAAAACTCCGCCACCCTCGGAAGACGAGATCGCTGCCGCCGCGGCCAGCAACGTGCTCGGTCACATCCGCGAGCTGGAAAAACAGCTCGGCATTCCTCCGGAAAAAGCCTTCCAGCCCTGAGCAAGGTGTGGCTGTCGGTGGGGCAACTTGAGGTCCCTGCGCTTCACCTTCCGGCGGTGCGTAATAGGCTGGCTGGCCGGCGGCTTGCCCGGCCACTGGCATTTGGGCTTGCGCGGGGCGGAGCGGTTTTAGAGGCTGACCGTCCGCCAAATGCCAACGCCCGCGTCACAGGCCGACCTGCATCCCATATTCGACCGCGTGCTCGACCGCGCCACCAAGGAGGCGCGGCTGCGCCAGCACGGGCGGGCGCTCTGGCTCTACGGCTTGTCCGGCTCCGGCAAGAGCACACTGGCCGTCGCGCTGGAGCGCCGTCTGCATGCCGAGGGCTTCACGACCCACCTGCTCGACGGCGACAATGTCCGGACCGGCCTCAACCGTGATCTCGGCTTCGCCGACGCCGACCGGGCCGAGAACATCCGTCGTGTCGCCGAGGCGGCGAAACTCTTTGTGCAGGCGGGCGTGGTGGTGCTCTGTGCGTTTATCACCCCGCTGCGCGCGCACCGGCGGCTCGCACGCGAGATCATCGGCGCGGATGATTTCGCGGAGATCTATGTCGCCGCGTCGTTCGAGACGTGCGCGCGGCGCGACCCGAAGGGGCTTTATGCCAAGGCCGGCGCGGGTGGCGTTGCGCAGTTCACCGGCCGCGACTCGGCCTTCGAGCCGCCGGCCGACAGCGACGGCGCGCTGGTGCTTGACACCGAGGCCGCGCCGCCCGCCGTCACGCTCGACCGGCTTCATGCCGCCGTTCTCCCTCGCCTCCGTCCTTGAGCTTTTCCACTTTCCTCCTTCCGTTCCGCACTTCGGGCTTCTGCGGCCCCGCGTCCTTGCGTTATAAAAATCCATGAGTTCATACAACCTGTCCCACGTTGCCCAGCTTGAGCACGAGGCCATTTTTATCATCCGTGAGTTCGCCGCCCAGTTCGAGCGGCCCTCCCTGTTGTTCTCCGGCGGCAAGGACTCCATTGTGATGGTGAAGCTGGCCCAGAAGGCATTTTGGCCCGCGAAATTTCCGTTTCCCCTCGTTCACATTGACACCGGCCACAATTTCCCGGAGACGATGACGTTTCGCGACCAATTGGTCGCCGAGACCGCCGCGCGGCTGATCGTCGGTTCCGTGGAAGCCTCGATCAGGGCCGGCCGGGCCACCGAGGAGAAAGGACCCAATCCCTCGCGCAACGGGCTTCAGACCGTGACGCTGCTCGATACCATTGCGGAGTTCAAGTTCGACGCCAGTCTGGGCGGCGGGCGGCGCGACGAGGAAAAGGCGCGCGCCAAGGAGCGGATTTTCTCGGCCCGCGACGAGTTCGGCCAGTGGGATCCGAAAAACCAGCGCCCCGAGCTGTGGAACCTGTTCAACGGCCGAAAGCACGTCGGCGAAAATTTTCGCGTCTTCCCGCTCTCGAACTGGACCGAGATGGACGTGTGGCAATACATCGCCCGCGAAAACCTCGCCATCCCTAGCATCTACTTTGCGCATGACCGTGAGATTGTGAACCGCAACGGCACGCTGCTCGCCCGGTCGCCGTGGATCACGCTGCTGCCCGGCGAAAAATGGGAGACCCGGCGCGTGCGATTCCGCACCGTCGGCGATGCGACCTGCACCGGTGCGGTGCTGAGCAACGCGTCCACGCTCGCAGAGATCATCCAGGAGGTCGCCAGCGCCCGCCAGACCGAGCGCGGCACCCGGGCCGACGACAAGCGTTCGGAAGCCGCGATGGAAGACCGCAAGAAGGCCGGTTATTTCTGATGAACCCGCTTTGGCTCGGCCCAACTTCACCTCTTTCTGAATCTTTGCGTCTCCGCCCATTCGCGCTTTTGAGCTAAAAACCATGTCCGCCGACTACACCACCGCTCCCGTCCCCCACACCGACCAGCACTACCTCGCCATGGACCTGCTCCGCTTCACCACGGCGGGCAGCGTGGACGACGGGAAGTCCACGCTCATCGGCCGCCTGCTCTACGACTCGAAGGCCATCTTTGAAGACCAGCTTGAGGCCATCGAGCGCGCCACCGAGCAGCGCGGCGAGGAGAATCTCAACCTCGCGCTCCTCACCGATGGTCTCCGCGCCGAGCGTGAGCAGGGCATCACCATCGACGTCGCCTACCGTTATTTCGCCACGCCGCGCCGCAAGTTCATCATCGCCGACACGCCTGGCCATATCCAGTACACGCGCAACATGGTGACCGGGGCGTCCACCGCCAACCTCGCCATCATCCTCATTGATGCGCGCAAGGGCGTCATTGAGCAGACCCGCCGTCATTCGATCATCGCCTCGCTCCTCCGCATCCCGCACCTCGTCGTGTGCGTCAACAAGATGGACCTCGTGGACTGGAGCGAGACGCGCTTCAATGAGATCGTGGCGCAGTTCACGGAATTCGCCTCACGGCTCGACGTGCCCGACATCAAGTTTATCCCCATCTCCGCGTTGCACGGCGACAACGTCGTGGACAAGTCCGCTAACCTGCCGTGGTATCAGGGCGGCGCACTGCTCTACACCCTCGAGACAGTTTACATTGGCAGCGACCATAACCATGTGGACGCCCGCTTCCCTGTGCAGACGGTCATCCGCCCCAACCACGACGACTTTCACGACTTCCGCGGTTTCGCCGGCCGCGTGGCGGGCGGCGTGTTCAAGCCTGGCGACGAAATCGTCGCGCTGCCTTCCGGGCTCACCTCGCGCATCAAGGCGATTCATGGTCCGGGTGGTGAGCTGGCCGAGGCGTTTTCGCCCATGTCCGTCGTGATGACGCTCGCCGACGAGATTGATCTTTCGAGGGGCGATATGATCACCAAGGCCAACAACCCGCCGCACGTCAGCCAGGACATCGAGGCGCGGCTGTGCTGGTTTTCGGAGAAGAAACTCCAGCCCGGCGGCAAATATCTCATCCGCCACACCACGCGCGAGGCGCGCTGCGTCGTGAAAACCGTCCGCTACAAGATAGATGTCAACACGCTGCACAAAGCTGAGGGCGATCTCGATATCGGGATGAATGACATCGGCCGCGTGCAGCTCCGCACCGCCGTGCCGCTCCTCTGCGACTCCTATGAGCGCAACCGTGCGACCGGCAGCTTCATCCTCGTGGACGAGTTTACCAACGCCACCGTCGGCGCCGGGATGATCCTCGGCTCGCCTTAAGCGGGGAGGCGTCGTCTCGCCGCGCCGGATCGGTGCACACCTCCGGGCCGGTGGCATGGGTTTGCAGGCACATTGGCCCAACGCGCCGTTCAGGTGACGCAGGCCATTGCACAACTGGCGGACAGAATGATCTTCCATACGGGATGGAAAACGTCCCTCGCCCGCACGAGGGCTTGTCATGGCTCCCTGCATCGGTTTCGTTTGTTGTGTGATTGTCACTGTTTTCTCTGTCAAACTTGATCTTGTCTGTCTGCTTCCCGCCCTGCTGCTGCTATGGTTTCCGCGCCAATGGCTGCGGATCGGGGCCATTGGCCGACGGGTGCGCGGATCGCGCTCGCGCGAGTGGGCGCCGACCCGGGAGCGTCAGCCGGGCGACCTGTCGGTCTGGTTGGGAGAGGAGCTCGGCAAGGCGCGCAATTGGGTAGACCTCCTGCGTGCGCTGGCCGGTGGCGCGGCGGTCGGCGGCATGTTGTTCGCGGGCGTGGAGGCATTTGTCCCGGCTGCCGTGCCGCCGGAGCCGCTGACCTTGAAACTGATCCTCGGCCTCAAAGTGTTCGTCCTGCTCGTCGGACTGACCGTGCAGATGTTTCGTTTTGAGAAAAAGCTCTCGATGTTCGCGCCCATTTTTTACTTGCAAGGCCTCTCTTTCGGGCTGATCGGCCTCAAGGCTGCGCTCGCGGCCATCTTGCTCGCGTGGGTGTTCAATGTCCTGCTGCCGTCGGCCGGGGTGATGCTTGCGGTCTTCGGCTGCTTTGAGGTTATCGCCGCCCTGGTTTTCGGCCAGCCTCCGCACAAGGTGCTCATTGCGGGCGGCCTGACGCTGCTGCCGGTGTTCTTGAGCATCGCCCTCAAGCGACGGCTCGCTCAGTTCACGAAAAAGACCAAGATCATCGCCGGGCCTTCGTCCTCGGCGTCCTGAGGGCGCCGCCGTCGCCGTGGATCGTCCGCCGTCAACCCTGTCCGTCTGGCTCGCCGCCGCCCGGCCGCGCACGCTGCCCGCCGCGGTCGCGCCGGTGCTCGCCGGCTCCGCGCTCGCCTGGCGCGAGGGGAAATTTCTTCCGCCCGCCGCGTTCGGCTGCCTCGCGTTCGCACTGCTCGTTCAGGTCGGCACCAACTTCGCCAACGACTACTACGACTTCGTCAAGGGCGCCGACACCGCCGCGCGCGTCGGCCCGCGCCGCGCCGTCGCCGCCGGCCTCGTCCGCCCCGGCGTTATGCGCGCCGCGATGGCCGCCACTTTTGCCGCCGCCTTTCTCGCCGGGCTGACGCTTCTGCCCTACGGCGGCTGGCCCTTGCTCCTAATCGGCCTTCTGAGCATTCTCTGTGGCTATGCCTATACGGGCGGACCGTGGCCGCTCGGCTACAACGGGCTGGGCGATGTGTTTGTCTTCATTTTCTTTGGCCTTGTCGCTGTCGGTGCGACACACTTCGTGCAGGCCGGCTGGGTGGGGGCCGACGCGCTTCTCCTCGGCGCGGGAGTCGGCGCGCTGGCGGCCAACATTCTTCTTGTGAACAATTACCGCGACGCAGAGACCGACCGGCGTGCGTGCAAGCGCACGCTCGTCGTCCGTTACGGCCGCAAGCTCGCCCGCCTCCAGTTTGGCCTTGCGCACTTGTGGGCGCTCGTCGTGCCGCCGGTGCTCGCTGCCCGCGGGCTCGGCCACGCGGGCTGGACCTGGCTGCTGGTGGCGGTGTTCGGCGTGCTGGCGTCGCGCCAGATTGTCGCGCTACGCCGCGCGCGTATGCCGGAGGAACTGAACCCTCTCCTTGGCCGCGCCGCCTCGTACCTCGCCCTCTACGCCGCTGCCATAGCGTTTTGGCTGATGCTGACATAAGAGCCTCAGCTGGCTCGCATCTTGCGACGCGTGATTCCAGAACCATTCAGCCCGCATATTTCTGCACGATGGGAATCCGGCGGCCGACGCCGAAGGCGAGGGGGGTAATTTTCAGTCCGGGGGCGGCCTGCTTGCGCTTGTATTCACTGAGATCCACCTTGCGCGTGATGTCGGTGACCACAGTCTCGGCGAAGCCGCGTGTAACGAGATCGCGGCACGAGAGGCCTTCCTCCACATAGCCTTGCAGGAGGGCGTCGAGCACGTCGTAGGGCGGAAGGCTGTCCTGATCAAGCTGACCGGGGCGCAGTTCGGCGCTCGGGGGCTTGGTCAGAGTGTTGGCCGGGATGATTTCCTTCTCGCGGTTGATCCAGCGGGCGAGGGCGTAGATCTGCGTCTTGAACACATCGCTGATGACCGCGAGGCCGCCGCACATGTCGCCGTAAAGCGTGCAATAGCCGACGGCGACCTCGCTCTTGTTCCCCGTGGTGAGCAGGAGAGCGCCGAGCTTGTTGGAGAGTGCCATCATCAGGACACCGCGCACGCGAGCCTGCAAATTTTCCTCGGTCACGTCACGCGGACGGCTGGCGAAGAGGTGCCACAGGGCTTTTTCGGATTCCATCACGGTGTCGGCGATGCGGACCGTCTCGAAGCGGAGGCCGAGGTTTTTCGCAAGGGCGAGGGCGTCGTCCTGTGAGTGCTGTGAGGAAATGTGGGAGGGCAGGGAGACGCCGATGACGTTGGCCGCGCCAAGCGCCTCGGCCGCGAGCACCGCAACCACTGCGGAATCAATCCCGCCCGAGAGCGCGACGAGCGCCTGTTTGAATCCGCACTTGTGCGCATAGTCACGTAGGCCCAGCACCAGCGCGGCGTGGACGTCGGGGATGCCACCATCCGTTGATTGAGATGTGGGGCGGGTGCCCTCACCCGCCGATGGGGAAAGCGGGGTGGGGGCATCCCGCCCACATGGAGCCTCCAGCACGCGCAGCTCTTCTGCGAAGGCCGCGAGTTGCGCCGTGATGTTTCCTTGTGCGTCGGCCACAAGGCTGCGTCCGTCGAAGACGAGTTCGTCGTTGCCGCCGATGGCATTGACGTAGGCGACGGGGCAGCCGAGCGCACGGGCGGCGTCCGGCACGAGCTGGCGGCGCAAGGCCTCCTTGCCGTGATGCCACGGGCTCGCGGAGAGGTTGACCATGACGTCGATTTTTTGTGCGGCGAGCGCCTTCACCGGATCGAAATGGTAGCGCGCCGCCGCGCCGAGTGCGGGATTCGTCCAGATATCCTCGCAGATGGTGACGCCGATTTTGCGGCCGGCGATCACGAGGACGGTCGGCGTGGGGGCCGGCTCGAAGTAGCGGTCTTCGTCAAACACATCGTAAGTCGGCAGCAGGCATTTGCGGGCGATGGCCTCGACCTGACCGTTCCGGCAGAGTGCGGCGACGTTGAAAAAGCGGCGGCCGCCGGGCGCGGGGTTCGGAATGACGGTGCCGGCCAGGGCGGGCACGTCGCCGACGGCGGCGGCGATTTCACGCAGCGATGCCTCCACGTCGGACACAAACTGTCGCCGAAA
This sequence comes from Opitutia bacterium, assembly GCA_947475065.1. Taxonomy (GTDB): domain Bacteria; phylum Verrucomicrobiota; class Verrucomicrobiia; order Opitutales; family Opitutaceae; genus CAIYUN01. Next base: position 37,626 of record CANJLB010000009.1, on the reverse strand, counting down.
CAGCAGGTCGCGCGGCGGGTAGCCGCAGACAGCGAGTTCGGGAAAAACGATCAGTTCCGCGCCCTGCGCGACGAGCGCGGCATACGCGTCGAGAATGCGGCTGCGGTTGCCGGCGAGGTCGCCGACGGTGGTGTTGATCTGGGCGAGGCCGAGGCGCATGGGCGGAATGAGGTAAGCGGAGAAAGGAGAAGGGCGAAAGGAGAAAGGAGGGTGGCGAACCCCGGCTTGCGCACGATGGTGGGGCGCGTTTTCTTTCTGCGCATGACCGCGCCGGCCAACCGTCTCATCCTCGCCTCCGCCTCGCCGCGCCGGCGCGAGCTGCTCGCGGGGCTCGGGGTTCCGTTTGAGGTTGTTATCGCACCGGTTGAGGAGCACGAGAACCCCGCGACCGATCCGCGGGTGATGGTCGCCCGCAACGCCGCGCTCAAGGCCGACTGGGTCGCCGCGCGCCGGCCGGAAACCTTGGTGCTTGGCGCGGACACGACGGTGTTTCTCGACGGCACGGCACTCAACAAGCCCTATAACGCCGCCGAGGCGCGGACGATGCTGCGCCGCCTCAGCGGGCGCACACACACGGTGTTCACCGGGCTGGCGCTGCGCTGCACGGCGCGCGGGCTGCGCCTCGACGACTGTGCGGCGAGCGAGGTGACCTTTCGCACGCTTGACGAGGCCGTGATCGAGGCCTACCTCGCTCAGGTGCACACGCTCGACAAGGCCGGTGGCTACGCGATTCAGGAGCAGGGCGGGCTGATTGTCTCAGGCCACACCGGGTCGCTCACCAACATTATCGGTCTGCCGCTGGAAAACGTGAAACAACTCTTTGCCCGTGCGGGTCTGTCCGTCTGACCGCCCGCGTCCTGCGCCGTCCATGTCTGCTCCGCCAACTTTGCCTCTTCCGCCCCCGCCGGTCCGCCTTCCGCCGACGTCACGCCGGCGCGCGCCCGCTAACACGGAAAGACGCGCGGTGCAAATCGGTGTCGCCGGCACGGTGCTCGTGCATCTGTTGCTGCTGGCGCTTGTGCAACGGCTGCACTGGCCCGAGGTGCCGGCGGGGGGCCTGGCGGATCCGGCGGACGGTGGCGCAATGGCGTTTGAGATCCAGCTCGCACCGGATGAGCTGGCCGCGCCCGGCGTGCCGGTTCCGGTGCCACCGCCGCCCGCGCCGCCGAGATTTGTCGAGGCGAATCCCGCCGCGCCCGACAATGTGCCCGACCAGACCAGCAACATCGCGGCGCAAAACCAGCAGGCTGCGCAACCCATCCCCACGCCCGACGGCAAGAGCGACACGCCGGCGGTCAAGGGCGACCCGGCCAAGCCTTCGGCCGCCATCGTGAGCGGCGAACTCGCCGAACCGCGTCCGCTCCCCGTCGTCGCGCCGTCGCCTCCACCCACACCGGCCAGCGAAGAGCAGTCCGCCCGCCGCCCGCAGGCGCCGTTGCCCGGCACCGAGCAGGCGCAGGGGGAAACTCCCGCCGCCATCGGCACGGGGATCGCCACACCCGGCCCCAATCCTGCCGCCGGCCAGAACCCCGTGGACGGCCGGCCCGGTGCGACGGCCGACACCGGGTTCACCATCGGCCTGCCCGTGCAGATAGACCCGTTGCGCCCGCAGCCGCGCCCACAGCTCACGACCGCCGCCGTGCGGACGCGCCCGTCGCCGCTGGTGAACAATTTTACCGGTGCCAACCGCACCGGCATCACCGCCTACGACGCAAAATGGAGCCGCCACGGCGAATACTTGCAGCGGCTTTTCGATGCCGTGGCCCGGCAATGGCATCGCATCGTGGATCAGAGCCCTGTTTATCCCGAGATCGGCACACGGGTGCAGGTCACGTTTCGCATCAATTCACTTGGCGAGATTGCCAAGATCATTTCCATTGAGAGCAACGGCAACGCCGATGCGCGGACAGCCTGCGTTAGTGGCATCATCTCGCCCGCGCCTTACGGCCCGTGGTCGGCCGACATGATCGCGCTGCTCGGCGAGTCGCAGGAGCTCACCTTTACCTTTTACTATGAATGAGCCGTCCGGAGTCACCGCCGCGTTTTGGGCCGCGCTGCCGCTCGGCCCTGGCGTTACCGTGCTCACGCACGATGCCAACGGCCTCGGCGCGCTCGCGAAGCCCGCTGGCATCCGCTCGCACCCCAACGATGAGCTGGCCGGTGTGGACCGCCATGCTCTGCTCACCGCCGGCTACACGATGGAGGGGGAACATTTCGAGTGGACGCCGCCCGGGGCGACGATCCCGGCGCGTCTCTGGCTGCTCAACCGCCTCGACGCTGCGACTTCCGGAGTGATCCTCGTCGCGGCAGACGCGGCTCTGGCTGCGTCCATCAAGGAACTGTTTCAGCGCAAACGCGTCCGTAAAGTCTATCAGGCGCTGGTCTTCGGCGCGCCGGAGCGGCCCGTCGAGCTTTGGCGCGACTGGCTAAAAATTGAGCGGAGTGGCGGGCAAATCCGCACCGGCACCGGCGGCGGGGTCGTGGCTGAAACGCAGATGAGCGTCCTGCGCGGCAGCCGGGGCGAGCCCAAACTCAGCCTGCTTAAGCTCGAACCACGCACCGGTCGCAGCCACCAGCTCCGGGTGCAATGCGCCGAGCGCGGTCTGCCCATCGTCGGCGACATGACCTACGGCGATTTTTCGGCCAGCCGCGATTTCTTCCGTGCCGGCGGGGCGAAGAGGATGTACCTGCACTCGGCGGAGACCGCCTTTGACTACGAGTGGCAGGGCCAGACCCACCGCTTCGTTGCCAAAGCCCCGCCGCCACCGGAATTCCGGGCGGTGAAGTGAAGACGGGCCACCGGCATGGGTGCTCTTTACCGCCTCGGTGCATGATTCAGTCGCGCCGGCAGTCGGAGCCGCCCGCTCACCGGGTGGGCTCATCACCCTCCTTTTGCCGGGCGGACCGCCACTCGGCGGTGATCCGCGAGGTGAAACCGCCGCGGGCTTTCCAGTCGGCGATGACAGTGAGGGAGCGCGGGCGTAGGGCCGCGCCGAGGTCGTCGCAAATCTGGTTGGTCACCGCCTCGAAAAACGCGCCGGCGTTACGGAAGGCGTGGAAGTAGAGCTTGAGCGACTTTAGTTCGACACACTTTTTGTCCGCCACGTAGCTCACCGTGATGGTGGCAAAGTCCGGGTGGCCCGTGAGCGGGCAGAGCGATGTGAACTCATGATGCGTGTGCTCGATCACATAGGCGCGGCGCGGCGCGGGGTTGGGAAAGGTAGCGAGAAGCTTGCGGTCCGGCATGGGAAAAAGTAGTGGTCGGCGGTCGGCGGGTGGCGAGGAGAAAGGTGGTCTCTGCCCACCGCTTACGGCCCGCTGCTTTCAGTTCAAGTGGCCGTTTCCGTGAAACGCGATTCACGGATGACGGTAATTTTGATGGTGCTGGGATATTGCAGCTCGGCCTCGATGCGGCGGCGAAGCGTTTTGGTCAGCTCGCGGGCCTGATCGTCGGTCACGCTGGCGGGGTTGACGACCACACGCACCTCGCGGCCGGCCTGAATGGCATAGGCCTGCTGCACGCCTTCGACCGACATCGCGAGCTTTTCCAGGCGGTCGAGCCGTTGGATATAGCTCGCCATCGCCTCGGCGCGTGCACCGGGCCGGACGGCGGACACGGTGTCGGCGAGGATGACGAGGCCGGCATAGATCGTCTCGGCCTTCACCTCCTCGTGGTGGGCGGCGACGGCGTTCACGACGATGGGCGTCTCGCCATGGCGGCGCACGAAGTCCGCACCAATGGTTGCATGGCTGCCTTCGTAGTCACCCTCGATGCCCTTGCCGATGTCGTGGAGGAGCCCGGCGCGCTTGGCGACGTTGGGATCGAGGCCGAGTTCGCTCGCGAGCATGGAGCAGAGGAAGCCGACCTCGACCGAGTGCTCCAGCACGTTTTGCGCGACGGAAAAACGGTATTTCAGCCGGCCCAGCAGCCGGATGATCTCGGGGTGCAGGCCATTGATGCTCAGCCGCCGCACGGCCTCCTCGCCCGCCTGCTGGATGTTGAGGTCAATCTCCGCGCGCGCGCGCGCCACGAACTCCTCGACCGTGGCCGGGTGGATGCGGCCGTCCTGCACCAGCCCCTCGAGCGCGACGCGCGCGATCTCGCGGCGCACGGGGTCGAACGACGACACGAGGACGACCTGCGGCGACTCGTCAATGAGCAGGGTCACGCCGGTGGCCGCCTCGAAGGTCTTGATGTTGCGCCCTTCACGGCCGACGATGCGGCGCTTCATGTCCTCGCTCGGCAGCGCGACAAGGGTGACCATGAGGTCGTTGATCGGCTTGCTTGCCAGCCGTTGCATCGCGGCGATGAGGATGCGCTTCGCCTCGGCCTGCAAATCCTGCTCGGAGCGCTCAAGCGTCGCACGGCGCAGCGCCCGCAGCTCGTCCTGACACTCGATCATCATCTCCTCGCGCAGCGCACGGCGGATGTCCTCGGCGTCCATGCTGGCCACGCCTTCGAGGCGCTGGCGGACGGCCTTGGACATCGCGCGGATGGCGTCGCGCGCCTGGCGGTTGGCCGCCGCTTCGCGCGCGACCCGCTCGCTTTTTTGCTCCAATTGAAAGTCCAGCAGCGCGAGCGACTCCTCGTGCGAGCGGATCTCGCGCAACCTCAGCTCGCTTTCGATCTCCCGGCGGTCGAACTCGCGGTTGGACTCCGCGCGCCGTGCTGCGATCTCCTCCTCCGCCTGCTGCCGCGCGGCCGCGGCCTCGACCACGCCCTCGCGCCGCGCGACCTCGCGCAATTGATCGCCCTGCTCGCGTGCCTGCCGCCGCATCTGCCGCAGGAGCAGCCAGACGGTGAAAAATCCCGCCGTCGCACCGCCGGCCAGCGCCAGCGCCAACGACCACGAACCGAGGTCGTCGGTGGCGGCCAGCGACAGGGCCGGAAGACTGGAGGAGACGGAGGACAATTCGGCCATGCTGGCCGCTCCCGTATGGAACTCAACCCTGTTTCCGCCGTGTCGTGCCGGGGCTGAGGTGGCCTGGGTCCATCTTCTCCCGGGCTGGACTGCTGTCTGGCCAGCTCGCGAGGAGCGCAGAGGGAGGCCGGGCAAAAGCCGGCCGGGTCAGCGTTCATGTGGGCCGCATTGGGTCGGAGATGAAATGAATAAGCTCGCCGCGCCAACGGAGAGCCGCGTTGCATCCGCCGAGTGCCACCACTTGCCACCGACCTCTTCGACTACCACCTGCCGCCGCGTCTCGTCGCGCAAACGCCGGCCGCGCGGCGTGACCAGTCGCGGCTGCTCGTCGTCCGGCGCGCGACGCACACGCTGGAACACACGGTTTTTGCCGAGCTGCCCCGTTTCCTGCGCGCAGGCGATACGCTCCTGCGCAACAACGCCGCCGTCCTCCCGGCCCGGCTGCGTGCGCAGCGTCCGGGCGGCGGCGCGGCCGAGTGCCTGCTGCTCCGGCCCGTTACCGCGCCCGGCGGCGCCACGATGGCCCCCGGCTCCGGCGATACCTGGCTCTGCCTTGTTAAGCCGGGGAAAAGGCTGCCCGTGGGGGCGACGTTTGCGCATCCGGGCGGCGGTTTCACCGGCGCGATCGTGGGCAAGGAGGACGACGGCACCGTGCTCGTGCGTTTCACCACGCCCAACGGCGAACCGATCGCCGCCGTGGCCAACCGCCTCGGCGATGTGCCACTGCCGCCTTACATTGAGCGGGAAGATTCCTCCCGTCGCGCCGCCGATCTCGAACGCTACCAGACTGTCTATGCCGACCGCGCGCGGCAGGTCGCCGTCGCCGCACCGACGGCCGGGCTGCATTTCACACCCGGGCTGTTCGCCGCGCTCGCCGCGCAGGGTGTCGCCACCGCCGACGTGACGCTCCATGTCGGTCTTGGCACGTTCAGGCCCATCGGGACCGACACCGTCGAGGCGCACGCTATCCACCGTGAAATCTACGAGCTGCCGGTTGTTACGCAGCATGTCTTGCGCGTGCCCCCTGCCGGCCGCCGCATTGCTGTCGGCACGACGACCGTGCGGAGCATCGAGGATTTTTTGGCCCGGCCCCCAGCCCCCTCCGCCGGCCCGTATCTCGCCGAGGCCGGCATTTTCATCTATCCGCCTCACGAGTTTCGCGGCGTGGACGCGCTCATCACCAATTTTCACCAGCCGCGCTCGACGTTGCTCTGCCTCGTCGCCGCGTTCCTCTCGCCAGGTTCGGCCAACGGCATCGCTTGGTTGCGCGAAATCTACGCGGAGGCCGTCGCCCGCGAATACCGTTTCTTCAGCTACGGCGACGCGATGCTGATCCTGTGATTCTTTCTCAAAAGCCGTTTGCGACAACGCAACCTTCCTGTCACTTGCCCTTCGCCATGCCCGCCCGCTCTCCTTCCCATCCCATTCCGCACCGCCTGCGCCTGCCCCTGCGAGCCTGTTCGCTGCTCCTCGTGCTCGTCACGGTCGGATTTTGGGCGGCCAAGGGGGCGCACCGCGGCTGGAGCCAGCACCGCGTACCCGTCCGGAAAATTGACGAGGTCACCGGCATCGTCTTCACCGCATACGAGGACCGCTTCGTGCCCGGCGTGGAGGTGCTGGCCGCCGGCTCGGCGCTCGCCGCCGCGATTTTTGGTGCAACCTTTCTGCTCCGCGCCAGTCCCACCCGGCCCAATCCTACATCATGAAAATCCCTGTCTTCATTGCCTGCCTTTCCTTCGGCCTCGCCGCCATCGCCGGCGCTGCGCCCCGCGCGTATGACTTCAATGATCCCAAGGGGGTCAACGGCATCCAGTTTTCCCTCGACTCTGTGCTGGAGCCCATTGTCGGCACCGCCAGCGGCGTGACCGGCACCGTACACTTTGATCCCGCCAGCCCCGCTGCGACCACGGGCAGGATTGTCGTCGCTGCCAGGTCCCTCGTTGTCCCCAACGCCACCCAGGCCGGCCACATCCAGGGCAAGGACTGGCTCGACACCGCCACCCACGCGGACATCACCTTTGAGCTGGTGAAGCTCACCGCTGTGTCCACCAAGGAAAACGAGACGACCGCCACTGCCACCGGCAAATTCACCCTCAAGGGCGTCACCAAGGAAATCACCGTCCCCGTCAGGCTCACCCACCTCGCCGACGCCATGGGCAAGCGCGTGCCCGGCACTCAGGGTGACCTGCTCGTCGTGCGAGGTGAATTCAGCATCAAGCGCGCCGACTACGGTATCCAGCCCGGACAGATGGAGGACACGGTCAACCCGCTGATCAAGCTCACGCTCGCCATCGTCGGCAGCGCGCCGAAAGCCTGAGGCCCGTGCGGGTGGGAGCATCGGGCTTTGGCTCCCTATTCCCAGACCGCCGGCAAACGCGTCCTTTCCTTTTGGCTGCAACGTGGCACCCTGCCACCGATGACGCCCGATGAACTCCAGACCCTGATCGAGGACGCGACCTTCGACTACTCGACCGGCGCGCATGACGCCGGGCTGGCCAAGCTCGCGCGCGCGACGGCGGCCGCGCCGGAGTCCTTCGAGGCCTGGCACGCGCTGGCCGAGGTGAACTTTTCCCTGCGCCGGCTCGACGCCGCGCTCGACGCCGCCGGGCGCGCCCACGCGCTGCGCTCCGGCGATCTGTTTATCAACACCACCCTTTCACGCATCTGGATGGAGCGCGGCGACAAGGCCAAGGCCGAGCACTTCGGCGCGCAGGCCCGCATTGGCAGCTGGAAGGATCAGCTCCAAAATCCTGATGCCCATGCCGGCGGGGTCGGCTGATGCCAGGCGCCGGCCGTGGCGCTCGGCTCTTGCCGCGGCCAAAAAAATCAGGTCCCGTCATTCCGTCATGAAAATTGCCCCCCGCCGCCTGATTCCGTCGTTGGCCGCCGGCCTGGCCATCCTCGTGCTGGCCGGCTGCGGCCGGCAACCCGCCGGCTCTGCCGCACCGGCATCGTCCGGACGGTTCAAGCTCACGTTGCAGCTCGACTGGATCGCCGAGCCGGAGCACGGCGGATTTTATCAGGCGCAGGCGCGGGGCTTTTACCAGGAGGCCGGGCTCGATGTGACCATCATCCCCGGCGGTCCTGGCGCGGCGGTGAAGGAAAAAATTGCCACCGGCCAGGCTGATGTGGCGCAGGCCGACAGCACAAGCACGCTCACCCAGCAGGCCGAAGGGCTGCCGCTGCTGCAGGTCGGGGCGGTCTTTCAGGAAGACCCGTCCGGCCTGCTCGTCAACGCCGACAGCGCGGTGCGCCGTTTCGAGGATTTGCAGGGGAAGACCATCATTGCGCGGGTCGAGTGGCCGTTTTTGAAATTTCTGCAGCAGAAATACTCCCTGAAGTTCAACGTCGTGCCGCCGAATTTTTCCATCGCCTCTTTTCTCACCGGCCAGGAGACGATCCAGCAGGGCTACTCCATCGCCGAACCGTATCACATCGTGAAGGCCGGCGGCAAGGAGCCGCGCTTCCTCTCGACGTGGGACGCCGGTTTCCGCGCCTACGCCGTGCTCATCACCAGCCGGAAATTTGCCCGCGATCACCCGGCTGAGCTGCGCGCGTTCCTCGCTGCGAGCGCCCGCGGCTGGCGCGATTACCTTGAGGGGGACCCGGCCCCCGCGCATGCCGCGCTCAAGGCGGCGAACAAGGACAACACCGACGACTTCATGGCCGCCTCGCGCCGGCTCATCATTGAGAACCGGCTGGTGACGGGCCGCGACGCCGACGGCGGCCCCGGGCAGATCGGGCGCATCTCCCGCGAGCGGTTTCAGACGCAGATCGGGCAGCTGGAAGCACTGGAGATCCTGCCCAAGGGCAAAATCAAGGTGGACGACGTGATGACAACCGACTTCCTTCCCTAGCCGCCCATGCCCACCCTCCGTGACTGCGTCGTTCTCCACGGCCCCGACCTGCTGCCGCACCACTGCGCGCGGTTCACATGGGGCCGCGGTCTCGTCACGGCCATGGAGCTCGGTCCGCCCGCACCGGCGCTGGAGCGTGGCACGCTCGTGGTCATCCCCGGGCTGACCAACGCCTGCACCCGGCTGGGCGACAGCGCGCTGGCGGACGGCGCGGCCGCCCTCCCGGCCGGCGAGGCCGCCGGGTATCGCACGCGCGCCCTGGCCGAGATTCCGCTGCCGGCGCAATTTCCCCACGTCGCCGGGCATCTCGCCTATCTGGCGCGCACGGGCACCGTGCGGCATCTGGATTTTTGCGAGCCGGGCGCCGAGCCGGCGCGGATGCTGAGCGCGGCGGCCCGCGAGGCCGGGCTCGACTCCATCCTGCTCGGCCGGCTGGGCGTGCCGCCGTTCACGGCGGGCGAGCTCGCCGCCGGCGTGCTCCCGCTGCCGACCCCGGCGCGCGAGGAGCTCATGGCCATGATGGGCGAGGTGGACGGATTCACCACCGACGGCCTGACCGCCCCTGCCTGTGAGGAGGCGCGGCAGGTCTCCACCGAGCGGCAGAAGCTCCGCGCGCTGGCGTGTCCCGCGCCGAACTTCGCCCGGGCGCTTGCGCTGCTCGACCCGCATCTCGTCGCGCCGCTCACGGCCGCCGACGACAACGACATCGCCGCGCTGGTGCGCGCCAGGAAGACTGCCGTGGTCACGCCCCGTGCCGCCGCCGCCCTCGGTCTGCCGCCGCCGCCGCTCGCCGCGCTCATCGGTGCCGGCGTGCCTCTCCTGCTCGGCACCGGCAGCGCCATGCTCGGCACTCCGAACCTTTTTGCCGAACTGGACTTTGCGTGGAAGCTCGCCCGCCAGCAGGCCGGCCCCGACACCCCGGTGGACCCCCTCGCCATCCTCCGGATGGTGACAGGCAACATCCACGCCGTGCTGCGCGGCCACTACCACGGCTGCCTTGCCACCGGCCTGCCGGCCGACCTCACCGTGCTCAACTTCACCAGCCCGCACCTCCGCGCCACTCGCCGCCTGGTTGCGGCCATCGTGTCGCGCGTCACTCCCGACGACATTCTCGGCACCTACCGCAGCGGCGAGCCGCTCTGGCTGAATCCCCAGTTCAATCCGTGACAGTTGTCGCCGCTGGCACGGATGCCGGCAGCCAGCCTGCGGGCGCGATGGAGATTCGGCCTGTTGCCACCGTGTTTGGAGGCCTGGCCAAAACTGGCTCGCCTCCCATCGGCCGGCGTCATGATGCTCGCGGCCTTCCACGTGAACACTCTTCTCCTCTGGGACATTGACGGCACCCTCATCACCTCCGGCCGCGCGGGTCTGAGCGCGCTGGAGCGTGCGCTGGGCGACGTCTTCGGCATCGTCGGCTCGCTCGCCGACATTGACTTTGCCGGTCGCACCGACCGGTGGATTGTGCGCCGGGTGTTTGAAAAATACCGCCTGCCCGCGACCGAGGAAAGTTTCACGCGCTATCTCGACGGCTACATCGCCGCGCTGCCCCTGCAGCTCACCAACCCGCACGCGCGCGTGCTGCCCGGAGTGCGCGAAATTCTCGCCGCCGCCGCCCTGCGCCCCGGCGTCGCCCAAGGCCTGCTCACGGGCAACCTGGTGCGCGGCGCTCAGACGAAGCTCGGCCATCACGGGCTGTGGGATTTTTTTCCGTTCGGCGCGTTTGCCGATGACAGTGAGCTGCGCAACGACCTTGGCCCGCATGCGCTGCGCCGTGCCCGTGAGCACCACGGGTTTGAGTTTCTGCCGGAGCGCGTGTGGATCATTGGCGACACCCCGCACGACATCGCCTGCGGCAAAATCATCGGTGCCCGCACCCTCGCGGTCACCACGGGTGACTATTCTGCCGCCGAACTCGCCGCCCACGTGCCCGACGCGGTGCTGCCGGGGCTCGGGGACACGGCGGCGTTTTGGCGTGTGGTCATGTAGGGCGTGTCGGACCGGGACAAGGCCGGCCTACCCCCGTCGCGTCTCGACTGCGCTCACCAAGCCCCGTTCGAACACCACGCGCATAATTTCATCATAGCGATACCCCTCAAAGCTCACCCCGCTGCCGATGACTCCGGACGATCCGCCCATGCCAATCCCCACGCCCAAACTTGATCTGGCCGGCTCCAGCTCGCGATAGACCCACACTTCCGATTCGCCTGTGCTTGTGCTGCGCATGAGCACCCGGTTCGGTTTGCCCAGTGCCACCCGCACCTGTTCCGGCGTGAAACCAAGGGCGATCTCGCCCGCCCGCACTTTGTTGCGCACCTCGGCCGGCCAGGAGTCAAAGGCGGCCTGTTGGCTGGCGATGCGTGAGGCGGGCGACGCGCACCCGGCAAAGACGAGGACGGCCAGCAGACAGGAGGACAGGTTGGTTTTCATGGCGGAGGAGGGGATTGGCTGGCGCAGCCTAACCGCATTGTGATGGGATGCAAACCGCCCGGCTGTCTGCACCCGGGGTGGGCGCGAAATTATGCCGTGCTTTTTTTTGGGGCGGGTTTATTCGTGGTGGCATCACTCATGAAAACCTTCGCCATCGCCCTGGGCTCCGACCACGCCGGTTTCGCCTACAAGGAAGCCATCAAGGCTGCCCTTCTTGCTGACGGTCATACCGTGCGCGACTTCGGCACCCACTCCGACGCCGCGTGCGACTATCCCGACTTCATCCGTCCGGCGGCCGAGGCCGTGGCGCGCGGCGAGTATGAGCGCGGCATCGTGTTCGGCGGTTCGGGCAACGGCGAGGCCATCGTCGCCAATAAGGTCCGCGGCGTGCGCTGTGGCCTGTGCTGGAGCGAGCAGGTCGCGATCTGGAACCGTTCGCACAACGACGGTAACGTCCTCTCCCTCGGCCAGCGCACCGTGACCGAGGCCGAGGCCATCCGGATCACGCGGGTGTGGCTCGCCACCGAGTTCGAGGGCGGCCGGCATCTCGCGCGCATCAAAAAGATCGAGTGAGTGTATGAAAGACACTCATCGGTGCGCTCCTTTTGACACAGACGCCAGAGGGAGGCGATGGTGAAGCCGAGGAAGGGTAGTCCGCTGATGATTGCATAAGCCGCATCATCGATTCCCACCCTAAAAACCGCCAGAACCCACACCACCAGAAGGATCATGCTTGCCAGAAGGCCAAGTACCATGCGGCACCGACGGCTCCTGAACCCTGTGGCTAGAAAGAGAATGATCGCAGGCAAGTAAAGCACTGCAAGCGTCACCAGCCACTCTGTCAGGCTCGGAGTCTCGCTGCCTCCACCATGGAGGCTCACTCTATCGCCGCTCACTGCGGAATAGGCAAAGAAGCCGATCGGGAGAAGAAGGTGCCCGATATCCCAAATGATAAATTGAAAGGCCAGAATGGCGGCCAGTGCCAGAACCTTGGTCGCTGTTTGCGAAGTATCCGGTTTGGACATGGAAACTCGCTCACAAAATCAAGTCCGGCGGCACGTTGACGAGCGCCTCCTCGATGGTGGTGAGCCCCATTTTTACCTTCAGCATCGAGTCCTGGTGGAGTGTCTTCATGCCGTTCTTCATGGCGACGCGCTTGAGCACGGCGACTTCGGCCTCCTTGTTGATACACTCGGTGAGCTCTTCGCTGTTGGTCATCAGCTCGTGGATGCCGACGCGGCCCTTGTAGCCGCTGCCGCCGCAGGTCGGGCAGCCTTGGGGGTTGGCCTTGAACGCCATGGCAGCGGCACCGGCGCCCAGCGCCTTTTCCATGATGTCCTTCTCGCGGCCGACGGGCTCGTAGGGCTGCTTGCAGTTTTTGCACACGCGGCGGAGCAGGCGCTGGGCGCACACGCACACCAGCGAGGCGGAGATGTTGAAGCACTCGACGCCCATTTCCCCGATGCGCGCGACCGTTGAAGGCGCATCGTTGGTGTGGAGGGTCGAGACGAGCAAGTGCCCCGTGAGCGCGGCCTCGACGGCGATCTGCGCCGTCTCCTCGTCGCGGATTTCGCCCACGAGGATGATGTCGGGGTCCATGCGGAGGTAGCAGCGCAGCGCCTTGGCAAAGGTGAGGCCGATGGCGCGGCTCATCTGCATCTGGTTGATGCCGGCGAGCGTGTATTCGATGGGGTCCTCGGCGGTCTGGATGTTCACGTCGGGCGTGTTCACTTCGCCGAGCGCGGAGTAGAGCGTCATGGACTTGCCAGAGCCCGTCGGGCCGCAGTGCAGGATCATGCCGTAGGGCTGGCGGATGCACTCGCGGTAGCGGGCCAGATTTTCGTCGGAGAAGCCGAGCGCGGGGAGGGGCAGGGTGGACTTGGACTTGTCCAGAATCCGCATGACCACCTTCTCGCCGTCCTTCATCGGGCCGGTGGCGACGCGCAGGTCAATGTCCATGTTCTTCTTCGTGTACTTCTTGAAGACGATGCGGCCGTCCTGCGGCAGCCGGCGCTCGGCGATGTCGAGGTTGCACATGATCTTCAGGCGCGTGACCATGGCGTTGGACACCTGCTTCGGCAGGCGGAGCTTTTCCTGGCAGAGGCCGTCAATGCGGTAGCGGATGAGCAGCTCCTTTTCCATCGGCTCGATATGGATGTCCGACGCCCCCGAGACGTAGGCGTCCTCGATGATGCGGTTGGTGAGCTGGATGATGGGGGCGGAGTCCTCGCTTTCCAGGTCGCTCGCGCTGATCTCGCCGCCGCCCCCGCCGCCGTCGGTGTAGGCGTTGCTGATGACGTCGGCAACGGAGCTGATGTCCACCTCGCCCTCGCCGGGGCCGCCCTTCGTGGCCTCCTTGAAATACTTTTTGACCAGCACCTCGATGAGCGTGGCGGGGGCGACGCGCACTTCCTCGATGACGAGCTCGCTCGCCTGCTGAAACGCCTCGCGCTTGGCGTAGTCGAGCGGGTTGGCCATCAGCACGGCGACCGAGTTGGGCGTGAGGCGCTTGTGTGGAAACACCCCCTCGCGGCGGATGAGCGCATCCCCCACGACTTCGACCAGCTTTTCGTCAATCTCAATCTCCTCGGGCTTGGTGACCAGCGGGAGATCTGTGAGCCGGGCGATGAACTTCGCCGTGTCCTCGGCGCTCAGCTGGAATTTCGGATCCATCATCCGCTGGATGAGCGTGGAGGAATACTCGGCGACTTCCTGGAGCAGCGGCAGATCGTGGTCGGTGAACTCGCCCTTGGTGCCGGCGGCGAGCTCCTTGTTGAGCACCTGGATCGCGCCCACGACGGCGGTGCCGATCTTGAGCGGCACGGTGAGCATGGAGCGCACCTCGAAGCCCGTCGTCTGCGCCATTGAGGTCATGAAGGGCGCCTGGGTCGCGCTGTTGCGGAAGAACAGTGGCGCGCCTGAGCCGACGACCTTGCCCACGATTCCCTTGCCGAGCGGGAGCTTCAGGGCGAGCAGCTTGGCCGCCGTTTCCTTAAACTTCGCCTCCTTCGCCTTGTCCTCGCCCCACAGCGTCGGCGAATAGAAGACGTGCTTGAACGTGATGTCGTTGCCCTCGACCAGATACAGCGTCATGGACTGAGCCTGTAGCGCCTCGACGACCTTCGAGGCGCTCAGCTCGACCACCGACTGCAGGTCCTCGCGGCTCGGCGAAGCCTTGGAAATGACCTTGATCAGCAGCGAGCGTCGCAACGTGTGTGCGATTGCGGAGGTCGCCATGGGAGGACGTGAGCCAATGATGGGCATCGTGAGTGTTTCTGGAATTGCCACGGGATGAACATCCTCGCAATGACAATTCGCGGACGCCCCCCGGCGTCCCCTCGTGCAACCATGTGGCAACGTCTCTTCCAATGGCTTCGGCCGTCAGCCCCGCCGCACCCCGCCGGTGCGTCTGCGGCGGGCGGCGGCACGGCGGCTGCCGGCGTTGCCGGTGAGCAGGCGGCGGCGGACTTCCTCTCTGCGCGTGGCTGGCGCATCGTCGCCCGCAACTGGCGCAGCCCGCGCGACCGCCGCGACGAGCTGGACCTGGTTGCGCGTGACGGAGACGTGCTGGTCTTTGTGGAAGTGAAGACCCGTGCCGCCACCGCGCTGGTGGCCGGCTTCGACACGGTCAATGCGCGCAAGAAACGCGTCCTGCGCCGGGCCGCGACCGCCTACCTGCGCAGCTTGCGTCCGCCCCCGGCCACCTTCCGCTTCGATGTGGTCGAGGTTGCCACTAATGTCGACGGCCGCCCTCCCGATGTGCGGCACTTTGAAAACGTGCCGCTGTTCCCGAAGCATTTTCTCCCGTGAGCCGGGATCATTCCGATGCAGCCAGAGACCGAGGTTCTGATATATTCAGAAGCCACGAAGCCAAGAGACAGAGAGCGGAACGCGGAAACGCGGAGGAATGGAGGAGCAGAGGTTTCGTGCTTGGTGCTGCGTTCTTGGTTGGCTGATGTCGGCCTGCTGGCCTCGGTAACATGGTTTCTGAATTAAGACCGGATTGAATGGCTGATGTCGGCCTTGCGGCCTCGGGAATTCGTGATTGCCAACCCGCGCATGACCCGGCGCATTGGCCGGACGTTTTGCAACCTCCGTGATGGCCCGCCTCCCCTATTTTTTTCTGATACTCGTCGTCGCCGGCCTGCTGCCGGCCGCCGGTCACGCGCAGGACAAAATGCTGCCCCCCGATGCGCTCCGGCTGCCGGAAATGCTGCTGCCGGGGCTGCAGCCGATTCTGGCCTCGGCCCTCGAAGCCTCCCCGCGCGTGCTGCAAGGCCGGCTGGCGGTGGCGGTCGCCCGGGCGGGCGAGGACGTGGCCCGGGCCGGCCTTTATCCGACGGTAAGCGCCGGCGCGGGCGTGGACGGGCGGCAGGAAATCCGCCGCGATCTGCCCGGCACCCAATACAGCTTCAAGTATTCCTACGGGCTGGGCGCCTCGCTGCCGATCTGGCATTGGGACGCCCCGGCCAACCGGGCCCGCATCGGGGAAATCCAGCGGCAGCTTGCCGAGCAAAATCTGGCCGAGGCGCGGCGCAACCTCGTCCTGGAGCTGCGTGCGCAATACACCGGCCTCGTTCTGCTCGGGCTGGATGTGGCGCAGGCGCGCTGGGCCGGGCGCCGCCGCGCACAGCAGTTGCAGCGCGACGAGGCGCGGGCCGCGCGCGGCGAGGTGCCCGCGCTAGACCTCGTTGACCTCCGCCTCGCGGTGCAGGAGGGCGCATTGGCGACCGAGCGCCTCGTGCGGGCGTTGGGCCGGGCGCGCGGCGATTTCGCGGCGCTCATCGGCGCGAAGGTTTTCGCGGCGGAGAATCTGCCGGAGGACATTCCGGCCGTACCAGACTGGACGGCGGGCCTGCGCCCTCCCGAACGCCTCGCGCCCGCCGTCGGCGTGGCCGCGCTGGCCCAGGCCGGCGGCGAGCGCGAGGCCGCACGGCTCGGCGAGGCGGTCGAGCGCGTCCGGCTGCGGCCGACCTTTGACCTGGTGGCCGGAGTCACTCAGGACGAGGTGAACTACACGGCCAACATCGCCGCCAAGTTCGGGGCGGAGATCCGCTATCTCGGCGTGCGGATGAACTGGAACATCTTTGACGGCGGCGCGGGCCGGGCGGCGGCGACCCGCGCCAGTGCCGAACTCCGGCAAAAATCCCTCGCCTACGATCTCGCGGCCCAGGCTTTGCAACGGCAGCTGGCCGACGGCTGGCAGGAGCTGGAGCTGGCGCAGCTTGAGCTGGCGGCCAGGGAGGCACGGTTCGCGCAGTCGGCGGCGCGGCTCGCGGCCGACCGGCCGAGTTTCGAAGCCGGGCAGATTGCGGCCGACGACTGGGACCAGCGGCTTTTTGACCACGAACAGGTGCGGCTCAGCCTGGTGCGGCAGCGTGCGGCGCAGTTGCTCCGCGTCGCCGAATATGCCTTGCTGCTGGCGCGTGGCACGCAGCCGGCGGCCGCCCTCCATTTTCCATGAAGACTTCCTCCGTGCTCAAACTTCTCGCGCTCCTAGCCCTTGCGGGTGCGGCGGCGTTTGCGCTGCTGGCCCGGCCGGTGGTGGCGACGGTGGCGGCGGTGCGGCGTGGCGCGGCCGTCAACGCCGTTCCCGCCACGGTGAGTGTGCGGGCCGACCGCACGATGGAGCTGCGCGGTGAGATCGGCGGGCGCGTGCGTTCGAGCCCGCTGGCCGTCGGCGCACGCGTACGCGCGGGGGAGGTTGCCGTGCAACTGGACGACGCGGACTTGCTGAGCGAGCTGAGGCGGCTGACCGACGAGCGGGACGCGGCCCGGAAGCGGCTGTCGGCCGGCTCGGCCAGCGAGCCTGCACTGGCCACGGCGCGCGAGGAGCTGGCGAAGTCCGCCCGGCAGGCCGACGCCGGGACGTTTCCCAAGGCCGACCTGGAGAAATTGCGCCGCAACGTGCAACAGCTTGAGACCGCGCTGGCACTGGAGAAAATTGACCGTGAGGCCGCCCTGGCCGACCTCGAAAGCCGGCTTCAGGCGCAGCAGGGGCTGATCGAAAAAATGCGCATCACCGCGCCCGAGGACGGCCAGGTCATGGTCGTGCTGGCGCGTCCGGGCGATCTCGTCGCGCCGGGCGCGACGCTCGCAACGCTGCTCTCGGCGGCGCATGTCGTCGAGGCCAGCCTCAGCGAGGAGAACTTTGCCGGCGTCACAGCGGGCCAGCGCGCGACCGTGACATTCCTCGGCCTTGGCGCGGAAAAATTTGAGGCGACGGTGGCGGCGGTGCTGCCGACGGCCGATCCGGCCACCCAGCGCTACACCGTGCGGCTCGACGTAAAGATTGCGCCGGAGCGGCTTGTGCCCGGCCTTAGCGGCGAGGCGAGCGTAATCCTCGGCGAGCACGCCGGTGCGCTGCTCGTGCCGCGCCGCGCCCTCTCCGGCGACACGGTGCTGGTGGTCAAGGACGGCCGGGTCGGGCGTCGGCAGGTGACGCGCGGCTTCGCAACCATGCTGGACGCGGAGCTGCTCGGCGGCGTCGCGGCCGGGGAGCTTGTCATCGTGGAGCGCCTTGAGACATTCCACGCGGGCGACCTTGTGCGGGTGTCGCAACCCTGACCCGCCGTCATGCCGCCCAACCTGCGCATTGCCCTGCGTTTCCTGACGACGCGCAAGCGCTCGATGCTGATGAGCCTCGCGGGCATCGTCTTTGGGGTGGGTTTTTTTATCGTGACCCAGGCGCAGACGAGCGGTTTCGAGGATTTTTTCATCCGCACCATCTTGGGAACCAACGGTGCGTTGCGGGTTGAGTATCGCATCCTGCCCTCTGCCGGACCGGGCTTGGAGGCGGCCCCGGCGGGCGGGCACCTTTCCAGCGACGGCGATATTCAGGAGCCCGGGCGCGTCACGGCAGCGGTGCGGCAGTTTGGCAATGTGGCCGGCGTCTCGGTGATTTTGCAGGCGGGCGTGAATCTCGTGGGCAACGTGTTCGCCTCCCCCGCCCGGGTCTATGGCGTCAACCTCGACGACCATCTCGGGGTGACGGACCTCGCGCGGCAGATCCTGCGCGGCGACCTTGAGGACTATCGGCGCACGCCCAACGGGGCCCTGCTCGGCAGCGTGCTGGCGGCCTGGCTGCGGCTGGACGTGGGCGAGACGTTCACGGTGGAGACCCGCGGGCAGACGCGGCGTTACCGCGTCTGCGCGATCTACGAGACCGGTATCCGCGACATTGATAAGGAGCGCATCTACCTGCACTTGGACGAGGCCCGTTCGCTGCTCCAGCGGCCCGGCGCGGCGAGCTACCTGCAAATTGCGCTCCACGACCCCGGCCGTGCGCGGGAGGATGCCGCGCAAATTCAAAGCGTGATCCGCTACATGGTGTCATCCTGGCAGCAACGCGAGAAAACATGGCTCGAAGTTTTCCGCGCGCTGCGCTTTTCCTCGGCGCTCACGGTCTCGGCCATCATCATTGTGGCCGGGCTGGGCATGTTCAACACGCTCGCCATGCTCGTGCTCGAAAAGACCAAGGAAATTGCCATCCTGCGCTCGATGGGTTACACCCGGCGCGACATCGCGGGAATTTTTCTCTGGCAGGGCGCGCTGGTCTTTGTCGTCGGCGCGGCACTGGGCTCCCTCTTGGGTGCGGCGGCGACGTGGGGCGTGTCGCATCTGCCGATTCGGATCCGCGGGGTGTTCTCCACCGATTCATTTGTGGTGACCTGGTCGCCCTGGCACTATGCGGCGGCTATCGGGACGGCGGCGTTCGTCGTGCTGCTGGCCAGCTATTTCCCCGCCCGCCGCGCCGCGCGGCTGGAGCCGGGCGACATTGTGCGGGGCACGGCGCAGTAGCGCGACGACGCCGCGCAGGAGACAGGAGAACGGGAGGCAGGAGGCAGAAAAATCAAACAGCCAACAACAACATGACGACGCGCAGCAAAATCGAACGCTTCGAGGATCTCGAGGTTTGGAAGAAAGGCATGCAGCTTGCCGTGGCCGTTTATGAGCAGCTCGCGGGCTGCCGTGATTTCGGGCTGCGCGACCAGATGCAGCGCGCGGCGGTTTCCACGCCGTCAAACATCGCCGAAGGCTACGAGCGCGGCTCCAACAAGGCGTTCATCCAGTATCTCTGCATCGCCCGGGGCTCGACCGGCGAGCTGCGCACGCAGCTTTATCTCGCGCTCAAGCTCAGGCTGCTCGCGCCGGCCACAGCCAAAAAATTGCTCGCCGAGAGCCGCCAGGTCTCCGCCATGCTGACGCGCTACATTACCGTCCGCAAAACCTGCTTCTGATGTCCGCTCCTTCTTCCCGTCTCCTGCCTCCTGCCTCCGGCCTTCACGCGCCTGAGCCCGGCAACGCCGCGCTCAGGTGCGAGAATCTCCATCGGTATCTGGGGGTTGGGGACGGCCGGACGCATGTCCTGCGCGGGGTGGCGTTCACGGCGGAGCGCGGGCGCGTGTATGCCGTGGTCGGCCCGTCGGGTTGCGGTAAGTCCACCCTGCTTTACCAGCTCGGCCTGCTCGACCGGCCGGACGACGGGCAGATCTGGATCAATGGCGGGCTGATGTCGGGGGCGGACGACGGACTGCGCACGGCGGCGCGCGCGCGGCATGTTGGCTTTGTGTTCCAGTTCCATTTCCTGCTGCTCGAGTTCACCGCGCTGGAGAATGTCATGCTGCCGATGCGGAAGCTCGGCCGCCTAACGCCCGCCACGATGGCGGCGCGGGCCCGCGCGCTGCTCGCGGCGGTCGGGTTGGGCGACAAGGCCGGCCGCCTCGCCGCGCACCTGTCCGGCGGCGAGCAGCAGCGCGTGGCCGTCGCCCGCGCACTCGCCAACGAGCCGGCCGCCATCCTGGCCGATGAGCCGACGGGCAATCTGGACGCGAAAAACTCCGAAATCGTTTTCGATCTGCTGACCAGCCTCGCCCGGCAGAACGGGCAGTCGGTCGTGCTGGTCACCCACAATCCCGAGCTCGCCGCCCGTTGCGACGTGACCCGAACCATGCGCGATGGACAATTCATCGGCTGATTTTGCATCATCAGCGCCGGGCCCGTGGTGGCGGGGGCTGGCGGCGGCCTGGCACGGCCTGGAGGTTTGGCCCCGGCGTGGCCTGCGGCTGCTGGCCACCGCGGCGCTCGTCGCGTGGGCGTCGCAGCTCGCGGAGATGCCGTGGCGTAGCGTGCTCCGTGGCACCGACAGCAGCAATTATTATTTCTGGCTGCGCTCACTGATGGTGGATGGTGACTGGGATTTTCGCAACGATGTCCAGGAGTGCGACACCATGCTGTCGGATAGTTATCGGCAGGAAATGCTGTCGCAGCGGCTGACTCCAGCGGGTCGCCTGCCCAACAAATACGGCATCGGCTGGGCCGTGGTGTCCGTCCCGGCCTACCTTGTGGCCGACGGGGTGGTCGCGACCGGCCGTGCGTTGGGTGGATGGACGCTCCGGCGCGACGGCTACAACCCCGTCTATCAGGTGGCCTTGTATGCATGGCATTTTGGCCTGGCGTTGGCGGGGCTGGTGCTGGCGTGGCGCTGCGCCTGTCGTTGGTGCGATCCGCCGATTGCCCTGTTGGGGGTGGCGTTGCTGTGGGGTGCGAGTCCGCTCGCCTTTTATCAGACCATCAAGCTCAGTCTGAGTCATGGCGTCTCATTTCTGGCTGTGACGGTGATGACCTGGGCGTTGCTGCGTGCCCGCGAGGCGGGTGGCCGAAACTGGCCGTGGTGGCTGGCCGGGATCGCGTGGGGTCTGGCGGTGATCACGCGGTTTCAGCTCGCGGTGTTCGCGGTGGTGCCGGTGTGGATTTGGTGGTGCGGGCGCCGCCGGGCTGGTGCGCGAGGCTCCGCGCAGGCGGCGGGTGCGTTTGCGCTTGGGGCGGTGCCGCTGGTGGCCTTGCAATTGTTTGCGTGGCACACGGTGTATGGCCGGTGGCTGGTCTTTACCTACGGCGAGCAGGGCGAGGGGTTCAACTGGCTGCAACCTGAGTTTTTCGGCGGTCTGCTGTCGGCCCGCCACGGTTTGTTTTACTGGCATCCCTTCTTGCTGGCCGGAGTCATCGGTTTGGGTTGGCTGGCTTGGCGTCGGGAGGCCGTGGCGCTGGCGGGAGGGGTGGCGGTGGCTCTGGTCGTTTACGTCAACGCCGCCTGGTGGTGTTGGTGGTTTGCCGCGTCCTTCGGGCAACGGGCCTTCGATGGCGCCTGTCTCTACCTGATGCTGGGGCTGGCGTTTCTGCTCGCCCGGCTCCCGGCGGCTGGCCGTGCGGCGGTCTGCTGGTTGGGGGGGCGGCGGCGGCTTGGAATTTTTATGTCATGGCGCTGTTCTATACCACGGCCATTCCGCGCGATCCGCCGGTGACGTGGGGCCAGATGCTGCTCGCGGGCGGAATGGCCTGGGAGGTGATTGCACGCTTTCTGCGCAACGCCGGATGGTTATAGCCATTTCTCCTGCCCGCACCCATGTCCGCCTCCGACCCGCCCAACTCGCGCTCAGCGCCCTCCGCCCCGTCGACGGCCGGCTGGCCGGTGGTGGTGGCCGGCCTTGTGCTCGCCGTTGTGCTCGCCCTGCGGCTGGCGGCGGGGGTGATGAACCGCACGCTTTCGAGCGACGTGCTGTATTCGTATGTGCTGGCCGCCGATGCGCTGGCAGGAAAGTATCCGCTCGCCGGCTGGACGTTGCCGGGCGCGCCTTATTTATTTCCGGATGTTCTGTTGCATCTGCCGGTTTTGGCCCTCACGGGGCCGGGCGGGGGGAGTTTCGCGGTCTGCACGGCGTTGTGCACGGTCCTGCTGGTGGGCTTGGTCGCGGCGGTCGCACGCGGGTGGACCGGTTGCCGCCGTCCGACGGCGTGGCTGGCGGGAGTGCTCGCAGTCAATGCTGCGCTGGCGTTGCAGTTTCTGCCGCGTCACGGTCCGGTGCTGTGGTTGCTGGTGCAACCCGGGTTTCACGGTGGCGTGATGCTGATGGGCCTGGCCTTGGTGGCGTTCACCGGGCGCATGCTGCGCGAACCCGGGCCAGGCCGGGGTCTTTGGCTTGTCATGGGCGCGATGCTGGCGGCCACGCTTTGCTCGGATACGCTGGTGTTCGTGCAATTCGTCGGGCCGCTGTTGGTTACGGTCTGGTGGTGGGAGTGGCGTGGCGGCGTGTGGTCGGGTTCGCTGGGGCGGCTGGCCGCGCTCTGCGGCTGGGCGGTGGTCGGCGCGATCGTGGTGCGGCTTGGGCTGGAGCTCGGGTCGTATGGTTATTTTTATCAATTGGGTTTTCGGCAGACGCCGACGCCGGCCGTGCTGTGGCATGCCACGGGAAAATTTGTGGGCGAGCTGGCGGACGATCTCGCCCCGCGGGCGTGGGGCTGGGGGGTGGGCCTGCTGGCATGGCTCGCGTTGCTGGCCACTGAGATCCGGCGGCCGTCACGGACGTCGGCTGCCGGCGGTCGGGCGTTGCATGTGCTGGTGGGGTTGAGCGCCGGCGGCATGGTCGCGGTGCTGGTGTTCACCGGTTTCTGGAAGGGTTGGGAAAATGTCCGCTACCTGCTCAACGTCCTCTTTCTCCCCTTCGTCATCGTCGCCATCGCGGTGGCGCGAAGCCCCGTGGCGGAGCGGTGGCTCTACGGCGGGCGCGCCCGTCTGCTGGCGTTCGCGCTGGCCGCTGCGGCCGGCGGGGTGGGGTGGACGCTCGACCCGTCGGGCTGGCGGTTTCAGCCGACGCCCGCCTCGCGCGACTTTGCGGCCTTGGTGGCCCGGCACGGCCTGCACCATGGGCTGGCGGGCTACTGGCAGTCCAATCTGCTTAACACTCTGGCCGGCCCGGCCCGGCTCAATGCCCTTAAGCCGGACGCGCGCCCCTATTTCTGGTGCAATAACGCCTTTTGGTATTTTGAGCCGCCCGCGTCTGACGGTATGATGCGCTGGCCAGTGTATGACTTTGTGCTGACGGCCGACCTCGACCGGGCCGCGGTGCTCGCGCGCTTCGGCGAGCCGGCCCAGGTCGTGAAGGAGGGCGCGTGGGAGATTTTCATCTACGATGCGGCCGGCCAGGCGCGGATTGGCGCGGCGCTCGCGCCCGAGATCGTGGAGAAGCTCGGCCCGGCGCGCCTGCGCGGCCTGCGGCCGGTTTGGTAGGGCTTCTGAATTACTCCGCATCTCCGTCTCCGGACTCCTCCGTCCTCCGATTCCTGACTTCCTGACTTCCTGCTAAAACAATTCCGGTTGCAGCTCTCAGCATTTCCGCCCTCCGCTCTCCGTCAGAACAGAAAATTAAGGCAGAAAACCAAGTTACCGAGGCCGCCAGCCGACATCAGTCAACCAGGAACGACGGACACAGCACCAAGCACCGACTGGGCGCGCGACGTGCCTGTCGCTTCGCTCGGTAACAGCCTTTCAGTCTTTCAGCTCTTAGCTTTTCCGCCCTTCCGCTCCTCCGCGTTTCCGCGATCCCCATCAGTGCCCATCCGTGAGATCCGTGGTTAAAAATTCAGAAGCCAAGAAACCATGTTGCCGAGGCTAGCAGGCCGACATCAGCCAACCAAGCACCAAGCACCGATTTTGCTCTCAGCTCTCGACTCTTACCTCTCGACTCCTCCGCCTTGCGCAGGCAAACGGGCGTTGCCAGCGCGCCGCCACCCCGGTTGGCTGGCGGCGATGCCTACCGCCGTCTGGAAACGCCTCCCGTTCGCCCGCCTGACGGCGGTCGTCGTGCTGCTGCTCGCCATGGGCGAGGAGTTTCCGTTCACGCGGCTGCCGATGTATTCCACCTTCGACCCGAGGGCGGACTATTATTACGTCGCCGACGCCGCGGGCACGCCGCTGGCCTGCGAAAAGGTTTTCGGCACTTCGACCGCCAATGTGAAAAAAATGTTCCGTGCGCGGCTCGGCGCCCTGGCCGCCCTGCGCGGCGCGGATGAAAAAACCGCCACGCCGGCCGAGCGCCGCCTCGCCGGCGAAGTGCTGCTGGCCGAACTGCGCGCGACCGGCGCGCGGCGCGGCGCGGCCGTGCCGGCGGAGCCGGTGCAGTTGCGGCGTGTCGAGGTGCGGCGCGCGGAGACGGCCGGCGGCTTTGCCCGCACGGAGGAGCTGCTGGCGCAGAAATAACATGCGACGCTGGTGGCAAAATCTCCGGGAGACGACGGTGGAGCACGCGCCGTGGGAGCTGTTTTGCATGCGCGGCTTCCTCGCGTGGGTGCTGTGGCGGATGCTGCCCGGCACCGTGCCGTTCACGGCGCAGCCTTTCCCGGGCGGGCTGGCGCGGCTGGCCGACCTCACCTTTCTGTCCGACCCTCCGGTCTTTGCCGTGTTGCGCGGGCTCGCATTGGTGGCGCTCCCGCTCTATGTGCTCGGCGTCGCCCCGCTGCTTTCGCTCGGCTACCTGGCCGCGTTGCTCACGGCCGTGGGTGCGTTGGAAAATTCGCAGGGTGCCATCGGCCACCATCTCCAGTTGCTCTGCCTCGTTACGCTTGCGCAATGGCTCGCCTACGCCGCCGCCGCCTTGCGGCCGCCGCCGGGCGCGTCGCGGGGCCTCGGGCTGCCTGCGGCCGCCGCACACGGCCGCGCGGTGCAGGCGGCCAAGCTCATGATCGCGGCGGCCTACGTCGCCTCGGGCTGGACCAAGCTCATAGCCTCCCAGGGCCTGTGGGTCGCTCAGCTCCCCGACATCTCGCTCCAGCTCGTGAAGACCCACGCCAATGTTTATTATGATTATTACGGCCTGCCCGGCGCGCCCGCCGCCTTGGTGACGGACTTGCCCCGGCTCATTGCCGGGCATCCCTGGCTCACGCGGCTCGCGTTCACCCCCGGCCTGTTGCTGGAGCTCGGCGCCGTGCTCGCGCTCACCGGCCGCCGTGCGGCGTGTTTCGTTGGCCTCGGCCTGCTGGGGATGCATGTGCTGGCGCGGGTGGTGATGGAGCTGGGTTTCGTGACGCATGAATGGCTGCTGCTGATTTTTTTCATTAACATTCCGTGGCTCGTTTGCACCGCCTTGCGCCGGTGGCGCGGACTTGCGGCATAGCCGTCAGGACGTCGCTGCATGACGCTATCGGCTGATCCCAAGGTCGGGCGTGTCCGCTGGGCGCGCCGCTCAGTGTAGCCCGGCTCGGGAGAGCCGGGACAGAATCCCTCCCGGCGCTATCGGGCCCATCGTCCAAATGTTAACAGCCGTTGGTATCATGGACGTGGCCAAAAATGGAGAGAGGCCCTCCCCGCGGCCACGCACAAGTTTCCCTCTTTCCAATTTCCTGCCTGCGCCCCAAAGTCGCCGCGCATGAAAAAATCTCTCCTTTTCCTGTTGCTGGGCGGTCTGGCGGTGTGGGTGTTTTTGCCGCCCGCGCATGGGGCCGCCGCCGTTGCGCCGGTGAAAACCGCCGCCGTCGTCAAGTCCGCCGCCGACCGCTCACCCGCCGCGCCGTGGTCAGGTGCGCTTGCGACCGTCACCGGCATCGCCATCTCGCCGCTCGTCGGCACGGGGGCTTACGGCGCCTATCAATGGTTCACCGCGCCGGGGGACACGTCCGAGGCCCGGGCTGCCGCGCGTGCGAAGCTGCCGTGGTTCGCGCAGCTGGGCTTTTGGCTGCCGGCTCTGCTGCTCGCGGCGGCGTGCGCTGCGAAGGACACGCTCGGCACTGTCCTTCCTCCGGGCGCCAAGAAACCCATGGATGTGCTGGAGACGGTGGAGAACAAGCTCTCCGGCCTCGTTGCCGCCGGCGCGGTCGTACCGATCACCATGAACTCGCTCTCGCACCTCGTCATCGGCGGCCCGACCGGAGCTCAAGCCGCCTGGCCGGCCGGCCTCGCCGTGCTGCCGGTGGGTGCCATGGATTGGTCGTGGCTGTTAAACGTGCTCACCGTGCCGCTTGGCGTCGCGGTGTTTGCGGTCGTGTGGATGGCCTCGCACGCGATCACGGTCCTCATCCTGCTCAGCCCGTGGGGTGCCGTGGACGCCGCGCTCAAGTCGGCGCGCACGGCTCTGCTCGGCCTGCTCACCGTCACGGCCACCATCAGCCCGGGGCTGGGCGCGTTGCTCTCATTGGCCATTGTCCTTCTGGCCTGGCTGGTGTCGGGCTGGGCGTTCCGGCTGACGGTGTTTGGGACCGTGTTTTCCTGGGACTTTTTCACCGGCGGCCGGCGGCGGTTTGTCCCGGCGGCCGGGCGCAACGCCATGTTCTCCGGCGGCGCGTTGCCCGGCGTGCCGGTCCGCACTTTCGGCCGGCTCGCGCGGCGTGCCGATGGCGTGCTGGAGTTTGCCTACCGGCCGTGGCTGTTGCTGGCTCCAAAAACGGCGACCGTGCCCGCTGATGCGCGGCTGGCGGTGGGGCAGGGGCTGTTTTTCTCGACCGTGATGGCCGAGGGTGGCGCGACGTTTTTTCTGCTGCCGCCGCGCTATCGCGGCCACGAGGCCGAACTGGTGCGTCTCTGTGACTTCTTCGGTGGCGTCCAGCCCGCCGGGCTGAGGAAAGCATGGGGCGCCCTCCGTGAGCTGTTGGGTGGCCGGGCGGCGGCACCCGCGGGCTAGCGGTGGTGCCCCGGCCTTGATCTGACCTCCGGCCGGAGCCGTGCAGAAATGCAGACTCGCGGCGGCCGGAAGTATCCTCAACCTTTTCGCCGGGCGCGGGGTCTCATCCCTGTGTCCATGCCATGCTTATCGCCGAAATTGACATCATCAAGGGCGCCGACGTCCTCATCTATCCGCTCGGGCTCTGCTCGGTCGTCCTCGTCTTCATCCTGTGCGAGCGCGCCTACGCGCTGCGCCGCGCCGCCGTGCTGCCCGACGACCTCGTGGACGCCATCGTCGCCGGGCGGCCGGCGAGCGGGGGGAGACATTCTGCGCTTGCGCGTATCGTGGAGTTTGCCGGGGAGCATCCGGGTGACGGCGAGGCGGTGCGGGCGTTTGCGCGGCTGGAGCTGTCGCGGCTGGAGCGCGGCATCTCCTACCTTGACGTGATCTACGCGGGTGCGCCGCTCATCGGGCTGACGGGCACGGTATGGAGCCTGATCCGGGTTTTTTCGAGCGTGTCCGGTGCCGGGGGGCTGCCCGACCCGGCGAAGTTCACGAGCGGAGTGTCGCTCGCGCTTTCGGCCACGCTGCTCGGTCTGCTGATCGCGGTGCCGGCGCTGGTGGGCGGCGGGTTTTTTCAACGGCGCATCGATTCCTACGCGGCCCAGCTTGACGTGCTGCTGGAGCGCATCGCTGCACGGAAACTATGAGTACGCAAAAGGGAGATTTTTTTATGTGGAAAGAGGGAAAGCAGGAAACGAGCCGGGTAAATCCGTGCGGCCCCATCCCTGATTTCCTGATTTCCACATGGTTCATCACCGCCTGCCCCAACCCATGAGCGCACCGCTTTACCAACGCCGCCGCCGCCGCACCGAACTGAATCTCGTGCCGTTGATTGACGTGCTCGTAATGCTGGTGTTTTTCGCTTTTGTCACGATGCAGTTTCGGGTGAAGCCCGTGCCGGCGCTCAACATCAGCCTGCCCAGGATTGATACGGCGGGAAAAAACGAGTTTGCCGGGCCGGTGACGGTCTCCATCGCCAAGGACGGCGCGCTCTCTTTCAACGGCAAGGCCGCCACCGACGAGCAGCTCGCCGCGCTGCTCGCCCAGGTGCGCGACGTGGACAAGGATATCCCCGTGCTCATCCGTGCCGACGAGGATGCGCCCGTGAAACGGCTGGCCTTTGCGATCGACGCCTGCCGGAAGGCGGGTCTGAACAAGCTCAATTTGCAGAGCCGCTGAACCCAAAAAACGCCGTCGAAACCACGGATAGTCAGACTGTCGCTTCGCTCTGTAACAGCCTTTCAGCTCTTCAGCTTTTCCGCCTCTCTGTGCCTCTGTGGCTCAAACTTCCGTCCCTCCGATTCCTGACTTCCTGGCTTCCCGTTAAAACAATTCCGGTTTCAGCTCTCAGCTCTCCCCCTCCCTGCCACCCTCCCCTGGTTTCATGGCTTCTGTTACCGAGGCCACAGGCCGACACCAGCCATTCAATCCGGTCTTAATTCAGAAACCATGAAACCGAGAACGCAGTACCAAGCACCGATTTCACTCTCAGTTCTGGACGCTCGGTTCTCAGCTTTCCGCTCCTGGTTTCCTGGCTTCTGAATTAACTCCCTACGGACTCAGCTTTCAGCCTTTCAACTCTCCGCTCCTCCGCGTTTCCGCGATCCCCATCAGTGCACATCCGAGTGATCCGTGATTAAAAATTCAGAACTCAGGTTACCGAGGCCGCAGGCCGACCTCAGCCACCCGATCACGCTCCCAGCTCTGGACGCTCGGCTCTCAGCTTTCCCATCTCCTGGCTTCATGGCTTCCGAATTAACTCCCTCCGGGCTCAGCTTTCAGCCTTTCCGCCTCTCTGTGTCCACTGTACCTCTTTGGTTCCGCCTTCCGCTCCTCCGATTCCTGACTTCCTGGCTTCCTGCTAAAACAATTCCGATTTCAGCTTTCAGCTCTTCAGTCCGTCTTGCGTCTGCTCGCGGCAGTATTTTCTCCTCGCTACCCGCTGCTTGCTACCCGCTACTCTGCGCCTCCATGAAAATCGTCATCACCGGGGTTACCCGCGGGCTGGGGCGCGCGCTGGCGGGGGAATTCATCCGGCTCGGCCACACCGTCGCCGGCTGCGGTCGCGGCGCTGACGGCATCATGGATCTGCGCCTTGCCCACGGCGAACCCCACAGTTTTGAGGTCGTGGATGTCGCCAACCCGACCAAGGTCGGCATCTGGGCCGCCAAGGCGATCGGTCCCGGCGAGGCCCCGGACCTCCTCGTCAACAACGCCGGGATCATGAACACGCCCGCGCCGCTCTGGAAAATTTCGGCCGACGAGTTCGGCCGGCTCATGGACGTGAACCTCAAGGGCGTGGCCAACGTCATCCGTGAGTTCGTGCCCGCGATGGTCGCGGCGAAGCGCGGCGTGATCGTGAACCTCTCCTCCGGCTGGGGCCGCTCCGTGTCAGCCGACGTCGCCCCCTATTGCGCGACGAAATGGGCCATCGAGGGACTGACGAAGGCGTTGGCCGAGGAGCTGCCAAAAGGCATGGCGGCGGTGCCGCTCAACCCCGGCGTGATTGACACCGCCATGCTGCGCCAGTGCTGGGCCGACGGGGCGGCGAGCTACCCCAAGGCCGAGGCGTGGGCGAAAGGCGCCGCGCCGTTCATCCTGAAGCTCGGCCCGCCGCACAATGGCCAGTCGCTCACCGTGCCGGGGTTTGAGTATCAGGGGTGAGTTTTGCCTTGGCGTGGCGCGTGGCAAAACCAAGCTGGCTGCGCCCCTCGCCCATGAGTTCCCCACGGATCGCCAACGCGCTCATCGTCCTCTGCCTGCTCGTCGCGGTGGGCTTGTGGTGGGCAAAGGTGCGGCCGGCGGAGCAGGCCGCCGCCGTGCCAGAAGCGCCGCCACCTTCGCGCACGACTGAGACGGCGGCCGAAACTGAGTCGCCGGTGGCCGCGCCCGCAGAGATGGTCGCACCGCCTGCGGTTGACCCCGCAGTGCTTCAGGCCGTGGCGGCGGCGCTGGCCGAACTGCAACGCCAGGCCGAAGCGCCGCCCGAGCCTCAGATCAAAACCACCCGCGACTGGTCTCAGTTGATGAACACCTACGAGCGCAACAAAAACGGCGCATTTGAGACCGAGGAGATTCAGGCCATGCGAGCCGCCGAGCCGGCCAAGGCGGACGGGGCGGTGAAATGGGACCTGAATGGCGACGGTCGGATTGATGGCGAGGAGCAGCGCGCCTGGCGCGCGGCCTTGGCGGCGCCCTGATGTGGTATGGGCGTCCCTCCCAAGCGTTGAGCACCGAAACTACGGGCGAGACGCCCGTGCCACTTTGGTTCCTCAAACCACCCACGGCACAAACCGCCAGCGCACCTTCTCGCAATACGCCTGATACTCCGGGTTGGCACGCAGCAGCCTTTCTTCGCGGATCACGCGCATGGCCTGAAAGGTGTAGAGCAGCGCAAAGACGATCAGGTTGCGTGTGCCGAAGTTCGCGAGCAGGTAGCCCAGATGATAGATAAAATAGCCGAGATAGACCGGATGCCGCACCACGCGGTAGGCGCCGCGGGTGATGATGCCGCGATCCGCCGGTAGCAGGCCGAACGACCGGCCGAGCGAAAGTTTGGCGAAAATCGCCCAGCTGATTCCCGCACTTGCGATCAGCACCCCGGTTTGCTCGGAGACGAGCACCTGTTCGGGCGGGGCGAAGCTGAGGGCGAGAAAATAAAACGTCGCCCCCACGGTGAACAGCGCCGAGGCCGGCCGCCAGTCCTGCCGCCTGGCGGGCCGGGCGAAGAGCACGAGCAGCACGGTGATCACCTCGGTGATGACCATCAGCAGCAACGTGGGCCGGCCGGGTTCGTAATACGCGACGGCTTGCGCCGCAAAATAGGTCAGGCCCGCCGCCGCGCACAACCGCATGAGCAGTTGAAACGGCACCCCGAACACCAGCGCCACCGTGAGCGCCTCGACCAGCGCCCACGGGGCGAGGGTGCGCAGCCCTTCGACAAAAAAACGCAGGCGGCCGAGCGCGGCCTCCGCGAACGTCGCCAGCCACGGTCCTAGCATGGCCAAATCACCATTCCACCACTGGCCGCTCCAGTAGTCCTGCATCAGCGCCGCGACGAAGACGACATGCACCAGCGCCGCCATGAGTCGCAGCGCAAATTGGACCTGGGGCGGCGGCAGCGTCGGATCGCGGCCCTTGGGCGGCACGGGGCCGGGCGCATCAAGAGTGTCCGGGGCGGGCATGCCCAGACGCCAGCCGCGCCGCACCGCAGGTGCAACGCCAAACGGCCGGGACGCTCAAGCCCACCCCTTTTGACTCATGGCCCGCGCGTCGGCTGGCCTTGTCCCCATCCGTGCCCATCCGTGAAGCCGTGGTAAAAAATCCTGGTTTCATGGTTTCTGTTACCGAGGCCGTAATACCGATATCAGCCATTTTGACTGGATTTAGAATCCTCACGACGGAATTGAATTCAGAAGCCAGAAAGCCATGAAAATGAGAGGAGCCAGGTTTGGTTTCGGTGCTCAGTGAACTCTGTGGGCTGCGCTCGGGGTCCTCTGTGACTTGGTTCGACAATCCGTGTCGATCCGTGAGATCCTTGGTCAAAAATTCCGATATCCCGCTTCGCGTCCATTCGCGGTTTAAAACACGCCAGCCTTCCATCTCACAGCATCGCCATGTGCGGTTCGACCTCGGCCTCGTAGTTGATGCCCGGCAGGCCGAAGCCAAAGAGCTTCAGAAACTCCGCGCGGTAGCCGGCGATGTCGGTGAGCGCGGCGAGGTTTTCCGTGGTGACCTGCGGCCAGATTTTCACGACCTCGGCCTGCACCTCCGGGCGCATCTCCCAGTCGTCCAGCCGCACGCGGCCGCCTTCGTCGAAATTCAGCGGATTGCCATTGTACATCTGCGTCGCAAACAGCCGGCGCATCTGCTCGATGCAGCCTTCATGCAGGCCGCGCGCTTTCATGATCTTGTAGAGGATGGAGATGTAGAGCGGCACGACGGGGATCGCGCTGCTCGCCTGCGTGACGAGCGCCTTGTTGACCGAGATGAACGCGCGGCCGTAGCCCTGCGCCTTCAGTTGGGCGTCAATGCGGACGGCGGCGCGCTCGAGGTCGTTTTTGGCGAGGCCGATGGTGCCGTTTTTGTAGATCGGCCACGTCACTTCCGGGCCGATATAGGAGTAGGCCACTGCGGTCGCACCGGGGGCGAGCACTCCCCCTTGTTCCAGCGCGTCCATCCACATTTCCCAGTCTTCACCGCCCATGACAGCGGTGGTGTCGGCGATCTCGGCGTCGGTCGCGGGCTCGATGGTGATGTCGCTCACGATGCCTTTGTCCGTGTCCACGGTCTTGTTCGTGTAGGTCGTGCCCACCGGCTTTAGGACGGACTTGTGGACGGCCCCGGTGGTCGGGTGCGTCCGTCGGGGTGAGGCGAGCGAATAGACGACGAGGTCCACCTGGCCGAGGTCGGCCTTGAGCGCGGCGACGACCTCCTGCTTCATGGCGGTGGAAAAGGCGTCGCCGTTGAAATTGCGCGCATAGAGGCCGGCGGCGCGGGCGGCCGCGGTGAAGGCGATGCTGTTATACCAGCCCGGCGTGGCGAGGCGACCCTCCTCGGAGGGGCGCTCGAAAAACACACCGGCCGTCGCCGCGCCCGAGCCAAACGCGGCCGCGACGCGCGACGCCAGGCCATAGCCGGTGGATGCCCCGAGGACGAGCACCTTGCGCGGGCCGTCCTTGATCGGGCCGCCGGCGCGGACGTGTGCGATCTGCTCCTGCAGATGCGCGGCGCAGCCGCCGGGGTGGGCTGTGACGCAGACGAAACCGCGGACTTTGGGTTTGATGACCATGGGGCGGTCAGGATTCGCATCCCGGCGAGCCGTGACAAGTTTCAAGTGCGAGATGAGGTGGGAGCGCGGGCGCCCCCGCCCGCCAGAAGGGTAGGGCGGGTCCGCTGGACCCGCCGAAATGTCCTCCTCCGCGATCCGCGGGTTCCTAAATATTCACGCGCACAAGCTGTGCGCGCCATGTAGGGCGGGGTCGCCGAACCCCGCCGCTCCGTAAGGCCCCACCCCTCCCGCTCACTCCACCCGGTGCTTCGCGCGCCGGCTGCGCCAGCCCGCCGCCAGTCCCAATCCTGCCAGCCCTGCGAGGACCGCCGTCGTGCTCGGCTCCGGGATGGCGGCCACCGGTGCCACCGTCAGCGCGTCAAGATTGTTGAAAGTGGTTCCGATGTTCGTGGCCACACCCGTCACAGGGTTGATCGTGACCAATCTGGAGCTGCCGGGACTGCTTCCATCCCCTTGCGTCTGCACCGAGGCATAGAGCGCGCCGGTAACCGGGTCGAAGTCCATCCCATTGGCTCGCGGGCTGTTCGTCAGGCCCGGATAGGTGAGACCCACCACCGTTGTTCCCACGCCGGTGGACTGGTTGATTGTTTCCAGGTCCGAATTGGCAAAAAACAAGGTGTCACCTGGCGAAAAGGCCAGCGCGTTGCCAAAGGATCCCCCGCCGATGGCACCAAGCAGGCTGGCCGCACCGGTCGTCACATTGAGGGTAAAGGCCTGGTTGCTCCCGTTGGCTCCGAACAGCACCCCGTCGCTGCGGAAGGAGATGTCGGTGACATTGGCTCCGGAGGTTCCGGAAATCACGCCCACCGCGGTCCCGGCACCGGTCGCCGGGTTGATGGTGAGCAGCGTGAGCGCGCCGCCGATGGGATTTCTGCCGGCGGCAAACAAAATCCCGGTGGACGGGTTGAAATCCATCCCGCCCACTTGGTTGAACCCGATCACGCCAATTGCGGTGCCCGCGCCCGTGGAGGGATTGATGGACACAAACGTGGAGCCGGCGGAGCCAAAGAGGGTGGGCAGGGTGACGGCGGCAAGCCGCGTCATGCCGGTGGTGGCGAGAAGGGTGGCCGCGAGGGCGAGGAGGAGCTTGGCGGATTTCATCGGAGAGGGAAAACGGGGGTGCCCACGGCCACTTTGCCATGGATTCAGCCCCCTGCACATCTCGCGCCAGCAAGCCGTCGTTGCGAGATATTTTTTAAGACCGGTGGGAGCGCGGGCGCCCCCGCCCGCCATAGTAAAGGTAGGGCAGGCCCGCTGGGCCCGCCGAAATGCCCGGCTGCTGAAACGTAGGGCGCGTGTCTTGCACGCGCCGCCCGCCCTCCGCCTCTCCATCACTGTGCTCTGTGGTTCAAACTTCCGTCCCTCCGATTCCTGATTTCCTGGCCTCCTGCTAAAACAATTCCGGCTTTAGCTCTCAGCTTTTCCGCCACTCCGCTCCTCCGCGTTTCCGCGATCCCTATCCGTGCCCATCCGAGACATCCGTGGTCAAAAAGTTCGGTGTCCAGTGCCGTTTCATGGCGTCAGTGAGGCCGCCCCGCGGTCGCTTGTAACCCCTGTGCTTGCGGCTCGTCACCTATGCACCTACCCTCTCCCATCATGAAATCCCTCCGCGTCCTCCCGGCCCTGTTTCTTCTCACCGCTTGCGCCGTGTTTGCCGCCGACGAGGCTCCGCAGATCGAGCTGCGCGGCATCGTGGCGGCGGGCGGCGCGTCGCGTTTTGCTCTCGCCGTGCCCGGCGGTTCGGAAACCGCATGGGTGACGGTGGGCGACAGCTTTGCCGGCTGGACGTTGAGCGACTATCGCGCGACGGACGACACGCTGGTGCTCACCAAGGGCGGGCGCAGTGTGTCGGTCCGTCTCTCCTCAAGCGCGGTCGGCATGACGGTGAGCAGCGGCCCCGCTCTGATGAACGAAAGCACCCGTGCGACGATGGCCGACGCCGAGGAGGTGCTGAACAAGATGAAATTTGACCAGATGATCGAGCGCACCTTGAAGGCCCAGCAGGATAGCCTGACCGCCATGGTGAAGCAGCTTGCCCCTTCAGCCGGCCCCGGATCGTCGGACGAGGAGCGGGCGTTTCAGGCGAAGCTCATGGAGACGGTGTTTGCGGGGCTGAACACCGAGGCGGTGCGCGGCGACCTCGCCCGCGCCTACAGCGAGGTTTACTCCAAGGAAGAGCTGCGGGCCATCGCGAATTTCTACGGCTCGCCTGCCGGTCAGGCGATGGCCGACAAGGCCCCCGAAGTCGCCGCCCGCTCGCAGGCCGCCATGCTCCCGCGCATCATGGCGGCGACCAGTCGTGCGCAACAGCTGGCGAAAGACCATGCGGCCGAGCTGGCGGCAAAAAAGACGGCTGCACCGCCGAAATAACCGGACGGGTGGCGGTTATTTGGCCGGGTTTTTTTCCACCGGCCAGCCGCCCTTCTTGAACGTCTCGGACGAGGCATACTCGGCGATCATGGTGCTGCCTTGAAACACGCGCACCCAGATGCCTTCCAGCTTGTCATTCACATCTTCGCTGTGGCCCGTTGCTGTCCAATAATAGCCTTGCTGCAATTGGACCAGTCTCGCGGGAACCCCGATGGTCTTAAAGTTGGTTTTTCCGCCGGCATCGAGCTTGGGAATGTTTTTGACTCCGGCGCGGTTCTTCAAGGGTTGTGACGACATGGTTTCACCCAGCTTGGCCTGGCGAACGTAGAGCTGATAATCAACCCGAAGATTGGAGGCCGCATGCATTGTTTTGCTGTTCAGTGTGATGTAATAGCCCCATTCCTCGGTGGTGATGGTCACCCCCTGCGTGGAGTTATCCGTTGCGACACTGAATTTGACCCGGCTCACATCCAGCTTAACCTCGATGGGTATGGCACTGCCGGCTTGGTCCGCATACGCAAGATCCTTGGCTGAGAGCAAGTTTCGGGGGTAGCGGGAGATCACCCCGTTGGAGCCTCGGATGGTGATTTCCACCTTGTTGGCGCTCACCATCTCACCCACGAAAGTTTTGCCAGTGGCGTCGGTCCAAGTATGCGGCTCTGCCGCCGAAGCCAGCGCGACTGTGAGGAGCAATCCGAGGGGTAGGAGCGTCTTTCTCATCCGGCCAGTGCCTGACATCTTGGGCGCAAAGTCAACCCTGTTTGCCGCAGTTGCCGCCGACCGGATTCAGCGCCGTGACCGCCTCAGCATGCAACGCGGGCGCGGCGGCGAGCGCGGACGATGCGGGCCACGGCACGCCACCCTGCCAGTCGGTGATGACGCCGCCCGCGCCCCGCACGACGGGCACGAGCGCGGCGAGATCCCAGGGGCTCAGCACGGGATCGCACATGAGGTCGGCCCGGCCGCTCGCCAGCAGGAAATAGCCGTAGCAGTCGCCCCACGTCCGCACGAGCCGGGCGCGGCGCGCGAGCGCGGCGAACGCGGGGCCGTCCTGATGGATCGCCGGGTTCAACGGGTCGCTGGTGAGCAGGGTGGCGTCCTCCATACGCGCGCAGGGGCGCATCCGCACGGGCCTGCCGTTGAGCGTGGTCGTGGTGCCGTCGCCGAGCATGAGCTGGCCGGACGCGGGCAGGTGGATCGCCCCAAGCACCGGCTGGCCCCCGTGTAGCAGCGCGATGAGCGTGCCCCACAGCGGCACGCCGGCGATGAACGATTTGGTGCCGTCAATCGGGTCGAGCACCCACACCCACTCTGCGCCGGGCCGGTCTTCGCCGAACTCTTCGCCGATCACGCCATGGGCGGGGAATTTTTTGGCGATGAGCGAGCGCAGCAGCTCCTCCGCGCCACGGTCGGCGGCGGTTACGGGCGTGGTGTCGGCCTTGGTTTCGACGACGAGGCCCGGGGCGCCGAAAAACGGCCGGATGAACTCGCCGCTTTTGTCAGCGAGCTCCCCCATGAACGTGCGGTAGGGCGTGAGATCCACCGGGCGAGTTTTGACGGCGGCAGCCGGGAAACACACGGAAAAAAGTTTCCGTTTCTCCGTTTCCGTGTGTTCCGTTTCCCTTGTGGTCAAAGCTTGGACCGAACAACTCATCCATTTTGTGGACTTCGAGGGCAGCCTGGCGGCGGGCATCCTCGAATACGGCGTGGTCACTCTGCGCGGTGCGGAGATCGTGGCCGTGCAAACCCGTCTCTGTCGTCCCCGCGGCCGGGTGCGGCCGGAGGACACGGCGCTGCACGGTCTGCGCGCCGACGAGCTCGCCCCATGCGCGCCATTGGCCGATGACTGGGAGCCATTCGCCCGGCTGCGCGAGACCGGGCCGTTGGCGGCGCATTTTTCGGGCGCGGAAAACTCGTTGCTGAAATCCGTCTGGCCTTACCCGCGTCCGTCGCCCGACTTCGCCCGGCCCGGCGCGACCGTGACCGACTGGGGTCCGTGGCTCGACACCGGCCGGCTCTATCCGCAGTTCTGGCCGGCGCTGCCGTCGGCCAGGCTCGCCGATCTGGTTGCCGCCTGGGGCCTGCAAGATCGGCTCGCCACGCTGTCCGCCGTGCACTGCCCGCCGGCCCGCCGTCGCTATCACGCCGCGCCCTACGATGCGCTGGCGGGCGCGCTGCTGCTGGCCGCGCTCGCCGGCGAGCCGCAGCTTGCCCGGCTCACCACCATGCAGCTGCTCGCCCTCAGCACGCTCGATGGCGGCAGGCGCGCCGCGCTCACGCAGGGCGACCTGTTCTGAACCTTAATTCCGCAGTTCAATTTGACCACGATGCGCCGACGGCGCACAAGTGACACGGATACAAAACATCATGGAAAAACATCATGCCAAATTCCTTCATCTGCCGGGTGGAAGCTCGGGATTGCATTGCTGATTGATACTCCGTGTCCATTCGTGAAACCGTGGTAAAAAATCATGGTTTCATGGTTTCTGTTACCGAGGCCGCAAGGCCGACATCAGCTATTTTGACTGGATTTAAAATCCTCACGACGGAATTGAATTCAGAAGCCAGAAAGCCATGAAAATGAGAGGAGCCAGGTGTGGTTCGGTGCTCAGTGAACTTGTATGTTCAACCCGATGTTAAACCCGGATGAGGGCAGAGCCAAAGGCGGCTTCCGAGAATGGGCGATCAAGCTCGTCGGAGGAAGCCGCCTTTGGCGGACTTGCACGTCAGGCTCGGAAGGGCTTGGCTGCAACGACCGGGACGCC
>CANJLB010000008.1 GCA_947475065.1 Opitutia bacterium | reverse complement strand
GTCTCCACTCACCGCGGCCCCCTCCACCATGCTGCTTTTCGTCCTCAAACCTCTGCTCGCCTCGCGCAAAAAAACTTTCCGCACGCTGGTCTCGGCAGCAGCGGTGTGTTTTTCAGAGGATCCTTAATTCAGAAGCCAGGAAGCCAGGAGCGGAGTGAGCGGAAGCTTGAATCACAGAGGCACAGAGGACACGGAGCGGAGGTGGAGAGGCCAGATGCCAGAGGTCAGGGTGGAACGGCTGAGGGCGCATTCAGGACATCCTATCCTGAAACCGGAATTATTTTAGCAGGAGGCCAAGAAGTCAGGAATCGGAGCCTGAAGGTGCTATGGTGGATCGGGACGAACGCGCGCGCACCCGCCTCACGCGCCATCGCCACCGCCTGCTCGGGGCTGCAATGCGCGCGGATCCACGGGTCATAGGCCCCGATCGGCATGAGCATGAGGTCCGGCGACAGCGGCCCGTTAAGCCGCGCAAATGCCGGCGTATAAGCCGTGTCTCCGGCGAAGCAGACCACATGGCCGCCGCGCTCCAGCAGCCAGCCGTTGTAGCCGCGATGGGTGTCACGCATCTTGCGCGCCCCCCAGTGCGCCACTTCCAGCGCGGTGAGCCGGACCGGCCCGGCGGGAGGGTTGAGCGTGAGGCTCTGTCCCCAGCCCAGCTCATGCACCTGGCGAAATCCCAGCCGGTGCAGCAGATCACCCGTCGCGTTCGGGGTGACGACCGGAGTCTGCCGGTCAAACTGCCGCAGGCTCCACGCGTCGAAGTGGTCGAAATGGGCGTGGCTGATGACGAGAAGGTCCGGCGCCGGCAGCTCGCGGGGCATCAGCGCCGGGGCAAAATATCGCTTGGGTCCGAGGATGAACGGCGCGATGCCCGGCCCGACCCGCTGGGAAAACACCGGATCGGTGAGAACTTTCACTCCGAAAAGATTCAGCAGCACCGTCGAATGCCCAAGACAGCTCCCCGTGATGGCAGCGTCGCCCCATGACGCCGGCTCCGGCCGCGCCGCCAACGGCGGAGGTTTCCCCCGTCCGTCAAAAATCATCTGCCGGAGCAGCCGGTAGCGGACCTGACGGGAAACTGGGGCGGACATGGGGCTGGGAGTCGTAAGCCCGGAGACCGAAACGAAGGGCTTATGCGAGGGTTACGGGCTTCAGACCCAAGATCGAGGCCGCCTTGATTTGGTGGACGTCGTGGGTGTGGATTTCCGCGAAATTGTGATGGATGGCCGTGACGAGGTGCAGGCAGTCAGCCGTGCGGAGAAATACCTCGGCGGGCAGGGTGGTGTAAGTTTGGGCCGCCTGCCCGACGATGATGCCGTCCAACGGGGCCCACGACCAGTAACCACCATGGTCATCCATGTTGAACTGCCGCACCGCCGCCTGAAACTCGTTTTGCGACCACTTCTTCTCCCGCAGCCGGCGATGGAACACCGCCATGAGCTCGGCCCGGGCCAACTCGGACAGCATGACGCGATCCTCGCCGTCAAGCCGCATCCGCACGGCTGCGGAATCCTGCTCGGGGACGTAATATTTCGCCAGCGTGGACGTATCGCAAAATAGCATGGTCAGCGGTCACCGCGCACCGCGTCGAGATCGGCGAGCACATCCCGGCCCGGCTTTTTTGCCAGCAACGCGGCATAGGCAGGCAGCAGGGTGCGCTGACGCCGGGTGACGGGCAGATGCGCACCCGCCAGCACAGCAACCAGCCGGCCCCGGTCGGTGACGGGCAGTGGCGTCCGGGAACGGCCCGCACGACGGACCCACTCGCCGGTCTTGGCGTGGAGTTGCTTGATTGAGATCGCGACGGTGGGCGGCATAGGTGTAACAGAGACACTTTTGCCTCGCTTGTCGAGCGTGCATTGGATTTTTATTCCCGCTCGGCGAGCAGGGCGGCGAGGTCGAGCGGCCGGGTGAACATCGCCACCCCGCCGTCGGGCGTGAGCGGCCATTCGGCGCGGGGCCGGTCGCGGTAGAGCTCGACGCCGTTCTCATCCGGGTCGCGCAGATACAGCGCCTCGCTCACGCCGTGGTCGGCCGCGCCGTCGAGTGCGATGCCCGCGCGCTGCAGCCGGCGGAGCGCATCCGCCAGCGCGACCCTCGTCGGATACAATATGGCCGTGTGATAAAGCCCGGTGGACCCGGGAGGCGGCGGCGACCCGCCGAGGCTTTCCCATGTGTTCAGGCCGAGGTGGTGATGGTAGCCCCCGGCGGAGATGAACGCCGCCGACGGGCCCATGCGCTGCATCAGCCGGAAGCCGAGCACGTCGCAGTAAAACGCGAGCGAGCGGCCGAGGTCGGCGACGCGCAAGTGGACATGGCCGATGCGGACGGCCGGATCAATGAGTGCGGATGACATGGCAGGATTGAGAAAACGGAACCCTACCCCAGCGACACGCACCGCGCAAAGCGCATAAGACAATTTTAACCGCCAGCATCTCCGGGTCCCTGCCGCCCTTGGATGTATTTCGCTTGGTTCGGGCCCACCCTGGACTCGTTCCGAGGGCGGCAAAGGCCGAACTCGCCAAGCCAAGGCCCTGGCGCTCGAGCCGGTGCTTTGGCCGGCCATTCGCGCTTGCTCCCTCCTGGGGTGCCGTCACAATCTATGGGAAGAAAAAACCTGCCCTGCTCTGTGCTCCTGTTGGAGCCGGAATTCTTCCCCACCAACCTCCCCTCCCCCATGAATCGTCGCTCCTTCATCAAATCCGCCGCGGCCGCCTCGGCGGTCACGCTGCTGCGCCCTTCCCTCGCCTATGCCGCCTTGCCCCAGGCGAAGATCACGCGGGTCCGTTTCTACGAGGCGCCCACCGCGATGCCCCTGCAGATTCCACTGCTGCAAAGCAACATGGTCGTCATGATCGAGACCGACGCCAACCTCGTTGGCATTGGCGAGGGCGGCACCTTGGACACCCTCACGCCATGCGCCGGGCGCCTCATCGGGCGGAACCCGTTCCAAATCGAGAGCGCCTGGCAGGATATGTACCGCGCCTTCCACTACCCACCCGGCCGCGAGCGGCTTCACGCCATGGGTGCCCTCGACCTCGCGCTGTGGGATCTCAAGGGCAAGGCGCTCAACGTCCCGGTCTATGAGCTGCTGGGCGGGCTGAACCGCACCCACCTGGAGTGCTACACGACCACATTCCGCGGCGGGGGCAACAACCTCCGCGACCAAGCGGCCGCCTGCATGGACGCGGGCTGGC
Source organism: Opitutia bacterium (assembly GCA_947475065.1). Classification (GTDB taxonomy): domain Bacteria; phylum Verrucomicrobiota; class Verrucomicrobiia; order Opitutales; family Opitutaceae; genus CAIYUN01. Next base: position 96,675 of record CANJLB010000008.1, on the reverse strand, counting down.
GCCTCTTCCGTTTCGACGCCGCCAGTGTGCGGGGCACCAACCTCTATGATGCCCGCGAGCGCCTCGTGCAGGTCCAGGCCGATTGCCGCGCCGCCCGCGAGGGCGTGGGCCCCAAGGGCAATTTCATGGTGGATTTTCACCAGCGCTTCACCTTGGCCGAGGCGGTGCGCGGCTGCCGCATGATCGAGGAGTTCGCCCCCTATGTGGTCGAGGATCCCGTGCAGACCGACGCGTTCCTCCAGGACATCCCCAAGCTGCGCGCCCAGACCAGCCTCCCCCTGGCCGCCGGCGAGGAGTGGGGCGCCCGCTGGGACTTCCACCGGCTGGTCGAGAACCATGACCTCGACTTCGTCCGCTGCTCCCTCCCCAACGTCGGCGGCATCACCGAGATGATCCGCATCTGCGCCCTGTGCGAGACCCATGACATCGGCATCATGCCGCACTTCACCGGGCCGATCGCGACCGCCGCCCAAGTCCACACCCTCATGCCCTATCCGCAGTCCGTGGTCTTCGAGTACAACTACCCCACCCCGCCCAACTATCTCAACGAGTTCCTGACCTTCAAGGAGGGCAAGTTGTACGCCAACGACCGGCCGGGCCTCGGAGTCAGCGTCAACATGGATCGGCTGAAACTGGTCGGCACCATCGAGCAGCCCGGCGCGAACCGGCCGACGTATTACCGCCCGGATGGCTCGCAATTCACCTGGTAACGCACCGCCGGCGGCATCCGGCCAACGGGCGCAGGCCGCTCAGTGATGGTGGTCATGATCATGATCGTGGTGATGATCGTGGTGGCGGGATTTTTTCGCGGGGCGCGCCTCGGGCAGCTCGATGGTGGCCTCGCGGACGAACAGGTCCCGGTTGATCGCGATGCAGCGGCGGATCTGCTCGCCCGTCTCGGGATGCTTCGTCAGCGGCGCATCCTTGATGGATTGGCGGAGTTCATAGCGCCGCACCCGCTTTCCGGCGCGCGGCAGGGTTTCATAAACGTAGGTCAGCATGGGGAGATGAGAGGGCGCCGTGGGATGGCCCCCAACCATTGGGCGGCACCGGACGCGAAGTCCAGTTTTTCCCAGCTCCGCCAGCAAAGTGAACCACCGAGGGCTACCCGAGCAGCCGGGCGAGTTAATTCAGAAGCCAGGAAACCAGGAGACGGGAAAACTGAGTTAAGAGGCTAAGAGCTGAAACCGGAATTGTTTTAGCAGGAAGCCAGGTGCTGAATTTTTGATTTTGGATTTGGGTTTTGGATTGGTTTCTGGTTGCATGCTCGGCGCATGCTCTTGGATGGCTGATATCGGCCTGCTGGCCTCGGTAACCTGGTTTCTTGGCTTCTGAATTTTGCAGCCTTCACCGCCAACCTGCGAAGTCCTCAGCGTGGACTCCTACCTAAATCTTTGTGCACGGGGCGCGGCCAATGGCAGCCGCAAGGTCCAGGTAGCGCAGAGGTTTGCTGACATAATCATCCATCCCGGCGGCCAGACAGGCCTCACGGTCACCCACCATGGCGTTCGCCGTGATCGCAATAATATGCAGCACGGTGAACTGCTCACCGCGTGTCTGGCGTTCCGATTCCCATGCGCGGATCTGGCGGGTGGCTTCGAAGCCGTCGGTCACCGGCATCTGACAATCCATCAGAATCAGGTTGTATTCGGTGATACGGACAGATTGGACGGCCTTTTCCCCGTCGGCCACGACGTCGGCGTGATATCCGAGTTTTTGCAACTGACCGAGTGTGACCTGTTGGTTAACCAGATTGTCCTCGACGAGGAGAATGCGCAGCCTGGGTTGGGCCGCCAAAAGCAACGAGGGCGTCCCTGGTGCCGGGAATGGCGGCACGGAGGCTGCGCCGGCCAGCAGCTTCTCAACGGTTTCCTGAAATTGCGACTGACGCACGGGTTTGAGCAGAAAAGTCGAAACCCCGATCGCAGACAGTTCGTGTTTCGAGAGTGCCTGGCCAATGAAGCCGAGAAGGACAAGTTTGAGAGCGGCACATGAAGGATCGGCACGAACCCGAGTGGCGAGCTGCAACGCAGTCATGCCCACCAGCTGCAGATCCACGAGCGCAAGGTCGAAGGGTGCCCCGGCCCGCAATGCCGCCAACGCCTCCTCCCCTCCGGCAACCGCCACCGTCTCCACCCGCCAGGCCGCAAGCTGCCGTGCATACACCTCGCGGTTGGTCGCGTTGCCATCCACGATGAGCGCGCGGCGGCCGGCGAGCTCGATTCGCCGCGGGACGGCAGGGAGACTCCCCTCCTGAATCGGAAACTCGGCCGTGAACCAAAAGGTGGATCCCTGCCCGGGCGTGCTCTGGAGGCCGATCTCCCCGCCCATCAAGGTCACGAGCTGACGGCTGATCGCCAGCCCGAGGCCCGTGCCACCAAATTTGTTGCTGGTGCTGATGTCGGCCTGCACATAAGGCTGAAAAAGCCTGGCCTGGGCCTCGGGCGTGATGCCGATCCCGGTGTCACGGACGGTAAAGCGCAGGCGGGCGCACCGGTCTTTTTCACCCACTTTGGATACGCCGACCATGACCTCGCCGCGGGTGGTGAACTTGATGGCGTTGCCAATGAGATTAATCAGCACCTGTTGAAGCCGGCCGGTGTCGCCGATCAGCCGGGCCGGCACATCGTCGTCTATCAGGTGCGCGATTTCCAGGCCCTTGCTGAGCGCCCGTTCCGCCAGGAGACTCAGGGAATTCTCCACGGGATCGTGGAGATCGAACGGGAGGGGATTGAACGCCAGCTGGCCAGCCTCGATCTTTGAAAAGTCCAGGATGTCGTTGATGACCGTGAGCAGCGAATCAGCGCTGGCCCGCACTGTGTTGGCCAGCGTCCGTTGCTCAGGGGTCAGCTCGGTGTCGAGGAGCAGGCTGGTCATGCCAACGACCCCATTCATGGGCGTGCGGATCTCGTGGCTCATGTTCGCCAGAAACCGTGCCTTGAGCCGCGCCGATTCCTCCGTGGCCGCCCGGGCTTCGCGGATCACCCGCTCTGATTCCTGGGCACGCTTGGTTTCGATTTCCAGCGCGACATTGCGCTCGACCAGCTGGTGTTGCAGCTCCTTGAGCGCGGTGATGTCCGCAGTGAACATGACAATCCCGCCAATGGTGCCATCATCGTGGTACCAAGGCCGCACTTCCCAGCGCAGCCACATCCGTTCGCCGCTGGCCCGGTCAAAAGGATCGGCTTCGCATGATTCGACCGCGCCCGCGAGGCATCGCCGGTGAATGGCCTTCCAGTGCTGGGGGATCTCCGGGAACACCTCGTAGTGGGAACGGCCGATGATGGACTGGCTTTGGAGACCGTAGTCGCTCAGCCACTTGGCGCTCGCGACCAGATAGATCATCTCGGTATCGAACATCGCGACGGCGGCGGGCGCGTGCTCGGCGAAGAGCCGGGTGAGCGCCTCGCTCTCACGAAGCGCAGTCTCCGCCTGCCGCCGATCGGTGATATTTTCGATCTGGGAAACAAAATGCAGGGGCTGACCGGAGGCGCTGCGCACCAACGATGCGGTCAGGCGAACCCACACGATACGACCATCGCGATGGACGTAGCGCTTTTCCATGTGATAGAAATTCTGCTCCCCGGCGATCAGGCTGCGCACATGGCCGAGATCGGCGTCAAGATCGTCGGGATGGGTGATGTCCTGGAAGGTCGCTTTCAGCAGTTCACTTTCCGTATAGCCAATGAGGTCACACAGGGCTTGATTGACGCGGAGCCAGCGACCATCGAGCCCGACGAGAGCCATGCCGATGCCTGCGAAGGTAAAGGCCTGACGAAAGTGCTCCTCACTTTCATTGATCCGCATCTCGGTCGGAGTGCGATCCGCGAGATCATTTCCGAAATGGAGTGTGCCGGCTTTAGCCACGGGAAGAGCATGCCTGGACCGTGCGACAACTCACGGGAAGCTCCTCCCAAAAGTGTCGGAGGGCCGGTCTCGAATTACGACCCGGACCACCCACCGACCGTGGCCGTTTTTGGGACCGTTCCCGTTTCGTCAGATTGCGCATGATGGTCGGTTTTGACCGATCCTGCTGGCATCACGAGGGAAAGCCAAGCGGCTTCCGCTGGAAAATGGGCGGGCGACCCAAGGCGTTTAGCGGGGCATCACCCCATGGTGCCGACCGGAGCCAATGCACATGCTCCGCACACGCGAAGGGCGGCGGCAGGCGGCTCAGGAGAAAGCCAGAAGGGGGCAGCAATTCCTGATCGTTACACAAATAACACCGACGATGGCCCCCTGCTCCCCCTCACCGGCGCCGGAACTGCTTGAGCGCCTTGTCGAGCTCACGCGCCTCGGCCCGCTGCTTCAGGTCATCGCGTTTGTCGTAGAGCTTTTTGCCGGAGCACAGCGCGATCTCCACCTTCACCAGCGCCCCCTTGAAATACATCCGCAGCGGCACCAGCGCCCGGCCCCCGGCCTCCAGTCCCTGGATGATCTTACGGATCTGGTGCGCGTGCAGCAGCAGCTTGCGCGAGCGCCGCGGATCGTGGTTGTGCACGTTGCCAAAGGCATACGTCTCGATGTGCGCGTTCATCAGCCAGAGCTCGCCTTTGCTCGCGCGGCCAAAGGAATCATTGATCTGCGCCCGGCCGGCGCGGATGGACTTCACTTCCGTCCCCTTGAGCGCCAGCCCGGCCTCGAACTTTTCCTCGACGAAATAGTCGTGCCGCGCCTTGGCGTTGCGGATCTCGGTGAGGCGGGCGGAGTCTGGTTTCGGGGCGGGCATGGGGGAGCGCGGCACCAACGGCCGGTCTAAAACGCAAACTGACGGCCCGCCGCCCGGCCTCAGGCTTGAGCGTTCGTATCGAAGGAAATCTTGCCTTCGATGACCTCGCGCAGGGCGATGTCCTCGGGTGAAAGCTTTTCGAGCGACTCAACCAAGGCGCGCGCTCCACGGCGGAGCTGCTTGACGCGGCGGGAAACCACGTTGATGAGCACATTGGCGTCGGGAATGATCGTGTGCGCTTCTTTCAGGTAGTCGTCTCTCATGGCGGGCGGGTTGGGTGGAAATTGGGCGAGCGGTCAGTCTCGCAGCACACGCGGGGGCGGTCAAGGGCAAATTCTGGCGGGCCCTGCCGGCACTCGTGCGCGGCAAGGCCAGTTTATTCCGAAACGCGTTTCGGCTGCCGCATCCGTCATTCCAAATTCTGACCAATCGGAAATTCTTTACCTAGACCCGCAGGGGCCGACATCAGCCAATCGGAAATCCCAAATATCCTCCGGACTCCAGCTCCTGACTCTGCCTCCTCACTCCGTTTGCCTCTGGTTCAGTTTGCAGGCAGCTCGGCCTGCGTCCACTCGCTCTTGCGGTCGGCCGAAGCGGCGCGAATCTCCGTCACCTTGGCCGGCATAATGGGGCCGCTGGTGTTGCCAAAGGCCTGCCGCACGTAGGTCAGGACATAGGAAATCTGGGTGTCTTTGTAAGTGTAAGGCGGGTTCGCGAGGGCCGGCATCTTGTTGCTCGACGTGAACTGCTCGCCCTTCACCGTGATGGGATCCTTCAGGCCGTGCAAAACCACACGGACGACGCGTTCCTCACTACCGTTGACCCAGTCGGAGCCAGCCAGCGGGGGAAACGCACCTGGCTGACCAAGGCCGGCGGCGCCGTGGCATTGAATGCAGGTCACAGAGTAGAGCGACTGCCCCTTGGCGATCATCTCGGGCACGGTCAGCTCAACCGGCAGTCCTGAGGCGGCCTTGGGATCAATGTGGCCGTTGTACACCAACGGGTCGAAGCCACCGCGGTTGTGCACCAGATAAATGCAGCAAAAAAGAATCAGCCCCGACATGAAGCCGAGGAGCATGAGCGGGCCATACGCAAAGCCGCCCGGCTCGGGCTGGGGCTTGTCGCTGAGCAGCCGGCCATGCACCCGCTGAATGCTGTCATCGGACGCAGCGGCCGGTTCAAGGCACGGATCGTAATGGGAAGGGATGGAGCTCATTTCTTGGGAGCCTCCGGCGTGTGGGTCTCCGGCTTTTTCTCGCCGGCCTTTTTAGGCGGCGTGTTCTTCTGCTTTTCCTCCGGATAATCGTAGCCGTCATGCAGGCCCATCAGGTAGGCGACGAGCACCTGGGCGCGTTCCGTCGGCACGACCTCTGAGCCGGCGGGCACCGCGACCTTGGCACGGTCGAGCGCGAACGGCGAGGGCTGGCCGGCAATTTGGCGCGTCGCAAACAGGAAGCGATGGGCCGGCATCGTCGAGCCGGGGACGACCGTGGTGGGGCTGTAGAGATGGAGATACAGCTCGGCGGCCGCCGGCGCGCGGACACCGAAGTTGCGCAGATCGGGGCCGACACGCAGGTCGCCAAGGAGGACGCGTTCTTCGCGGATGTAGTCGCGGCCGTAGCTCTCGCGCCCGCCCCACTTGCGGGCGAGGTCGGCGGACGGCTCGCCGCCGCGCACCTGCTGGGTGTGGCAATAAGCGCAGCCCAGATCGGCATAAACCTGCGCCCCGCGCGCGGCAAGACCGGGGACCTGCGAGGGATACGCCTTGTTCTCGGTGTCGTCGAAGTAGGGCGCGAGCACGCCGTAACTGCGGACGTTGCTGAGCAGCAGCCCGGCCCACGAGAGGGTGAGGGCGAAGAAGGCCCCGAAGAAGATGACGGTGGCGCGGTTCATGAGGCGGCCTCCAGTTCCGGTGCGGTGCGCAGCAGCTCCGCCGGCACCGGAGCGGCGGCGGCCCGGGCGCGAACGCATGGGCAGAACGCGAGCTTGACGAAGTGGAAGGCGAAAACGAGGTGGCCAACCAGCAGGATAAGGCCCCCGACGGTCGCGAGCTGCAGCGCCGGCATCGTGTGGGCCGTGACTTCGGCGAACGGCACACCGCGGCTGAGTTCAGCGGCCTGCTTCAGGCCGCCCAGCGAGAGCGCCACCCCCGCGAGGATGAAGCCGAGGGCGGAGCACACGAAGTGAGCGTGGATCAGGCTGGCATAGGGCCACGCACGCCGGACCAGGCGTGGCATCAGATAATAGACCGCGCCAAACACCGCGAAGGAAAACACACCGTAGAGCACGACGTAGTCGCTGGCGGCGGCGAACCACGACAGCTGGATCGCCGTGCCGGCCCCCAGCGACATCATCGCGTAGCGCAGCAGCGCCAACACAAAGAACAGCGCCGCCATCCCGACAAAGCGCAGCACATTGCTGCGCGCCAGCGCCGCCATCCCGCCGTTGAACAGCGTGCCGAAAAGGTTGACCGCAATGACGCCGAGCGGGGCGAGCAGCATCAGGCTCGCCACGGTGCCGGCGGCCTGCGTCCAGGCCGGCACCGGCGCACCCAGGAGACGGGAGGCACCGGCCCAGCCCGCACAGGCCACATAGGCCCAGAAGCCAAACGAGGCCAGATGGTAGGCCCGGATGGGTTTGCCCAGCAGCTTGGGCAGCAGATAATACATGATGGCGAGCGCCACCGGCGTGAACCACAGCAGGAGGAAGCCGTGGGCGAACCACGCGGCGACAATCGCCTGCACTGTGCCGCGCACCGGCCCGAAAAACAGCATCGCCTCGGCCGTAGCCCAGAGCCAGGGGAACGAAAACAGCGCGACCAGCAGCCACCATTGCGAGACGTAGAGCCGCGGCGAGGAACCGTGGCGCAGTGCGCCGACCACCCACGCAGCGGCCAGCGCGTAGGCCACCAGCAGCAGCGGCACGACCTGATGCGGCATCTCCAGCCATGGCACCGAAGTGGACCAGCCGGCGAGGATGCCGAGGACGCCAAGCTTCACCCCCAGGTTCCAAAAAGCACCGGCAACGATGAGCAGCCCGCCGCCGGGCAGCGTCGCGCGGGACAGACGGGCCATGAGCCAGAGCGCGACCGCGAGACCGGCGTTCACTCCCCAGCCGTAGGCGAAGGCATTGAGCGCGGCGGGATGGACGCGGCCATAGGTGAGAAACTCGCAGTCGGCGAGAAAGCCGGGCGTGTGCAGCTTGATCGCCGCGATGAGCGCCAGTACGGAGCCGGCAAGCAGCCAGAGGATGCTGCTGGCCAGCAGGAACAGCACCGGCCAGCGCACGGCCGCGTCGGCCGGGCCGGACTCGGCGACGGGGGCGGCGGGCGAAAGTTGTTGCTGGTAGGCGCTCATTTTGCGGCAGTGCCGGATTTCAGCTCCTCGACGGTCAGCTCGACGGCCCGGCTGAGGGGCAGCCGGACGACACCTTTGCCTTGGTCCACCCAGCTGTAGCCGGAGGCCAGTTTCTGTTCGTTGTCGTGAAGTTTCTGCAAGTTCTCCATGCGCTGGCCGGCGGTGCGGACACCGTCGCCCAGCGCCGCGGGCCGGTGCTTGCCATAGACATACACCACCACAACGAGCAGCAGCGCGCAGCCGATGCCCGTGGTGATCAACGGGATGCCACGGCAGGAGGAGGATTCCGGGCGGTTGTCGTCACTCATGGTAGGTGAGGGATTCGGTGATACGCGGGTCGCGCACGGGGATCAGCTTCGCGCCGGAGGTGGCGAAGCTGCGCAGATAGGCCCACACGCAAATTCCACCAACCCCGATGACGGAGGCCGCGACCCACAGCAGGTTCAGCGAGAAGAAGGGCAGCGGGTCACCATGCGCGTCCTTCAGCGCCGGCAGGATGTTATAGCAGAGATCCACGAGGATGATGCCAGCGATCCAGATGCTGATGGGCAGCAGCCCGGAGGCGGTGCTCTTCCGGCGGAATGACAGCAGATACAGGAACGGCACAAAGAAATGGCCGAACAGGATCAGCATGCCGATGTAATACCAGTCGCCGTGCTCACGCAGGTTATACCAGAACGTTTCCTCGGGGACGTTGGCATTCCAAATCAGGAAGTATTGGGAGAACGTCACATAAGCCCAGAAGATCACGAAGGCGTGGCCGAGCGTGCCGATGCAGTGCCAGTGGTTCTTGTTCAGGATGCCCCGGTAGTCGCCGCGGGCTGTGAGCCAGACCATGATGAACACCCCGAAGGCCAGCGCCGCCCGGATGCAGTTGGCGAAATACCACACGCCAAACATAGTGGAAAACCAGTGGTATTCGAGAGACTTCATCCAGAAGATGGCGGCAAAGGTGAGCGCCAGCGCGTTCATGGGAATGCCGAAGGCCGCCGTCTTGCGATTCATCGTCGTCCACTTCGCGCTGCCGTCGGTGTCCTGCGCAAACGACGCCTTGCGGAGGCGGGCCGAGAGCCAGATCCATACGGCGAAAAACACCAGCGTCGCGCCCACGAACATCGGCACGTTGAGGAAGGCGCCCTTCTTTTGGTAGAGGATGTCGGTTGCAACGGTACCATGACCGTGCAGCAACTCGTGCGCCGGATTCATCCACGGCCAGACCGTGTCACCGCCGCCGATAAATGCGGTGGCCACCAGCGGGAGGAACAGCACAAAGAGCCACTTGAACGCCGCCAAGCCGTGCTCGAACTGGCGGCGGATGACCACGGACCAGCCCGCGTCGAAAATATGGTGGATGAGCACCAGCATCAGCATGCCGATGGCGATGGTCGTCCAGTAGCTGATGCCCACGAGATAGGACATGGCCACGGCGTGCACATTGCCCGAAACGGCCAGCCCGATCACGGTCGCGGCGAGACCTGCGATGCCGGCATACAACGCACAGTTTGCGCGCGTGGCGGATGCGGCGGGCAAATGTGTCGCGTTGGCAGCAGGGATGTTGGCGGCGGGTGCGCTCATCAGAGTCCGAGCTCCTTTCGTTTGTCGGCAGGCACATCGGCAACCGTGCCGGCGTTGGCGCGCTGGAGGGCGCGGACGTAGGCGACGACGGCCCAGCGGTCCGGGGCCGTGAGCTTGTCGGCGTAGGACAGCATGTTCTGCCGGCCCTCGGGCGTTTTCTGCGACCCGTTGCTGATGACGTTGAAGATTTCGCCGGCCGTGAGCTTGGTGCGCTTCTCGTCGAAATACGTGGGGGTCGTGGTCATGCCGTATTGCTTCGTGATGCCGTTGCCATCGCCCAGCGCGCCGTGGCAGGGCTGGCAGTAAATCGTGAAGCGGTCCTGCCCGCGGGCGAGCAGCGCGGCGTCCAGCTTCACGGCGGCCGGAAACGTCCGCGCCCAGGTGCCGTCGGCGTTCTTGCCCAGATAAAGGTGGTCATCATCCCGCAGGTCGTCCCGCGAGACCGTGCCGGCCGGGATCGGCCGGTCCGCACGGCGGTCCGGGAAGAATGCGCTCTCCGCCTGCGGCTTCAGGTGCGCCTGATGATCCATGTCGGGAAACAGCTCGATCGGCGGCCGCGTGCTCGGGGTGCCGCGGAAGCCCAGCACCGAAACGGTGAGCACGGCCAGCAGGAGGGTGGAAAGATAGAGGTACCGCATGGCTCAGTGCTCCAGCTCCGTGATGTTTTTGCCGCCGGCCTTTTCGAGCAGGGCGCGGGTCGCCTTGGCGTCGAACTTCATGTCGGCCGCCTCGATCACAACGAAAAACTGGTCGTCGAGGCCGCGGGTGATGTGGTCGTATTTCAGCACCGGGTGATAGTGCATCGGCAGGTTGTTCAGCAGGAACATGCCACCAATGGTCGCAAACGCGGTGAACAAAATCGTGAGCTCGTAGCTGATCGGAAACGCAAACATCGGGCTGAAGAGCGGCTTGCCGCCGACGATCAGCTTGTAATTCCACGCACCCGTCCACCAGATCATCAACATGCCGGTGCAGAAACCCGTGATGCCGCCGGCGAGCGAGATGCGCGGGACCAGCGAGCGTTTGACCCCCATCGCGCCGTCGAGCCCGTGGACCGGGCACGGCGTGATGCAGTCCCACTTCTTGTAGCCGGCATCGCGCACCGTCTCCGCCGCGTGGTAGATCGCGGCGGCGGTGTCAAAGGTGGCGATGAGGCCGTAGGGTTGGGCGGACATGGCGGAAAATCAGTGGTGCGCGTTGGCGCCGGAATGCGGGTCGCCTTCCGGCGTGACCGCCTTCAGCTCGGCCATCGGCATGATGGGGAGGAAACGGATGAAAAGGAGGAACAGCACGCTGAACACGCCGAACGTCCCGAAGAACGTGAAGATTTCCACGATGCTCGGCGAATAATAGCCCCAACTGGACGGCAGGAAGTCGCGGGCCAGCGAGGTGACGATGATCACGAAGCGCTCGAACCACATGCCGACGTTGACGAAAATCGACAGGATCCAGACCAGCGCCGTGTTCTGCCGGATTTTTTTGAACCAGAAGAACTGCGGCGTGATCACGTTGCAGGTGACCATGATCCAGTAGGCCCACGCGTAGTGGCCGAAGCCGCGGTTGATAAAGGCGAAGCCTTCGTTCGGATTGGAGCCATACCATGCGATGAAGAACTCCATCGCGTAGGCGTAGCCGACCATCGTGCCGGTGGCGAGGGTGATCTTGCACATGCAGTCGATGTGATACTGCGTGATGAGATCCTCCAGCTTGTACACCGCGCGCAGCGGCAGCATGAGCGTAAGCACCATGCCAAAGCCCGAGAAAATCGCGCCCGCCACGAAATACGGCGGGAAAATGGTCGTGTGCCAGCCGGGGATCAGCGACACGGCGAAGTCGAACGACACGATGGTGTGCACCGACAGCACCAGCGGGGTCGAGATGCCCGCAAGGATCATGTAGGCCATCTCGTAGTTGCTCCAATGGCGGTTGGAACCGCGCCAGCCCATCGCAAACAGGCCGTAAAGCGAGGAGCGGAACTTGTTGCCCGCCGCATAAAAACGGTCCCGGAGGATGGCCAGGTCGGGGATCAGGCCGACATACCAGAAAAGCACCGACACCGTGCCGTAGGTCGAAACCGCAAACACGTCCCACTCCAGCGGCGAGCGGAAATTCTGCCAGATGTCATTGCCGTTGGGGAACGGAAACAGCCAGCCGGGCAGCACCGCAAACCAGATGCGGCCGACGTGGAAGACCGGGAAGATCGCGGCGCACACCACGGCAAAGATCGTCATCGCCTCGGCCGCGCGGTTGATGGACGTGCGCCACTTCTGGCGCAGCAGACAGAGGATGGCCGAGATGAGCGTGCCGGCGTGGCCGATGCCGATCCAGAACACGAAGTTCACGATGTCCCACGCCCAGTTGATCGGGTTGTGGTGGCCCCACACGCCGACGCCCGTCGCGACGAGGTAGGTCAGGCCCATCACCGTCCATGACGCCACGAAACCGGCGACCGCAAAGCAGATCCACCACCAGCGCGGCGTCTTTTCCTCGATGATCCCGCAGATTTTTTCGGTGATCCAGGAGAAGCTGCGGCCGTGCGCCACCAGGACGGCGCGAGGGACGATGGCAGGCTTCACCTCGGCGAGGATGGCGGGCGCTTCCGCAGTGTGTTCAGCGGCATGCGACATCAGGAAAGCCCTCCGAAAATCTGGCCCAGCCCGAGGCCGGCCTTCTTTTCACCCTCGGCGGCGGGATTCGCGTGCTCGCCGCCCTCGCCGTGGCCGGCGGGATGGTTCTTGGACTTGAATTCCTGCAGGCTGAAGGGTTGCGCCACGTAGTCGGGCATCGCGGGATTCGGGTTGCGGAGCTTGCCGAGATAGGTCGTGCGCGGACGGATGTTGAGGTAGCCGAGCAGCTGGTAGTCGTGCTCGCGGGCCTTCGCCAGCGACACCTTGCTCTTCGGATCGGAAATGTCGCCAAACTCAATGGCCTCCACCGGGCAGACCTGCTGACAGGCGACCTTGAAGGCCCCGTCCTTGATCTTCACCTGGTCGGTCGCCCCGGCATCGCGCTTCTGCGCGATCTTTGCCGCCTGCACGCGCTGCACGCAGTAAGTGCATTTCTCCATCACGCCACGCATGCGCACGCTGACCTCGGGGTTTTTCGCCAGCTTCGCCAGCTCCGGCATCCCGGACTTGCCCAGCGGCCCCAGGTACAGCTCGTCAATCGAGCGCTTGTTGAAGTCAAAATAATTGAACCGGCGCACCTTGTACGGGCAGTTGTTCGCACAGTACCGCGTGCCGATGCAGCGGTTGTAGGCCATCGTGTTGATGCCCTCGGGGTCGTGGACGGTGGCGTTGACGGGACACACCGTCTCGCACGGCGCGAGCTCGCAATGCTGGCAGGCGATGGGCTGCACGACCGCCTGCGGATCCTCGGGAATCTCCCGGTTCTCCGGGCCGCCGAATACGCCCGCCTCGGCCTTGCCGTCGGAATAGTAACGGTCGAGCCGGATCCAATGCATGATGCGGCCGCCCTGCACCTGCCGCTTGCCCACGATGGGGATGTTGTTTTCCGCCTGACAGGCGACGACGCAGGCGTTGCACCCGATGCAAGTGTTGAGGTCAATGCTCATGCCCCACTGGTGCGGGCCGTCAAACTTGGGCGTCTCGTAGAGCGAGTTGCCGCGCTGCTCGGGGCCGACCTTGGAGCGCTCGGCGGTGAGCTTGGCCCGCTCCTCTGGCGTCTTCTTCGCAAACTCCTCGGCCGTCATCTCCGGGTAGATGGCGGGTGAGTGGGCCTCCAGGCTCTCTTCCTGCACAAACGCCAGGCCCAGGCCGCCGGGCTTGGTGACTTCCTCGACGTTGGCCTCGCGCACGAGATCCCGGCCTTCCATGGACCAATGCTCCTGCGTCGTGCCGAGCGAATAGCGCTCGCCCGGGACGACCGCGAGCTTCGCGCCGGCGACAAAGTGCGGGGCCTCGCTCGTGCGGACCGGATAGAAATTATGGCCGACCGGGTTTGCGGTGCTGCCACCGATGTGGCCGGAAACGGCGCGTCCGTAGCCGAGCGGGAGGATGACCGTCCAGTCGGCCAGGCCGGGCTGGATGTGCAACGGGCCCTTGATCTTCTTGCCGTCCGCCAGCGTCAGTTCGCCGACGAAGGCGTTTTCGTGACCGCGATCCATCTCGGCCAGTTCCTTGCGCGCGATCTGGATCGCCGCGCCTTTCGGATCAACCCCCAGCTCTTTCGCAAGCTTCGGGCTGACGAGGATGGCGTTGTCCCAAGTGAGCTTGGTGATCGGATCGGGGCACTCCTGCAGCCAGCCGTTGTTGGCGTGGCGGCCGTCCTCCATCTTCAGGTCGGCGACGAAACGGACTTCGAGGCTGACCTTGGAGAGTGCGGCGGGGGCCTTGGCCGGACCATACGCGGCCGGCTGAGCGGCCGCGGCCGCCGGTTTCCAGGCCGAACCGGCGAGCAGGCCGTCGTGCAGGAACTTGCGGAAAGTTTTTTCGGCGTCGCCTCCGGTGAGCTGCCAGACGGTCTCGCGCACAATCGCGTAGGCATCCGTCACCGTTTCGCCGGCGAGCCGGGCGAGGATTTCAATTTCCGTAAGCCCGTTGAACAGCGGCAGGATCATCGGCTGCACCGGCACGATGGTGCCGTCGGCCGTGCGCGCGTCGCCCCACGACTCGAGGTAATGGGCGGCGGCGAGATGGGTGCCGGCCAGCTGCGAGGTTTCGTCAACGTAGTAGCCGACGCGGACGATCTCCGGCACCTTTTTGGCCAGCGCCGCGAAGTTCAGGTTGGCGGGAAAATTATACGCCGGGTTGCCGCCGAGGATGACGAGCGTCCTGGTCTGGCCCGTGTCGGTTTTTTGCACGAGGGCACCCAGGCTGTTCGGACCGGCCGCCGGCTCGCTCTCCACCAGCGAGAGGGTCGTCCCGACGTTGCCCAGCGCGACATTGATCTCCTGGACGATCGCGTGAACCTCCGCCGGCTGATGCCGGCCTGCGATGACGATGGATTTCCCCTTGTTCGCCAGCAGATCCTTGGCGCATTCGTCAATCCATTTGCCCGTGTTCCTGTCCGCGAGATCCAGCCCTTGCGCCAGGGCGGTGAAAACGGCCTGCCCAGTGATTTTCTGCGCCAGCGCGGCGGCGAACGCCGCCACATGGCTGCTGGCGAGACGCAGCCGGTGGTCGGCCATCGATCCGGTGATGCTGAACCCGCTCTCGACCATGTAGAGGCGGTTCATCTTCTCCGCCTCTTCCTTGCTGCTCACCCGGCGGGCTTTGGCAAAGTCGCGGGCGTAGGCGAGCGCGTGCGGGCCTTCCTGCAGAAAATCGGCGTCGAGGCTGACGACCCGGGTGGCCTTCTCGAAATGGCGCAGCAGGCCGGCGTTTTCCTCGCTCGGAATCGCGTCGTAGTCCGCCCATGTGGCCTGCGGAAATTTTTTCTTCACCGCGGCGGCCATGCGGGCGCGTGAGGGCGAGGTGGACGATTCGGCGAGGAACGCCAGCCCGGCGCCACCGGTGGCCGTGTGGGCGGCGGAGATGTCGGCGAGGAGCTTGTTGACGGCGGCGCCATCCAGCGTCGCCCCGCCCTTCGTGTGGGCCGTCGCCCGGTCCGGATCGTAAAGGTCGAGCAGCGACGCCTGCGCACGGAGCGTGGTTGCACCACCATAGGGCTCATACGTCGGGTTGCCTTCCAGCTTGGTCGGGCGGCCCTGATGCGTCTCGGCCAGCAGCGGAATCGCCCCGCCCGGGATGGGCATCGCGGTGGCAAAATACTGGGGCAGGCCGGGGATGACGCCTTCGACCGACTTGCCGTAGGGCAGGATGTTCGTCTCCGGACGGCGGCAGCCGCTGGCCAGGCCCATGCCGCCGAGTGCGAACGACGCGGCCATCAGCTTGAAGAAGTTGCGCCGGTCCACCCCGTTCAGGTTGTCCGCCCCTTGGGGAAACTCGCGTGCCATCTGCTCGCGGAAGCCCGGGGTGTCGGCCAGCTCATCAAGGCTGCGCCAGTAGCGCGGGCCGGACAGCTCGCGCGCGGAGGGGGCGGGATGCTCAAATTTGCGTTTCATCAGCGGTGGCAGCCGGAGCAGCTCTGCGGCGGCATGATGTTGAGGTTTTGCTTGAGCAGCAGGCCTTGCGCCGTCTGGGCGGTCGCGCCGCCGGGATGCTGCCAGCCGAGCTTGGTGACGGCCTGCGCCGCATCCTTGGTGTCGCGGAGGTGCTCCTCGGGGGCGCGGTGACAATCGAGGCAGAAGCTCATCGAGAGCGGCTTGGCCTGCGCGACCACGTCCATCTGGTCAATGCGCCCATGACACTCGACACACGAGATGCCGCGGGTGACGTGGACGGAGTGGTTGAAATAAACGTAGTCCGGCACCATGTGGATCTGCACCCACGGCACAGCTTCACCGGTCTCATAGCTCTTGCGGACGACGGCCAGCAGCGGGCTGTCGGTCTTCACCTGCGAATGGCAGTTCATGCACGTCTGCGCTGTCGGCAGGTTCGCAAAGCCGGATTTCTCCACGTTCGAGTGGCAGTAGCGGCAGTCAATGGCTAGCTGCCCCGCGTGCAACGCATGGCTGTAGGGCACCGGCTGCACCGGTGCGTAGCCCACGTTGGCATACTTGTTCGTCGCGTAGTAGTTGATCCCTGCCGCCGCGAGGCTGCCCAGCACCAGCAGAAACAACCCGAGCTGCAACGGCAGGCGGTTGGCCGACTTGGGAAAAAGTTTCGACATGGATCGGAGTTCTCCGAGTGCGGGGCCAGGCAGGCGCAGTCGTCGTCTTCAACCCTGACGGGCGACGGCGCGCGTCTCCGGGCGGACGGCAAAGGGGGCCGGCGAAGCGGGCGCGGCGGCGGGCGGCGCGGGCTTGGCTGACAGTTTGGGCGCAAAGCCGATGAAGGCGGCCGCGCCCAGCAGCTGGGCGAGGAAAGCTTTGCGCGTGTGTGGTTGGCTCACAGGTGGTCGAAGTGGACGGTGGAAGACGTGGTTGCAGGCGAGGGAAGGCGGCAGCCTTGGGGATGTCCAACAAAAATTTAAGACGAGGGGCGGAACATTAGCCGCCCGAAAGCCCCGGCCCACCGTCGCTAATTCCGCATCGGTACCCCTGACCGCCTCCACTTCTCCCCGTCTTCTACCGTTTTCATTCTCCTGCCTTTGCCCGTTCTCCGCTTCGTCCCAGCCTGCGATCCGCACCTCCGGAACCTGTGTTTCCGTGGCTCAGTTCCATCTGTTCCGCACCTTGGACGGGCAGACCAAACGGTTCAACAAGTGCGCGGAAAATGACGCGGGGCGGTTCGTCAACGCCATAAAGCGTGTGTCGGGCCGCCGCCTAGTTAAGCCGGGAGAAAGTCGGAAGTTCGGCCACCAGCAAGGTGGAAACGGGGCGGTGGAGGATCGGATAAATTTAGAAGCCACGAAGCCAGGAGCAGGAGGCGACAAGATCGCTTCATGGTTTCCTAACTTCTGAATTTTCTGCCGGCAGATCGCGGAAACGCAGAGGAGCCGAAAAGCTGGGAGCTGAGCCGGACTCATGCAGTTCAAATATTCGAAATGGTGTGCAACTTACTGATTTCCAATGTCAATTTTCAGGGAAAACCCATCTGCTATGCAGTTCACTTTTCAGTTTTCTCGTGGCTGATGGAATCCTGTTTCAACTGCATGAGTCCGGCTAAGACGGAGGTTTGGTTCTTGGTACTTCCTGCGTCGTGCTTCGTGCTATTTCGATGAGGTGAATTTGCTGCATAATTTCGCCGGAACTTGTTGCAAAAGAGTTCACCGCGAAAAATGTCGTCCGAAGCATCGGCCGCATTGTTTCCGACAGACTGAACCGCCCGTTTTTCTGCCCATCGTCGCCCGCTACCACCAAGGCCAGCCGACCGGACCCTCCGCTCCGTTCGCCCTTCATCCCGGCCGCTCACATCTTGATCGCGGCGCTCATCGAGAAGACGGCCTGCACGATGGCATAGGCGATGAATCCGACGAACGCAAACACCGCCAGCAGCACCGCGCTGCCGATCACACTGGTGAAGAGCTTGAGCTGTGTGCTGAGCATCCGCTGGAAGCCATTGGCCACCTTGCGGAGGCCGGGGACGAGGTTGCCGTTGGTCTCGCCCACGGCGAGCTGGTCGAGCACGAGATCGGGGAAGCAGCCGGTGCGCGCGAGCGCCTTGGACAGCGCCTCGCCCTCGAGCACGTGGTCGGTGGCCTCGGTGAACGCGGCGCGGTGCACGCGGTTGCCCACCTGCTTCTCCGTCATCCTGAGCGCGTCGGCCGTGGTGATGCCGTTTTCAAGCAGCACCGATAGATTCTGGGTGAAGGCGAGCACGGTACGGGCGACGAAAAATGGGCCGAAGACCGGGAGGCGGACGAGCCAGCCGTCGCTGGTCTTGCGCCCTTCATCGGTGCAACGCCAGCGCCACGCGGCGAGCGCGCCAAAAACAACGACGATGATAACGAGCCAGCCCCAGTGGAGCGCAAAGTTGGAGAGGCCGATGAGCAGCTTGGTCGAGGTGGGCATCTCGCCCTTGAGGGACTTGAAGAGCCCCTCGAGGCGAGGCAGCAGGAAAAACAGGAAAAACAGCACGACGCCGCCGGCCACGAGGGCGAGAAAAACCGGGTAGGCGAGCGAAGCCGCCACCGTGCGCTGGAGCTCGCGCTGCTCGGTGAGATACGCGTTGATGCGGATGAACACCTCGTTGAGATTGCCCGTGGCTTCGCCGGCCTGCACGAGGTTGACCGTGTTCTCGCTGAAAACCTGCGGATAGGCCCGCATCGCGCCCGAAAGCGTCGAACCCTCGCTGATGCGCTCCCACAGGCCGCCACTCAGCTCGCGCATGGCGGGATCCTTCACACGCGCGGCCAGCATCCGCACCGCCTCGCCGGCGGAGAGGCCGCCGCTGGTCAGGTCGTGCAGGGATTCAAGAAACTCGAGCTGGTGCTTGCGGCGGAGCTTGACGGCCCCCGTGGCGGCGGCGGGCGTGCCGGCGGCGGCCACCGCGCGGGAGCCGCTGCGGGCCGCCGGCGTCTTCGGCGCGACGGCCACGAGACTCTGCTCGTTGAGGTTGATCGGCGTGAGGCCGCGCGAGCTGAGGGCACGCAACGCCTCGCGGCGGCCGGAGGCGGTGAGCTCAGCCTGCACGGTCTGACCGTCTTTGGTGCGGGCGGAATAGGCAAACGTCGGCATGGCGTGGGGGCGCGGCCGGCTCAGGCAACCGTGATGATGCGGAGCACCTCGTCGAGCGTGGTGAGGCCGGACTTGACCTTGTCCCACGCGCTGTGCTCGAGCGCCACCATCCCGTGGCGGCGGGCGCACTCGGCGAGCGCCTGCGTGCTCTCGCGCTTGAGGACAAGCTCGTGGATCTCGTCGTTGTTGAGCCGGAAAATCTCAAACACGCCCACGCGGCCGCGGTAGCCCGTGCCGCGGCAGCGGTCGCAGCCGACCGGTGCCTTGAGCGCGGTGATATTGGCGGCCTCGGCATGGTCCACATGGAGCACCGAAAGCGACTCGCGGAGCTTGACCTGGCTGATGGGCTTCAAAGCGGCGCAGGTACAGAGGCGGCGGACGAGGCGCTGGGCCAGCACCAGCTCGATGGCGGAGGCGACGAGAAAGGGCTCAATGCCCATGTCCACCAAACGGGTGATGGCGCCGGGCGCGTCGTTGGTGTGCAGCGTCGAGAACACCAAGTGGCCGGTGAGCGAGGCGCGCACGGCGATGTCGGCGGTGTCGCGGTCGCGAATTTCGCCGACCATGATGACGTCGGGATCCTGCCGGAGCATGCTGCGGAGCGCGCTGGCGAAGGTGAGGCCGATCTCGGGCTTCACCTGAGTCTGGTTGACGCCGGGCACTTCGTATTCAATGGGGTCCTCGGCGGTGATGATGCGGAGGTCGGTCGAGTTGATCTTGCGGAGAAAGGCGTTGAGGGTGGTGCTCTTGCCGGAGCCGGTGGGGCCGGTGACGAGAATGATGCCGTGCGGGTAGTCCAGCACCTCGTTGATCTGCGCCTGCTCGTTCGCGTTCATCCCGAGCTTCTCCATCGTCGCGTAGGAGTCCTTCTTCTTGTTGAGCAGACGGAGCGAGATGGACTCGGCGTAAATCGTAGGCAGCGTCGAGACGCGGATGTCGAGCACCGCGCCGCCGGCGCGGAAGGTGATGCGGCCGTCCTGCGGCAGCCGCTTCTCCGAAATGTTGAGCTTCGACATGATCTTGACGCGCGAAATGATCGCGTCCTGAAACTTGCGCAGATTGTCCGGCACAGGCACGTGGACGAGCAGGCCGTCCACGCGGTAGCGGATGCGCAGCTGCGTCTCCTGCGGCTCGAAATGGATGTCGGTCGCCTCGTCGGACACGGCCTGCGTGATCACCTCGGTGACGAACCGCACGACGGCGGCGTCCTCGTCCACATCGTCGGCGGCGTCTTCCTGCGTCTGCTCCAGCTCGTAGGCGTCGTCGTCGTCCAGACTGCCCGAGCCCACGCCGAAGCGGTCAATGATGATCTGGTGAATCTTGTCCGGCAGCCCGAGGTGCCAGACGATGGGCCGCGTGGTGAAGGTGCCAATCCACTCCAGCATCATCGAATCAGGCGGCCAGGCGGTGGCGACCAGCAGCGGGCCGGCCGGGGCGGCCGGCGTTTCCCCGTCCTCCACGACGGCGGGCGGCGCATCATCCTTCGCCGCCGCCTCGGCGGCGGCGACCTGCTCGGCGCTCATGATCGGCACCATCTGGTAGTCGTTCACGAGCCGGGCGGGAAACAGGCGCATCGCCTCCATGTCCGCGTGCAGATTGGTCGCGATGGGCAGGCCGCTGAGGGCGGCAACCTGCTCCATCACCTGCGCCTCGGGCTCGCCGAGGGCGGCGGCCAGCTCGACCATGCGGCGGGCGCGCGGCGTCTCGGAGACGGCCTGACGTTTGTCTTCGTCGAGCCGCTCGGCCAGCGAGGGCGGCAACGCGGTATCCAAAGTGGCAACAGACATGGCGGGTAAATCAGTTGGGGCGACGCGTGGAGCCGGAGGGCACAGGGCGCACTCCCGCCGGCGGCGGGGCGGCTGCCGCCCCCCCCTTCGGCGCAGCCGTTGTGTCCGGCGTGGCGGACTTGATATCCAGCAGCTGGTCCACGGTCTTTTTGGTGTCCTTGTCAAAGGATTCGGTCGCTTTGACGGCATCGGCCCGGTTGTCGATGCTGTCCCTCGTCACCGTGGGACGCACAAAGAAAATCAGGTCATTGCGCGACTTGCCGGAATGTCTCGCGCCGAGCAAATCACCGATCAGCGGAATGCCGCCGAGCATGCTCGAGGAGCGGTCACTGGATGTGCGCTGCAATCCGCCCAACACGATGATGTCTTCACTTTTGCAGGAAATCGTCGAGCTCGTGGTGCGCGTTGCGGTGACCGGCTGGCCATTGGCATCGTTGCCGACAAAATCCGTGACGCTTTGCTGGATGCTCATCTGCACCGTGCCATCCGCACCAATGAGCGGCAAAACCGTCAGCGTGACACCGATGTTAAGCTGTTGGAACGTGGTGGTGCTGCCGCCCGTGCCGCCATTGGTCACCGAACCGCTCGCAAACGAACGCTGTTCACCGACAAAGATGGTGCCCGTCGTGTTATGCATGGTGCGGATCGTGGGCGAAGAGACGATGTTACTCATGTTCTTGCGCGGGGTCGTGGCGAGGCTGACAATGCCGGTGAGGCCCGTGTTGCTTACAATCTTGGTGGGGTCAAGGATCCGGCTGAAGGTGGTCGAGGTCGCGCTCAAGGTGACGGCGCCGCCCAGCGTGAGCCCGGTCGAGGAGCCGCTAATGCCGACCAGCCGGTCGTTTTTGATTTCAAGGCCCAAGGCGGAGATGCCGCTGTCAAACTGGTCGGTCAGCGCCACGTCCACAATGACAACCTCGATTCGCACCTGCGGCAGGGCAAAATCAATGGAATCTATCAGTTTCCCGACAATATTGAGATCGCTCGGAGTGCCGCTGACGACAATGGAGTTGGTCCGGACGTCGGCCACCAACGACAGATAAGGGCTGAAGTCGGTGGTGGAAGCGCTGGCCGGAGCCGCCCCGGCACCCCCCGCACCACCGCCTGCGCCGGCACCCCCAGCTGCGCCGCCGCCCGCCGCCACTGCGCCGCCACCCGCCGCTGCACCGGCTGCACCGCCCGCCGCTGCACCGGCTGCACCGCCGCCGCGAACATTCTGGTTCCCCGCCCCGTTCACGCCTGCGCCTGCAGCACCCTGACCCCGTGCGTTTCCGCCCTGACCACGGTTGTTATTGGTAGCCTGCTGCGCCGCATTGAGCGCCTGCGTCTGATTTTGAATGAGCGTCTGCATCGTCGTCAGCACTTGCGAGGCCGAGGCGGTCTTGAGCGCATAAACCTTCGTCTGGGTGTTCGGGATGGCCTCTTTGTCGAGGTTGCTCACGAGCTTCTCGATCAGGGCAAACTGCTCGTCAACGCCGACGACGATCAGCTGGTTGGTGCGCGCGTCAAATGAAAGCGAAAGGTTCGCTGCATATGAAGCCAGCGGACCGGTATTCGCCAAAATGGTCGTCAGCCGGGTGCTGATGTCACTGGCCGAGGCGTTTTTCATCTGGATGAACCTGGGCTCGACATCGGTGCTGAGCGGACGATCGAGCATTTTGAGCAGGGTTTCGACGCGCTGGACGTTGGACAGCATGTCGGTCACAACCAGGATGTTGGTGCCCGGTATACCCACGGCCTGGCCGCTGCCCTGAGTGATGATGGTGTTCTGCACCTGCGGGGCGATGGTCGCCGGCTGAAGAAACTTGAGCTCGAAAATTTTCATCACAATCCGGGTGCTTCCGGGCAGGTCGAGGGTGGATCCCTTGATGAGCTCGGGCGAAGCCCGGCTCGCCAGGCTGGCCGCGCCCCCGGTATTCAGCACCAGCAGAAATTTTTCGCCCACAGGCACGACGCCGATGCCGTTGACCTGCAGCGCGCTCAGTACGGCATCAATCGCCTCGTTGAGCGTGACGGGACTGGAGATATTGATGGTGACATAGATGGCCGACAGGGTTTGCGGGCGCAGGACGATCTTGCCGGTCCACTGCTCCAGCAGGTCGAGCACCATCTGCACCGGTGCGTCACGCAGATTGAGCTTGTTGATCATCCCGGTAGGCGCGGCGGCCGGCGCGGCGGGCACCACCGGCAGGACCGGTGCGGCGGCGCGCACGAACAACGGAATGAGGGCGAGGGCGAGGAGCGGGAGCAGGCGAGGGAGACGCATAGAGGAAAGAGGTTGACGGAGAAACAAGGGGCAGAAAGAGGAGTAAAAAGGATGAGAAAGAGGCAAGCGGGCGGGTTTGTAAATAGCGATGTGCAGCAGATGACGGCGGAAGGCGGGGGGACGTTTCCGCGATTTTGCAGATTTTGAAACTTGCCCGGCCCCGCCGGCCCACCCCACCCTGCCGGGCGATGCCCAACACTTTCGGCCACCTTCTGCGCGTCACCACCTGGGGCGAAAGCCATGGCCCGGCCGTCGGTGCGGTGCTGGACGGGTGCCCCCCCCGCCTCCTGCTCACCGCCGAGGAAATCCAGGCGGAGCTCGACCGCCGCCGGCCCGGCCAGAGCGAGATCACCACCCCGCGCAAGGAGGAGGATCGCGTGGAAATTCTCTCCGGTGTGTTCGAGGGCCTGACGACCGGCGCCCCCCTTTCGTTGCTCGTCCACAACGCCGACCAGCGCCCCGAGGCTTACGCCGAGATGCGCGACGCCTTCCGCCCCTCGCATGCCGACTACACTTATCAGGCCAAATTCGGCCTCCGCGACCATCGCGGCGGCGGGCGCAGCTCGGCCCGCGAAACGGTCGGCCGCGTGGCGGCGGGGGCGGTCGCGAAAAAACTGCTCGCGCTGGGTGGCGCGGCCCGGCATGGCACGCCGGTGGAAATCCGCGCTTTCGTCACGCGCATCCATGACCTAGCCGCGCCGGCGGCGGTGTGGGAGCAGTTTCCGACGCTCGCGGAGGTCGAGGCCTCCGCCGTCCGCTGCCCCCACCCGGAGACAGCGGCGAAAATGATCACCCGCATCAAGGAGGCCCGTGCCGCCGGCGATTCTGTCGGCGGCGTCATCACGTGCCGCATCCGGGGGGTGCCGCCGGGGCTGGGGGAGCCGGTGTTCGACCGGCTCGAAGCCGACCTCGCCAAGGCCATGCTCTCGCTGCCCGCCACCAAAGGCTTCGAGATCGGCAGCGGCTTCGCCGGCACGCTGCTCAAGGGCAGCGAGCACAACGACGCCTTCGCCCCGCGCGCCGGCGGCGGGGTGCGTACCGTGACCAACCGTTCCGGCGGCGTGCAGGGCGGGATCAGCAACGGCGAAGAGATCTTTTTCAACGTGGCCTTCAAACCCACCGCCACCATCATGCGCCCGCAAAACACCGTGGACACCCACGGCGCCGCGACCGAGCTCGCCGCGCGCGGCCGACATGACCCATGCGTACTCCCGCGTGCCGTGGTCATCGTCGAGGCCATGGCCGCCCTCGTGCTCGCCGACCACTGGCTGCGGCAAAGCGCTCAGTGCGGGACATTCCAGCTCTGAGCGACCGTGGCCCAGCCGCCGAACCCGCCACTGCGGCCGGGCCGATCCCAGCACAAGACGCGGCCCACCGGCCCGGCGGCAGCATGGCTCCAACCGCACAAAACCTAAAAAAAGTTTGGCCCTTTTGCGGCTTCTCCGCCTTTTTTGCGGCCCATGCCCTCCTCCGCGTCACCGCTCGTCTATCTCCTCCTCGGCGCCGCCGGCTCGGGCCGGCGCGAGGTGCTGGCCGACTTGATAGAGGGCGGACTCGCCACAGGTGACCAACCCGCCGTGCTGCTGGCCGAGGGCGAGGCCTCCGATCCCAACGAAGCCAAGCTCGGGGCCATCATCCGCTGGACCTTACAAAGCGGCGCCATCGCCGCCGCACTGCCGCCGGGTGCCACCCATGTTTTTTTTGTGACCGACGGCCGGCACGATCCACTGGATCAGATCGAAGCGTTCAAGCCCTGGCTCGAGGCGCATGGCGGCGGGCTGGCGCGCGTGCTCTGCTTCGTGAACTGCGAACTCGCGGAAAAAAATCCGCCGCTGCTCGCCTGGTTCGACGCCTGCGTCCACTTCGCCGACGTCGTGCTGCTGAGCCGGCGCGAAGGCGTGGCCAACAAGTGGCTCTCGGATTTTCAGACGCACTTCAAGGGACAGTTCTTCCCGTGCCTCTTCGAGTTTGTGAAACAAGGCCGCGTGGCCAACCCGGCACTCCTGCTCGAGCCCCAGGCGCGGCGCATGACGCACCTGTTCGACGAGGAGCCGGACTGGATCTTCACCACGGCCGACGGCAAGGTGCTCGAAGACGAGGAAGAAGCCGAGGGCGACGAGGAGGTTGAGGTCACGCCCGCCCCCGATCCATGGCTCGTCCGCGACGCCACCGGCCGCCGGGTGAAAAAAATTCCGGACATCAGAAAATTTATCGGGTGAACCTGAGGCCGCCCTCCACGGAGGGAGGAGGGCCCGGATCCATTCGGATTTTGCCCCGGAGGATGCCGCGAAACCGGTTTGCTGTCATGGAAGTCTTGCTCTGCGGCCGGACCCCGCCGTCGGATTTTCGCCCGTGCAATCTGCGGCGGAAAATTCCGTGCTTACTGCGCCGCCGCCACGGCCGCGACGAAGACCCGCGCCTTCGCGGTGATCGCCGGCCAGTTTTTTTCTTTCAGCGCCCTGGCCTCGACGAGCGAGCTGCCCGCCGCCGTCGCCCAGGCGCCGGCGCGCAGGAACTCGCCCACGTTCCCCGCGTTCACCCCGCCCGTTGGCAGCAGCGGGATGTGCGGCAGCGGAGCCTTGAGCGACTTGATATAGGCCGGGCCAAAAAACTCTGCCGGAAAAATCTTCACCGCGTCCGCGCCGGCCTCCCAGGTCTGCACGACCTCGGTCGGTGTGAGCGCGCCGCCGAAGACCGGCACGCCCAGCTCGCGGCCGGCCGCGATGACTTCTGGCCGGAAGACCGGCGTAACGAGAAATTTCGCGCCGGCGGCGACACCGGCGCGCGCGGTGGCCGCATCCAGCACGGTGCCAAGGCCCATGAGAAAATCCGGCAGCTCGGCACACGCCCGGGTCAGCATGCCGATTGCGCCGGGTGTGGTCATCGTCAGCTCGATGCTCGTCAGCCCGCCCGCCGCCAGTGCCCGGGCGCAGTCGAGCAGCCCGTCGGAGGAATCGGCGCGGATGAGCGCGATGACTTTCTCAGCTTTGATTTTGGCGAGGACGAGGTCTTTTTTCATGGCGCGGAATCCGGCAGCCTGCCGCGTCCCTTGCTTGAGGCGAGCCTAAGCGGTGCCCTGCCATTTCCTTTGCGTCCGCCCGCCGGGCTGGCTTGCATGGGGCCACATGGAAATCCCTCCTCTCACCGGCGCGCAGAAAACCTTGCTGCGCAGCCTCGGCCAGACGCGCGAACCCGACCTCAAGGTCGGCAAAGGCGGCCTCACGCCCGAGTTTTTCAAGGAACTCGGCCGCCTGCTCGCGGCGCACGAGCTCGTCAAACTCCGTTTCCTCGGAGCCGACCGGCCCACGCGCGCCAAGTTCATCGAAAAAATCACGCGGGAATCCGGTGGCGCGCTCGCAGGTGCGGTAGGTCACACGGCGCTGTTCTACCGGCCGAATCCCGATGCGACGCGGCGGAAAATCACCTTGGCGTGAGCCGCGCGCCGATCTGACACCTTCGGGCCGCACGGCCACCTTGCGCCCGGTGACGGCGCTGCAACCGCCAGGCCTCCCTCACACCACGCGGTCCGTCATCCCCGCGCCACCGCCCGAGAACGCGGCCAGGTTCGCCAGAAAATGGCTAACGATGGCCTCGTCCTGATCGTGGCGGCCGCCGGCGGTGTGCGGCGTAAAATAAAGATTGGGGGTCGCCCACAGCGGGCTCACCGGCGGCAACGGCTCGGTCTCAAAGACATCCAGATAGGCCGCGTCGAGGCGGCCCGAACGCAGTGCCTCGATGAGCGCGGTTTCGTCCACCGTCGTGCCGCGGCCGACATTGTAGAAACGTGCGCCGGGCTTGCAGCACGCGAGGCGGCGGGCGTTGACGTAGCGCTGGGTGCCGGCGTTGTCAGGGAGAATGTTGACGACATGATCGGCGAGCGGCAGCACGGCGGTGAGCTGCTCCTCGGCAACGAGGTGGATGCCGGTCTCGCTTCGGACCCGCCGGCGCAGCGCATAAATTTTCATGCCGAAAGGTGCGAGCAGGGCGCTGAGCCGGCGGCCGATCGCGCCGTAGCCAAGCAGCAGCACGGTCTGACCGGTGAGCAGCCGCGACGCCGCCCGGCGCGGATGGTAGGCCCAGCCGCGGTCGCCCAGTTGGTCACGATACGAGCCGTGAAGCTGCCGGCCAAGCGCGAGCATCATGGCGAGGACGTGCTGCGCGCAGGGGTCGGCAAACACCCCCGACATGCAGGTGAACGCCGCGCCGCGCGCGCGGAACGCCTCCTGAAACTCCGGCGTGTCGTAGCGCGTGTATCCCGCGCTCGTGACTTCGACCCAGCGCAGCCGCGCGCTGGCGAGGCAAGCCGCCGGTTCAGGCTGGCCGAGCACGATGTCGGCCGTCGCCATCGCGGGGTCGGGCGCGCCACCATCGAGCACGGAAGCCGAGGCCTGGGCGGCGTAGATGAGCCGATGCGCGGCGAGGCCGGCGGCGAGCTGCCGCGTGGCGGCGTCAGTAAATTTGGCGTTACACCAGATGGTCAGGGACATGGGAGAAGGTAGAGGGATCAATGATTAAAAATAAAAGTCCGGCCGCAAGACCGGATGTGCCGCCCGACGGGCGCACCGGCGGCTTGCCCGGCCTAGGCGCAAGCCGGACGCCCGAGCTCACTGACGGGCGGGCAGGCTGAGTTTCTGGCCGGGCTTGAGGCTGGCGGCATCGAGGCCGGGATTGGCCAGCACGAGCTCCATGGGCGACACGCCAGCTTGCTCGGCGATGCTGGTCAAAGTGTCGCCGGACTTGACCACGTAGCTGCCAGCGATTGCGACGGCGGCCGCACCGGCCGGCCCCGCGTTGCCGAATGGAACCACAGTGAGCGCGAACGTCTCCGCCGCGTTGCCCCTGGTCAGAAAATTTCTCTGCCGGTTGCTGACATAGCGCAACTGCCCGCCCATCGAAATGCGCGCCTCGACCCGCACGCGGTGCGGCGGCTCCAGATCATCGGCCTTGTAAGGAATTTGAAACGCCACCGGCGGCCCGGCCGGATGCTCCAGCCTCTGCGTAGCCAGCACGTTGCTGTTCGAGTCGTCGAGCAGCAGCACGGTGACGGCCGCTTCGTCCGGCAGCGTGACCCCGGCCGGCCAGCCGACCGTGCCGTTGAGCACTTGGTTGCCCGTCGGCAGCGGAGTGGTGTCTATATACTGATCGAAATTTTTGCACCCGGCGAGCGCGAGGAGCAGGAGGGGGGCAAGCAGCGATGTTTTCATGACAAAAAAGGGGTGTGGATAGCGTGCCGCATGCGACGACGGGTGTCACTCCTTGTTTTCAGACGGGATCGCGCCGCACGGCGCGTCAGTCCGGCCGCCCGATGCTGAAGATGTCGCGCGTCCGCGTGTAAGCGTCGCCGCCAAGGCGGCCGATGAGGTCGAGCTTGGCCGAGTCGGGCCTGCCGTTGGCCCCGAGCACGGCGTCGCTGACGTGAGCAATGAGCATGCGGCCGAAAACCACGTTGGCCGCCAACGGGCCGTCGCCAATCGTCACGATGCGGTCGAGCGCGCACTCAAACGCCACCGGCGCGGCGGCCACGCGCGGCGGGCGCACGCGCACGCCGGGTGCCGCCGCGATGCCGCATTGCTCAAACTCGCTCACCCCGTGCGGTAACGAGGCGGAGCTCGCGCTCATCAGCTCCGCGAGCGCGAACGGCACGAGGTTCACGACAAACTCCGGCACGGCCTCGATGTTCCGCACCGTGTCCTTTTTTCGGCCATCGGGATGGTTGGCCACGGAAAACATCAGCGTGGGCGGGCGGGCGCAGACCCCGTTGAAGAACGAGAACGGCGCGAGGTTGGTGCGCCCGTCGGCGGCGATGGTCGAGACCCACGCGATGGGCCTCGGCGTGATGGTGCCGATCAGCCACGGGTAGGCGTCGCGCGGGGCCAGGGTCGTGAAGTCGAGGAGCATGGCGGGGTAATTTTTGTTTCGGAGAACTCGCAGTGAACCACAGATTGCACGGTTGGACACCGATAATTTACGAGGGTCGCGTTTTCAGCCCATGACCAAAACCGCCGCGCCGGTCAGCGCGCCGGATCGCAGCCGTGCCAGCGCCTCGTTGGCCTGCGCGAGCGGAAAAGTTTGCACCGTTGTCCGCACCGGGATGCGCGGCGCGAGCGCCAGAAATTCCTCGCCGTCGCGGCGCGTGAGGTTGGCCACCGAGCAAAGCGTCCGCTCCTCCCAGAGCAGTTCATACGGAAACGAGGGGATGGCGCTCATGTGGATGCCTCCGCAGACCACGCAGCCGCCGCGTGCCGTTGCCGCCAGCGCCGCCGGCACCAGCCCGCCCACCGGCGCGAAAATGATCGCGGCGTCGAGCGGCACGGGGGGCTTTTCCTCGGAACCGCCCGCCCAGGCCGCACCGAGCGATCTGGCAAACGCCTGTGCCTCGGTGTCGCCGGGCCGCGTGAAGGCAAACAGCTCGCGGCCCTCATGCCGCGCAACCTGCGCGACGATATGCGCCGCCGCGCCGAAGCCATACAGCCCGACGCGGCGGGCCGGGCCCGTTTTGCGCAGACAGCGGTAGCCGATCAGCCCCGCGCAGAGCAGCGGCGCCAGCGCCGCGTCGGAGCCGTCGGCCGGCAGCGGCAGGCAGAATCGCTCGTAGGCCACGACATATTCCGCAAAACCGCCGTCCCGCGTGTAGCCGGTAAAGAGCGCGTGCTCGCACAGATTTTCCCGGCCCGTCCGGCAGAAATCGCAGTCGCCGCAAGTCCGGCCAAGCCATGGAATCCCCACGCGTGCGCCCGGCTGGAAACGGGCAGCTTGCGGCCCGTTGGCCTCCACCCGCCCCACGATTTCGTGGCCGGGGATCAGCGGCAGTTTCGGCCGCGGCAGATCGCCGTCCATGACATGCAGGTCGGTCCGGCACACGGCGCAGGCGCCGACGCGCACGAGCACCTCGTTCGCACCGGGCCGTGGTTGCGGAATTTCGGCGGCGCGCAAAGGCCGGCCGGGTTGGTCCAGAATCATCGCGCGCATGGCATCACGCTCACCGGCCCCGCAGGAACCGCAACTCCGCACGCAACCGCTCGAGTTCGCGTCGCATTTCTCCCAGCAGTTGCAGCGCCGGCGGCTCCAGGCCAAAGGCGGCGCGCAGGTGGGCGAGGCGGCGCAGCTCGTAGATCGCCCCGTCGTCGAACTGCCAGCCCTCCTGCTCCGGCGGCGCCGCCGGCGCGATCAGCTCGTGGCGGCAATACACGGCGATCAGGTGCCGCGGTGTCTGCGTGAGCTGCGCCACGGCCTCGATGGAGTAAAACGCGTCCGGCAGGGGCTCGAATGGCTGCAACGCTGATGACGGGGCTGGCTGGGTTGTTTGCATGGTGGCCTCCTTGGTGGAAATCGCACGGTTTTCGGGGATGATTCAGGCCGGCTGGCGCGGGTTGAAAGGCGAGACGCGGCCGAGCTGTTCCCACAGGGCGCGCTCCTCGTCGCCCAGTTGTTCGGGCAGCCGGATGTTGGCGACCACATAAAGGTCGCCGCGCCCGCCGTCGCCTCCCTTGGGCAAACCCTGGCCGCGCACCCGCAGTTGACGGCCCTGATTGGTCCCGGCCGGAACCCGGACTTTGATCGCGCCACCCAGCGAGGGCGCGACCACGCTGGTGCCGAGGACCGCCTCCCAAGGCGCAAGGTCGAGATCGTGAAAAAGGTCTGCGCCGCGCGACTGGAAATCAGGATGGGCCGCGTGCCGCACCCGCAGATAGAGATCGCCGGACGCGCCGCCGCCCGTGCCCGGCTCGCCTTTGCCAGGCACCCGTATTCGGCGCCCCTCCACCGCGCCCGGCGGGATGCGGACGCTGAACGAGTGCGTCTCGGTCTCGCCCGTGCGTGGATCGGTCGTCCGGAGCGAGAGGGGGCGCGTTGTCCCGTGCATGACCTCGGCGAGCGTGACCAGAATGTCACCCTCGACATCGGAGCCGCGCTGGGTGCGGGCCCCGGTGGCGGCCCCCTCGCCGAAGCCGTGCGCTCCGCCGGAAAATTCCGGCCGTCCGGCGCCGCCGAAAAATTGCTCGAAAAAATCGCTGAACCCGGTGCCGTTGAAATGATACTCGTGCGCTGGTCCGCCGTGACCTCCGCCCCCGGGTCCGGTGGGCGGCGGACCGTCGCCCTCCTGCCAGCCTGCGCCCAGTTCATCGAATTTTTTCCGCTTCGCCGGGTCGCTCAGGACCTCGTTGGCCTCGTTGATCTCCTTGAATTTTTCCTCGGCGGTCTTTTTGTCCTTCGCCACGTCGGGATGGTATTTGCGGGCCAGCTTGCGGAAGGCCTGCTTGATTTCCTCGTCGGACGCCTCGCGCGCTACGCCGAGCGTGGCGTAGTAGTCTTTGAATGCGACGGGCATGGGGCCAGTATGACACGGCGGTTTGCCAACGCTAGGCGCATCGGGGCCGGTCAGGCGGTCAGAATTATCTTCAAGGCTTTTTCGCGGGCGGCGTTGCCGAACGTGTCGTAGGCCTGCATGATCTCGTGCAGGGGAAACCGGTGGGTGATGAGCCGCCGGGGCTCGAGCCGACCAGCGCGGACTGTTTTCAGCAACATCGGCGTGCTCACTGTATCCACCAGCCGCGTGCGGATGGTGATATTTTGCGCCCAAAGCTTCTGGAGATGCAACGTCACGCTGCGGCCATGCACGCCGACGTTGGCGATGCGCCCGCCCGGGGCGATGATCGCTTCGCAAATCTCAAAGGTTTCCGGCACGCCGACGGCCTCGATGGCGACATCCACGCCTTTTCCTTCCGTCAGCTTCAAGATGCCTGCTGCCGCGTCGGCCGGCGACAGCGTGTGTGTGGCTCCGAAGGTCTTGGCTACCTCTAGGCGGTTGGCGTCGGGATCAATCATGATGATCTGCGAAGGCGCGTAGAATTGCGCTGTAAGCAACGAAGAGAGCCCGATCGGGCCAGCACCGATGATGGCAATCGTGTCGCCGGGCTGGATCTCACCGTTGAGCACGCCGCACTCGTAACCCGTGGGCAGGATGTCGCTCAGCATGACGAGCGGCTCCTCATCGTCGCAGCCCGGCGGTATGAGATGCAGGCTGCCGTCGGCGTGCGGTATCCGGACATATTCGGCCTGCGTACCGTCGAGCAGGTGCCCCAGCAACCAGCCGCCGTCGGCGCAATGCGAATACATTCCGCGCCGGCACGCCGCGCATTTGCCGCACGACGTGATGCACGAGATGATCACATGGTCGCCCGGCTTGAAACCGGTGACGCCGCCGCCAATCTCGGTGACGACTCCCACGCCCTCGTGGCCGAGAGTCAGGCCAACAGGAACCTCCGGCACGTCGCCTTTCAAGATGTGCAGATCGGTGCCGCAGATGGTGGTTTTGGTGATGCGGACAATGGCGTCCGTCGGACGCTGCCGGGTGGGCGAAGGCTTTTCATCCCAGGAGCGTTTGCCGGGACCGTGATAGACAAGGGCATTCATGGCAGGGTGGGTAGGTTGAGGATTTGGGCCGGACTGTTTTTTCAGCGTGTGGCCAGAGGCTCGCACCGGCGTTGGACGATGGCTCCGCAGCTCCTGGCATTATGTCCAAGTTCCGTAATCCATTTAAGTGGGCAGAATAGTCGCTGTGAACAGCAACGGAAATGGGGTGTTACCCTATGCCCCAACTGTCTGCACCGGCACGAAACAGGTTCCCTGGATCTGCGAGCGCGGTGCTCACAGGCTAGGCGCGCAGCCGTCGGCTCCACTCGGTTTTTACCACCGGGCGATGACGCTGCAGCATGCGGAGCAGGGGACGGAACATGGCCGACACTCTGGCAGAATCGTTCGCCGGCCGCTGCGCGCGGCTTGGCGAAAGCTGTGCAAATTATGCTCAGACACCGACGCTACCAATTTTCTCGCCGACTTCGGCAAGCCTTGCGCTGCATTTGCCAAGAAACGCGCAGCACAGCGGGCAGTCACGCGATATCCTGTCCCCACACGACAGCCACGCTCCAAGTTCGGCAGGGTTATGCCCCATAGCTTGTTCCGAATATTGAGCGCATCCTTCCTCTCACCATGAAAACCAGCCACACCCCTGCCACCGCCCGCTTTCAGACGGGTCTGATTGTCGCGACCGCCTGCCTCGGGCTGCTCGCTGTTGCCCTTGTATTTCCTCTCCGTGCCAGCAACGCGATGCCGGCCATGCCGTCCGCCTCCGCCAGCCAGATGCCCGCCCAAGCCATGCCCATGCCGGCCGGTGGAATCTCCACAACGCGTTTTCGTGAAGTCGGTGCCATCTGGGCAATCTTTTTTGAGCTGCGCCAAGGTCTCCGCTTCCGTAACAGTTCCTTCTTTCTTTCGAGCGCTGCTGATGTGCATCGCCCCGGTGCCCTCGGGCTGAGTGATTTCGATGCAGTGCTCGCAATCTTCGACACGCCACGGCGACAAGACTTCAAGCTCCCACACGCGATGCTTAAACACGGGGTTCATGTTTTCGCCTAGATCAACGATTGAGGACAGCCACGAAGGGGCGAAGCCCCGGAGTTGTCGGTGCCGCTTGGATCGGCGATGTCTTCGAGCTGCGACACAGTCGCGATCATCTCCCGCAGCATGTGATAAAACTCTTCCTTCGTCTGGCAACGCTTGTGGCGAAACGGGTGAAACTCACCCTTCGACGTCTCCACGATGTCCACATCGCAATCACCCGACTCCCAGAGACCAATCTGGGCCATGCTCTTCCTGCCTTCCCAGCGAAACCATAACGATGCGACGACCGCTTCCGAGATACGAAGCTCCGAACTTGCTTCGGCAGGCTTCAGATGCGCGGTCATCGCTGGCAGGTGTTGTTCGAGTTCCCGGCCCGTGATAAATGTGTGGAGGGGTTCCATCTTTCTTGCGGTGAACAACGTTAGCCGTAGGCATTGATTCCTTCGAGCAGCACCGCACGCACTTCGCTGCGGATGTTCTGCCCGCACGTCATGAGCTCGGCGATCACGTCCGCGGAAGCAAAGCGGCCGTTCACATAGACTTCATCGCGATTGTGGTAGCCCTTGCCGACGTTCTCAATGCCGTAGTACGTCGGGCGCTGGCCTCGCCGCCATTGGAACAGATGGGCGGCATCGCGATCCTCCAGATCGAAACCCACGATGCCGCCGCTCTCATCGAGAAAGATGACAAACTGGCAGGAACGGGTCTCCAGCAGCTTCCGGCTGGGATCGCCGGCATTCTGCCGGATCATAATCTCCCGAAAGCCGGTGATGCCGTCGCCCTGGCTGCTGACGAAAATCGGCGCAGCGATGCGGGCGCAATTCGGACACGACGCGCGAAAGGGTGCAATCGTCAGATCCTTGCTGAACCGTGTGCTGCAATGCCGGCAACGCATCCATGGCATCATAGCCGCCCACCCCGCGCCCGCAAGCCTCCGTTTGCGCCCGCAGGGCCGGAGGTTTGAACCACCGAGGCACAGAGAGGAGGAAAAGGCTGAAAGACTGAAGGACTGAAAGGCTGTTACCGAACGAAGCACAGGCGCGCCGCGCGCCCAAGGTGAAAGCTGAGAGCTGAAAGCGGAGGTTTGGTGCTTGGTGCTTCGTTCTTGGTTTACTGATGTCGGCCTTGCGGCCTAGCTAACAGACGCCACGAAGCCGGGAAACGGAAAGTAGATCGCTGAGGCGCGGAGGAGCGGAGACGCTGGGTGCGCGGGCACCCCCGCCCGCCTGCCTGGCCGGGGCATCGTCCGTTGGAGGGCGGAGTCGCCGTTGCCGAGCGCAGCGACACTCCGCCACCCCGCCGGTTTGAGCCGGGTCATGTCTGAACCCCAAACTCAGGACAGCGCGAGGCGGCCCGTGCTGTCGCCAAGATTGGGGGTGTTCACGCCGACGCGGTCCATGAGGGAAAGCCAGAGGTTGTTGATGGGCTGGCTGTCGTAGACGAGATGCTGGCCGCCGGCAATGGTGCCGCCGCCCTTGCCCAGGAGAATGACGGGGAGATTGTCGTGGTTGTGGCGCTGCCCGTCGCCGTTGGCGCACCCGTAGGTGATGAGCGAGTTGTCGAGGATCGAGCCGTTGCCTTCCTTGATGGCGTCGAGCTTTTTCAGGAAGTAGGCGAAGAGCTCCATGTGGAAGACGTTGATCTTGGCGAGGAGGGCGATCTTCTCCGGGTCTCTCATGTGGTGGGACGTGGTGTGATGGCGGACGTTGGCGTCGGCCCACGGGTAGGTCTGGTCGCTGCCCTCGTCGGCAAAGGGGAAGGTGAGCACGCGGGTGAGGTCGGCCTGAAAGGCGAGCACGCTCATGTCGAGCATGAGCTTGGCGCGGTCGGGATAGAGCGTGGCCTTGGTGGTGACGCCGGGGCGCTCGGCGCCCTCGGGAGGCGCGACCTCGACCTGCGTGCCGGTGAGACGGAGCTCCACCTCGCGGACCGAGGTGAGATACTCATCCATCTTCTGCCGGTCGGCGGAGCCGAGGGTGCGCGACAGGGAGTTGGCGTCGCCCAGGATAAAGTCGAGGACGCTCTTGCGGTCGTTCTCACGGCGGGCGCGGGCCTCGGCGGTTTCGCCGGGGTCGCCGTTGGCGAAGAGCCGGTCGAAGACGGACTGGGGGTTGCAGTCCTTGACGACGGGCGTGGCCTCGCCGCGCCAGCTCAGGCTGTGCGAGTAGGCGCAGCTGTAGCCGCTGTCACAGGCCCCGACCTGCCGGCCTTCCTCGATGCCCAGCTCGAGGGAGGGAAATTTGGTCAGGTGGCCAATCTTGGCGGCGACCACCTGGTCGGCGGAAATGCCGAGCTTGATGTTGGCTCCGCCGGTCTTGCGGGCCTGCTGGCCGGTGAGGTAGGAGGCCATGGCCCGGGCGTGGTCGCCGGGGCCGTCGCCATTGGGATTGGCCTTGTCACAGGCGAGGCCGGTGAGGACCGTGAGCTTGTCCCGGAAGGGGGCGAGGGGCTGGAAGGTGGGTGTGAGTTCGAAGTCCTTGCCCACCCCCTGCGGCGTCCAGTTAGGGACGATGACACCGTTGGGCACATAGAACCACGCGAGGCGGCGCGGGCCGGCGGCGGGCGCGGCGGGCCCGGCGGCGAGCAGGCGCGTAGGCACCATGGACTCGAAGAACGGCAGCGCCAGCGCGGTGCCGAGGCCGCGGAGCATGGTGCGACGGGAGAGGACGGGGGTGTTCATGGGTTTTGGGCGACAGGGTGGGCGGTGGCGGGCAATGGGGTGGCGCGACCGCGGCGTTTCTGGAAGGGGTCGCTGAGGACAATCTGGCTGACGAGCGTGCCGAATTTGTAGTCGTCGGTCCGGAGGGCGGCGACCATCTCGTCCAGATAGGGCTTGTCGGACCGTTCGAGGCCGCGACCGAGCGCGAAGGTAAGGAGCTTGGCCGTCATGGTGCGGGCGAAACGGTCTTTTTGCAAAAGCAAAATCTGCTTGAGGCCGGCGGGGCCGCTGAAGGTGGCGCCGTCGGGGAGCTTGCCGGAGGCGTCAATCGCCTGGCCCTTCGCGTCGGTGTCGCGCCAGAGGCCGATGCCGTCGAAGTTCTCCAGGCCGAAGCCGAGGGGGTCCATGCGCGAGTGGCAGGCGGCGCAGGTGGGGTCGGTGCGGTGGCGCTCCATGAGCTCGCGCATGGTGCCGGTGAGCGGAGCCTTTTCATCCTTGACGAGGGCCGGGACGTTGGGCGGGGGCGGGGGCGGGGCGCTGTCGAGGAGGTTTTCGAGCACCCACTTGCCGCGGAGCACGGGCGAGGTGCGGTTCTGGTAGGAGGTGAGCGTGAGGATGCTGGCCTGCGAGAGTATGCCTCCCCCACCGCGCGCGTCCTTGGCGACCGGCACGCGGCGGAACTCCTCGCCGGACACGCCGGCCAGGCCGTAATGTCGCGCGAGGCGCTCGTTGACGTAGGTGTAGTCGGCGTCGAGAAAGTCAATCACGCTGCGGTTCTCCCGCATGATCCCGCCGAAGAACAGCTGGGTCTCCTTCGTCATGGCCTGGCGGAGCGACTCGTCGAAGGTGGGGTAGTGGTCGGCATCCGGGCTGATGATGTCCATCATCCGCAGTTGCAGCCACTGGCCGGTGAAATTCTCCACGAGCGCATCCGCGCGGGGATCCTGCAGCATGCGCGCGATCTGCGCCGGCAGCCCGCTGCGCAGCCGGCCCTGGGCCGCGAGCGCAAAGAGCTCGTCGTCGGGCATGCTGTTCCAGAGAAAATACGATAGGCGGGAGGCCAGTTCGTATTCGGTCAGCGTATGGATGTTGTCGGGCTCGCCCGGCTGCGGCTCCTGCTCGACGCGGAAGAGGAACGACGGCGACGCGAGCACGGCCTGCAAGGTCAGGTCAATGCTGTCCTGGAACGGCCGGCCGTCGCCGGCGGCGCGGCGCCATAAGGCGAGCAGGGCCTCCAGCTCGTCCGGGCGCACCGGGCGGCGGAAGGCCCGCGTGGCGAAATCCCGGATGATTTTCTCGGCCGCCTGCTCCTTGGTCACGTCGGCGGACGGGGTGGCGACCATGATGCGGCGGTAGTTCTCGGGCATCCGGTCGGGGGTGATCTCAAACGGCCCCTCGACCTGAAACTCCATGACGCCGAAGGTGGGCTTGCCGGTGGGCGAGGCCTGGAGCGTGGCGCCGCCGCCGCGCCCGCCCCGGCCGCCCCGGGCGCCTCTCGCCCCGGCAACCTGGGGCTGGCCGTTGGCGGCGAGGGCCGGCGCGGGGGCGGGCGGATTCGCCGCAGCCTCGGCGGCGGCGGCGAGGGCCGCTTCGGCGGCAGCTTTCGCAGCGGCGGCCTGGGCCAGGGCTTCCTCCTCGACGCCCGGACCATTGAGGAACTGGAGCGTGATGCGGTGCTTGCCGGCGGTGGTGTGAAATTTTTTAAGCGAGTTGACCACGGTGGCAGCCTGGGCCTCGGCGACGTTGAAGGGCTCGACCATCCGCTCGCCGTCGAGCAGGAGCACCACCTGCGGCACAGGGCCCTGCGGACCCCGGCCCGCGCCACCGCGCCGGCCGGCCACCGGCGCCGGAGCGTCGGGATCGGGCGGGGGTGGGGCGCCGCGCGTGCCATAGGCGCGAAGGTTGATCTGGTAGGTGCCGTCGGCGGGAAACTCGTGTTCGGTGGAAATCTCCCCCGCCGTCATGAACCAGCGGCCGACGCGCGTTGCGCCGGTCCCGCCGCCCACCCCGGGGGAGAGCGGGCCCAGCCGCTCGGGGTCGGCCTTCGGCACGGTGCCCTCCATCACGGCGACTTGCGGAGCGTCGTAGGCGGTCAGAGGCGGCGGCTTCGCGGGTTCGGCGTGCAGCACGGGGGCGAGCGCCAGGCGCGCGGCCGCGAGATACTTCTCCAGCAGCACGGGGGCGACGGAAAGCACGTCGCCATTGTTGTCGAAGCCGTAGCCGGCGAGATCCACGGGGAAGGCGTCGGCGAGCTTCACGTCAATGCCGAGCAGGTCGCGGACGGTGTTGTTGTATTCGGCGCGGTTGAGGCGGCGGAGCGTGACGCGGCCGGGGTCGCGGGGGCCGCTCTGGGCTGACGCCAGATAACCCTCAAGCCACGCGACGACCTTGGCCTGCTGTTCGGCGGCGGGGCGCGCCTCGGTGCTGGGCGGCATCTCCTGGTGCGTGAGCCGGTCGAGCGCATCTTCGAGCGCCGAGTGGTTCTTGGCGAGTGTGGCGGCGTCGGCAAACAGGTCGAGGCGCAGATCGTTCTCCTGCGTCTTCTCGCCGTGGCACTTGTAGCAGTTCTGCGCGAGAAAGGGGCGGACGGTCGTCTGAAATGCCGCCCAAGATGCGTCGGATTGGGGCGGGAGGGGGGCGGCCGTGGCGGGAGGACGGGAAGCGTCGCTCATGCACGAAGTGAGCGCCACGGCGAACAGCGTGGCACTGGCCAGGGTGGCGGTGAGAATGGGGGCGGGCTTCATCGTGGGGAGACGGCGCCCCGCACAGCTGACTGTCACGTAAGAGAGAGCGATGACGGCAGCCACACCGGACTTGTTGGATTAGACCCGGCCCGAGGGAAGAAGTCACGGAGTATTTTTGAGGGGAGAATTGTGACACAGAGAGCACAGAGAGGTGGAATGTGGATTGCGGAGTGCGGAGTGCGGAATGCGGAGTTTAAACGCGGAGGGCGCGTAGGATTGAACAGGAGGAAGCGGAGAGTACCGAGGTGGGTGGAGAAAAGGCTGTTACCGAGTGAAGCGACAGGCGCGTCGCGCGCCCAAGTTGAGAGCTGATAGTCAGAAGCCAGAGGTCGGAAGGACGGGCAACGAGCTGAAACCGGAATTGTTTTAGCTGGAAGCCAGGTTACCGAGGCCGAAGGCCGACATCGGCCAGTCAGGAAACGGAGGGAGGATCGCGAAAGCACGGAAGGGCTGAAGCCGTCGTCCGTTGTAGGGCGGGCTCGCCGTACCCCGCCGGCTTGGACCGATGGGAGCGCGGGCGCCCCGCCCGCCTAACGCAGAGGGAGACGCGCAACCGGGGACCTTACGGCGAGAGAGCAACGCGAGCGGGCGCGTTGGCCGAAGCGCGTGAGCGTGGGCGGCGAGACCGGGATGGGACTATTTCTCGTCGCCGGGTTTGATTACGACCTCGGTCAAAAACACCCCATCCTTGTCAGAAACCTGACTACCCGCTACTCACTAGTCGCTATCTTCTTCTGGAACCATGGGATGAAGGCGGAGACGCGGCGTTGATACGCGCGGTAGGCGTCGCCGCGGGAGCGGATGCTTTGTTCCTCGGTCAGGGGAATGCCGGTGACGCGCAGGAGCAGGTAGAGCATAACGGCGGGGCAGAGGATGCTCGTCCAACCCCACGGCGAGGCGCAGGCAAAGACGAAGTAGGCGACCCATACGCACCATTCGAAGAAGTAGTTGGGGTGGCGGCTGAAGGCCCAGAGTCCGATGTCGCAGACGCGGCCCCGGTTGGCGGGATTTTTTTTGAAGGCGTTGAGCTGGGCATCGGCGATGGCTTCGCCGAGCAGGGCGACGAGCCAGAGCAGGGCGCCGACGATTTCGTGCGGATGGAGCTGCGGGTCGGGGTTGCGTGCGATGAGGAGGAAGGGGAGCCCAAGCACGACGACGGAGACGGCCTGCTGCTGATAAAAGACCGTCATTTTTCGAGCGATATCCGCCGCCCAGCGCCGGCGCATTTCCTGATAACGGCCGTCTTCAACAGGGTGGTGACCGATGATGCGGACGTAGAGGTGGGTGCCGAGACGCAGACTCCACAGGAGCACACATCCACCAATCAAACCGCGGCGCAGAGCCCAGCCTTGGGCGGCGAAGGCGTAGAACAACGCGAGCGCACCGAAGGCATAGGACCAGGCGATGTCCACGATGCCGTAGTTGTCCATCCGGCGCGCCACGGCGTAAATCGCGGCGAAGCCGGTGCAAAGCGCGAAGGTGGCGATGAGAACGAGAGTGAGGGTGGACATAGTGGATGGCTCAGGTTTGCGGCGAACGGAGGGCGGCAAGTTTAGCCAGCGCGGGCCGGAGCGGGTAATAGACGGCTGCCATGATGAACGGAACGCTGATGAGCCAGGCGGTGAAAGCGTGGATTCCGGCCCAGCCGAAGCGCTGGAGAAATTCGCCGACCGTGGCATTATGAAACGTGCTCAGCATGTCGGGGATGGTGAAGCGGTTTTCGTGGTCGTGCCAGAGCCACTCTCCGAGACGGACGTAAACGAGGATCAACACGAGCTGGAGCGCGCCGAGGAGCTGATTGAGAGTTTGGAGAATCGGCTGGTTCATGCGCAATGCGAGCCCGACGCCAAGGTTGAGGAGCGAGGTGAAACCGAGAAACGGGAACAACGCGCAGGCAGTGCCGATCGCGAAGGTGGCGGCGAGTTTTTCGGGCGAGACGCCCTGGGTGAGCTGGGCGAGGATGGGGTCGCCGAGGCGGCGGCGCCAGAAGCCGGGCGTCGGGGCGGTGGTCACGCGGTGAAGAGGGAACGGGCACTGAGCAAATAGATCACGACGCCGAGTGTGGTGAGAACAGCGGGCAGAGCGATTTTTCCGGGACGACGAGCGCCAAAGACCTCGCCGAGCTGGTCGCTGGATTTGATCCGGAAGAGTTCACTGAGCATATAGAGTGACATGGCGAGGTTGCCCCAGAGAATAATGGCAACGAACCAGAGAATGCGTGCGCCGGTGGATTGCTCCTTCCAGAGAACCCAGACGGCGAAGGTGATAAACGCCCAGTAGGCGTCGAAGAGTGTGGCGATGAACCATGGATGCGTGAACACGTCGCGTGGGACGACGAAGAGCGGGCAATGCAGGCTGGCCCAACTGGTCACGCCCAGCATGGAGGCGATCACCAACAGGAACAGGCCGCGAAGGAGCAGGAGCATGGAGGAAATCAGAGGCTGAGGTTGTTGGGCCGCGTGTGCAGCTTCTGCACAACGGAGATGGCCGCGTTGATCGCACCGGTCGCGCCGGTGGCCGTCGAGAGCAGGGTCAGGGCTGCGCCATTGATGCGGGAGTGAATGTAACCGTTGCTGGCCGTGGTCAAAAAATTGAGCCCGGAGACGCTAATGTCCGCGCTCACCTCGGGCTGAACCGAGGCCACGGAGTCAAACGTCGCGATGGACGACATGTCGGGCAGGATGTTGCCCGTCCAGTTGGTCGCGGTGTTGAAATCGGTCGTGCCACCGGTGTTGTTCCAGGTGATGACCTGCGCCGACGCGGGCGGGCAGAATTGGCCGAGGTCAAGCAAGAGGATGCGTGAGAAAATCGCCGCGCCCTTCCACGCGGAGAGACAGAACGAACAATTGGCGGTCATTTCGTTTTCGTCGGTTTGGCAAGGAACAAAGTTGCGGCTGGATCGAATGGTCATAGGTGATGTCGCTGAAAGGGGTGAAGAAAAACCACGCCGAGACATCACGGGAGAATAACCGGCGAGTCTTCCGTCTGCGATGGGGTGTTCACGGCATGCGGGTAGAATAAAAACACTCGAAACCTACTGCATGGCCATAAACTCTGCATTCAGCATTCGCTCCCCTCCCTCCCCTCCCCCCCCCATGGAACTCATCCGCACGCATCATCCTGACTCATTCCGCTCGCTCGACACGGCCGCGCTGCGGCGGGATTTTCTCGTCCAAGGGCTGTTTGTGCCGGGCAGGATCGAGACGCGCCAATGGGAGGCGGACCGCACGGTCATCGGCGGCGCGGTGCCGCTGGCCACACCGTTGAAACTCGAAGCCCCACCGGAGCTGCGGGCGGAGCATTTCTGCGAGCGGCGCGAGGTGGGCGTCGCCAACCTCGGCGGCCCCGGCGTGCTGACGGTGGACGGGGTGGCGTTGGCCCTCGGCAAATGCGATTTTGCCTATGTCGGGCGCGGCGCGCGGGAGGTGACGTTTGCCTCGGACAACGCGGCGAGCCCGGCGGCCTTTTACCTGGTGAGCTATCCGGCGCATGCGGCGCATCCGTCGCGCAAAGTCGCGCTGGCCGACACCACGCCCAAGGACGTGGGCGCGGCGGAGACGAGCAACCAACGCCGCATCCACCAGATGATCCTGCCCGTGCGCGGGCCGAGCTGCCAGCTCGTGATGGGCTTTACGGCGCTTGCGCCCGGCAGCATCTGGAACACGCAGCCGCCGCACATCCACGAGCGCCGCTCGGAGGTGTATCTTTATTTCGACGTGCCGGTCGGCCAGATGGTCGTCCACTTCCTGGGTGCGCCGCAGGAAACGCGCCACCTGATAGTGCGCGACCGCGAGGCCGCCTTCTCGCCCGGCTGGTCAATCCACATGGGCGCGGGCACGGGGACCTATGGTTACGTCTGGGCGATGGGCGGCGAAAACCTCGACTATGCCGACATGGATCCCGCACCGCTCAGCACGCTCGCGTGAAAACGAACCGGGCAAGAATCCAGAATTCAGAAGCCAGTGGCCAGATGCCAGAGGTCAGCCAACCAAGCACTCAGCACCAAGCACCAAGAACAACCTCTCCGCCCATTCCACATTCCACCTCTCCGTTCCCTCTTGTGAAAACCTCCTCCTCCGATTCCTGGCTTCCTGGTTTCCTGCTTCCCACTGCGCCGTGGAATTCTGACTCCTGTCTCCTTCCCTCCTGACTCCTAATCAATGCCCTCCATTCTCGACTCTTTCCGCCTTGATGGCCAGACCGCCCTCGTGACCGGCGCATCCCGCGGGCTCGGCTCGGCGATGGCCGCCGCCCTAGCCCAGGCCGGGGCCGACGTGATCCTCGTCGCGCGCGGCGACTGCGCCGCCACGCGCAAGCTGGTCGAAGCCGCCGGGCGCAAGGCCCACACTTTCTCCGCCGACCAGGCCAGCCGCGCCTCGATGGACCGCCTCGCCGCCGTACTCGGGGACGGGCTGCCGTTGCCGGACATCCTCGTCAACAACGGCGGCATCGTGCGGCGCGGGGAGTTTGCCGAGTTCACGCAGGCCGACTGGGACGAGGTGATGGAGGTCAACCTCGGCTCCGTGTTCCGGCTCAGTCAGGCGGTCGTGCGCGCCTGGCTCGCCCAAAAGCGGCGCGGCAAGATCATCCACATCGCCTCGCTGCTCTCGTTTCAGGGGGGCATCCGCATCGGCTCCTACACGGCGGCCAAGAGCGGCCTGGCCGGCCTCACGCGCCTCATGGCCAACGAGCTCGCGCCGCACGGCATCAACGTCAACGCCATCGCCCCCGGCTACATGGCGACCGACAACACCCGCCCGCTCCGCGAGGACGCCGCGCGAAACCGCGCCATCCTCGATCGCATCCCCGCCGGCCGCTGGGGCGAGGCGGCCGACCTCGCCGGCGC
The DNA here is from genome assembly GCA_947475065.1 of Opitutia bacterium. Classification (GTDB taxonomy): domain Bacteria; phylum Verrucomicrobiota; class Verrucomicrobiia; order Opitutales; family Opitutaceae; genus CAIYUN01. The sequence continues at coordinate 53,173 of CANJLB010000008.1, read as the reverse complement.
CACGGTGTTTCTCGCCTCGCGCGCCTCAGACTACATGCACGGCCACATCCTCGCCGTTGATGGTGGCTGGCTCGCACGGTGATACCAACCCCGGCTCAGATCAAACCATGTCACAGAGAACACAGAGTTCCGGCGGGAGGACACAGAGCGAAACCCAAACCACAAAACTCAAACCCATAATATTCCCTCCGCGAGCGACGCGGAAAGTCGCAGATGAATCCAGTCCATATCCGCGTCCATCCGTGCTACCGAGCGAAGCGACAGGATCTAAATCCGCGGGAAATCCGGCCGCCTTTTCTCTGTGAACTCCTGTCTTTGCTCTGTGCCCTCTGTGTCCAAAGTTTGACAAAGCAATTTCAACCCCTGCACGTCCATGAAAACCAAGTCTCTGTCCTTCGGTTTCTGTCCTCCGGCTTCCGGCTTCTGGCACCTGGCCGCCGCACTGCTCGTGCTTTCCCTCCCCGCCCGCGCCGCCGAGCGGGCTCCCGTCACCAACGACGCCAGCTTCCCCCCGCCCGCCGCCATCGCCCCGGGTGTTGCCCTCACGCCCGCCGAGTTCGCCGGGCTCGGCTTGAACGCCATGACCTTCTCCAATTGGCGCGACCAGATCGAAATTACGCCGGCCGAGGTAGCCAGGCTGGGCTGGGATGCGGTGCCGCAAATCCTCGCGCACATCAAGGCGCCCGTTTTTCCTGCCAAGAATTTCTACATCACCGATTTCGGGGCGAAGGCCGGCGGCACAACCGACTGCACCGAAGCCATCGCCAAGGCCATCGCCGCCTGCCATGAGGCCGGCGGCGGCCATGTGGTCGTGCCCGACGGCACGTTTCTCACCGGCGCGATCCGGCTGCTGAGCAATGTGGACCTGCACCTCGACGACGGCGCGGTGCTGCAATTTTCCACCGACGTGCAGAAATACCTCCCGCTCGTCCGTGTCCGCTATGAAGGCGTCGAGTGCATGAACTTCTGTCCGCCCATCTATGCCTACGGGCAGGAGAACATCGGCGTCACGGGCAGGGGCACCCTCGACGGCGGGGGCGCACCGGCCTGGAGCCGCGCCACCGGCACGCGGCGGACCATTGATGTCACGCTGCCCGTCGAGCAGCGCCTCATGGGGCCGGGCGCAGGCCTGCGGCCCAACTTCGTCGTGCCCTATGAGTGCAAAAACATCCTCATTGACGGGCTCACGATCCACAACTCCCCAATGTGGGAGATCAACCCGGTGTTCTGCACCAATGTCACCGTGCGCAACCTCCGCATCGACAGCCATGGCGCCAACAACGACGGCTGCGACCCCGACTCGTGCCGCTATGTGCTCATCGAGGGGTGCATCTTTGACACCGGCGACGACTGCATCGCCATCAAGTGCGGCAAGGACGACGACGGCCGGCGCGTGAACCGGCCGACCGAATTTGTGATCGTGCGCGACTGCGTGATGAAGGACGGCCACGGCGGCGTGACGCTCGGCAGCGAATGCACGCCGGCCATCCGCAACGTCTTCGTCGAGAACTGCCGGATGAGCAGCACGCAGCTGAATGCCGTCCTGCGTTTCAAGAACACGCCGGTGCGCGGCGGCATCATCGAGAACGTCTTTGCGCGCAACCTCGACGTGGGCAGCGTCGCCACGGGGAACAGCCGCGCGGCGTTCCTGATCGAGTTCACCTACATGAACTCGCTGACCGGCCCCTATGTGCCCGTGCTGCGCAACGTGAACGTCACCGGCATCCGGGGGGTCGACATCCCGCGGCTGGTCAGCCTGACGGCCGGTGCGACGGCGGTGATCGAGAACATCCGCATTGCCGACAGCGTCTTCGCCGGTCCGGCGCCGGCCGAGCTGGAACAGAACCAGGGCCGCATCACGTTCACCAACGTCACGCTCCTCCCGCGCGGCACGGCGCTGCCCGCCAAGCCGTGAAAGTAGGGCGTGCCCGCCGGGCGCGCCGCAGGATATAGTTTTTTACAACACCGTCATTGAAGCCGCCCAATCATCCCCGCAGTCTCGCCCTTCCGCCCCCACCCCGATGACTTCCCCCGCCACCTCCTCCAACGCCAAGATCGGCAATTACCGCTGGGTGATCTGCGCCCTGTTGTTTTTCGCCACGACGATCAACTATGTTGACCGCGCCGTGCTCGGCGTGCTGGCGCCCACGTTGCGGACGGAGATCGGCTGGACGGATCAGCAATACGGCTATATCAGCGCGGCCTTCACCCTGGCCTATGCCATCGGCTTTCTGTTCGCGGGCTGGCTGATTGACAAGGTGGGGACACGCCTCGGCTACAGCCTTTATCTCGCCGTATGGTCGGTGGCCGCCGCCGCCCATGCGCTGGCCGGAAGCGTCTGGGGCTTTGCCGCCGCGCGGTTTGCACTCGGCATCGGCGAATCGGGCAACTTCCCCGCCGCGATCAAGACGGTGGCAGAGTGGTTCCCCAAACGGGAGCGGGCGCTGGCCACCGGCATTTTCAACGCGGGCTCCAACGTGGGCGCGATCCTCGCCCCGGCGCTGGTGCCGGCCATCGCGCTGAGCTGGCTCGGCTGGCAGGGGGCCTTTGTGATCACTGGCGTGGTCGGCCTGCTCTGGCTGGCGTGGTGGTGGCCGGTCTATCGCCGGCCCCGCGATCACCCCAAGCTGTCGGCAACGGAACTGGCCCACATCGAAAGCGACCCGGCCGACACTCCGGTGAAAATCTCGTGGTCACGGCTGCTGGGGCACCGCCAGACATGGGCTTTTGCCATGGGCAAACTCCTCACTGACTCGGTCTGGTGGTTTTATCTCTTCTGGTTTCCGCTGTTCATGAACGACACTTTCAAGGTGGACATCAAAAGCATCGGTCTGCCGATGATCACGGTCTATCTGCTCGCCGACGTCGGCTCGGTGGCCGGCGGATGGCTCAGCTCCTCCCTGCTGGGGCGGGGCTGGAGCGCCAACGCCGCGCGCAAAACGGCCATGCTCGCCTGCGCCATTGCTGTCGTGCCGGTCGCGCTGGCGCCGACCGTCGCGGACAAATGGGTCGCCGTGCTGCTGGTCGGCCTCGCCACAGCGGCGCACCAGGGCTTTTCGGCCAATCTGTTCACGCTCACCTCCGACATGTTTCCCCGCAAGGCGGTGGGTTCGGTCGTCGGCATCGGCGGCTTTTTCGGGGCGATGGGCGGTTTCTGCATGAACCTCGGCGCCGGCTGGCTCAAGCAGCACACGGGCAGCTATGTCCTGATGTTCATCCTCGCAGGCTTCGCCTACCTCACCGCACTGCTCGTGATTCACCTGCTCGTGCCCAAGCTGGCGCCCGCCGAACTCGACGCGGCCTAAGCGTCCGAACCGCCGCCAGCAATCAGCCGTGCGCCCTCGTCCCCCCTTCCGGCTTTCCATTTCATCCGCATGACCGCCCCCTCCTCCCGCCCGATTGGCTTTGGCATCGTCGGCCTCGGCATGATCGCTGACTTTCACGCGCAGGCGCTCGCGCATGTCACCGGCGCAAAGCTCGTCGCCGTCGCCACGCGCGACGCCGAGAAGGGCCGCGCCTTCGCACAGAAGCACGGCGTGCCGCTCGCGGGCCCGACTGTCGCCGAGCTAGTCGCGCGGCCCGACGTGGATGTCGTGTGCATCACGACCTCGGCGGGAGCGCATCTCGAGCCCGCGCTCGCCGCCATCCGCGCCGGCAAGCATCTCGTGGTGGAAAAGCCGCTGGAGATCACGGTCGGGCGGGTGGACGAAATGCTCCGCGCCGCCGAGGCCGCGCACGTCCACATCGCGCCGATTTTCCAAGGGCGCTTCGGCGACGGCGCGCGAACGGTGAAGGCCGCGCTCGCCGCCGGGCGCCTCGGCCGCCTCGTGCTGGCGAGCGCCGACGTGAAATGGCACCGCACGGCCCGATACTACACCGGCACCCGCGGCACGCTCACGATGGACGGCGGCGGCGCGCTCATGGCGCAGGCGATCCACGGGCTCGATCTGCTGCAATGGTTTGCAGGGATGCCGGCGGAGGTGTTCTGCCGCTCGACCCGGCGCGTCCACACCGGCATCGAGTCCGAAGACACGGCCAGCGCGACCCTGCGGTTTCCCGACGGCGCGCTCGGCTCCATCACGGCGAGCACGGCGGTGTGGCCGGGCTGGCAGCGGCGGCTGGAGATCTGCGGCGAGCACGGCTCCATCGCGCTGGAGGACGACCGCATCGCGCGCTGGGATTTCCGCGAGGCGCGGCCGGAGGACGACGCCATCCGCGCCGCGAAGGACACTGCGGCGCTCGGCACCGGGGCGAGCGCGCCCAACGCCATCAGCTTCGTCGGCCACCAGCGGCAGATGCAGGATCTCGTGGACGCGCTCAGCGCCGGCCGCGCGCCGGCGCTGGATGGCCGCGAGGGCCGCAAGGCCGTGGCGCTCGTCCGCGCGCTTTATGCTTCCGCCGCCAGCGGGATGCCGGTGAAATTGAGCTGAATCTTAATTTGGAACTCAGGAAATCATGAACCGACCCGCCACAGCCACCGTGGGCCTTCCGAGGGTAGGGCGTGGCTGCTGGCCGCTCCGAGGTTTTTGCAGACGCGGCGAGGCCAGCGGCCCCGCCCTACCTCTGAACCTCCCTGCCGGCCAGACAGGTTCCTCTTCACCTGATTTCCTGAGTCCCAGATAAAATTTCTTCGCCCCTTCACCTTTCTCCCGTTTTTCCCATGCCCCCCGATTCTCCCTCCCAGCCTTGGTGGCGCACGTTCAACCGCGAGCACTGGTTCGTGTTCATCATCGCGTCGCTCGCGTGGCTGTTCGACTGCCTTGATTCGCAGCTCTTCAATCTCGCGCGGGACAGCGGGATCGGGGACTTGGAAAAAGCGCGCGCCGCCGCGATGGTGGCCGCCGGCACGCTCAATGCCGACGCCATGGTGGACTTTGCCAAGAAGGCGGCAACGGTGCGCGGCCCGCTTACGACCTCGGCATTTCTGCTCGGCTGGGCGGTGGGCGGGCTGATCTTCGGCGCGCTGGGCGACCGTTTCGGCCGCGCGCGCATCCTGACCATCACCATCCTGCTTTACTCGGTGAGCACGGGGCTGAATGCGCTCGCGGGCAGTTTCGAGGCGTTTTGCGCCTACCGTTTCATCACCGGCCTCGGTGTCGGCGGCGTGTTCGGGCTGGCGGTCGCGCTGGTGGCCGACTCGGTGCCGGACAAGTCACGCGCGCCCGCACTCGGAATGCTCCAGTCGCTCTCGGCCTTTGGCAACATCTCGGCCGGTCTCATCGGCATGGGGATTGGGGCGATGGCCACGCTGCCGTTTGGGCTGAAGCCATGGCAGGCACTGTTCGTCATCGGGGCGCTGCCGGCATTTTTGTGCGTGTTCGTGCTGGCGAAACTGAAGGAGCCCGAGAAATGGGTGCGCGCGCGGGCCGAGGGCGCTAACCGGGGCATCAAGTTTGGCTCTTACGGCTCGCTGCTGCTCAATCCGCGCTGGCGGGGCAACGCGTGGTTTGGCCTCGCCGCCTGCAGCGCGGGCATCATCGGCCTGTGGGGCATCGGCAATTTTCAGGGCAAGATCGTCGGCGACATCGCGGAGACGGCGGCCAAGGCGCTCAACCTCACGGATGCCGCGCTCGCCAGCCATGTGACCTACCAGCGCTCGGTCGCGCTGCTGCTGCAGGTGTCGGGCGGGTTTTTCGGGATGTTCGCGCTGGCAAAGCTGGCCCAGTTGCGGGGCCGCCGCATCGCGTTCGGCGTGGCGCTGGTGCTGTCGTTTCTCACCACCGGGCTGGTCTTTATGTTCATGCGGAGTCTGACCGACATGTATTGGATGCTGCCGGTGATGGGCTTTGGGCAATACTCGGTTTTTGGCGTGTATGCAATTTACCTGCCCGAGCTTTTCCCGACGAGCCTGCGGAGCACCGGCACGAGCTTCTGCTACAATGGCGGACGCATCATCGCCGCCACCGCGCCTTGGACCATCAGCCGGATCACCGCGAGCCTCGGTGGCAACGTCGAGGCCTTCCGCACCGCCGGCCTGTGGGTAAGTCTCGTGCTGCTGCTCGGCATCGCCGCCCTGCCGTTCCTGCCAGAGACAAAGGATCAGCCGCTGCCCGAGGAGTGAGGGTTTCCTAAACCTGTGTCGCGACACAGGCGTGTGCGCTCGACTGAGGCTCCAAAGATTGACATACCAAAAAAGCGTGGACCCGAACGGCCCAAAGTTTTCAGCCAACCAGACCAAGGGAGAGTAAATCGTCCTCCAAGTCGCGTAAGAATGGAGGATCCAATGTTGCTCCACCAGACACAGGGCAGGCCCGGTGCTCAGCACATAAAGGACGAGCGCAACTGGCACCCAGAACGCCCAGCCAAGCGACGCTTTGAAGGTGGGCTGGCTGGAAGGTTCGTCGTTACGGGGTTCGTCCATGTTGGCGCAGCGCGCAGAGGGAAAGTGAGAATCAGCCAGAGCCCGGTCATCCGGTCCATCCGTGCAAACCGTGAAGTCCCATTCCCTGCGCTTATTTTTTCAGCGCGGCGGCGACGGCCGCGCCGAGGGCGGGGCCTTCGAGATTTTTGCCGATGATGATACCGTCGCGATCAAGCAGGTAGCTGGTGGGCGTGCGGTGGACGCCGGCGAGCACGGCAATTTTATTCTCCCAAAACTGCCCGTCGAAATGCTGCGGCCACGCGACGCCCTTGGTTTTGAGGAAGGGCGCGAACTTGGCGCGGTCCTCCTCCTTGTCGAGACTCACGCCGACGATGTCGAAGCCCTGCGCGTGGTATTTTTCGTAAGTGGCGACGACGTTGGGCAGCTCGGCCATGCAGTCGCTGCACCACATGGCCCAGAAATCAATCAGCACCACCTTGCCGCCCTGCCCAGCGGGCGTGAGCGACTGGCCGGTGATGTCCGCCTCGGCAAAGGCGGGGAACCTCGTGCCAATGGCAAGCGATAGCGCGAGTTTTTTCTTGGCCTCGAGCTTGATGACACCGGCGACAACCTCGTCCACCTCCTTGGCCGAGGGCGTGCCGGGGTAGCCGGCCTTCACCTGCTGGTAGAGCGCAATGCCGCGGTCGGGGTTGCCGAGCATCTTGTGCCAGAACTCGGCGCGGAGCATGGCGACCTGCGCGGCCTCGGCCGGGACGCCGGCGTGGGCGGCGAGGAGTTCGTCAACCTGCCGGAGCTCAGCGGCGAACTCGGTCTCCGTGTGCGCACCGGCGGTGCGTTTGGCCTTGGCGGCCTCGGCCAGCGCGGTGAGCTGCGTCGTGAGCGCGCTGGGCGCCTTGGCACCTGCGGCGGCGGGTGCGGCGGACTCGCGCGAACAGCCCGGGAAAAACGCGAGCGTGGCGGCGAGGAGGCCGGTGAGCGCGCACGCGGCGAGGGAGCGCGGGCGGAGGCGGGAGGTTTTCATGGAATTTGTTGGCGGCGTTTTTGTAGGTGGCGCGCTCGCCGCGCCACGTTGGCCCGGCGACGGAGTTGCGCGACGAGCGCGCAACCTACCCGCGAGAGGTCACTTTTTCAGGGCGGCGACGACGGCTTTCTCCAGCGCCTCGCCGCGCAGCGCCTTGCCGATGATCTTGCCGTCCCGGTCCAGCAAATAGGCGGCGGGGATGGAATGGACACCGTATTGGACGGCGAGCACGCTCTCCCAGTATTTGCCGTCGTAAAACTGCGGCCAGGGCATCTCGTTTTTCTTGAGGAAGGCGGTGAGCTTGTCCTTGTCCCCCTCCCGGTCGAGGCTCACGCCGACAATCTCGAAACCCTCGGTGTGGTGCTTTTTGTAGGTGGCGATGACATTGGGCAGCTCCTCAATGCACGGACCGCACCACGTCGCCCAGAAGTCCACGAGCACGACCTTGCCTCTGAAGCGGTCGAGCGAAAACGGCTGACCGTCGAGGTCTTTCAGCGTTTTGTCGGCAAACGCGGGAAACACGACGCCGGGCTTGAGCGAGCGGGCGACCTTGGTGGTCTCAGCCTGTTGCTCGACCTCCTTGATCGCAGTGTCCACGTCCTTGGCCAGCGGGCTGGTGGGAAAGTCGGCCTTAAATTTTTGGAACACCGCAATGGCCTTCTCGGGCTCTTCAATCACATCCAGATAAAGCTGGGCTTTCATGGTGAGAATGTCGGCCACGATCCCCTCAGGCCCGCCTTTGTTTTCGGCAAACAGCACGTCGAGCCGGTCAAACTCCCCGGCCAGTTCTGCCTCGGTGTGCGCGCCGGCGGCGAGCTTGGCTTGCACCTCCTTGGCCAGAGCGGCGAGCTGCTGCTCGGCCGACGGCCGGGCGAGCAGGGCGGGGACGCCAGCGGCGTGCGCGGCGTCAAACGGGAGCGCAACGGCAAGGAGAACGGGGACCAGAAAGCTCTTCATACGCCCTTAAGCGTGCCTGCAATGCGCTTGGTCGCAACCCGAAAGACTGGGACCGCCCCCACTCGGATTGGCCCGGAGCCGGCGGCGATGATTCCGCTTCCTGCGCAACAGAGCAGGCCCTCATCGGCGGGCTTGCGGCGCGGCCCGCCGGCCGGTTGGCTCGGCGAATGGGCGACCTCAAATCCAAGCGCCTCATCGTGCTCAAGGGCTGGCTGTTTCTCGCGGTCGCGGTCCTCGCCGGCACCGGCCTGCTGCTGCGTGACCCGTCGTGGCAAACCGCCGCGCTGGTCGTGGTGCTCGCGTGGGCGGCGGCGCGATTTTACTATTTTCTGTTCTACGTGCTGGAAAAATACGTTGACCCGGACCTGCGCTATGTCGGCATGCTCGACCTATTGAAAGCGCTGCTGCGCCGGAGGCGGAAGCCGTGAGACCGGCGGCGGAATTTCAAACACGGATGCACCCCGATTGATGCGATCACCAGAACCTGAATTCTTACAGAAGACCGCAAAGATCACCGAAGCCAAACCCAGCCCAGTGTCTGCTTTTCGCGCTTCTTTGCGTGCTTTGCGTTGAAATTCTGAATCCGAGCCGGCTCGGCCTGCGAAAACCAGCGTCCTACGTCGCGCGGAGGAGCAGGCAGTAGGGTTGGTTGGCGAGGTTGGCGGCCAAACCGGGAAACAGCGCGGGCACGTCGGTACCGTGGTTCAGTTCGAAATAATAGGTCAGATGAAAGGGCGAGTTGGCATACTCGGCGGGGATGGCCGCGCGGAAGCCGGAGCCGTCGCGTGCCATTGGGGCGGACCGCCAGAACTCGGCTTGGTTGGCGTGGCGGTAGTGCAGCGTCGCCTCCTTCGGCAGCGTCTGTCCGGTGGCGGACGCAAGGGTGAGCACGACGGGCTGATCGGGGCGGAACGCTGCGGGTGGTGTGTGCGTCACGCCGGGGGCCGGGCGCGTGGGTGCGCCGGCCTGCACGAGCTTGATGAGCGCGGCGGTTTTTTCCGGCGTGGGGTTCGCGGCGCTGGCGGGAGCCGTCTTGGCCTGCATCGCCACGATGTCCTCGTCAATCCGCGTGATATGATCCGCCCAATGGCCGTGCTGATACCAAGCGTCGCCCCATGACAAGTCAGCGACATAGGATTTTGTCACTCGAACGAGATAGGTCCAATTTGCGCGCGCCGACTGGTAGCTTTGCACGGCGGCAGCCAATGCGGTGCCGTCTCCGGTGTGCTCGAAGAGGCGATAGAGCACCCCAGCCCGGAATTTTTGTGCGAAGAAAAGACCGAGGTAAGCCTGAGCAAGCACGTCTACGCTGTCGCGAACAAAGGGCCACACAAAGGAGACGCTTACGCTCATGATCGGAGCTTGGGCAAGCTGCGCGAGAGTTTCCAGCCATTGGGCAACCTCAACTGGCGAGTATTTGCCACTGACCGTGCCTTTGAGCAGGTCATCGGCGTAATCGTCCACGCGGTAGAAAAGCTGCGGGTCGAGCGGGCTGACGCCACCGAAACGCTTGGGGTCGGCCGAGTCGCTGAACGGCGCGGCTCCCGACGTGTTCACGATGGACATGTTCACATACAGCTCCGGCCAATACATGTTGTTCGAGGCGGATACCAAGTGCGCGCTCGTGACGAGCGGCAGAATGCGACTGGCAGGGCTGAGCGACTTTTCTAGCGTCCTCGCTCCGTAGTCGCCGTATTCTTTGCGCAACTGCCGCTGCCAGGTTTCGGGAGACGTGTCGGGGTTGTAAAACATCCGGCCCCAGAGCCGGTAGCCGTACCGGTATTTCTCAAAATCGCCGCCGGGCGCGCGCAGTGTGGCGTCGGCATAGCCGTCGCGCCCGCCGGGCAGGCCGGAGCCTTTGCGGCCCTTAAAGGAGAGCGGGTCGAAAATCTCCACGCCTTCCGTCCCGCCAAACGAGCCCGCGCGCGAGTAGGCGGCGGCGAACTCCGGGTCCCCCCAGAGCAGGAGCCGCTGCGTGCCGGGCCAGATGCGGTGGTAGAGGCCGTACTTGCGGCCGGCGGCGATGAGGTCGGCGTAGCCGTAGCGCGTGAAGCTGCGCGCGCCCTCGCTCACCGCGTATTGCGCCGTGCCGGGTCGGCCCGTGGGCATTTCCTTCTGGCGGATGGATGCCTGATGATAGGGCAGGCCCATGTGCTCGGCGGAAAACTTTGGCGCGATGCTGACGGGCAGGCCGGTGCTCATCGCGGCGTCAATCGTCGGCTGGTCAATGCCCTTGGCGTGCAGGTCGAGGATGGGGCGGCGCCCGCTGAGCGTGAGGCCGCTGAAAATAGTTTTCCACAGGTCGTAGTTGCCCTCCGGCACGCCGCTCTCGCCGTGGATGCGGAAGGTGACGCCGGTGATGTTGGGGCATTCCTTGAGGATGATCGCAAGGGCGTCGCGGCAATACGGCGCGTGCGTCTGCGGCGTGAGGCCGGTGATGAGGTGGTTGGCGCTGGGGCTGTTGGGCCACTCGAAGGAGTGCGTCCACAGGCCCATGAAAAAATCCAGACCGCGCGCGGCGGCCTCGTCGCTGATGAAGCGGAGCATGGCGAGGTTGCGGTCGCGCTCGGCGTCGGGCAGGTTGGTCGCGCGGACGTCATATCCCGGCACCTTGACGAGGAAGGGATAGGTGAAATGCAGGTAGCCGTCGCGCAGGCCGAGGCCGCCCTCGTAGCCGCCGTCGTAGCCAAGGCCGAAGGAGAGGTTGAGGCGGTTGAAGCGGTGCGCCGCGAGCATCGAGAGGTAGCTCGTCCAGAACGCGCGATCGTTGAACCAGCCCTTGTCCTCAACCTCGCTGACGACCAGCCGGATCACGCTGCGGATGGCGTTGGCCGGACGTTCGGCGACGGCCTGGGTGGGCCGCAACGCAGCGAACGGGTTGTCGCTGAGCGTGACGTTGTCGGCAATTTCGGTCAGCGCATAGGACAGGCCGTGTGCGTCCCGGCCCTGCGCCAGCAACGCCTCCCGCGTACCCAGCCGGCCGGGAGCGATGGCGAGCGCCTCGGCCGCGTCAGGCAGGGCGGCACGAAAGCCGCTCACCAATGTCTCCGCCGCCACGCCACCGGATGCCACCACGCAGAAATCGTCCGGCCGCGCCTCATCCGGCCGTGCGACGAGACGCACATCAAAGCCATGTGCGGCGAGCGCCGAGCGCAGCTGCTCCGTCGCCCATTGCACGGGCTTGGCCGATGCCACGGCGTCGGCGGGATCACGGATGATGGCGACCCCCCGGCCGGCGCCCGAGGCCGGCAGGGCGGTGGTGGCTGCGCGAGCAGGCAGCAGGCCGGCGGCGACATAGGCGGCGGTGGCCGCGCCCGATTGGGTGAGAAATTCGCGTCGGTTCAGATTCATGGTGGGGGTTGGGGAATTTTGGGTGCTGGTATCACAGACCAAGTTTTTCCCCACCGCAACCATAGAGGCAGCCTGCGGGCATGCAGGGGCGCAGACTTGCCATGCCCCCAAGTCCCCCGCCGCGATACTTGGCCTCTGCGTTAGTGTCGGGCCGGCGCGGTGTAGTCGCCCTCGGCGGGCGGGACCGCGAGGTCAAGGATGCTGGTCCCACTCGGATACAAAGACGCAGTTTGCGTCAAGCTGGCCAGTTTGCTCTGCAATTCTTGCAGCAGGCTGATCGCGGTTTTTTTTGTCAGTTCCAGTCTGTCGTATTCAATCGCCAGTCCGTCCAATTGCCGGACATCTTCCGTGGCTTTTTGCATCAAGGCCTTGGTTGCCTCCAAATTGTCCCTCGCGTTGCTCGCGTTGGCATGAACGAGCGCCACGGCGTTGGCCACCGCGTTCTTCAGCTCCTGCTCCATCTGTTTGCGTCCCTCTTTTAGCCCGATCAAAGCGGGCCAATATTGTCCATACACACCCTCCATTTGCTTGATCTCGATGTTGGCCGAGGCGATTTGTCCCTTCAAACTGCTGATGGCCCCAGTCGAAATAACCGGCAGCTCTGTCAAATCTCGCCCTTCCTTGACATACTGGTCAACCTGATTGCTGTAATTTGTCGCCCGGTTAAGCTCGCTCTGCTGTTCGGCAAGCTTGGTTGAAAAACTGTACAGGGTTTTTCTGACGGTGTCGCTTTTATCGTTCAAATAGATGCTCCCGCTGGCCCTTTTAAAGTCATCAATGGCCTTTTCGGCGGCCGCGACCTTTCTTTCCTGATCAGTCACGCGCAGCTTTAATTCCGAGGCCAGGCTAACGTCGGCTTTGTTAATGGTGATCTCTTTGTACTCCAAATAGGCTTGGGCATAATAATTTGCGACCTTGGCCGCGATCAGGCGGTCGGGGTGCCGGTATTGGATGGCGATGACTCGGCTCTGGCCTTGGATGATTATAGAGCGGTTCTGCAGCAGGATTTCTACCGCCAGAGCGCCGCTGGCGTAGGGGGCCAATAGGGAACGGCCGTCAATGCCCGAATTGCTCCTGAGGCGGTCGGCCACCCGTGTGGCGACCGCGCGGCTCTCGATGACCTTCACGGCGGTGGCCAGCTCCTCGGTGCTCGCCCCCGTGAGGGGCTGGTCGGCAGGCCGCCCGATCAAGAGCGTCACTTCGGCCTGATACAGCTTGCCGGACCAAGCCGGAGCACATGCGGCGGCGAGCAGCGCCAGCAAGACGGTGACGAACAGCCCGCTCGCGGCGAGCACGGCCCCGGCAAACGGCATGGTGCGCGCGCCGTGTGCGGGCGTGAAGCCAAGCAGGCGGCGCACCCGGGTGAGCAGCTCGCCATCGCCCGACGCGGCGAGTGCGAGCGCGCCGGTGCTGCGCGCGGCTTCCAGCGTGGCAAGCGCGCGGGCATAGTCCACAGCATCTCCGGTCACGCCGACGGCGATGTCGTCACAGGCGTTTTCTCGCTCGGCGCGGATGCGGCGGTTGATGGCATAGACCCCCGGGTGGTAGAAAAAGAGCGCCTCGGCCACCGCTTGGAAGAGGTTGACCAGAAAATCGTGACGGCGGATGTGCGCGAGTTCGTGGGCCAACAGCGCATCGAGCTGCGCGGGCGACAGGCCGGCGAGCATCGCCGCCGGCACGAGCACAACGGGCCGCGCCCAGCCGACCACGGTCGGGACATCAACCGCAGCGGACAGCCCCGCGCACACGGCGCGGCGCAGGCCAAGACGGAAGGCCAGCTCGCTGAGCCGCACCTCGACCGCCCGGGGCAGCGGCGCGAAAAGTGAACGCGCCAGCCCGCGCACACGCCGCCACGCCAAGGCGAGCCGCAGTCCGCCAAGGGCTATACCGAGCAACCACGCGGCAACCAGCCATGGCAACAGCGGGCGCAGGGCCGCACCGAAGCGCGTGAGGGCGGCCGCCCGCACAGGAACCGCAGCGCCGGAGGCCGTGGTGGAGGCAGCCAAGGTTTCCCCAACGGCGACGGTGGCACCCGACGTGGCCGCAGCCATGGGCACGACAACGGCGGCCGGCTCGGGGGTGGGAGCCAGCCATTCACGGGTGCGGAGGACCGAGAACGTGACCAGCGGAGCAAGCACAAAGAGCGTGAGCGCGAGGCAGGCGGCGGCGTAGCGCAGCTGAGCGGAGCGGCGTGCGAGCAACGGCCAGGCGAGCTGGAGCGCAACGGCGAGCAGGGTGCCCTGCCAGAGAGTGTGAAGGAGCGTCCAACCGAGGGGTTCGATGAGGAGGTTCATGGTTTTTTGGGGCGGCTCTCCGCTTGGGCGATGAGCTGGCGGATGGCCTGGAGTTCGTGAGGAGAAACGGGCTTGGCGGCGAGGGCACGCAGCACGAGCTGGCCGGCCGAGCCGCCAAACACGCGGTCAATCAGGCCGTCCACCATCTGCGCCTGCATCTCGGCCTCGGTCATGGCGGCGGCATAGATGTGCGAGGTCGGCGTGTCATCGCGGCGCACAAGTTTTTTGGCGAGCATGATCTGGAGGAGCTTGAGCACGGTGGTGTATCCCACGTCACGGCCAAGCTCCGCCCAGACCTCGCGCACTGTCGCCGGGCCCCGCCGCCAGAGCGCCTGCAAAATTTTATGCTCCGCCTCGGTGGCGCGCGGGACCGGCGGGATTGGTTTTGCTGCCATGCGTCGAACAGATACGAAGCATTTCGTAGCTGTCAACGAAAATCTTCGTAGCCTGGTCCGAGACGTCGTCGCCGGAAGGCCTTGACCCAGGGCTCGCGGAATTATTTCAGCTTCGCCAGAGCAGCGCGGGCGCGCTCCTTGGCTTCGGCGTCCACGACCATCGAGTCGGGCAGGTCAAGTCCCGCCTGAAACTCCCGGCGGGCATCGGCCTTGCGGCTGGCGGCGAGCAGGGCGAAAGCGAGCTCGATGTGATGCGAGGGCTGCTTGGGCGCGAGTTCGGCGGCGCGCTGGAAATGGGCGATGGCCTCGGCCACCGTGGCGGACGGCAGGCCGCCATAGACCACCTTGAGCGCGATGCGGTCGGCGAAACCGAGGCTGGCGACCTCGAGGTGCCAGCGCGCGAGGATGTGGTGCGCCCAGTCGGAGGCGGCGTCGAGCGCGAGCGCCTCCTCCGCGTGGCGTTTGACGAGGCGGGAGTTTTCGATCTTGGCGCGCGTGCCGGAGTCGAGCGCAAGCTTGCCATAGCAGATAGCGACGGAAAGGACGTTGAGGGCGTTCTTGGGCGCGAGTGCGGCCGCGCGTTGGGCGTAGGTGAGCGCCTCGCCGACGAGGCGGCGCCGCTCCTCCTTGGCCGGAAGCGGCGCGACCGAGGTGCTGTCAGAAAGCTGCTGGGCGATTTTCTGCAGAATGAACGGATCATCCGGTTTGGCGGCGTCGGCCTGACGGAAGAACACGAGGGCCGCACGGGGGTCGAGCCTGACCTCGGCGGTGAGGCCCTGCTTGAGCAGGGCGTCAAGATCCTCCGCCCCGCGTCCGACCAGAGCGGACGCGAACAGCAGGGCGATGAGGATGCCGCGCTTCAACATGGGACGAACGTGGCGGACGAAACGGCGGAGGGCAATCAGGGTTTTGTCGGGGAGAGTCCCGATCAAGGCTGCCGCCGTAAGCCCAGGCCGCCGCCGGGTGGAGACACATTTGGGGAATTTCGAACAGCGCGCCGGGACAGTCCCGGCGCGCTCCACCCACAAACGTCAAACTATGCCACCACCCGCCGCCGGCACGCATTGACTCGCGCCAGAAAACCGCCGACGCTCACACCCCTTTCCGATGAAAATCACCCTGCCCCTCTTCGTCCTGCTCATCATGTCCGCTGGCTGCGCCCTCGCTCCGAAGCCGGTCGCCGCAACCGCGCCCGACTCGCGTGTCTATGAGCTCCGCACCTACACGGCCACGCCGGGCAACCTCGACAAGGTGCTCGCACGCTTCCGCGATCATACCGTGCGGCTTTTTGCAAAACATGGCATCGTGAACGTCGGCTACTGGGTGCCGGCAGAGGCGAAGGACGGCGCGGGCGAAAAACTCGTCTATCTGCTCGCGCACGCCAACCGCGAAGCCGCCGTCGCGTCGTGGGCCGCCTTCCGCGCCGACCCCGAGTGGATGGCCGCCAAGGCTGCGAGCGAGGCAGGCGGTGCCATCGTGGCGAAAACCGAGTCGGTCTTCCTCGCGCCTACGGACTACTCGCCGGCGCTTCTGACCACGCGGGCCGGCAGCGCGGCGCGCGCCTTTGAGCTGCGCACCTACACCGTCCCGCCGGAAAAGCTCGCCGCGCTCGACGCCCGCTTCCGCGACCACACCACGCGCCTCTTCGCCAAGCACGGCATGACCAGCCTCGCCTACTTCCACCCGCTCGACGCCGACAAGGGTGCCGCCACCACGCTCGTCTATTTCATGGCCTACCCCGGCCGTGAGGCCGCCACCACCTCATGGGCTGCGTTCCGCGCCGACCCCGAGTGGCAGGCCGCCAAGGCCGAGTCCGAGCGCAAGGACAACCTTTCCCCGCAGACCGCCTCGGTGTTTCTGGTTCCAACGGATTTCTCGCCGATGAAGTGAGGCTCAAGGCCAATGGTGGAGCTGCGGTTGATCCGGGCGCGAGATCGGCGGCTCTCATGGTTTGGCAAAAAGATAGTGGCTCACGAGCCACTCTTCGCCGTTGCGGCAGCCCCAGAGCTCGGCACAGGCCAGGTAAAAGGTGCGCCAGTAGGCCCACCACTTGGTCGCAGATTCCTGGCCGTAGGTCGTGGCGAAGAGCGGGAGGATTTCGGCATGGTGGGCGTCCATGTTTTGCAGCCAATGCGCGGCTGTGCGCCGGTAGTGCGTGCCGCTGACCTTCCAGTCTGAGACCAGCCGGAGGTCATCCTGAAACTGGGGCAGCAAATCGTGCGCCGGCATCTGGCCGCCAGTGAAGAAATACCGTGCCATCCAGTCGGACGCGTCGCGGGCGACAAAATGGTAGCTCAGGCGTGAGTGCGTAAAAATATGCGTGAAGAGCAGGCCGCCAGGCTTCAGCCAGCGGGCGATGTGGGCGAAAAGGCGCTGATAATTCTTAAGATGCTCAAACATTTCCACCGAAACGACGCGGTCGAACTGCGCTGGCGCGGTGTCGAAGACATTGATGTCACAGGTGATGATTTCGAGGTTGGTGAGGCCGCGGCGCTTCGCCTCGGCGTCAATGTGCTCCTTCTGCGTGCGGGAGTTGGAAATCGCGGTGATGCGGGCGCGGGGAAATTTTTCCGCATTGTAAAGGCAGAGCGAACCCCAGCCGCAGCCGAGTTCGAGGATGCGCTGGCCGTCGGCGAGTTGCGCGCGCCCGGCGTAGAGGGCGAGCATGGCCTCTTCGGCCTCGGCGAGCGTCTCGCGACCGGTTGGATAGAGGCAGCCGGAGTATTTCAGGCGCGGGCCAAGGCAAAGCTGATAGAATCGCGTGGGAACCTCGTAGTGCTGCTCGTTGGCGGCGGCGGTCTGCTCGGCGAGCGCGCGCAGCTTGAGGTCGGCGACATAGGCGGCGCGGTCGTAGCGGGCGGCTTCCTCCCGCAGGCGCTTCGCAAGCAGGCGACGGATGCCGAAACGCACGAACGCGTCGGGCAGAAGGTTTTTTTCGAGGAGGGTGTCGAGCATCGTGGCAGGGGTGAGGAGCGTGAAATGCGGGCAGGCGGGGGGCAACGGCCTCAGGGATGCTGCTCCCCACTGCCTCCACCGGCTACGGCTTGGGAAGCCATGGCACAAAGGCCGGCGTGGTTTGCTGGTAGCGGCGATAGGCGTCGCCCTTGGTGCGAACCGCCTGCTCCTCGGTCAGCGGGATGCCGGTCACGCGCAGGAGCAGCCAGAGAATGCTCGCGGGACCGACGGCCGCGAGCCAGCCCCACGGCGAAGCGAGCGCAAAAACAAAGTAACCCACCCAGACCAGCCACTCAAAAAAATAATTCGGGTGCCGGCTGTAACGCCACAGGCCGGCCGCGCACACGCGGCCCCGATTGGAGGCGGCGCGCCGGAAGGCGGCGAGCTGCGCGTCGGCCAGAGCCTCGCCGGCAAGCGCGACGAGCCAGAGCGCCGCACCCGAGATTTCGAGCGGATGCATCGTGGGCGAGGGGTTGCGGCACACCACAAGGAACGCGACCCCGAGCACGACGACCGACACCGCCTGCATTTGGAAGAAACCAAACATCTTCGGGCCAATATTGGCCGTCCAGTCCTTCCGTAACTGCACGTAACGCCCGTCCTCGACCGGGTGGTGGCCCATTACGCGCACAAAAAGATGCGTGCCGAGCCGCCCGCTCCAGATCACGGCCATGACGGCGATGACCGCGCGACGCAAGGGCCGTCCGGATGCGGCGAGCGCATAGAACGCCGCCAGCGCGCCGAACGCGAAAGACCATGCGATGTCCACGATGCCATAGTTGTCCATCCGTCGCGCCACGAGATAGAGCGCGGCAAACGCGGTGCAGAGCACGGCCGACGCCGTCAGCGCGAGCAGGGGCGCGTTCACGGGACCGGATGGGTGGGCGGGGGCGCGTTGGCGGCCTTTTTGGCGGCGACCTCGGCCTTCACCTTCACGATGCCGCGCATCAGCGGCCGCATCGTATAATAGACCACCGGCACATAGGCCGGCACGAGAATGGCCCACGCGACAATGGAGTAGGTCACGCTATCCGCATTGTCCTTGAGGAAAAAGGTCAGGGACTGGATTGGATGGGACCAAAACGCCTCAAAATATTTCTCATGCATTTTCCACGGATCGAGCATCAGCCGTTCGGCCACCGGCACCCCGAAGAGCCTTTCGCCGAGGTGAACGCAGAGCAGGAACACCATCACGTGCACGGGAAACAGGAGCTGGTTGAGAATTTGGATGATGGGCTGGTTGAGCCGCCACACGAGGGCGGCGAGAAAGCACATCAGCGAGGTGACGCCGAAGATCGGGAATAGCGCGCACGCGCTGCCGACGGCGAAGGTGAGCGCGATTTTCTCCGGCGTGATACCTTGCGTGAGCTGCATGACGATTGGATCGCGCACGCGGCGTTCCCACAGAGTGCGCGCACGCGGCGGAAGCAGGGGACCGCGTGGCTTGGGTGCGGTGGGCGGGAGGGGGGAGTTTTCCACGGGCAAGGGACGGCATCACAGCGCGGCGAGCACGACGACGGCAATCCCCAAAACGGCGAGTAACGGTCCGAGCATGCCGGTGGTGGCGTCACGGCGCGTGAGCACGTCCGCGAACGGCGTGGCGGCAGGGATGCGGCCCAGCTCGCGCAGGCAGTAGGCCGACATGGCGATGTTGCCGAGCAGCATGATCGCGACGAACCACGTGACGCGCGCGGGCCAGGCGATCTGTTTGTAGGCGACCCAGACATAAAACGTCGCAAAGCCCCAGTAGGCGTCGAACAGCGTGGCGATGAACCACGGATGCGTAGCGACGTCAGGCGGCACGGCGAAAAGCGGACAATGCAGGCCAGCCCACGCCGTCACCCCAAGCATGGAGGCGAGGACGATGGCGAAAAGGAGGCGGAGGGCAGGGAGCATAGGAAAAGCGGCGGGCCGCGGGGCGAACAGAATCGCCGCCGCTCGGCCCGCGCTTACAGGCTCAGATTGTTCGCCCGCGTGTACAGGGTATGGACGACCGAGATGTTCCGCAGGGCAAACGCCGCCTCGCAATAGCTGAGATAGTAGGTCCATTTGCGGATGAAGCGGTCGTCGAATCCCAGCGCGCGCACTTCGGCGAGGTGGGCGGAGAACGTTCCGCGCCACAACCGCAGCGTGCGCGCGTAGTCGGTTCCGAAATCGTCCGCCGTGTGCAGCACAAAGCCGCCCGCGCTGGCGAGCTCGGCGCTGACGCGATTGAGCGAGAGCAGCAGCGAGCCGGGAAAAATGTGCTTCTGGATAAAATCCACTCCGTGGCGGAAGCTTTCGTAGCGCGCGTCGGGGCAGGTGATGAACTGCAGCGCGACCAGGCCACCGGGCTTGAGCGCGCGGCTGATTATGCGGCAAAACTCCGGCAGGTAGCGGTGGCCCAGCGCCTCCATCATCTCGATGGAGACGATCTTGTCGAACTGCCCCGTGATCTCGCGGTAGTCCTGCAGGCGCACCTCGACGCGGCCGGCGAGGCCGGCGGCGGTGACCCGGGCGCGGGCGTGGTCGAACTGCTGTTGCGAAATGGTCACAGTGGTGACGCGGCAGCCGTAAATTTGGGCCGCGTGCAACGACCAGCCGCCCCAGCCGGTGCCAATTTCCAACACATGGTCGGCCGGCGTGAGGCGCAGCGCACGGCAGAGAACGTCGTTTTTCTCCCGTTGGGCGTCGGCCAGTGCGAGATCAGGCGCATGCGCGGGCCATTTTGCAGAGGAATACATCATCGCAGGATCGAGCCAGAGCGCGAAGAACTCGTTGGACAGGTCGTAATGATCGCGGATATTGCGGCGGGCGAGGGCTCGGGAGTTGGGGCGGAGCACGTGCCCGAGACGGTTGGCGGCGTGCAGAAAGTTTTGCGCGAGCGCCCGGGCACGATGCGAGCCGGAGAGGCCGGGCGCAGCGTCAAGGTTGAGCAGGAACCACGCAACGACGGCGGTAAGATCAGGGGTGTCCCAGTCGCCGTCCACGAATGACTCGCCGAAACCGATGTCGCCCGCCCAGAGGCATTTTTTGAAAAATGCCTCACGGTGCACGCGGATGACAGCGGCCGCAGGCAGGTCAAGCGGCAGGCGGCGGATTTGGGCGTCGGCGGGCGAGCCGAAGTCAGCCGTGCCGCCGCCGGGCAGCTCAATCTGCAGATGCCCGCGGGTCATACCGGCGAACGAGCCCAGCACGGCGCGCCGCGCGAGCGAGGGCTGTGCCCTGCGCAGCCCAGCGGGTGCAGCGACGGTTGCCCTGGCGACGGGAAAGGACGAGAGCGAATCGGAGTTCATAGGACGTTGGAGTGGCGCGCGAGCGGACCCGAGGTGGTGGCTGCGGGGTTCACCGCGTAGCCAAGTGGCGGCGGGTGGGCGGCGGTGAGCGAAGCGTGGGGCCGCCAGAGGTCACGCTGGTCGGCGGCTCGGGCGGCCTTGGCAAACCACGGAACCCGTTTCAGCCACAGCCGCAGCGCGTGCCAATGGATCAGCGAGAGTGTGCGGAGCGGGACGAGCGGATGCCGCAGCGTGAGCGCGAACAGCGCGGCGTCCGTGAGCGGGCGGACGCGGCCCGTGAGCGTGCTGGTGAGCGTGCGCCCGGCCCCGGCGTAATCGTCAATCTGTATGGCCAGCCGCCCGCCAGGCGGACGCAGCGTGAAGTCGAAGGCCACGTCCACATCGGAAAACGGGGAGACATAAAAATACTTCGGTACCCGGAGGCGGAAGGGAGCGCCGGATTCGCCATCGGCTGCCGGTGGCAAGCTGCCGGTGGCCGCTTGCCGGCACTCCGGCCCGAGGACAAATGGCTTCATTTCCCGGAAAGTGTTGGTCACCTCCGGCACGGCGGACACACACTTGCCGGTGCGGTCGTAGCAAAAATAAAACGAAACCGGGTTGAACAGAAAGCCGGCCACGCGAGGCAGCGTGACAAGTTCGACACGCCCGCCGGCAATATCCACGCCATGCTGCGACAGGAGGGCGACGACGCGGGATTTAAGGCTTTGGCCTTCGAATTTTCCGCCGGCGGCGGGCCGCGCGGCCGTGCCGGGGTTATGCGGAGTGCCGTCGACAGGAAGGTAGTCGCTGTCGTGAAACGAGTAGAGATTGGCCCGGCCAACGGAAAACAGCCGCAGATGTTGGTCGAGTACGTCGAGCTCGTCGAGATCGAGCGCAAAGAGAAACATGCCATAACGGAACCCGTGCGCCTTGGGCGCGAAACGCCGGTGCATCACATGGCATTGGTAAAGGCGGGAACGTAACGGCGGCACAGCGAGGAGGGTGGGAGATATTTTGGCGGGGGGCAAGCCGAAGGCGGGAGACCCGACGGAGTGTAAGAACTCCGGAAGAACGGTTTATTCCCGGCAAGATGACACCAAGGCAGGCGCCCAGCCGGACTACGGCTCGCGGCCGAGAAGCAGCCCGGCGAGGCGATGGGCGCTGAACAGGCCGTCTTCGTGGAAACCGTAGCGCTGCCATGCGCCGGAGAAATATGTCTCCGTCGTGCCGGCCGCGGTGGCGTTAAGCGCGGGGATTTCAGCCTGCGCCAGCACCGCGCCGAGGCTGAAAAGCGGGTGCTCGGTAGCCATGCGGCGGAGAATCTTCCCCGGCGCGATGTTTTCGGAACGGCCGATGGTGACAAAATAATTTTCGCGGTCGCTCACACCCTGGAGCGAGTTCATCCAGTAGTGAGTGGCGGCGGAGATCCCGCCGGTCGAGCCGGCGGGCGGGGCCTCCGGACCGCTGGCATGTGCGACCTCGTAGTTCCAGCTCGACCAGGCGAGACGTGAGCGGGGCATCACGGTGGCGTCGGTATGGAGCGTGGCGATATTGGGCTGGTAGCGGAATTCGCGCAGGAGACGGCTCTCGTCAGGCGTGGGGTCGGCCAGCAGGCGCAGCGACTGGTCGGCATGGCAGGCGAGAATGACGCGGTCGAACGCGTGCGTCGCACCGTCGGCAGTCGTCACTGTGACGCGGCGGCCGGGTGCACGGGCGACGCGCGTGACGGCGAGGCCGGGGCGGAGACGGTCGCGGAAGGGTGCGGTGAGTTTCTCGACGTAGGTTTTGGCACCGCCGTCCACCGTCCACCACTGGTGCTGGGTGTTGAGTCCGAGAAACCCGTGGTTGTGAAAGAAACGCAGCAGCGTCGTGGCGGGAAACTCCAGCATCAGCCCCGGGGGGGTGCTCCAGACGGCTGAGCTCATGGGGACGAGATAAAGATGGAAAAAATCTTCGCCGTAGGCACGGCGGCGGACGTAGGCACCGAGGGTTTCGCACTGCACGGCGGGGTCGTCGAGCGCGGCGACGGCCTCGCGATTAAAGCGGGCGATGGCGGCCAGCATCCGCCAGAAGCGCGGGCGGAAGAGATTTTGGCGCTGGGCGAAGAGGTGGTTGACCGATGAGCCGCAAAACTCAAGTCCGCTGTCGGCGTGCCGGACGCTGAAGGACATCGGGGCGCACTTCACCGGCACGCGCAGCTCGGCGAAAAGGCGCGTGAGCAGCGGATAGGTGACGTGGTTGAAAACCATGAAGCCGGTGTCAACCGGCAGCACGCGGCCCGTGCCCGGTTCCGAGACGGTCACGGTATGGGTGTGGCCGCCAATGTGGGCGTCCTGCCCGAAGAGGGTGAGGTCAAAGTCGCGCTGGAGAAAATGCGCGCAGCCAAGACCTGCGATGCCAGTGCCGATGATGGCCACGCGATCCATGTTTGTTTTTGAAGCTCAGATTTCAGCTGCTCCCGGCTCACGCGGGGCGGCGGTGCCGCCTCCAAACTGAGGGTCCGGCTCACGCTGGCCGGCAACCCCGCCTAGGCGGACGGAGGCGCCGACGGTGGCGTCTGTTTCGCCGCCAGCTCGTGGGCGAGTTCGGTCACGTCCGTGTGGATGGCGTTTTCGTCGGCCCTTCTCGGGGTGGCGGCCTGCGCGGCGGTCGCGGTGGCTACGGCGAGGGCCGCGGCGGTGGGTACGACCTTTCTCAACGTCGCATACGAGAAGTCGCTGTGAGCATGCGCGGCGCGCTGGGCGGCGGCGATGCTGGCGGCATGTTCCGCGCGCTGGCCCTCGTCGAGAATCGTCTGCGGCACGGGCTTGAGGCCCCAGACAAGACCGGTCCACGAGAGCAGCTTCAGGCCGTAGTAGGTCGGGTCAATTTCCCACCAATAAAATCCGTTGCGCGTGCTGCTCATGTAGCGGTGATGGTTGTTATGCCAGCCTTCGCCAAGGGTGATGAGGGCGAGGATCAGGCTGTTGCGCGAGTCGTCGCCGGTCTGGAAACGGCGGCGGCCCATTAGGTGGGCCATCGAGTTGATGCACGATGTGCCATGGAAGAGCGCGGTCGTGCTCACAAAAAAGCCCCACCAAAGCAGCTGCCACTTCGTGACGCCGAGCTGCGGCGCGTAAATCTCGAGCAACCAGCCGAGGCCCCACACGGCAAAGCCGGTGAGGATGGGCACCACGGTGTCAAAGCGGTTTAGCAGCACCAGCTCGGGAAACTTGGCGAGGTCGCGCACCTTGGAGTAGTCGGTCGGGAAGTTGCGCCGGCTTGTGATCCAGCCGATGTGTGACCACCAAAAACCATGGACGTGTGGCGAGTGGGCGTCCTGCTCGTCGTCGGAATGCTGGTGGTGGTGGCGGTGGTGGTAGGCCCACCATAGCGCGCCGCGCTGCACGGCGGTGCCGCCCCAGAGTGCGAGCAGAAACTGGCCCACGCGTGACGTGTTGTAGGTCTTGTGCGAAAAATAGCGGTGGTAGATGCCGGTCACGGCAAACATCCGCACAAAATAAAACGCCACTGCAAACCCGATGGCGAAGCGGCTCGTGCCTGTCCAGATGACGCCGAGGCAACCAGTGTGCAAAATGATGAACGGGATGCAGCGCACCCAGTCCACTTTGTCGGGCGCGGCGCGGATCTTTTCGGCACCGCCGGGCGCATAGTCGGCGTCGAACCAGTGGACAAGCGCGACGGCGGTGCGGCGGAGCTTGGCGACAAGGCGGGAAGAAAGGATGGGAGTGTCTGGCACAGGCAGAAAGGATGATGTTGCAAAAATGCAGCGCTAACAAAACGCGGCCAGCGCACAACGCAAGCGGAGTTTTTCGGCATTCCTTTGAGCGCAGTCTCACCAACCGCCTTCAAATTGTGATCCTTTTGCCGGGCCAGTGGGCCGAAATCAGCCCGGCCAGATTGTGATGACCCGTGTCGCATGGCTTCGTCCATTCTGTCGCACCCAAGCTTTCGCCACGAGGCCATCAAGCGGCATTCGAGCAGGAAAAATTCACCGGACCATGCGGCCGGTCATTCTTCGCACACCCACAGGCCGCAGCCGAACGCAGGAAGGAACAGCTCTGGCTCCACCGGCTCGCCGGCGGCGGTGCGGCCTGCGTTGAAGAAATGCTCGTGGTCGGCGAGCTGCCGCCATGCCGCCGGCGTCACGGCACCGACGGGGATCTGCTCGTCGTGCGTCGTCGGATTGATGGCAAAGAGCAGCCGCATGGAGCCCTGGCTGCGGTCGGCATTATAAACCACCGCGACGGCGGCCGACTCGCGCGCCCAGAAAAAACGGAAGAAGCCCTCGCTTGCCCGCACGTAATGGCGCAGCAGACGGCCGGTCTCCGAACGACGGAACGCGATCCAGTCGGCAAAGTAGGCGTGCGTGCCGGGAAAACGCGCGAGGCGGCGGTAGTCGAGCGCGTTGAGGTCGCCCCGCCTCCACGTGTTGTTCACCCCCTGCTTCGAGCGGAGAAAATCCTGTCCGGCGGCGAGCAGCGGGATGCCAATGGACATGAACAGCACCGCCGCCATCAGGTGCGTGCGCTGGCGGTCGGCGGGCGCGGGGTGCTCCCCGTTGCAGCCGGGGTTGTCGGTGATCACATCGAGCCATGTGCGGTCGTCGTGCGATTCGGTATAGTTGACCGTCTGCGCCGGCCATTTCGCGTAATACCACGGCGAGCCCTTCAGGAAATACTCTAGGCTCGCGCGCGTGCTGCCGCCACGCACATAGTCGCGCAGGAAATTTCGGTAGCCGTCGTTCCACGAGGCCCAGCCTGTGTCGCGCAGCTCACCGGCGATATGGCCGCGAAAGCTCCAGGGCTCGGCGATGAGAATGACTCCGGGCTTCACGCGCTTGAGCGCGGCCTCGACCTCGCGCAGCACGTCCGCGCCGAGCAGGTCGGCGAGGTCGAAGCGGAAGCCGTCCACCCCGTAGGCCTCAAGGAAGTGCGTGCAGCTCTCGATGATGAGCCGCCGGGCCATCGCCGCGCGCGCCCGGAGATCGTTGCCGCAGCCACTCCAGTTGGCGAGCCGGCCGGCGGCGTCCTGCTCGAAGTAGTAGAGCTTGTCCACGAACATCAGGTGCGCGGGGACGCCGACATGGTTGAACACCACATCAAGCAGCACCGCCATCCCCCGCCGGTGAAACGCCGCCACGAGCGCCTGCAGTTCGCGCACGCCCGACGCGCGCGCCGGATCGGCCGCGTAGGTGCTGGCGGGGGCAAAGAAGTTCGTCGTCATGTAGCCCCAGTGGTATTCGCCGGGTGACACGGCGTCGTTCTCCTGCACGGGCTGGAGCTCGACGCAGTTCACCCCGAGGCGGTGCAAATAAAAACCGGGGCTGTCCACCCACTGGCGCAGGCCGGAAAACCCGCGCCGCTCCTCCGCCGTGAGCGCAATAGGCGCGAGCGCTGTGAGGTCGCGCACATGGGCCTCGGCGATCACCAGATCCTGCCACGCGGGCGTGACGAAATGCCGGTCGCCCTCCCCCACCCACGCGCGGTCGAGCACAATACCGGGGCCGGCGTGGCCCGCAGTCGCCAGCGCCCACGGGTCGAGCACTCGCTGTTCGGGGGCATACGCCCCGAAGGCATCGCGCGGCCCGTCCACATGATACCAGTAAAACTGGCCGTGAAGATTTTGCGCCAGGGTCAGCTCCCAGACGCCGGCCGTGCCATGCGCGTCAGCGCGGCGCGCGAGCGCGTGGCGGTGCGGACGGTCCTGCGCCTCCTGGCCAGCGCACACGCACAGCTCGACGCCTGAGGCGCGCGGCGCAAAGAGGCGGAACACTGTCTCGCCGCCGCCCACGACCGCGCCGAGCGGCAGGTCGGTGCCGAGCTGCCAGAAAAATTCCCCCGGCATCAGCGGCGCCCCGGCGAAGTCCTGCCCACCCGCCCAACGGACGGTACGCGCGACCGACAGGTCCAGAGGCTCCGCGACGGTGAACGCAAACAGGTGCCGCCCCGTGCGCGCGGGATCAATGACGTGGTTCGCGTTGCCCGTCTCATCTCGCACCAGATTGGGCGCGTCGGCCGGCACGGGCAGCCAGCGGTGGTCGCCCGTCACGAACTTGAAGCGCAGCGGCGGCTCGGAGAAGAAGCGCGCCGCCTCGCCCGACCAGAGCAGCACCTCCTCGCCGTCGAGCGTGGCGGGCCGCAGCGCCCACTCGGCGCGGCCCACCGCCTCCTGCCAGCCATTGAAGTCACCAGCGAGGTAGAGCATCGCCTCCGCCAAGTCCGGCCGGCCGGCACGCCGCAGGAAAAACACGATCTCGCCCTGCCGGTTGACAAAATAGCCGCTCGCGCCGCCAAACACCTGCTCGGCCACCGGCCAGAGCGAGGCGAACGCGCTGCCGTCGAGCACCAACGGCGGCGCATGCCGCGCGCGCCAGTCATGTGCCAGCTCGACGACGCCCTCGGAGGGCGACTCGAGCCAGGCGCGGACGATTTTTCTTTCACGGTGTGTCATGAAAGGCGCAGAGCATCCGCCGCGCCGCGGCGGGGACAAGCGCCAATTAGCCGGCGGAAAAAATTCCCCGTGCCGATGTTTCAGTTCGCGTCGGCCGGAGCCGCCGGTCCGGCGGCCGCGGCGCCACGGCGGGCACCACGCGCGGGCGCGGGCGTGCCGGCGACAAACGCCGCGTTCACCAGCTTGCCGTCAAGGTCGCCGGGGAGGTTCAGCCCGAGCAGCCACATCGCCGTCGCGGCGGTGTCCTCGGTGCGGATGTTCAGGTCGGCCTGGCTGGTGAGATCGTAGCCGGCGCGCACGCCGGGGCCGGTGATGAGCCAGGGAATGTTGCGGCTGCGCTCGTCCTCGGGGCCATGCCCCTTGCCCTGGCCGCCGTGGTCGGCGCTGACGATGATGACGGACGACTGCCGGATGCCGGCACGCTCCATCGCGGCGAGGATGGTCGCGAGCTGGCGGTCGCTTTTCTCCACCATGGCGAGGTATTCGGGCGAGCCCCAGCCCTTGTCATGGCCGACGGTGTCGGTCTCGGGGAAATGGATGAACATGAGCGCGGGCTTGCTCTCTTCAATGATTGTCACCGTGTGGGCGACCACCGTGTCGTTGTCGTCCTTGGAGTTGGTGCCGGCCGGCACCCACACCTGGCCGATGGTGCCGGGCTTGTTGAGCGTGGCGAACTTGGATTTCCCGGCGACCATCGCGGTCGAGTAGCCGGCGCGCGTGGCCAGCTCCATGACGGTGGGCCGGTCGGGCCAGACGGGTTTGCTGAGGGGGAGATCCTCGTTCCAATAGATGCCGTGCTTTCCCGGCGCGACCCCGGTGACCATGCTGGTATGCGAAGGCAGCGTGATGGCCATTGCTGTGGTGCGCGCCCACATGGTGTAGGCGCCGGCCTTGAGCATGGCACGCATCGCGGGCGCGTCGGCCTGGAGCAGCTTGTCGGGCCGCAGGCCGTCAATGCTGATGATGAACACGTGCTCGACCGCCGGGATGGGCCGCGTGGGCCGGGCCGGCGCGGCGGCAGGGGCTGCTGGGGCGGCGGCCGCCTGGCCGAATACGAGGGCGGGGCCGGCAAGCAGCCAGCCGAGGAGGAGGGGGAGGATGCGGGGGGTCATCGCGGCCATCCTGCGGCCGGCGACAGGCGGAGGCAAGCCGCAGGTGTGACGATCCGTTGACTTTTCCCACGCCGCGCCGTGCCGTGGCCCAATGCCCGCGCGCGAAAAAATTCTTGTCGCCCTGTCCGGCGGGGTGGACAGCGCCGTCGCCGCGCTGCTCCTCCAGCGCGCCGGCCACGACGTGATGTGCGCCTACATGAAGAATTGGATCAACGAGGACGGTGTCGTGGGCGAATGCCCGTGGGAGCAGGACATCACGGACGCGCGCGCCGTCGGCGAGCGGCTCGGGCTTGAGTTCCACGTCGTCAACCTCATGCGCGACTACCGCGAGCGCGTGGTCGCGCACCTGCTCGACGGCTACGCGCGCGGCCACACGCCCAACCCCGACGTCATGTGCAACCGCGAGATCAAGTTCGGCGTGTTCCGCGCGTGGGCGCGGGAGCACGGCTTCGCGGCCGTGGCGACGGGACATTATGCCCGCCGCGTGGCGGCGGACGAATGCGGATTACCGAATGCGGATTGTGGAATCAAAAATTCCGAGACTGCGTCCGGTTCACTCCCCGCTCCGCTCTCCGGAATCCGCACTTTCGGACTTTGGGAGGGTGCCGACAAAAACAAGGATCAGTCCTACTTCCTCGCGCTGCTCTCGCAGGAACAGCTCGCCGACGCGCGCTTCCCGCTCGGCGAGCTCACCAAGCCGCAGGTGCGCGCGCTCGCTCGCGAGGCCGGCCTGCCGAACGCCGGCAAAAAGGACAGCCAGGGCATCTGCTTCATTGGCGAGGTGAAAATGCGCGACTTTCTCCGCCAATACGTACCCGACAATCCAGGCCCGATCCTGCGCGCCGGCGACGGGTGCGTGCTGGGCGAACACCGCGGGCTGCATTTCTATACAATCGGCCAGCGCAAGGGCATCGGCATCCCGTCCAACACCGACGGCCGCGCCTACGTCGTCGTCGGTAAGCGCGCCGCCGACCGCGCGCTCCTCGTCGCCTTCGACGCGCCCGACGCGCCGGGACTGTTCCAACGCGAGGCACGCGTGCATTCGCTCCAGTGGAACGTTTCGCCCGTCACCAGGCCGAGCGCGTTGGAGGGGCGCGTCCGCTACCGGGACCCGCGCGTCGCACTGGAGTTTGTCCCAGATACCAAGGTCATCGGCACCGCGCTAATCCGCTTCAGCGAGCCGCAGCGCGCGCTCGCCAGCGGCCAGATCCTCGCCCTCTACGATGGCGAGCGCCTGCTCGGCGGGGGAATTTATCTGTGAGACCGCAGCGACGCCGCGTTCACTTGACGGCGGGGAGGGCTTTGATGGCGGTGTTGTTCAGCAGGAAGGCGCGGCGTTGGTCTGCGAAGTTTTTCAGCGCGGCGAGGCTTGTGTCGAACGCCTCAGTGGTCTCGAGCTTCTTGGTGTCGCGCTTCACGTCGGCCTCAATGAGGTCATGCCATTGCTGCGCAACGGGACCGAGCTTTGCCCAGTCGAGCCAGGTGGTCGCGATGTCGCGCACATAGCCGAGGTAGCGCGCGCGGAGCGCGGGGACAGCGAGGAGCTTGGAGATGAGCGGTGTGTTGGCGCTGGTGGCGTCCACGAGTGGGTCGAGCGTCACACCGCCGCCGGGGCCGCCGCCACCACGTCCGCCCCGCCCGCCGCCACCTTGGCCGCCAGGGCCGCCCGCGAAATTTGGGTCGCCGCCGCCGGGGCCGTTGGGCGGCCCCCCGAAATTTCCACCGCCACCTCGGCCTCCCGGCCCGCCACGTCCGCCGCCCCCGAAGCCTCCGGGGCCACCGCGACCGCCCGGCCCGCCCGGCCCGCCACCGCCGGTGCTGAAAGTTTCGTTCACGTCGTGCGGGATGATGTGGAAGTGGCCCTTGTCGTCCTGCGCGATGCTGTAGTCGCTGGTGCGCGTCCAGTAGCCGTCGCCATTGATGAAGGTGATCTCGAGGGCGAGAAACTTGAGCGCGCCTTCAATGTCGAGCAGTGAGGCGAGCGCAGCCTCAAGCTGGGCGGCGGGGGTTTCGTTGAGGACTTTCGTCATGCGGATGAGATCGGCCCATGCCTTGGGATCGTCCTTTGAAGTGATTTCGTAGATGCCCTTGTAGGCGGCGGGGTCGTCGCCGAGATAGGCGAGGCTGCCTTGCCCGCCGGGGTTGCCGGGGACTTTCCAACGCGCGCCGTTGGCGGAGCCGAAGCGGTCCTTGACGAAGTCCTTGTTGAACTGCTCGGCGGTGGAATAGACACCCCAGTTTTCGCCGTTGATGACGACGCGCACGAGGCCGGCCTTCGGCGCGGGCAAGTAGTCCTGCGCGATGCGGCTGTAGAGCACGGGGCGGAGAAACGAAGCGTCCTCGTGCGAGTTGAGGAGGTTGACGGTGCGATGGCCGAACAGGCTCTGCCCCTCATGCACGAAATCGAAGGAGAGGTTGAGCGAGCGCTTCGAGCCGGTCGGCACCGCCATGTAGGAGGACAGGCCGCGGAAATGCATGCCAACATCCTGATAGGTCTTGCCGTCCACGACGACGGTGGCGGGCACGTCCACGTCGGTGTTGTTGAAGTCCTCCATCTCCTTTTCCCAGTCGGCGTCGGCAAACGTGAGGAAGATCGTGCGAAACGCCGTCGGCTCATAGAGCGGCTCTTTGCCGTAAGCTTTCACGTCCGCCGGGGAAATTTTCTCGCCGGGCGAGGCCGCCGCGACGCCGCCCATCATGCCGCCGGGCCCGCCCCGGCCGCCGCCCGGCCCGACGAAGCCGCCGCGCCCGCCCCCGCCACCGGTCGCGGCGGTTGCGGCGCGCGCGGCGTCGCGCTCGGCGCGGTTGAGGCGTTTGTCACCGTCCCGGTCGAAACGGGAGACGAGCTTGGTCGTGGCGCCCATCATACCGCCGCCGGGGCCGCCGCGCCCGCCCGGCCCGCCCCGGCCGCCGCCGAAATCCTGCCCGCCTCCAGGAGGGCCGAAACCGCCATTGTCAAAGCCCGGCCCGCCCGGCTGGGCCTGGGCGAGGGTGGCCAGCAGGCATGTGGCGGTGGCGAGACGGACCGCCGAGAACGTGGCGGCGTGACGGGAGAACGGGTTGGTTTTCATGGGCGGAACGGGATGGATGGTGGTTGGTTGGTTGAAAAATGATGCCGTCGCTCAGGCGGTCTCCGAATCGCGCCGCCGCAGGCTGGCGCTCTCCACGCCTTCAAGGAGGTTGAGGGCCTTGACTAGGTGCTCCGCCGAGGCGTCGGGGCGCAGCCGCGCCTCGTAGGTCACGTCGAGCGAGACCCCCTGCCGCGCGGTCTCGACCGAGACGAGTGCGCGCGCGGCCAGATGCGTGTCGAGCGCGGGGCCGAGTAACGGATCCAAGTCATGCCCGACGGCGACGCGCACGGCCAGCAGGTGCGCCGGCCCGGCCGCCGCCGCCACATCGGGCCGCGCGAGCCGCAGCAGCCACGCCGCCAGCCCGACCACGCCAAGGCCGATGGCGGCCGCCCAGAGACTTTCCGCCCCCACCGCCATGCCGAGCACGACGGCGAAGATGACATAGGCTGTGTCCTGCGTGTCGCGCACCACCGTGCGGAAACGCACGATGGAAAGCGCGCCGACCAAGCTGAACGCCCGCGCCACGCTGTCGCCGATCACCTGCGTGACGAGCGCGATCAGGATCGTGAGCAGAACCAGCGTGCCCGCAAATGACCCGCTGCCCTCGGTGCCGCGCGCGCGGCGGTGAATCCATGCCACCGCGCCGCCCAGGGTGAGCGCGACAAGCAGCCTCACGAGCATGACGAGCGGCGGAACCGCCGGTGAGGAAAAGGCGGAGTTGAGAAAATCAGGCATGGGTCAGGGCGCGCTCTGCCTCCACGACCGGGGTGGCGGGCGGGACGAGGTTGATGGGGGGCGTCTGGTCGGCAGGCATGGCCGCCAGCCCGAGCGCGGTGATGGCAGCGCGGTATTTGGAAAAGGGCTGCGGACTGAGCTGAAACTGCGCCACGAGCTCGCGGAACAAGGCGGGCAGCTCGCGACGGTATTTGACCTCGAGCACGACTTGGTCGCGGAGCAGCGGCACGCCGCCGGTGTCATCGAGGAAACGAAAGTCCGCCGCCGGGCAGGTGCAGAGGCCGGTGTCCATCGTCAGCCGGATGGGGCCGGCTGGCGTGAGTAGCACGCGCGCGAGCCGTTGGTAGGAAATCTGGCAGACGGGCCGCAACCGCCGGGCCGCGACCCGCGTTTGAAACCACTCTCCCACCCAGCCACCCGCCGGCTCCGTCGCCGCCAGCCGCGCGAGATCCTCCGGCGGGACCACGCAACGGCGCTTGGCGAGCCGGCCGCGCGCCTTGAACTTGCGCTCCAAAAAAATGACGCCGGCCGGCCCGCCATAGCGGCGCACGCGGTATTTGCTCCGGTACAGCCCGCGCCGGCGGTGAAAAACATCGTGGTGCGCCGTGTCAAAATAAAGGCTGGTGACCGCGTAGCCATCGCCCACGTGGCCGCCGGCATTCGGGTCGGCCACGAGCCGTTCGCGCGCCCAGTCGCGGACGAGCTCCGCCTTTGCCGGGTCGAGCAGAAATTTGATCTCGGAGGCGAACTCCCGTTTCTCCTGCGCGGTGAGGGCCGAGGGTGACATAGTGATTGGTTACCTGTGTGACGAAACGGTGACGTTTGCGTTACGGCCCAGCCACCCGAATATTGTTAAGCGGTGGTAAATGTTGGCCGATTGCCTGCCATCCCGCCGTCCAAGCACCTACGTCCACATCCTCGCACTCCGCGACGGCGAATGCGGCTCGGCAACGAAGTGTATCCACGAACGGACTCCGCGTAAAGGATGGACCGGTCCCGTCTTCGGAATCGCCTGCGTTGTTCCAAGTCTCGCGTTGGGATTCGCTCCCCATTCCAACGCCTAGAGGGAAGAAACCAACTCTTTAGGCCGGCAAAAGGATGGCATAATTCATCGCTGCGCCCTTGAGCATCCCCTCAAATCGAGGGCAGGCCGCCAGCAAGTGCCACCAGGGACGTGTCTCAACCTCCTGTTATCCTATGCTTGGTTTCATTGGGCTGAAACCCGAAGCATTCGGGCGAAATTCTCACACTTTCCCGCCGTAGCTCACGTAGTCGTCGAAGTCGAGCAGGTCGAAGAAGGTCACGATGTCGCGGCGTTCAGGCGCCCTGGTCAGCTCCTGGCCGAACCAGGCGTGGCCTTCGTGTCCGCCAGGAGCGTGGCCGGTCAGCCACACAGACCATGCCGCGATCTCGGACGGGCCGCGTTTGGAACGGGCGTTGACCCAGGCGAGCATCTCCGTGTCGCTGCGGCCGAGCTTCACCTCGGCAAGCAGCACCTCATGGCTGATGCCCGTGAATTCAAAAAAATGCCCGTCGAGCGGACAGTTATAATGGAACTCGCCAAGTTTGCCGGCGGCATCGGCGCGGGCCTTGTCGAGCAGGCGCGGCAAGTGGACGTAGCCGCCGAGGCGGACGCGCGGGCTGCGCGGCGGATGCTGGGTCAAGTCGGGAGCGGAGAGGTTGAGCATAAGGGGCGGACGGTGGCAGGGATTCAGCAAACGGGCAACCGCGAATGGACGCGGATGGCCGAAAGACAGAGGACAAAAGGCGGAAGACCGAAGACTGGCCAGCGGGAGGGGAGAGGGACGGACACGATTTTGTGCGCCGATGATTGGTTTTTATTCGCGGTTATTCGCATCCATTCGCGGTTGAAAATTGATCCACCAACTCAGCCGGCCGCGCCGCAGCCACATTGCGCGCCGCAGCAGTGCGACGAGGCGACGGGCGGCGGGGCCTTGCCCTCGCGGCCGCTCACACCCATCAGGCCATAGCCGCCGGTGATGACACGTCGCACCGGCTCGCCGCTCGTCGGGTGCCGCACGAGCGGGGCCTCGGCCATCGCCTGCCGCACCTCGAAGCGCTCGGGAGCAACGCCGGGGATGAGCGGGATGGTTTCGTAAACGTAGGTGGTCATGGCACGGGCAGCGCGAACAGATGGCGGCTTTCCCTTAAAACTCAAGCACGGCGCAAGCCGCCGGTGTTGCCCGGTTGTTGCCGCATCGTCACCCGCCCGTGACATGGCTGTGGCAAGGTGGGCACGATGCGTCCATTTGTCCTTTGCGTCGATGATGAGCGGGATGTCACCGATCTCGTGCGGTTCCTCCTCGTGCGCGCCGGCTGCGAAGCCGCCGCCGCCGCCAGCGGGCGCGCGGCGCTTGCCGCCGTGCGCGCCCGGCGGCCCGATCTCGTGCTGCTCGACCTGATGCTGCCCGACATCGACGGCTTCAGCCTCTGCGAAATCTTGCGGCGCGAGCCTACGACAGCGCGCATCCCGCTCGTCATGCTCACAGCGTGGGCGACCCCGGACGCACAGGCGCACGGCCTGGGCCTCGGCGCGCTTGCCTACATCACCAAGCCTTTCAGCCCGCGCGATCTGGTTGAGCGGCTGCCAGGCTGGCTGGGCCGGGCCGGCAGTGTGCTCCAAGGGAAATGACGGGGCGGTCCGTTTCGCCCGGCTGTCTGCCCTGAAAACCAAAGACGCGGTGAAGCCGCCGCGTCTTTGGTTGCATCAACCTGCCGGCGATCGGAAAATCAGAGTGACAGCGGCAGCGGGGCCGCGCCGGACTTGATGAGCACAAAATTAACGCGACGGTCTTTCTCCATCTGCGCTTCGGTCGCCTTTTCCGGCGCGCCGATGCTGCCCTTGGAGAGCGTTTCGAGCCGGGCGGCGGGCACACCGATCTTTTCAAGATACTGTTTCACGGCGATCGCACGGCGGTCACCCAAGCCGAGGTTGTATTCGGCGGTGCCGCGCCAGTCACAATGGCCTTCGATCAGCAGCCGGACATCGGGATGCTCAAGGAGATATTTCTGCACGGCCTGCAGCTTCGGGCCTTCGGTCGCGGTCTTGATGGCGGAGCTGTCGAAACCGAAATAAACTGTCTGCGCCTGAAGGGTCAGGGTATCCTCAGGGCCACTGGGGCTATCAATCCGGTTCGGCAGCGTGTTGGGAATAGTGAGAATCGGACCGGTGGGAAGGCGAATGTCACTGTTCGGATTGCTGCCGGCACCGCGGGGTGGCGTGACATTTATCGTCTGCCCCGGGTCAGGGCGCACCGGCGTATGATTGCAGCCGGCGAAAAAAGTGACAGAGGCGAGCAGGGCGAGGGGGAAGGATTTCAAAGGGAGATTCATGGTGGTGGATGGCGCGTGGGTTGACGTTATTGGCCGGCCCCATTGCATGGGCAAGCCCTTTTCCACCCGTCACCGCGTGAATCTCCCCGCCCTGCCCGTCTGCTTTCTCTTCGACAATGGCTCGTTGCGCGCCGAGTCCACGCTCAGCCTGCGGCGCGTGGCGGCGGCGCTCGCGGCGCGCACGGACCGCGACGTGCGCGCGGCCTCGTTGCTGCATTCGGACAAGGTACCGTCGGACGAACTCGGCGGCGAACCGGCCCGGCGGCTGGAGCCGGCGCTGCGGGATTTTTTTGCCGCCCAGCCGGCAGGCGCCGCCGATCTGCTGCCGCTGTTTTTCGGCCCGAGTGCGGCGGTGCGCGACCATGTGCCGGAACGCATGCAAAGCTTGCAGGGGGAATTTCCCGCCGCGCGCCTGCGGCTGGCGCCGTGCCTCGTGGACGCCGCCGACCCGGCCGACGGCCGCATGGCGCGCATGCTCGCCGGGCAGGCACGGACGGCAGCTGCCGCCACAGGCTGGCGGCGGCCCAAGGTGCTGCTGGTGGACCATGGTTCGCCGACGCGCGCAGTGACGGCCGTGCGCGACCATCTCGCCGCACAATTGCGCGCAGAACTTGGCGTCGACGCGGCGGCGGTCGGCGCAGCTTCGATGGAACGGCGCGCGGGCGCAGAATACGATTTTAACGAGCCGCTGCTCGCACGGGCACTGCGCGCGGAGCCGTTCGGGACGGGCGAGGTCGTCGTCGCGCTGCAATTTCTCTCCCCGGGCCGCCACGCCGGACCCGACGGCGACATCGCTCAAATCTGCCGCGCAGCCGAAGCGGAGCGCCCCACCCTGCGCGTGCGCCTGACCGAGCCGCTTGCCGGAAATCCATTGCTAATCGAGGTGCTGGCCGACCGGCTTGCGACCGCGCAATCACTGAGGTAGGAGGTTCCACTGACGGAACACCCCTTGCTTGCCGCGCCGGCCACGGGACAGACCGCCTCAAAGCGGCTGTTTGGGCTCGATCAGGCCGACCTCAAGGGCGTAGCGGGTGAGGCTGGCGACGTCGTGCAGATTGAGCTTCCGCATGAGGTTGGTGCGGTGATTGTCCACGGTCTTCACGCTGATGCCGAGCTTGGCGGCGATCTCCTTGGTGCTGTGGCTCTCGGCGACGAGCTTCAAAATCTCGCGCTCGCGGTCGGTCAGAAAGTCGGCGGTGTCGCTGGCTGATGGGTTGGCGACGACGTTGCGGAGGAGGCTGGCAACGGCCGGGCCAAAGTAGGTGCCCCCGTTGGCAACGGTCTCGAGGCCCTTCTTGAACTCGACGAGGCCGGCCGTCTTTTCGACGAAGCCGTGCGCCCCGGCCTCGAGCATCTCGCGCACGAGCACGGGATTTTCATGGCCGGAGAAGACGAGCACGCGGACGTTTTTCAACTGCTTCGAGAGGCGACGGAGGAGATCCACCCCATTGAGGCCGGGGAGCTTGGCGTCGAGCACCAGGAGGTCAGGTTTGATCTCAAGGCAGAGGGCCAGCGCGCTCTGGCCGTCGCCGCTCTCCCCAACGAGCTTGTAGTTCGGGTCAATGCGGAGAATTTCCGCCAGCATCTCGCGGATGGCGGTCTGATCTTCGATGATAACGAGTCGTTTCATGCAGAGTTCGGCGCGGTGGAAAAAACGTGTAAAATGGTGCGGGGCGGCCTACACACTGGAGTAAGGCTGTGCCGATGAATAGCGACACATTTTTACTTTCATGAAGAGAGCCGGCCCACAAATCACACCCGCCACCGGCAACTGCCGGCTGGCGCTGGCGGCAGCCGTCGCCCTGCTGGCCGGCTGCGCGACAGAACCAGCCCTGCCGGTCGCCCCGCCGCCCCCCCCGAGCACCGACGTCACCGAACTGGAGGCCTGGCGCGACGCCGAACTGATCACTGGCCTGAGCCGCGACCGGTTCACGCTGATCGGCTCCGGCCGCTCCATGCTGCCCGTTTACGGTGAGAACACCGTGCTCGTGGTCGTCAAAATTGACTACGCCACGCTCCGGCGCGGCATGCAGGTGGCCTATGTGGCCGAGAGCGGCTCGCGGGTGCTCCATGTGCTCGTCGAGTTGGACGCGCGTGGCTGGCGCGTGCAGGGGTTGAACAACGAGACCGAGGACCACGAGCGCGTGACGCCGTTCAACCTCATCGGGGTGGTCTATGTCTCGTTCACGACCGACGGCGGGCGGAAGAAATAATATGGCCGTGCCGCGCGGCACGGCCATATTGTCCAATCCGGCGACCTCCGCCACGAACCCGCGCTCCCATGGCAGCCGTCCCAGGCCGAAGCCTGGCAGGCCGGGCCCTCGCCCGCAGGGCGAAGGCTGGTGGGTCGACCGGGATTCGAACCCGGAACCAACGACTTAAAAGGACGCTGCTCTACCATTGAGCTACCGACCCCCGAGCCGGGGAGGGGACTGGATTGGGTTTGCCCTCGCCGTTGGCAAGAGTTTTCTGCCGGGTGCGCCCTGCGTCCGGCCGTTCCGCCACGCCGCCGGCGCCTCATTTTCGCCGCACCACCCATGTCCGCCTTTCGTCAGCCACCCGCCTCCACCCCCTCCCATCCGGCGGGCGGCGGGAGAAATCCGGGAACAATTCCCCCAACCGCGAATCCAAAGGCGGAGGATGTCATGACGGCCAAACTCCACGAAGCCACCCTCGACCAGCTGCTCGTCACCCGTTTCAAGAACGGGGACGCGGCTGCGTTTGACGAGATGGTGCGCCGACACTGGGGCCGCATCTACGCGATGGTTCACCAGCTCCTCCGCAACCCGCAGGACGCCGAGGAAGTCACGCAGGACGCCTTCATCCGCGCGCACCGCGGGCTGGGCAATTTCCGCGGCGATTCCGCCTTTTCGACGTGGCTTTACCAAATCGCCACGAATCTCGCCCGCAACCGCTACTGGTATTGGTGGCGCCGTAAGCGCGACAAGTCCGTCTCCTTCGATGCACCCGTCGGCCACGACACCACCCTCACCCTCGCCGAAGTCATCCCGGCCGAGACCGACTCGCCCGACGACCTCGCCCTGACGCAGGAGTTCGTGGACCGCGTTGCGACGGGCATGGAGAAGCTGAGCCAGAAACACCGGGAGATCCTCATCCTCCGCAACGTCAAAAATCTTTCCTACGAGGAGATCGCCGACATCCTCCACCTGACAGTCGGCACCGTCAAAAGCCGCATCGCCCGCGCCCGCGACAGCCTACGGGAAAAATTGGGCGCCGATTTCAAATGAACGACCAACGCTTCAACGAACTGCTCAACCTTCACCTCGACCACGAGACCACGCCCGCACAGGCGGCGGAATTCGAGGCGGAGCTCAACCGCACGCCGGCCCGGCGCCGCGAGTATGCGGCCTACTGCCGGATGCACCACGCCTGCGCCCACCTCATCGAACGCGAGCGGTCGCTGGCCCCCGCCTCCTTCGCCTTGGAAAAGGCCCGGCTCGACGCCGAACGCACGGCCGCCGCGACCGCGCGCCCTGCCGTCCGCCGTCCGCTCGTCACCGCGTTCGCGGGCTTCGCCGCCATGGCCGCATGCTTAGCCCTCGTGTTCACCCGGCTGTCTCCCGAGCCTTCGTCCGCTCACGGTCAGCCAGGCCCGACCGGATCAACAGTCGCCAGCACCGCAACTCCGGCCTCGGCGGCCCCCGCCGCCGGCGCAGCCTATCAGGCTTCCTCGCTCGCCACCACCGTTCCGGTCGCATCCGTCGGCTTGGCGCGCGTAGACCTCCCGGAATTTACCCCGCAAATGGATTTGCCCCCCCTGCAGCCCGTCATGGTGGAGGATTTTGTCGTGCAACCACGGCTGACGGTTCAGCAGATCATGGCTATTTCCCGCAGCACTGGCACGCAGCCGCCGACCGCGCAGACCGCCGCCTTCCAGTTCCAGCGCTGAGCGGCGCGACCGGCGCTCGCTTCACTCATAGTCGTAAAGCTTTGGATCCCGCGTGGGCGGAGCGCGCCGCACCTTGGGCCGCGCTCGCGGCTCCTGGGAATTTTTCGGTCCTGCGCCGCCGCCCGGTCCGTCGCCAGAGGGATCGTCCGCCCCTCCCTCCTCGCCGCCGAACTGCTCCTCCAACGATTCAGGATCGGCGCCCTCCTCGAGCTTGCGCACAACTTCCTCCATCTCACCGTCGATTTTTTCCCCCGTGAGCTCGCTCATGCGGCGCATCATGCGGCCCATGGCGCGCGGGTCGTTTTCGTCCACGCTGGAAAACTCACGCTCCATCGCACCCATCGCCGCCTCCATCCGCGCGTCCTCCGCCGGATCGCCCACGCCGTCACCCGCCCCCGGACTCCCGGCTCCCGGCTCCTGCCCCCCGCCCTCCCTATCCTTCCCCGCCGACGCAACGGCAAACCGCGACAGAATCTTTTCCATTTTCCACTGCGGGTGTTCCGGGCAGCGCGGCACGGTGCGACCCTGCGCGAGTGTCTTCGCGTAAAATTGGTAGATACGGTGGTTGGCCGCACAGTAGTATTCGTAGATTGGCATGGTCTGGCCTGAACCACTCATTCACCACCCTGGGCCCTGATTCAAGCCTGGCTTGATGATCCCGGGCCGGATCAGCGATCGGGCCTGCGGTCATAAAACCCGTTTTCACGGCCGCCTTGCTCTGTCTTGCGTCAGCTTTGATGGCTGTGGCCTGCCATGTGCGCCGCTGTGCGGTCCCTGGCCTGGGACCAGCTGGTGTCCGCGCCGCACCGCCGCCGTGCCGGGTTTTTTGTTCAGTCGGTCCAGCACCCCCGCCAGCCGCCGTCTTTTTTCGTCGGTGGCGGCAAACATCTCCAGTTGGGCCGACGCATCCTCGATGCCCGAAAAGCGCACCGCCACCAGCCGCAGCGGTGAGCGCCGCCGCCACGCCGCGCGCAACAGCGGCCCGACCAGCGGATAAAAGTCCGCCTCCAGGTCACTCGCGGTCGCCAGGCTCCGGCCGTGCGTCTCCTGTGCAAAGTCCGGATAGCGCACCTTCACCGTCAGCGTGCGGGCGCGTTTGCCGTCGGCGCGGATGGCCGGCAGCAGTTCGTCCACCATCCCCTTCGCCACCCGCTCGATCGCGGCGAAGTCGCCGATGTCCGCCGCAAACGTCTCCTGCTGCGAATAGCTCTTCGCGTCCTCGTGCTCCGTCTGCACCGGCCGGTCGTCCTCGCCGCGCGCCATCGCGGCCACTTCACGCCACCCGCGCCCGAAGATGCTTTCCAGCTCGGCTTCGCCGCGCGCCAGCACATCGCGCACGAGCCGGATGCCATGCCGTTCCGCCAGCGCAGCCTCGGTCTTGCCGCCGATGCCCGGCAGCTTGCCCACACCCAGCGGGGCGAGAAACTCCCCCTCCGCGCCCGGTGGCACGACCACGAAGCCACGCGGCTTCCGCAGCTTCGAGGCAATCTGCGCCACGAGCCGGTTGGTCGCGAGACCGAACGACACGGGGATTTGCAGCTCGTCCCAGATTTTTCGCTGCAGGCCGCGAACCGCCGCCTCCACCTCGGCCGCCGTCCGGTGCCCGCATGGCGCGAGATCGAGGTAGCCCTCGTCAATCGAGTTGCGCTGCACCACTGGCGTAAGCGTCTCACAGAGGTCAAACATCCGCCGGGACACCCCGCTGTAGCCGCCACCCCCGGGCGAAACCAAAATCAAATCCGGACACACCTTCAGCGCCCGCGCCGTCGGCATCGGAGTAAAAACCCCGCACGCCCGCGCCTCGTAGCTGGCCGACGCGATGATGCCGCGTTCGCGTCCGCCCACGGCGACCTTTTTCCCACGCAGCGACGGATCGCGCGCCTGCTCCACCGCCACGAAAAACGCGTCGGCGTCGAGATGGACGATGGCGGGCAATCGTGGAGTCACGGTGGAGCAATGGTGGAAACTGCTCTCAGAATCCAAGCTT
This sequence comes from Opitutia bacterium, assembly GCA_947475065.1. Classification (GTDB taxonomy): domain Bacteria; phylum Verrucomicrobiota; class Verrucomicrobiia; order Opitutales; family Opitutaceae; genus CAIYUN01. The sequence goes on along the minus strand of CANJLB010000008.1, from coordinate 12,002 downwards.
ATTGGCTTAATCAGCTTTTAGGAGACCAGGGCTGGTTCGCCCGCTGCGGTCTAGCGGGCGGGTTTACAGCATCGCCCAAATGATGGGGCCGGATTTTCCTCCCCGCTTCCGGCCCACGGGCATCAAACCAAAGGTCTGGCATGCCGGGGAGAATAAGCCTGCCCGCAAGGTTCATCGTCGTGCCGTTGCCCATGGATTCGATCCCTCCGGTGAACCGGGACAAGGCGATTCCCCACGTTTCGCCCTTGCCTCGCACCGATCTCCGCCTCACGTTCCCGCCATGCAATCCACCCTCCGTCCGGCCCTCTTTCTCGCCGCACTCGCGCTCGGTTCGTTCCTCTCCGGCTGTGCCACGGCCAGCAACAGCGTGGGCAACACCATTCCGCAGGCGCGTCCCGCCAATTGGGAGGGCGGCATCCCCGGCATGGGCGGCTTCACGGGCAACACCAATTCGCCGACCGGCGGCAACGGCCTGCGCTGAACCGCCGGCCCCCACAGCCACCTTTTTGTTTTCAAAAATCCGGCCCGCGCGCCGGATTTTTTTGTGGCCACGCCCCGGCCCGTCCTCGCTGAATCCTTCGCGATGGCCAACGCCTCCCTCACCCCGGCACCCGGCACGCTTCATGTCGTCGCCACGCCCATCGGCAACCTCGCCGACCTCACCGAACGCGCGCGCGCCATCCTCGGCGGGGTTGATCTCGTCGCCTGCGAGGACACCCGCACCACCGGCGCGCTGCTGACGCACCTCGGCCTGCACAAGCCCCTGGTGGCCTATCACGACCACAACGAAACCGCCGCCGCCGGCCGCATCGCCGCCGCGCTCGCCGCCGGCCAGTCCGTTGCGCTGGTGAGCGACGCCGGCACCCCGACCCTCAGCGACCCGGGCTTCCGTCTCGTCCGCGCCTGCCGCCGCCAGGGCCTCCCCGTCGTCCCGGTGCCGGGTCCGAGCGCGCTCACCGCCGTCCTCAGCGCGAGCGGCCTGCCCACCAACGGCTTTCTCTTCGTCGGCTTCCTCCCCCCCAAATCTGCCGCCCGCCTCACCTTTTTGGAAAAGCACCGCGACTTCGGTTTCACGCTTGCCCTCTACGAAAGCTGCCATCGCATCGAAAAATTCGCCGCCGAGATCGTCAGCCAGCTCGGCCCTGCGCGCGTCGTCTGCCTCGCCCGCGAGGTGACCAAGCTCCACGAAACCTTCCTCGTCGGCACCGCCGCCGACGTGCAGGCCCGCCTCGCCGCCGGCAGCCGCAAGGGCGAGTTCACCGTCCTCATCGCGCCGGCGGACTTTGTTTTGTAACCCCCAGGGTTCGGCACCGGCGGAGGAAGGCTTGAAACTGCGGCGTTCTCCGTGCTCGCTGTGTCTCTGTGGTTCAGGCAACTTCCGTCGCCGTCATCGACATCGGCAGCAACTCCATCAAGTCGCTCGTCGCCGCCCGCCGGGCCGATGGCACGCTGGAGGCGCAGCACGCGCGCACGCTCGACGCCCGCATCAGCGACGGCCTCGGCCAGAGCGAGCCTCGCCTCGGCGAGGAGGGCATGGCGCGCGGCCTCGCTGCCATACACACCCTGCTGACCGAAACCGCCGGCTTCGCGCCCGCGCACACCGTCCTTGTCGCCACCAGCGCCGTGCGCGACGCGGCCAACGGCGCGGATTTTTGCCGGCGCATCCGCGCCACCACCGGCCACACCGTCCGCCTCCTCTCCGGCGAGGAGGAGGCGGCGCTCATCGGCCGCGGCCTCATCTGCGACCCGGCGCTCGCCACCCTGGGCAATTTTTATGTCTTCGACCTCGGCGGCGGCAGCCTTGAATGCCTCTCCTTCCGCGACCGCATTCTCGGGCAGGCCGTGAGCCTCCCGCTCGGCTGCGTGCGGATGACCGAGAAATTTTTCCGCGACCCGGCGGCCCCGCTCGTCGCCGCCGAGTGCACCGCGCTCGCCCGCCATGTCCGCGACGCGCTCAAGTCCTCCGGCTTCCGCTTCCGGCTGCACCGCACCGAGGCCGTCTTCACCGGCGGCAGCATGACGACGGTCCGCGCGCTGACGGGCGCGCAGCACGGTGTGAAGTTTGAGGACACGCCCGCACACGTCCTGACCGACACGCTCCGCTTCCTCCTCGACGAGCTGGCGCCACTGCCGCTCGACGCCCGCAAGGCCGTCCCCGGCATGCCCGCCGCGCGGGCCGATGTGTTTCCCGCCGCACTGGTGACGATGCTCGCCCTGGCCGAGCACGGCGAGCTGGCCGGTTTCCACCACTCGCTGCACAACCTCCGCTGGGGCCTCGCCGCCGAGGCGCTGGCCTAGGCCCGGGGGCCGCGCTATTTTCTCGGCTCGTGCACGTGATATGTGGCCAGCGCGATCTTGCGTTTTTTGGCCGTCGCGGCGGCGGCCGTGGCCGCCTTCTGCGCCGCCCGCTCCACCTTGCGCAGCCCCGCCAGCTGCGCCGCAAAGTCCTTGGGCAGCGGCGCGCGGAGATCGAGCTTTTTGCCCGTGACGGGATGGGTGAAAACTAGGTGCTCCGCATGCAGCATCACGCGCTTTGGCTGGGCCGGCAGCTTTGCGGCGGGTTTCCAGCCATAGACCACGTCGCCGAGCAGGATGTGGCCGAGGGACTTCAGGTGGACCCGGATCTGGTGCGTGCGCCCGGTGTGGATCGTGCAGCGCACGAGCGCCGCGATGGTGCCGAATTTTTCCACGAGCTGCCAGTCCGTGTGCGCGTCCCGGCCGCGCTGGCCTTCCTCGGCGACGGCCATCTTGTGCCGCTGGCGCGGGTTGCGGCCGATGGGCTTTTTGATGCTGCCGCCGAGCAGCTGCGGCACGCCTTCCACCAGCGCCAGATACTCCTTGTGCAGCGTCCGGCCCGCAAACTGCGCGGCCAGCCCCCGGTGCGCGGCATCCGTCTTTGCCACCACGATCAGCCCCGAGGTCTCGCGGTCCAGCCGGTGGACGATGCCCGGCCGCTGCACGCCGCCGATGCCGCTCAGGCTGTCCCCGCAATGCGCCAGCAACGCATGGACGAGCGTGTCCTCGCGCGTGCCGGCGCCCGGATGCACGACCATGCCGGCGGGCTTGTTGACCGCGAGCAGGTGTTTGTCCTCGTAAATGACCTCCAGCGCGATGTCCGCCGGCCGCAGCTCCGACGCCGCCACAGCGGGAAACTCAAAACACACCTCGTCGCCCGCCGCCAGGGGATGCGAGCGGTCCACCGCCTTGCCTCCGACACTGACCAGGCCGGCGGCGAGGGCGCGCTGCCAGGCCGCGCGGCTGTGCTCGGGCATGGCCGCGGCGAGCAGCTTGTCCGCCCGCGTGCGGTGGGTGTCGGGCGGAACGGTGTAGGTGTCGGTCATGCGCGTCGTCTCCCTGCCGTTGATGCCCGTGTGTGGCGACTGCAAAATCACACGGGCTGCGGGGGATGGGTCAGCTTTTCTTCGGGACCAGCAGTTCAAACGGCGGCAGCACGACGTGGATATGCCCGCCATGCTCGTCCACCCCGTGAAAGCTGCCCTGCACGCGCGCATCGCAGCCGGTCACATGGTAGCTGTTGTAGGAAAACTGTTCGCCGGGCGCAAGGCGTGGCGTCTCGCCCACGATTTTGTCGCCTTCGACCACCAGGCTCGTGCCGTCGGCGTGGGCGATGACCCATTTGCGTCCGAGCAGCGTGACCGTGCGGTCGGCCGCGTTGCGGATCGTGATGAAATAGACAAAGGCGTGCGGCTGGCCGGGCGGCAGGCTCGGGCCACCGTGGTGATAGACCAGCTTGTCGAGGCGGGCGGTGAGGCCGGGAAGTTCAAAGGAAGCGCTGGGCACGGGCCAAGGAGACGCGGTTTGGACGGGGCGGCAAGGTCGGATTGGAACACAGGGCACGGAGAGGGCAGGCCGAGGTCACGGAGAGATGAGATGATGGCAGTCTAGCCCCTAATGGACACTGCTGAGTAAAACTGCGGCTGGATTGGGAGCGAGTTGCAAAGGTTTGGGAGTGATGGGTGCAAAAAGCAGCCAAGTCCAGCGCCGGCTCAGCGTGGGCTTAAGCCTGCCTTAAGGGGCCGACGAGGCAGGCCCAACCCGGTCGAATAACCAGGCTCTCGGCGGTCACGGCGGCGACCACCGCGCGTTCGGCCTAGGCTGTACCCCGCCGCTGAGCCCCAAAACATTAAGAGCGAAAAACAGACCCCTTTGGGCTGTTTCGGCCTGAGCGCCGCAGACGTCCACATCACCTGGGACCCGCCGTGGAACCAGTTGATGATTTCCGAACAGGGCAAAATGAAGCTCAGGCTGATCTGAGGCCGGCGTTAAGACACTCCCAGCATTATTTGTCTGCCGCGCTTTTGCTTAGCGAAGAAATTGATTGTGGTTTCGGCGGGCAGCCGCTGTTCGCGCAGAACCCGCTGCATGATCGTCAGGCTGGCTGCGCCATCGAAGATCAGCACGTCAATGTAAGCGAAATTGCGCCCCGTCGCTCCGCCGAGCACCTGCCCGCTGACGTCAGCTTTCAGTGCCACGTCCAGCGCCTCTTCGATTCTCCCGCGCATGGCAACTTGTTCTCCATGCGGAAGGATCGAGACGTCGAAGGCCACATAGACAAAATCTGCCCCCTTGCCCGCCAAGGGATCCTCCAGCTCGCCCTCGGCGTCGATGTAGTCTTTGACCAGAGAATAATGGGAAGTAGTCCCGGTATAAATGTCACCCCGCGCAAACCGCTCATGGGTTTGCTGAACGCTGTAGCTTGAATAAGCCTCGCCTGGCGGCCATTTCTTCCAGCCGGTTTTCACCTCCGTCTCCTTCACGAATGCCAGCAACTCGACGATGGGCAAAGCCTCTGTAAGCCGATTGCTGTTCAGTTTGATCTCACCAACCCACTGTTGGGTGCCGATCTCCCCGAGCACCTCATCGAGAAACAAGAACAGCACCATCCAGCGTTGTTTTTCCTCCAGTACCTCGAACAGCGGATGCCAGACCGTGAGATCAATTTTTTCGGAGGTATTGTCCAGAGAAGGGGATGCCCAGAATTCAATCGGATCAAATTTCCGTTCTCCGATAGTTATCACATGACCCTCAATCGGTCCCGCCTGCCGCGAGGCATAAAAAGTCCAGCCGGGCAGCACCGGAGCGCGGCTCAGCCAGTAAAAAGTGAGCAATTGAAGATGCCGGTCGCCTTCGCCCGTCAGTGTGAAGGAGTGTCCTTTCCCATTGGCTCCGGGTCCAAATACCCATGCGCCGAAGTCCAGATGTTTGTTCACCATCGTGCTGACCTCGTCCGTGAGTTTCGCGCAATTGCCGTCATCAATGGTGGCAAGGAAACGTGGGGCCACTTCGGCATACGAAATCCAGAAGTTATTGACCCGTGACTTGAAGGTAAGCTCTGCCACCACCGATGGTGGGGCCGTGAACCCAAGTTTTCTTTTAAGGGCTGAAAACACCCGAGGAGGCTGGCATCCAATGTTTATTTTGCCAAGCTTGGAACTGCACAGGCCACTCACCCTCGTGTTCCAGTTTTCGCGGCAGGCGCTGAGCTAAGGGCCGCTCCAGCCACCCTAAACCGCCGAAGTCCTCCCAAACCTATGCGAATCCGCCCTGTCACGGCCTCTGAACTCCCAATCCGGCCCGCCGCCGGCCCCGCTGCCTTCACCGGGGGCTTCCCCCTCTAAGAGTCGGGGTTTTCGGGCCTGCTCGGTGTTTTTCGGCCTCTCCCAAACCTGACTGAGTTCTTCAGCTGAGCCCTGATCGCAGAAGGATCGGACCAGCAAAAGCCCGTGCCCAGAAATGGTTCAAGGTTTGGTCCGGGCTCTGGGTTCTCCGTGGGCCGCACTCCGTGTGCTCTGTGATCCAGCTCCGTTATCCGACTTTTCTGGTTTTCGGATTGAAACGCGGCGGGTGCGGCGAAACTCTCGCCACCCTCATGGCCAAACTCGCGCTCCTCTCCGTCAGTGACAAACGCGGCCTCGTCGAATTCGCCACGGCGCTCGTCCGCACCCACGGCTTCACGTTGCTCTCGACCGGCGGCACGGCGAAGCTCCTCGCCGAAAAGGGCCTGCCCGTCACCGAGGTGAGCCAGCACACCGGTTTCCCAGAGATGATGGAGGGGCGCGTAAAGACGCTGCACCCGAAAATCCACGGCGGCCTGCTGGCGCGCCGCGACAAGCCCGACCACCTCGCCGCCGCCGCCACCCACGGCATCGGCCTCATTGATCTGGTGGTCGTCAACCTTTACCCGTTTGAGCAGACCGTCGCCAAGCCCGGCGTCCACTTTGAGGAGGCCATTGAAAACATTGATATCGGCGGCCCGTCCATGCTGCGCAGCGCGGCCAAGAACCATGAAAGCGTCACCGTCGTGTGCGATCCGGCCGACTACGGCGCGGTGCTCGCCGCCCTCCCCGATCCGGCCGCCCTCGGCGCGCTGCGCCGCCGGCTCGCCTTGAAAGTTTTCCAACGCACCGGCAGCTACGACACCGCCATCGCGCGCTACCTCGAAGCGCAGGCCGACGCGCCCGACCTCGCCGCGATGGGCGGCTTCCCGGAGGCGATCACCCTCACCTACAAAAAGGCGCAGACGCTGCGTTACGGCGAAAACCCCCACCAGCAGGCCGCGCTTTACGGCACGTTTCACGACCATTTTCAGCAGCTCCAGGGCAAGGAGCTTTCTTACAACAACATCCTGGATATCACCGCAGCCACCTGGCTCATCGGTGAGTTTGAGCGCCCGACCGTGGCCATCCTCAAGCACACCAATCCCTGCGGCGCGGCCTCGGCCGACACGTTGGAGGAGGCCTGGGAACACGCCTACGCGACCGACCGGCAGGCGCCGTTCGGCGGCATCATCGTCGTCAACCGCACGCTCACCGGCGCACTGGCCCAGGCCATCGCGGAGATTTTCACCGAGGTCATCATCGCCCCGCGTTTCAGCGACGAGGCGCTCGCCGTCCTCGGCAAAAAGAAAAATCTCCGGCTCATGGTGGCAAAGGAGGGGCTCGGCGCGGACTCGTTGCTCGACGTGCGCTCGGCCGTCGGCGGCCTGCTCGTGCAGGACCGGAACAAAACGCTCGGCAATCCCGCGCAGTTCAAGGTCGTGACCAAACGCCCGCCCACGCCGGAGGAATGGGCCGCCATGATGTTCGGCTGGCGGGTGTGCAAACACGTCAAGTCCAACGCCATCGTCTATTGCCGGGGCGAGCGGACGCTCGGCGTCGGCGCGGGCCAGATGGCGCGGGTGGACAGCTCGCGCATTGCGGTGTGGAAGGCGGGCGAGGCCAAACTCGACCTGAAAGGCTCGGTCGTGGTGAGCGAGGCGCTGTTTCCCTTTGCCGACGGCCTCATCGCGGCCGCCGAGGCCGGCGCGACGGCCGCGATCCAGCCCGGCGGGTCCGTGCGTGACGACGAAGTCATCGCCGCTGCCGACGCGCGCGGCCTGGCGATGGTCTTCACCGGCCTCCGGCATTTTAAGCACTGAACCGCAGCGCTTGCGGCTACCTGGGCGACATCCGCCAACCAAGAACCTCGGCAAAATCTGAAAACTAAAAGCTAAAAACTGAAATCTGATCCAGCTCCCCGAGTTATTATTCAGAAGCCAAGTTACCGAGGCCAGCAGGCCGACATCAGCCAATCCGCTCCGGACTCCGATTTCAGCTTTCAGCATTTCAGCTGTCAGCTTTCCCCCCTCCATGCCCTCTGTGCCTCTGTGGTTCAACCCTTCGTCCCCGCTACAGGCCGTCTTCATCCAACCCTCCCGTTTTGCGCTTACTGCTCCGGACGATAACGACGGCTGGGGACGCTTGCTGCCGACGTCTTGGAGGGACATCAGGGTCCTGGTCGCGGTCGTCGTGACCGCCGTCTGCAACCGTGACCGGCCCAATTTTCGGGCCGCTTTGCGGTGGTGGTGAGGACTCCGAAGGTGACGGAATAATTTCATGCCTTAATTCGCTTAATTTGGCTTAATTTTTATCGCCCTCAGCCGGCGGGTCGGCCGGTTGGTCGTCGGGTTCGTCGCTGGGCGTGGCCGGCCCGCTGTCCTCTCCGTCATCCATCCAGAGCGCCTTGTTGATCAGGGCCATGACTTCCTTGGAGACGCCTCCCCTCTGCGCAGCATTTTCCGGCCTCGCCTTGAGCCGTTCATCGAGCTGGGCCAGCGTCGGCAGGCCGGGCGGTGCAGTGCGGAACAACTCCCCGCTGGCCTGCTCAACCTCCACCATGGCCTTGGCCTCCTCGGCCTTCGCCTTTTCCAAGTCCTCGTCCTCGCCATTTTCGTCGGCCGGCATCTCCAAATGCGCCCGCATCTTCTTGCGCATCCGGCGGATTTTTTGCTCTTCGGTCAGGCCCGGCCGGTTGATGAGTTCCTTGACCGACGGCAGCCGGATCCACTCCAGAAAGATGCGCAACGCCTCGGTCTCCCCGCTGCGGCTGCGCCAGGCCTGCTCCTGGCGCTCCAGTTGCAGCCGGGCCGCGCTGTGTTCGCCCCGCCGCAGTTGGGTCACGTCCTCGCAGAGCGTGTGGAGCGTGGCGAGCTCGCGGCGGTTGACGCTGGCCGGATCGCCGTTCCACCGCGCAAAAAACGCCGCGTAGCGGGCGATCAGCACCCGCGAAAGATTGTCCGCGACCGGACCCGCCGCCGCCAGCTCCGCCGCGTCGCCCGCCTGGTCGCGCGCGATCTCCAGGTCTTCCTGCCGGGCCAGCCAGATGCGGTGGCCCCCTTGCTTCCACACGGTGAGATTGGGCTCGTTGATGGGCTTTCCGCCAAACTCGTCCTGGAGCATGGCCTGCACCGCCGGCAGGCCGTTGAGCCACGCGACGAGCTGGCGGCTCTGCTCGCCGTCGCGCAGCCGGCGGTTGAGCTCGTCGCGGACCGCGCGCGGCAACCGCGCGATTTTGCCAATGGTTGTGTTCATGGCTGATTGGCCCGGAGCATCGCGGCGGCGATGGCGGCGAGCTGCGGGTTGGTCTGGCGGCGACGGCGTGCCGGATGGAAATGATTCCACCCCAGCGGCGGCGCGGGCTGGCCAAGCCCCGGTCGCCGTCGGCTTCGGAGCTGCCGCCATTGTCTGATCGTGAGGCAGGAGTTCCGGATGGTGTGCGATGCGAGGTGGGCTTGGAGCTGCGCTTCAGTCATGTTGAACGGCGCGCTGAGGGTGATGGATGTTTCCAGGTGCATGACGGGTTTAGTTTTAGATTTTGGATATTGGATTTTAGATTCCGACCTCTGACTCCTGTCTCCTCGCTTCCGTCCTCTGAACTCTGCCATGTGGCTTCTCCTCTCCCCCTTCGCCGGTTTGAGCCACGCCACCCGCCTGCGCCCGCAGGAGCGCCGGCAGCTTGTCCGCCTGTTCGAGCAATTCATCCCACCAGGTCGCGCGATCCGCCGGCGGCCAGCCGGCCGGCGTGCGGCTGGTTCCGCCGTTGCCGTTGTCATCCGGCCCGAGGTCGAACCCCACCACGATGGGATGATACGCCTCCCGCCGGTCGGAATCGGCGACGAGCGGGTGGATTTCGAAAATGAGCGGCAGGGTGAGCGACCGACCATTGGTCTCGCCCTGAAAGGTGACGCAGGGCGTCGCGCGCCGCCGCTCCGGCTCCGGCAACTGCGGGATGGAATACGAACCAATCTCTGGGTCCTCGCCACCGGCGGAGCTGAAAACAAACGGCCGCAAACAGCGTTCGATTAATGACCGGCGCACACCCTCGTCCCTAATCATCATGATGGGCTCGCTGAGCTCGGCGGGCAGGCATGGCGTGGTGCGGTTGCCGCGTTGCTCATACCAGGACCAGTTCGTGGCGTTGGCCAGCACCTCGGCATTCTGGCAGCACCGCAGCATGTCGCCGACCGTCTGCCGGGCCGTGGGCATATCCACCGTGTTCTGCGCGGTGAAGTTGCCAAAGAGATACCCGCCACGCGGGACGCCGGTCGCGTCGCGCGGCTGCCAGTCCCACTCCACCGGATGATGCCGGACCATGCACGGGTTGTCCCAGGAAAGCGCGGGATTGCGCCCGCCCTCAATGCCATGGCGCAGATTGACCAACGCCGACTTGATAAGGGAGCCGAGCACATCGAGCCGCCAGTGCGGATTGGCCCGCTCGTTGAGATCGTAAGCCCGATGAAAAAAGGGCAGGTATTTTTCGGCGAGGGACGGATGTTGGGGGACAGAACGCGAAGCCCGGCGACGGGCCTGGCGGGACGGGTGGCGGTGGGAGGCGGAGGTTTTCATGGCGGATGGTGGGTTGGATGATATTTTCAAGCGTTGCGGGATGGATTTAGTGGTCGTGAACAGATGCAGATTTTCCTTGCATAGGTGCATATGTTGCATATGATGCATGGTGCGTCAAGCAACAAAAATGCATCTTATGCGTCTTTCTGAAAAACTCCTCCACCTCTCTTCCTTCTTCCATCTCAAGCAGGCCGAAATCGCCAAGGAACTGGCCATAAATCAAACCACCGTCGGGCGATGGATGGCGGGCGAGTCGCGGCCCTACGACCGCCATGCAATCAAGCTGGCCCAAATGTTCGGGATTACCCTCGAAGAATTGCTCGATGACGAAAAGGAGCTGCCTTCGCGCCTGACCGATGACAGCTCGTCGTTTTTCAAAATCGCGGCCGATCGCGCCAAGGCCTTGTTTCCCAATGACCCCAAGGCTGGGCAGGAAGCCTTTGAAGCGAGAGTCAACTATGGGATCTGGCGCCGCACTTCGCTCGAAACCGCCAAGACCCTCCGCCAGCAGGCGGCAGAATTGCTCACGCTCGCCGAGAGCCTTGAAGGCCCATTTCGGGAAACCATTGCTCCCATGCCGCCGGAATCGCCCTCCCCCGCCGGACCTGCAGCCAAAAAAACCGCGAAGCCTAGGACAAAATTGGTGGTTGCAGACGGCTTGCCCACAAAAGATGAAAGGTAAGATGCGCCCTGATATCCTTACGAGGGCGATTCGCTCCATGAGGTGCCTTTGAGCCAACTCCGGCGCAAGCGTGGTAGTTTTGGGAACTCGCTCAATTGCTGGAGGCGTGCGGATATTCTGGCACGCGTGCCAAGCCATGCGCGTGCTGAAACCGGTGCTTTCCCGCGGTGGAAAAAAACTTTCCTCCGACAAAACCGAGAACTTTACCAAGCACAGAATGGCTGGTTGAGCCCATGGCTTGAGATGATCCAAATGTTTCCTCCAAGCCTGCAAAAGTGCGAGTGGCACTGCAAAGGAGAGGAGCCGAATATTTGGCAATACGTCGTGCAGTTTCGTGCGTCGGGGGTTCGAATCAAGCGCCCCACCACAGCTCCATCGCTTGTCGCGATGACAACGACACAGGTACCTATCATCGGTTGGGAACGTCGCTACATGACCGCGCGAGAATGCGCCAGGCTCCAATCTATGGACGAACTGGGGCATTTGCCCCGAGGAGGGGCAGCGTTTGAGGCGTTGGGCAACGCAGTTAATGTCCGCGTGGCGCAAAAAGTCATGGAGCGCTTGCTCAAGTTACTTTAGGTATCGAGTGGCATTGCATTTTTTAATGAACGTCCTCTCGCCGGCCGAACTGCACCGTTCTATGCGTGAGTTCACGCGCATGAGTAGGCGCCGGTCCACAAATATTGGAACAGCCGGTAGGAGTCATGTGTGAACTTTCGACAAGGCGACCGCGAAGTCTTGTGTGCCGGCCCAATCTGGCCGCCGTGCGGCGGAACACGCCCAGGCCGCGCACCTTGACGCGTGCGCCCGCCTAACGGCATCGTGGCGCGCATGGTCTCCCCTCCGCCCGCGCGGCGCAAATTCCCCCGCGCCCCGCTTCTGCTCGGCGCGCTCGCGCTGGCGGCTCTCGCCGTCGCCGCGCTCGTCTGGCACGACGAGGCGCGCGCACTGATGGAGGCGGCGCGGGGGCTCGTCGACCGCGCGGTGGGGTATGATCCGGGGACCTAGGTGACAGATTGTCCGGGGACGTAGGTTACACTGTAGGGCTATGCCTTGGAGCCACCTCTCACCGATGGAAGAGATCAACCGATTCGTGGTGCTCGCGCAAAGCGGGCGCTTTTACCTGGCCGACCTGT
>CANJLB010000007.1 GCA_947475065.1 Opitutia bacterium | reverse complement strand
GCAATCCCCGCGCCCAGAGCCTCTAAAACCGGAATGTAACCGGAATGTCAGTTTTGACACCGAACAGATGGGGTCTTAAAATATTTCATATGTTGTTGTCAATGAATGGTGCCCCCGGCCGGGATCGAACCGGCATGACCTTACGGTCAGGAGATTTTAAGTCCCCAGCGTCTACCATTCCGCCACGAGGGCTCGCGCGCCACCGACTCTCGCCGGCGCAGCGCGGGCGGTCAACCTCGGCGTGCGGCAAAAACGCGCTCGGGGTCTAAGGATTGCCCGCGCTCGGCTGCACAGACGGCACTGTGGGGTCCGATGGGCGCACGGCCGGCGGCTGGAAATACCGCTCCGCAAATCGGCTCTGGGCGTTGTCGTAATAGATCAACGCCGCGCCCGCCGGCACGGCGGCGCGGATTTTTTCCGGCGGCGGCTCCAAGCCGGCGGTCGCCAGGCCGTAAAGCGCATCGTCGAGGGGATAGACACGGCGCTCGGTGATGATCGTCAGCATGGGGTTCCACGGAAAATAGATCCGTCCCGCCTGGGCCCGGGCCAGCGCGAGGTCGGTTTCCAAGCCGCGATAGGGCGTCCAGACACCTTCGAATTCGAAGATGCTACAGCCGGCCATCACGAGCGAGGCCAGCACCGCCAGCGCAAAGATCATCGCCGGCCGCACGGCTTCCCCCATGCCCCCCGGCTGCGACCAGCGGTGCCAGAGCGCCACCATCGCCGCGAGCATTGCCCACTCGACCGAGTGCAGCGAGCCAAGCGTGCCGCCCGACTTGAGGGGGGCGATCAGACCGAGCGGAAGCTGGCACACCGCCGCCCACAGCAGCAGCCGCACGAGCGAGGCCGCGCGGGCGGGCAGCCGTCTGGCCGCCGGACTGGCAGCCAGGCCGTCACCCCAGAGCCATAGCAGCAGGGCGAGCCACACCCACGCGTATCCGAGCACCTTGCCGGTGTTTTCCCACAGCAGAGCCCCGCCGCCAACCCACGGATTGCGCGCGTGAAACAGCCAGCCGTTGAAAAAAATCTCCTCCGGACCGAAACATGCCAGCACCGCCAGCGACACCAGCCCGCCCCACAGCAGCAGCGCAAACAGCAGCGCGCCCACGAGCTCGCGCCGCTCGCGCCAGAGCCACAGCGGCAGCGCGAGGAAAAGCGGCAGCGCCAGCATCTTGGTCCAAAACGCCAGCACCACCCCGAGTGCGGCGAGGTGCAGCCAGCGCCGTCCGCCGTGCAGTGCCGCCCGGTGCAGCGCCACGCAGCCGGCCACGCCGAGCGCTATACAGACGGCGTCCACATGGACGAAATAATATCCGGCCCAAAGGGAGTGGTCGCCCGCCAGCAGCACGGCGGCGGTGAGCGTCGCGGCCGCCAGCCCGCGCCCACGCGCCACGCCGGCGGCGGCCAGCACCAGTGCGGGCGGCAGGAGCAGTGTCGCGAGGTTGATCAGGCCCGCAAACACCAGCGCCAGCGTGGGGTTGTCCGTCAGCGTGACGGGCAGATACCACAGCGGGAAAACCGGCCCGTAAATCCAGCCGAGGTGCGCGCCCGAGTCCCGCAGCGCATAGATCGGCAGCCCGCGCGCCAGCGCAAAGCTCGGGGCGAGCCGCGCGGGGTTCCACGGTACGCCCGGCACGGTGCAGAGCGCGTTCCAAACCAGCGCCAGCCAGCCGGCGGCGGCGAGCGCCAGCCCGAAACGGTACAGCGCCGCACGCGGCACGGAAGACGGAGGCTGGTCGGCGGCGGGCGGCATCGCGATGGACAGGAGGGATTTCACGCGAGGGCCACAGCGGGCGCGGAGCCGGTCTCATCGCCGGACCCATGCCATCGCCGCCACGCCCAGCCCGCTACGCCGACCACGAGCGCGAGATTGATCGCGGCCACGAGCGCCTGTTCGGCGGCAAAGACCGCCGCCAACGCGAGATCGGCCCCGGCCGGGCCGCCGGCGAGCGCGTCGGCCCACCACCATTTGAGCGGCCAGAGCCAGAGTGCCAGCACGCAGGCGGCAAGCTGCATTCGCGCCAACGCGGCGCGGGGCGCGTCGGCCCCCTGCGCCTGTGCGAGCCAGAGCCCCGCCGGCAGGAGCAGCAGGACGGCGCGATAGGGGTAGTTGGTGTTGGCCGCCCAGCAAAACAACCACGAAAGCGCACCCCCGACAAACCACGCCGACGCCGCGCCGGTGCAGGGCACCGCCGCGAACAACGCGCGACGCCGCACCACCATCCAGCCCACCGCCAAGGCCAGCACCGGCAGCCCGGCAAGCAGCATCGGTCCGCGCAGGTGCGGCCATTGCGCCCAGACCAATGAAAACACCTGCCGGCCATAGGCAAAAATCGTCTCGGGCCGCGGTGCCCCGGCCAGCGCGCTGGCGTAGTCCGCACGCCAGAGCAGAAATACCAGCAGGCAGGCCCCCACCGCGCCGCCGAGCCACCCCAGCGCCCGGCGGCGCGGCCCCGCGCGTGCAGCCAGCGCCGGCAACGCGACCAGAGGATAAATTTTCAACACCGCGGCCAGCCCAAGCAGCCCGGCCCCCCACCCTGCCGCCCGGCGTGTCGCCCGCGCGGCCAGCGCGCCGCCGGCGGCGAGCAGCAGGAAAACCACGAGGTCGTTGTTGGCCCGCTCAAGGCCGTAGAGCACCGGCGGCGAGAGCAGCAGCAACAGCGACACCAGTGCGGCGCCCGGCCGGCGTGGCGCTAGCACGGTGGCGGCGGCGACCAAAAACGCGAGCCCGAGCAGCGCACCGAGCCAGCGCGCATCGGTGGTGGTCAGCCCAAGCGGTCCGCTCACGAGCCACCACGGCCCATAGACATGCGGCCGGTGAAAGGGATCGAACGGGTTGGGGGCATACACATCGAGCCCCTGGCTCCACGCCTGTCCGGCGGCGAGAATCGCTACGAGATCGAAAAAATACGGACGCAGATGCTGCACGCCGAGCCAATCCCACCCCTCCTCGTGCGTGATGAGCGTGAGCAAGGCCAGCAACGCACCCGCCACGACCGCGGCCCGCCAGCGCAGACGTGACCAAAGCGGATTCATCGCGGGGAAACAGGCCGGCGGCCCGGCGCGGGCACGGCGTGACGGTGCGTTGACGGCATGGCCCGATGCTCGCGGCCACGGCGCGGAGGGCAACATTGGAAAACGAGCCTTGCCGGGGGGCACCCCTGCCGGCCAGCTTGACGGCGCGTGAAAATCGGTTTCCTCGGCGGCAGCTTCGACCCGGTGCACAACGGCCACCTCGCGGCTGCGGCCGACGCATGCGACGGCGCGGCGCTCGACCGCGTGGTGTTTGTGCCGGCGGCGCAGGCGCCGCTCAAGCCCGACCCTGCTCGCGCGACCGCAGCGGACCGGCTGGCCATGCTCCGGGCAGCGGTTGCTGACGACCCGCGCTTCGAGGTGTCTGATTTCGAGGTGAACCGCGGGGGCGTGAGCTACACGGTGGACACCGCGCGGCATTTCCACACCACCCGGCCGGACGACACGCTCTTTTGGATCATCGGGGCGGACCAGCTCGCGCAACTGTCACGCTGGTATGAAATTGGCGAGCTGACACGGCTGGTGGAGTTCATCGCCGTCGCGCGTCCCGGACATGGGTCGCCGGCAGTCGCAGATGCCGCGATCCCGGGCCTGCGGCTGACGCCTGTGGCCGGGCGACAGGTTGACATCAGTTCGACCGAACTGAGGGAAAGGCTCCGGCATGCCGCACCGGTGGACGCGTGGATGCCACAGAAGGCAGTTGTTTATCTGCGTGAAAGGGGTCTCTATCTCTGACCATGTCCGCCCAGCCGAAGAAAAAAAAACTGCCCGCCGCACAGGCGGCCAGCCGCATCGAACCGCCTCCTCTGCTCGTCGAGCTCGTGCGTGCCCTCGACGCCAAGAAGGCCGAGAACCTGCGTGTGCTCCATGTCGGCGCCCAGTCTTCCATCACCGACTGGCTGGTGCTGGCCACCGGCGGATCGGAGCCGCACCTGCGCGCGCTCCGCATCGAGGTAGAGCGCATCCTGGACGCAGCGCACGCACCCATCGCCGGCACCGACGGCGGCCAGCCCGGTTCCGGCTGGACCGTGGTGGACGCCTATCAGATCATGGCGCATCTTTTCACGCCTGCGCAACGCGCGCACTACGCGCTTGAGCGACTGTGGCGTGACGCCGTGGAAATCGCGACACCCGCCCTGCTCGCTCCACCTCCCAAACCACCCGCGCCGCGCAAGTCAGCAACCAAACGGCCCAAAGTCCCCGCGAAATCAAAACCCAAGCCCTCGGCCAAGCCAAAGAGGAAGGCTGTCTCGACCAAACGAATAAAAAATACATAAAGTCGTTTATATGCATATATTTGTGTAGTGAATTTTGTAGGTTTTACGTCTTTTTTTCCCATTCGAGCTGCGTCCGCCACCTGTTTCTTTTAGCAAATTTATAGCAAAAATTACCTTGCCTTGGTGCTGAAGGCCGGGCATTACCTCAACGTACTGCTCGCTCTTGAGTATCTTATATCATCCACCATAAAAATACTAGCCATGAAAACCTCCCCCCGCACTAGCAAGGGCTTCACCCTCGTCGAAATCATGATCGTTGTCGTCATCATCGGCCTCCTGGCCGCGATGGCCGTTCCGGCGTTCAATAAGGTCCGTACGTCCTCCCAGGACAAGACGGTCACCAACAATCTGCGCCAGATCGTGCAGGCCGCTGAGCAATACTACCTCGACAAGGGCGTCAGCTCCGTGACCTCGGCTGACCTCGTCGGCTCCAACGCCACCCAATACGTCAAGAGCTTCCAGACTGTGGCCAACGAATCCTACACAGCGACCATCTTGGAGCGGACGGCGATCACCGCCTCCGGCATCGCCGGAGCGCGCACCGTCACCATCGCGCCCTGAACGAAGTCTGATTGCACTCTTTCGAGCCGTCCATTTCAACGTGGACGGCTTTTTTATGCCCTTTTTTTCCCACCTGGTCCGAGACCGCCGCATCTGGCTTGTCGCCCTCTCCTCGGCCGTCGCCCTGCTGGCAGGCCTGTGGCTGCTCCCCGCCCGGCTGGCCGCCGGGCTGGCGGCGGGCGGCGGGCTCTCCGCCCATGACATGGACGGACTGGCGGACGCCACCGCCATCCAGGCGGCGGTGAAAAGCGGCTATTGGGTCATGCTCGGGGCGTTCGTGCTGTTTGCGCATGCGGCCTGGCGCGTCGGGTGCGACGCGTGGCGCGCGCGGCGGCCCGGCCGCACGGAGGCGGCCGCGCTGGCGCTGGTGCTGGCCGGCGGCGGCGTCCTGCTCGCGCACGAGCATTATGGCTTCAAAATTCTGGAGGACGAGGTGCTTCTGCTGGGCACCTCCATGGGCATGCACCTCGACCGCGACGCCGCCTACCCGGCCCGGGCGCACGACGTGCAGGGGCCGTTTCAGATCGCCCAAGGCGTGCTCGACAAGCGGCCGTTTTTTTTCCCCTTCCTCGTCGCCCTCACGCATGACCTAACCGGCTACCGGGTGGAAAATCCGTTTTATGTGAACACTGCCCTCGGCCTCATGCTGCTCGCCCTCGTCTGGCTGCTCGGCCGCGCCGTGGGCGGTTCGCCGTGGGCGGGAACGGCGGCGGTGCTGCTACTGGCCGGGCTGCCGCTGCTCGGGCAGCAGATGGCCGGCGGCGGCTTCGACCTGCTCAACCTCGTCATGCTGGCGGCGGTCGCGCTGCTCGCGCGGGAATTTGCGGCCCGGCGCGACGCCGTCGCGCAGGAGGCGCTCGTGCTGGGCGCGGTGCTGCTGGCCTACGCACGTTACGAGTCGGTGATCTTTCTCCTGCCGGTGGCGGCGCTCGCACTGTGGGCGTGGTGGCGCGACGGCCGCGTAACCCTCAGCTGGCCGGTCATCATCGCCCCGATGCTTTTGCTGCCCTGGCTCTGGCAGCACCGGGTTTTCTCCATCAACCCCAACGCTTGGGAACTGGCCAGCGTGCCGGGGGCGGACACGCCGTTCGCGCTGGATTACTTCTCCGGCAACCTCGGTAGCGCGCTGAGATTTTTCTTCGACGCGGACAAAACCCAGTTTTTCAACGGCTACCAGCCCAGCTCTCCGCTGTTCTCCGCCCTCGGGCTGCTTGCCCTGCCGTTCTTCGGGCTGTGGATCGTGAGCACCCTGCGGGCCCCACGCACCACCGCCCCGGCCGACATGGCGCTGGCGGCCATGGGCGGCGGACTGTTTGCGGGCGCGGTGCTGCTGATGTTTTATTACCGGCATATTGACGAATACGTTATCCACCGTCTCAGCCTGCCGATCCACTTGCTGTTCCTGCTCGCCCTCGTCGCCGCCAGCGCCCACCTGCGGTTCACCACGCGTGGCTGGCAGGTGCTTAGCGGACTCGCCCTCGCGGCCCTGGTCACGCACAGTCTGCCCGTCATGGCGAAGCAGGCCTACGCCCGGGAATACACGCCGGGGATCGAGATGGCGTGGCGGCAGGAATTTCTCAAAAAATATCCCGAGCGCGACTACCTGTTCATTGACCGTGATTCGACTTTCTGGATCGTCAACCGCGTGAGCGCCACGCCGCCCGCGCAGGCGAAGGCCCGCGCGAACGACCTGCTCTGGCTGCTCCGCAACCGCGGCTTCACCGCGATGTATGTGTTCCAGCAGTTCCGCGTGGATCCCGAGGGCGGCACGCTGCAGCTGGAGCCGACCGACGACCTTGGTCCCGGCTTTGAGCTGGAGACAGTGTGGGAACGGCACATTAGCATCCTGGTCTACGACCGCATCAGTCGCGTGACCGCAATCCGCTCCGGCGGCCAGACGGCCGTGCAATCGCCCGTCATCACGCCCGATCCCGGTCCCGCCCGCACCGGCGCCGAGCTGGAAAAGGCTCAGGACGCCTATATCAAGCGCTGGCTGGAGGAGCTGCCGTAAGTCCGCCGCCCCGCCCCACCTCGACCCCCTGTCACCATGAGCTCCCCTGCTCCGCCTGCCGCTCCGCCTGCCCCGACGCGGGTGCGCGTCAGCACGCCGTGGCGGCTCGCGCTCTTCGGAGTGGTGGCGGTCGCCGCGGTGGAAATCGGTTTTGTCACCACCTCGTTCACCCACGCCGGCCATCTCATCCAAAATTACGGCTACTACACGATCGCGGCCACGTTTGCCTGGTTCGTCGTGGCGCTCGTGCGCATCGCTCCGGCTGCCGGACACGGGCTGCCAACGCTCGCGTGGCGCGAACGCTGGCAGCTCGCCGCCCTCATCGCCGGCTGCACGCTGGTCGCCGCGCTGACCACGCCCTACGACTACAAGGTCCTTTACGACGAGCCCGTGATCCAGGGCACGGCATGGAACCTGCATTTTTTCCGTGAAGTGGGCAATTATCAGCACGCCTACATGGTCAACGGTGTCTTCTCCCCCGTCACCATCGCCGGCACCTACCTCGACAAACGCCCGTTTTTTTTCGCCTACCTCGTGTCGCTGCTGCACGACCTCACCGGCTACCGCTCGGCCAACGCCTTCGCGCTCAACACCGCGCTGATGCCGGTCGTGCTCGGGCTCGCCTACTTTTATGCGCGGCGGCTCGTCGCGCATGCGGCGGCGCTGGCGGCGGTCTTCACCCTCGGAACGCTCTCGTTGATGGCGCAAAACGCCACCGGCGCGGGCATGGAGCTGCTCAATCTGGCGATGATCCTGCTCACGCTGCACCTCGCCGCGCACTGGCTCGCCGCGCCCGACGAACCTCGCCTCGCCGCCCTCGTGCTCGCCGTCGTGCTGCTGGCCCAGACGCGCTATGAGTCCGCCCTCTACGTCGCGCCGGTGGCCCTCGCCGTGTTTGAAGGCTGGCGGCGGGCGGGCCGCCTCCTCCTGCCGCCCGCCGCCGTGCTCGGTCCCGCGCTGCTCCTGCCCTATGCGCTGCACAGCACCTATCTCTCCGGCACACCCTTCCTCTGGGAGCTGCACGACAGCGACACCGGCCGCTTCGGCCTCCAGTATTTTTCCAAGAACATCGTCCATGCCTGGCGTTTCTTCAGCGACGCCAGCGGCCTCGCCACCGCAAGCTCATGGTGGCTGTTCGGGGCGGGCTTCGTCGCCCTGGCGCTGGTGCTCGTCCGCGTCGTGCGCGCCCTGCCGCAGTGGCGGACCGCGCCGCCCGCCGCCGTGGCGCTCACGCTCGGTGGTGCGGGCATCGCCGCCAACCTGCTGCTGCTGCAGTTCTACTACTGGGGCCAGCTTGATGACGCCATCGTCGGCCGGCTCAGCCTGCCCTTCGCCATGCTGCTCGTGCTCTGCCTTGCGCTGGTCGTGCAACGCTGGGCGTCACCACGCCGCCCGCTCGCGGCGGTCGTCGCCAGCGGGGCGGCGCTCGCCGCGCTTACCTCCGGACTCATCGCCAACGCCCGCCACAGCTACCGCAACATCCTCGGCCAGGAGCTTGCGTGGGAAAGCCGCTTCGTCGCCGCCCGCCCGCACGGCGACCGCCTCATCCTCACCGGCCGTTCTGCGCTGGTCTGGTATGCGCAGCATGTCGCGTCCATCCCCATCGGCCGCGCGACCGTCCGCGCCCGCAGCGTGCAGTTTCACCTCGACCAGCACACATTCTCCGAGGTGCTCGTGCTGCAAAACTACCGCCCGGTCGGTCCCGACGGCGGCTTCCAGCTCGATCCCCTCCAGCAGCTGCCCCCTGCCTATGTCCTTGAGCCGCTCGCCGAGCGGCGCTTCGGCGCCCAACTGGCCCGGATCAGCCGTGTCATCAAAATCAACCTCCCGCCTGAAACGGAAGCCCCCGCCACCCCGCTGGCACCAGCCGCACCCGGGGCCACCACCGTCGCGCTAAACACCCATGAGCCGGCCCGATCACCCTGACCTTTGCGCGCATTTTGACTGGGTGGCCGGCAACGACCGCCACGCGCGCCGTCTGCAGCACGCGTTCCATGCGCAGCTCCGCGCGCATTTCCGCCACCAGATTCCCGCCGGCGAGAGCGTCCTTGAGCTCGGCTGCGGGGCGGGCGACCTGCTCGCGTCGCTGGCGCCCTCGCGCGGCCTCGGCTGCGACTTCAGCGAAGCGATGATAGCCAAGGCCCGCGCCCGCCACGGCGCGCAGCCCGGCCTCGGCTTCCGCGTCGCCGACGCCGCCACCGCCGACTTTGGCGGCGAGACGTTTGACCACATCGTCCTCGACTACCTCACCGGCTACCTCGACGACATCCAGCTCGTCCTCGAACGCCTCCACGCCGCCGCGCACGCGCGCACCCGCCTCCACCTCACCACGCTTAACACCCTCTGGCTCGGCCCGCTGCGCGCCGCCACCAAGCTCGGCCTCGTCATGCCGCAGCCGCCGAGCGCGTGGCTCGCGCACTCGGACTTGTTCAACCTGCTCGAGCTGGCCGGCTGGGAAGTGGTGCGTTTCGAGCGGCAGCAGCTTTTTCCCTTTGGCGTGCCGCTCGTCGGACCGTTGCTGAATCGCGCCGCCGTCCGCCTGCCCGGCGTCAGCCACTTCGGGATCACGCTCTGCATCACCGCCCGCCCGCGCCGAGCGCCCACGCTGGCTGCGCCGGTTTCCTGCTCCGTCATCGTCCCCGCGCGCAACGAGTCCGGCAACATTCGCGCCGCGCTGGAACGCATCCCGGTGCTCGGACGCGGCACCGAGGTGATCTTCGTCGAGGGCCACAGCCACGACGACACCTGGGCCACGATCCAGCGCGAGATTTCCACCTATTGCGGCCCGCACGTCGTGCGCGCCATCCAGCAGCCGGGCAAGGGGAAATGGGACGCCGTTCACGCCGGCTTTGCGATCGCTACGGGCGAAGTGCTCGTCATCCAGGATGCCGACCTCACCGCGCCCCCCGAGGAGCTGCCGAAATTTTACGATGCCATCGCCACCGGCACCGTCGAGTTCGCGAACGGCAGCCGGCTGGTCTATCCCATGGAGAAACGCGCGATGCGTTTCCTGAATCTGCTCGGCAACAAATTTTTTGCCCTGTCGCTCTCCTTCGTGCTCGGCCAGCCCGTGAAGGACAGCCTTTGCGGGACGAAAATGCTGCTGCGCTCCGACTATGAGCGCGTGCTGCGCCGCATCGCGCCGTTTGGCGACTTCGACCCCTTCGGCGATTTCAACCTGCTCTTTGGCGCGGCGCTGCTCGGGCTGCGCATCCGCGACGTGCCCGTGCGTTACAAGGACCGCACCTATGGCGAAACCAACATCTCCCGCTTCCGCCACGGCTGGATTTTGGCCCGCATGACCTGGTTCGGCCTCTGGCACCTGCGCTGCTTCCCGCTGCGCCCGCCGGCGTTCTCAAACCCAAAGGCTCAAAACTGATTTTTAACGCGGATCATGCGGATGGGCGCGGATTGATGCTGAGTCGTAGGGCCGCACCTTGTGTGCGTGCCTTGCCGAGTGTGAAGGCCAGCACCGGAATTGGGACACGGAGGGCACGGAGAGAACAATCCGAGGTCACAGAGGATCTCATTCGGATTCTGATTTTTAACGCAAAGCGCGCAAAGGGGCGCAAAGAACGGTGCTTGTGGCTGGTCTGCCCTTCGCGTTCTTTGCGACCTTCTTGTAAAGGTTCTGGCTCTGGTTGCGGCCTCCGTTCTCTACCGCGTCAGGCATCGCTCCGAGGTGTATCGTGATCTTTGTGCGGTCGCGGCAATCGCGCCTCACGGGCCGCCCGGCTGCACCCACACTTTGCCTTCGCTTTTTCCGTCGGCGGCAAGCGAGGTGAGCTTGAAACCGCCGTCGGGCGTCCGGGTATAGCCCAGCGGCTGGCCGGAGAACACGTCGGCAGGCACGGCGGCGATGAAGGTGGGGACCAACTCGGCGATCGTGGCAGGATAGCTGCCACGCGCGAGACGATGGCGCTCCAGCGCGCAGGCGGCGACGGCCTCGTCGAAGGCGTTTCCCTGCTCGCTAAAACGCACCAGACTTTTGGAAAGATAGTCGGCGGTTAAGCTCGCCTGCCCGTGATACGGCGAATGGCTTTTCCCAAGCGCATCGGCGAGATTTTTCACCTCCTGCAGCCTGGAAGGGAATTTCTGATCGGTGGCATCGTCGAGCGCCGACGTCATTTGGGCCACAATGCGCGACACCGCGACCTTCTCTTGCTGGAACCAGCCGTGTGGCATCCAAATCGGCGCTAGCCGGATAGCTTCCCGACGCAAGTGTGCCCATACCGAGCCATGGGCCTGAAATAATACTTCAAGCAAACCTGACTTGGGAGGGGGCGAGACAGAGGGGGAACTGAGATAACCAATCATCTCGATCCGCTCCATTTGAAGAGTGCGTTTGAACCGGCCGAAAGCAGTGGGGTCGATAAGCAGATTTTGGAGGGTCGCCAGTTGCGCTTCGTTCCATTGATGCTGGCGGCAGCCTCCCTTGAGCGCTGCGGCGGTGATCCCACGCAACGCCTCGCCGACCAAGGTGCTCAAAAGCGTGGGAACACCGGCGCGCGTGGATCGGGCCAGGCCGAGTATGCCAACCACGTCGGCGAAGGCATCGTCGGTTCGTCCGAGCGCGAGTTCGGCTTTGGCCCTGCCGTCGAGAGCTTTCCCAAGTGTGAGCATAAATTCGACATTAAGGGAGGGTTGGTCGGTCGAAAACTGCATGGGCAACCATGCCTCAGGCCGCTCACGGGCGGCCAGACGGACGGCATCCAGCACCGCTTGGACCGGCTTCATGGCGGCGAGAATGTTCTCCGCCGGCTCGGCGGAAAGCGGCCCGGTGATGCGTTTCTCGCGCAACAGTCTTGTTTGTGCCAGATGCCAGTCGCCCATCGGGTCGCCGGGCGTGACAACGATGGATTCTGGTTTGATGCCTCGGCGCAGGCGGCCATCCGCCTCGTAATTGGTGGAGGTCGCCACCACTGTGCCGATGTAAGACGCTGCCCCCAGATTTTCTTTGAGCGGAGTGAAGGCATCCGCACGAATCGCCCTATGAGACAGATCGCCGAGGTCAGTGATGAGTAGGTCGGCAATTCCCGGTGCCTTGAAAAAATTCCTCTCGTCCGGGATGGGCGGCGTGGCGAAGGCGGCGAGGTCGAGCGGCTCGCCCCGGGCGCGGAGCGCGCGCTCCTCGGCGGCCCAGGCGCGGTCGCCGCGCCAATTTTCCACGACGACAAAGGCGGCGAGCAGCGTGGCAGTGACGGCGAGTGCGAGCAACGCACGTCTAAGGAATTTGAGCAATCTGGGTGAGGGTTTCATTGGAATTAAGTTGGTCGAACCAGGCGGCGACCGCTTCGGGAGACGGCCTAGGGCCGGCCAGTGCGGGCGGGCGCGCAGGATTGACCACGGCGAGCTGCAGCACGAGCAGCACAAGCCAGACGACCGCGAGCGTGCGCCACGCGGCGCGGTGCGGACGGAACAGCTCGCGGAGAAATTCGCGCCACGTCACGTCGGCGGGCGGCAGCGCGGCGCGGCGGAGCGCGTCGAGTCGTGGCGTGACGGTGGCATGGCGGGCGAGCAGATGGTCGCGAAAGGGCTTATTCATCGGGAAGCCTCCACGAGCTGCCGCAGCGCGCGTTTGGCGTGATGCAGGCGGGATTTGACCGTGCCAAGCGGCACGGCGGTGATGGTGGCGATTTCATCGAGGGAAAAGTCCTCCAGCAC
Organism: Opitutia bacterium; assembly: GCA_947475065.1. Lineage (GTDB taxonomy): Bacteria > Verrucomicrobiota > Verrucomicrobiia > Opitutales > Opitutaceae > CAIYUN01. The sequence goes on along the minus strand of CANJLB010000007.1, from coordinate 92,249 downwards.
GTGGAGGAGCAGGGCCGAACGCTGCGCGGCGGGCAGTTGCGAGAGGAGGGCGAGCCATTCGTCGGCCGTCTCGCGCCGAAGGAGGAGCGTGCGCGGGTCGGGTGCGCCAGGGTCGGGCCAGTCGGCCGGAGCGTCTGGATCGCCCTCGGCCGGAACGGGAGCGAAAATATTTCCCTCACGACGGACGCGGCGGAACTGTTGCAGGCATTTCTGGTGGGCGATGCCAAAGAGCCACGCGGCGAAGCGGCTGTCGTCGCGCAGGCCGGCGATGTGACGGACGGCAGCGGCGAAGGTCTCCTGCACGACGTCAAGCGCGGCGTTGTCGTCACGGAGCAGCTCGGCGGCATAGGCGTGGAGCGGCAGCTGGTGCCGCTTGAGGAGGGTGTCCCAGGCGTCAGGGTCATGTTGGCGGGCGGCGGCAAGGAGATGGGAATCGGAAGAAGCCACGATGAGGCGATACAGGGTAGAATGCCGGCGGTCGTAAAAGGTTCAATGAAACAGGAAACTTTCATTGCCCCAGGCCGGGGCCATGCGCCTGGGCCGCCGTCCGCCCACCCCAGCCGGACCAGCGCGCGGGGGAAAACAAGCCTTGCGATGATATGCCTGCTTACTAATTATTGCCGGGATGTCGGTCCGTCCCACCCCTGATCCCGAGCGCCGCTTCGGCGCGCTGCTCAACGAGCTGAGCTTCCTGCTGCGCCGGGAGTTTGAGCGCCGGTTGCAGCGGCAGCGGATCGGGCTGACCCGGGCCCAGTGGCGCATCCTGCGCCGGGTCGCGGACCACGAGGGCCTCACCCAGCGCGAGCTGGCGGAAATCATGCATCTGAAGCCCGCGACCATCGGCCGCCACATTGAGCGGCTGCAGGCCGACGGCTGGATCCGGCGCACCCGGGATACGCGCGACGCCCGCGCGTGGCGCCTGGCGGTGCAGTCCAAGGCCTGGCGCACGCTGGAACGGATGCAAACGGTCGCGGACCGGCTGCGCGGGGAATACTTTGCCGGCCTCGCCCCGGGCCGGAGCGACGGACTGATTGACGATTTGCTGCGCATCAAAAACAATCTGCTCGCCTTGGCCCCTGCCCCCAAACTCCGTCCTGCCCATGAACAGTCCCTTAATCACGCCTGACCACCTTCCCTGGCCGGCCCTTGGCCGGATGGTGCCGGCGGCCGCGCTGCTGTTCGCCTCCGTGAGCTGCAAGCCGGCCAGCCGCGTCGTCAGCGCGCCACCGCCCGCGCCCGTGGAGGTCGCGGTCGCAACGAAAATGGACATGCCGCGTCAGTTCAGCTCCATCGGCACCGTCCAGACACTCCGCAGCGTGAGCGTGAAGTCGCAGGTGGACGGGGTGCTCGCCGCCGTGCACTTCAAGGAAGGAGATGACGTCAAGGCTGGCGACCTGCTCGTCACACTCGACCGGCGGCCGTTTGAAAACTCCCTCCGCATCGCCCGCGCCGACCTCGCCAATGCCCGCGCCGCCGCCACGCAGGCCGACGCCGACGCCGCGCGTGCCAGGACCCTCGACCAGTCCAAGGCTGTTTCGCAGGAAGAGCTCACCCAATACTTCAGCAAGGCCGAGATGGCGCGCGCGCAGTCGCAGTCGCGCGAAGCCGCCGTGGCCAACGCCGAGCTCCAGCTTGGTTACACGGAAATCCGCGCGCCCATCGCGGGCCGCACCGGACAGCTGATGCTGCACGAGGGAGCGCTCGTCCGCGCCAACGATGCCGGCGCGGCCATTGTCACCATCAACCAGCTCGCGCCCGTCGCCGTCGCCTACGCCGTGCCAGAGGGAGCGCTCGACGAAATCCGCGCCGCGCTCGCCGCCCAGCGCGCCACCGTGGGCGTGAGCGAACGCACCACGGGCCTGACGCGCGAGGGCGGCCGGCTGGAGTTTGTGGACAACGCCGTGGATCCCGCCACCGGCATGATCATGCTCAAGGCGGTTTTCCCCAACGAGGACCACGTGCTCTGGCCGGGACGGTTTGTCGGCGTCGCCACGCAGACCGGCCTCGACCGCGATGCCGTCGTCGTGCCCTCGACCGCCGTGCAGACGAGCCAGAACGGCTCGACCATCTATGTGCTCAAGGCCGACCAGACCGTGGAGCTGCGCCCCGTGACCATCGCACGTGTGGCCGGCGACCAGACGCTCGTCGCCAGCGGCCTCTCCGCCGGCGAGGCGGTCGTGACCGTCGGCCAGCTCCGCCTCGTTCCCGGCGCGAAGGCCGAGGTCAAGACGCGCGGGACGCCCGAGGGCGCCGCCAAGGCCGCCAAAACGCCGGATAAAAAAAGCTGAACCTCCGCCCATGAACCTCCCCGAGCTTTGCATCCGCCGGCCGGTGATGACGACGCTGCTGACCGCGGCGGTCTGCGTCTTTGGCGCGATGGCCTACCACGAGCTGCCGGTCAGCGACCTGCCCGTCATTGACTATCCCACCATCCAGGTCAGCGCGGGCCTGCCCGGCGCGACGCCGGAGAACATGGCCAGCAGCGTCGCCAAGGTGCTGGAGCAGCAGCTCTCGACCATCGCCGGCGTCGAGGCGATGAACTCGACCAGCGCGGCGGGCAACACCCAGATTTCACTCACCTTCACCCTCGACCGGGACATTGACGCCGCCGCGCAGGACGTGCAGGCCGCGCTCGCCGCCGTGCAACGCCGCCTGCCGAACGAGATGCCTTCGCCGCCGTCCTTCCGCAAGGCCAACCCGGCTGACCAGCCCATCCTGTTTCTTACCCTCAGCTCGGCCACCCTCCCCCTTTCCGTCGTCAACGAGTTTGCCGAGACCAACCTCGCCCAGCGAATCTCCACCGTGGACGGCGTGGCGCAAGTCCAGGTGTTCGGCGCGCAGAAGAAAGCCCTGCGGGTGCGGCTTGACCCCCGGCTGCTCGCCAGCCGCGGGCTCACGCTCGACGAGGTGCGCACGGCCCTCGCCGCCCACAACGTCAGCCAGCCGACCGGCTTCATTGATGGTGCCCGCCAGTCCATGCAGATCCTCGCCGACGGCCAGATCACCAACGCCGAGGAGTTTCGCAAGGTCGTCGTCGCCTACCGCAACAACGCCCCCGTCCGCCTCGGTGAGCTCGCCGAGGTGATTGAGAGCGTGCAGGACAACCGCAGCGCCACCTGGGCCGGCACGACTGCCGGAGTCACCCGGGCCATCGGGATTGGCGTGCAGAAGCAGCCCGGCACCAATACCGTGCAAATCGTGGACCGCGTGCGTGCGCTGCTGCCCGCGTTCCAAGCGCAGCTGCCCGAGTCCATCCGGCTCGACGTGCTGCGCGACAACTCCGAGGCCATCCGCGCCTCCATCCACGACGTGCAGTTCACCCTCACGCTGGCCGTCGGGCTGGTCGTGCTCGTCATCTTTCTGTTCCTGCGGACGCTCGCGGCGACCTTCATCCCGGCGGTGGCCATCCCGCTCGCGCTGCTCGGCACGTTTGTCGTGATGCATTTCTGCGGCTACTCGCTCGACAACCTCTCGCTGCTCGCGCTCACGCTCTCGGTGGGCTTCGTGGTGGATGACGCCATCGTGATGCTCGAGAACATCGCGCGCCACGTCGAGGCCGGGATGCCCGTGCGGCAGGCCGCGCTCAAGGGCTCGCGCGAGATCGGGTTCACCATCCTCTCGATGACGCTGTCCCTCGTGGCAGTGTTTCTCCCGCTCATGTTCATGGCGGGCATCTACGGACGCCTGCTGCATGAGTTTGCCGTAACCATCACGGCGTCCATCCTGGTGTCGGGGCTGGTTTCACTCACGCTCACACCAATGCTGTGCAGCCGGTTTTTGAAAATGCACCCGCCTGGCGGCGCGCCGGGCGCGGCGGCCCATGGAAAACTTTATGCGCTGAGCGAGCGCGGCTTCGAGGCCATGCGCGGGCTCTATGAGCGCACCCTGCGGGTGAGCATGCGGCACCGTCCGTTCGCCGTCGGCATCGCCCTGCTCACCATCATTCTCACCGCACTGGTCGGATGGCGGCTGCCGAGAGGCTTCATCCCGACCGACGACACGGGCTTGCTCACGGTGCGGACGGAGGGGGCGCAGGATGTTTCCTTTGAGGAGATGGTGCGGCACCAGCAGGCGGCGGCGGCGGTCATCCGCACGAACAAGTCGGTGGAGGCCTTCATGTCGTCGGCCGGCGGCGGCCCGGGCGGCGGCGCCAGCAACAACGGGCGCTTCTTCGTCCGGCTCAAGCCGCGCGCCGAGCGTGCGCCCGCGCCGACGGTCGTGGCGCAGCTCCGGCGCGACCTCGCCGTCATCCCCGGCATCCGCGCCGTCACGCAAATTCCGCCCGCCATCAACCTCCCCGGAGGCGGCGGCGGGCGCGCGCTCTACCAGCTCACGCTCACCGCCGACGACCTCGACCAGCTCTACAAGGCCGCCGGCGACCTCGAAACCAGCCTGCGCAAGCTGCCCGAGCTGGTGGACGTGAGCACCGACCTCCAGATCACCAGCCCGCAGCTCCGCGTGGACATCCGCCGCGACCAGGCCGCCGCGCTCGGCATCACGCCCGCGCAGATCGAAGACACGCTGTTCAGCGCCTTTGGCACACGGCAGGTCTCCACCATCTATACGCCCAGCAACCAATATTACGTCATCATGGAGATGGCGCCCGAGTTTCAGCGCGATCCGTCGGCCCTCTCGCTGCTCTACCTGCGCTCGCGCAGCGGCCGGCTCGTGCCGCTCGACGCCGTGGCCACGGTGCGCCGCGACGTCGGCCCGCTCACCGTGGCGCACTTCGGCCAGCTCCCGGCGGTCACAATCTCGTTCAACCTCAAGCCGGGCTTCGCGCTGGGCGACGCCACCGCCGCCATTACGACCGTCGCGCGTGCCGAGCTGCCGGCCACCGTCAACTACACGTTCGTCGGCTCGGCGCAGGCGTTTGACGAGTCCATGAAGGGCATGGTGCTGCTCGTCCTGCTCGCGCTCGTCGTCGTCTACATCGTGCTCGGCATCCTCTACGAGGACTTCATCCACCCGATCACGATCCTGTCCGGCGTGCCGGCGGCGGGCTTCGGAGCGCTGCTCACGCTCTGGCTGTTCGGCGAGGAGCTGAACATCATGGGCTGGGTTGGCATCATCCTGCTCGTCGGCATCGTGAAGAAAAACGCGATCATGATGATTGATTTCGCCCTCGCGGCGGAGCGCGAGCGCGGGGCGGCGTTCTCGCCGGAGCAGGCCATCGTCGAGGCCTGCCTCGTGCGCTTCCGTCCCATCATGATGACGACCTTCGCCGCGCTCGCCGGCGCACTCCCCATCGCGCTCGGCCTCGGCACCGGCGCAGAGTCCCGCCGCCCGCTCGGCCTCGCGGTCGTCGGCGGCCTCATCGTCTCTCAGCTCCTCACGCTTTACATCACCCCGGCGATCTATGTCTATCTCGCCAAGCTCACCACCCGCCACGCGAAGCTCGACGCCGACGAGCCCACGCTCTCCGGCGACGCCATTCCGCTGGCGAAGTGAAGGGCGCGATGCCCGGCTTCAGCCCGGCGACGTGGCTTTCGTTCCAAGGTTGGGAGCCAAACGTTGGCGATACGGGCGCGAGATCGCCCGCCCTGGCCCGGTGAAGTTTGTTGAAACCCCCCGGCCGGTCACGTGTCCTATTATGGAGCAGCCAATCCGCACGCCCATGAAAACCTCCCTCCTCCCGCTTCTCGCGCTCTCCTCCCTTGCCGCCGCACTGCCCGCCCAAGCGCAGATCTTCCGCCCGCAGACTATCAATGGCGCTGTGCTCGGCGGCATCGCGGGGGCCATCATCGGCAATAACTCCGGCGACCATAACGGCGGGCGCGGCGCGCTCATCGGTGCGGTCGCGGGGGGGCTGCTCGCCTCGGCCGCGGGCGATGAACAGGCTCACCGGGCGCAGGCGCCCTACGCACCGGCCCGGGCGAACCCCGTCCTCGGCCCTGTGCTGCTCGGCGGCATCGCCGGCGCGATCATCGGCAACAACAGCGGCAGCCACAACCCGTGGCGCGGCGCTGCCATCGGCGCGGGCGCGGGCTATATTCTCCACCGCATCAGTGAGCACGAGCCGCGCCGCCCCGTCTTCTATCCGCCGGCCCCGGTGGCCGCCGTCTATGCGTCCGCTCCGGTCGTCTACGCTTCGGCACCCAACGTTGCGCCCGCGCCTCAATCGGTGACAATCATCAACAATTACTACTACGCGCCCGCCACACCCATGAGCGAGGCCAACGCGATGTTTGGCCGCTAAAAAGGCACGATTTCCCCCTATTTCGTCCGCGCCCACTCCCCCTTCGCCCTCATGAACACCCACCCACGCCACTGCCGTAACTATGTCCTCTACGCCAGCCTCGCCGCCGCCGCGTCCCTCGCCGGCTGCGCCACCCAAGGCGTCCAAAATCCCGCCGGCGCACCTGTCACTGAAATGCGCCCCGATGAGCGCGGCCGGGTCGCCGGCACCGGCGTCGAGTCGCAGGACATGGTCGCCGTCACCGACAAGATGGCCCGCAAAATCCTCGAAATCCCGGAAATCGCCAACGCCAAAACCCCGCCGCGCATCGTGCTCGAGCCCGTGGTCAACAACACCCGTTTCACGGTCAACAAGGACATTTTTCTCACCAAGATCCGCACCCAGCTGAACGAAAAGGCCTCCGGCAAGGTGCGCTTCCTCGACCGCGCCATGATGGCGACCCTGGAGCGCGAGCAACGTCTCAAGCAACAGGGCCTCGTCACCGCCACGGCCGACCCGAATGTCACCGAATTTCGCGGGGCGGACTATTTTTTGACCGGCACGCTCGAAGGCATGAGCACGCGCACGACGCAAGGCATGTCCGACTATGTGCTCTACAGCTTTCGCCTCACCGATGCACGCACCAGTGACATCGTCTGGGAGTCCTCGCTCGACATCAAAAAGGAAGGCCTCGAAGACGCCGCCTACCGCTGAACGTCACCGCCTCCGTCAACCCCCTTCCCCTTACGTTCATGAAACACCCGCTCCTTACTCTCGCCTCCGTCGCCACGCTGCTGTTGGCCGCCGGGTGCCATACCTCCGGCCCCTACGCGCCGCAGGCCGAGAAGCGCCCCGGCCTCAACGAGGCCACCGCCACCGTCGCGCTCATGGATGCACAGGTGCAGGCTTCCGTTTCCAGCGCCGGCGACCGGGGTGTGCTTCTGCCCGACGGCCGGCTGCGCGCCGAGGTCAGCCTTCGGAACCGCGAGAGCCGCCGCATCCAGGTGCAGGTTCAATGCGTGTTCAAGGACGACCAGGGGTTCTCCACCGGTGACGAGACGCCGTGGATGACACAAATTCTCACCGAGAACGCCACCGAGGCGGTGGCGTTCACCTCGATGAACACGCTCGCCCGCAAATACACCATTCGCGTCCGTCAGATGCGCTGACCCTCCGAATCATTCTGCTTTCAGCCATCCCTCCCGTCGGGCCCGGTTCCGGGCCGCAGGCAACGAACGCCCGGCACGGAGACGGAGGAATGAGAAAGACCAACCCGACCCACCTGCCGCCATGAAAACGATTTTCCTCCCCCCCTGCTCCCTGTTGCTGCTCGCCGGTACCGCCGTGCTCGCGCCGGCCGCGACGACGACCACCACGCCGGCCGAACTGCCTGTCACGGTCACCGTGACCGTCGCGCCGGGCACAACCGCCGCTCCGGCCGCACACAGCTACGACCAGCAGCTCTACTCGCCCGCGACCAGTACGATCGTCTCGCCCGAGAAGGCGAAGCAGGTCGTCGAAAGCTTCCGCTCCGCCTACGACAAGCTCGGCCGGCCCAGTCTGCTCCTCTACGTCAACCGCGAGCTCGTTGACACCACCTCCGGCCTTCGCGTCGCCACACGCAAGGAACACATCGAAGGCGTGCAGGTTGAAACGAAATCCGCCTTCGAGGCCGACCCCGCCGCGCCGAAACCCGCCACCGCCCCGGCCGTCTCGCCCCAGACCCAGGTCACCGTTGTCACCGGTGGCGTGAACCGGTCCGCCACCTCCACGGAGGCCTCGTCCACCCCTGGAAAATCTTCCGCCATCACCACCACCAAACGTGTCACGGCCGACAATGCCTACGCCGCCACGCCCAAGGCCGCGACTGCGCTCGCCGACCGACAGACCGTGCGCGACATCGAGCGCCTCTTCGGCCGCCCGCTCCGCGCCGGCGGCGCCCGCCTCGCCGATCAGCGCACCGCCACCGAACTGATGGCCGACAAGCCGATGGACCACTTCACCGTCGCGACCGACGAGGCCGCGCGCAAGGACCGCGAGGCGCTCGCCCGGGTGGCCGACGTCGTCATCGAGGTGCTCATTTCCAGCCGCAACCTCACCGTCCCCGCCATTTCCGGCGACCAAGTCGTCGCGGTGCCTGACATCACCGCGACCGCCATCCGCCTGAAGGACTCCGCCATTATCGGCCAGGCCAGCGCGCGCGACGTGCTCGGCAAAAAGGGCCAGGCCGCACGCCTCTCCCGCCAGTTCGACATCAACGACATCGCCGAAGCCACCGCTCTCGCGCTCATGGAAGACATCGCCCTCACCGGTGGCAACTGAGCCGGCGCGCACGATCCCGTTCTTTCCGAAATGTGGGCGGGGTGCCCACACCCCGCTTTCTGTCGTTGTTTGTTTTCCTGCTTCCGCCGATGCCCCGCCCTCCCGTCCGCCACGCTCTCCGCCTTCTTCCGCTGCCAACCAACAGCGCAGGCATCCCTGCTGTCCTCCATCCTCTGTCCTCCGTTTCCAGCTCCCGCCTCCTGTCTCCCGTCTCCTGCTTCCTACTGTCCGTCGCGCTTGCCGGCTGCACGACCGTCCCTACCGTCCCCGTGATCACCTACACCGGCGACCCAATCGTGGACGGCAAGGCCCAGCTAGCCGTCGCGCCGGCGAAAGACCGCGTGCTCTGGCAATACCGCGTGGCCGCCGCGGCGCTCCGCCATGGCCAGGACGCCGAAGCCCGCGCCCAGCTAGACGACGCCCAGGCGGCAACCGCCGGTGCGCTCGCCGTCAGCTCGCCCGAGGCCGCGCGCGCCCGCAGCACGTTTCACGCTGAGTCGGACAAGCCTTTCATCGGCGAACCCTACGAACGCGCCATGGCGGACTATTACCGCGCCATCCTCTACTGGCGCGCCGGCGAACCGGACAACGCCCGCGCACTCTACCGCGACGCCGAGCTGATTGACAGCGACACCGCCGAAAAAACCTATGCCGGCGACTGGGTGCTCCCCGACTGGCTCGACGGCTACGCCACCGCCAGACTTGGCGGCGACGGCACTGACGCCCTTGCCCGTGCCCGTAAAAATTCCGCGCACCCCCTGCCCGATTACGACCCCGCCGCCAATGTCCTGATTTTCGTGGAGTTCGGCCGCGGTCCGCGCAAGCTCGCCGGAGGCGAATACGGCGAGCAGCTCCGGTTTTCCACCGAGCCCTCACGCGCCGTCTCCGCCCGGCTCACAGTCGCCGGCCAGACGATCGCGCTCCCGCCGTGGGACGACGTGGGCTGGCAGGCCATCACACGCGGCGGCCGCGTGATGGACCACATCCTCGGCAACAAGGCCGTGTTCAAGAAAAACACCGACACCTTGGGCGATGTCGCCCTCGCCGGAGCGGTCATCGCCGCCGAAAGCAGCCGCCGGGAAAAACAACGCACCGTCATCGGTCCCGATGGCAAGAAGCGCGTGGTCACCGAGGTCGAGCGCGACCGGGGCTCCGAGCAGACTGCCGTGGCGCTCGGCGTCGTCGGCCTGCTCGCCAAGCTCACCGCCGGTGCCGCGCAGCCCACCGCCGACACGCGTGCATGGGACAACCTCCCGCAATACCTCAGCTTCGCCGCCCTCCGCCTCCCGCCCGGCGCACATCCCGCCACGCTCACGTACTACGACGCCGCCGGCCAGCCACTGGCGTCCCGTACCCAAATGTTCACCGTGAACATCCCCGCGCCCGACCCCACAACCATCAGCGACGCCGGTCACCCGCGCGAGACGGTCCTCTTCCGTAGCGAAGTACCGGATTGAACCAAGCAACCCGGCACGCTCAAAGGCGTGGTCGGGCAGGCGGGCTTGACTTGGGAAGAATTCATGGCGGAGCTTTAATTTTTTCCAGCGATGATAGTCCCGGGGCGAGGGCTCTCCGGCTCCAACGGGCAGGAAAAAAGGGTCGGTGTTTGACCGGTCCTGTCCCTGCACTCACGCGCAGTCTGGGTCTATTCGGAGTCCCGCTTCTTCCGAAGCGGGCTACGCCAATCTCCTCAGGCGCCGAGCTGGTAGCGAACGAAGCGGCGGATCTGGATGTTCTCGCCGGTCTTGGCGATGCGCTCGGTCAGCATTTCCTTCACGGTCTTGTCCTGCGCCTTGACGAAAGGCTGGTCGAGGAGGACGACGGTCGAGTAATATTTCTCAATCTTGCCCTCGACGATCTTTTGCACGGCGGCGGGCGGCTTGCCCTCCACCTGCGCGGCGGCGATCTCGCGCTCCTTGGCGAGGTCGGCCTCGGGGACTTCCTCACGCGTCACGCAGACCGGGCTGGCGGCGGCGATGTGCAGGCAGAGATCGCGGACAAAGGCCTTGAAGTCGTCGTTGCGCGCGACGAAGTCCGTCTCGCAGTTGACCTCGATCATCACGCCGACTTTGCCGCCGAGGTGGATGTAGCTCTCGACGAGGCCTTCCTTGGCGGAGCGGCTGGCAAGCTTGTCCACCTTGGCACCGAGTTTTTTACGGAGAATGGTGACGGCCTCGGCTTCGTTGCCGTTAGCGTCGGTGAGAGCCTTTTTGCAGTCGAGCAGGCCGGCACCGGTTTTTTCACGGAGGGCGCTGACCATCTGGGCGGTGATGACGTTACTCATGGAAAGGGAAACAGTAGGGAGCGAGGCGGCGCGGCTCAGGCCTTGGGCGCGGCAATTTTCTTGCGGGCGGGGGCTTTTTTCTTGGAGCCAGGGGTCTCGCCCTCGACTTCAGCGACGAGCTCGGCGGGCAACGAGACCTTGGACAGGTCCACTTCGCCTTCGGGGGCGATGGTGATGCCGGCGGACTCGGCGACTTCGGCCGAGGCGGCCTTGAGGTCGGCCTGGCCGCGGGCGGCACGGCGGCTCTCGCGCTGGGCGAGACCGGACTGGATCGCGCCGATCACCACCTCGACAATGATGCGGATGGATTTCACCGCGTCGTCGTTGCCGGGGATGGGGTGCGAAAGCTTGGTCGGGTCGGAATTCGTGTCCACGAGGCCGATGCAGGGGATGCCGCTGCGTGCGGCTTCGGCGACGGCGATGGCCTCATGGCTGGCATCCACGATGAACATGGCGGCCGGCAGGGCGGGCATCTCAAGGATGCCGGAGAAATTCTTGGTCATGCGGACCATCTCGCGACGGATGGCGGCCTGCTCCTTGCCGGCGAGCTTGGCCATCTCGCCGTTGGTCTCCATCGCCTGATATTTTTTGAACTTGGCGATGGATTTTTTGACGGTGGCGAAATTGGTGATCGTGCCGCCCAGCCAGCGGTCCACGCAGAAAGGCATGGCGGTGGTGTTGGCCGCCTCGCGGATAATCTCGCGGGCCTGCTTTTTGGTGCCGACGAGCAGCACCTGGCCGCCGCTGGCGACGGTGTCCTCGAGAAAGGCCGAAGCCTTGACGAGCTGCTCATGGGTCTTGCCGAGGTCAATGATCGTGATACCCTGGCGGTGGTCGAAAACGTAGGGCTTGGAGCGGGGGTTCCAGCGCTTGGTCTGGTGGCCGAAGTGGACGCCGGCGTCGAGCAGGTCTTTGGGAGTGATGGCGAGGGACATGGTTCTGAGGGTGATCTCAGGCGTCGGATGACGCCCAGGACGGCCGGAGGGCCGCCTTGCGATCGGAGTTGGATGGTTGGTGTTGAGGTTTGAGCGGACTCTTTCGAGGGAAAGAATGGCCCATCACAGAGAGCGCGCCGCCCGCTGGCAAGCGCGAAGTTTGGGCGGGCCAAACTATCGGGACACAGCGCTCTCGCCGCGCCCGGTTCGCTCATTGACTCGTACGTCGAACAGTTGTGTTCTGCGGGCATGAAGCTCCTCCGCGCAATTTGTGCCGCCGCGCTGCTGCTGCCGGCCCTGAGCAGTTGCCGCGCGCTCGTCACGGGGCTCGCGGTCGGAGCGGCCGAGGAGCCTTACCGCAAGGCGATGGTGGCGGGCCGGATGTCGCCAGCGGAATACCTGCGGGAAAAGGACCAGATCCATCAGGCCGCTTATCCGAGCAAGTGAGACCGGTTCAACCGACGGCCGCGAAACCCGTCTGCCGCAGCGCCTCGTAGCAGGCGATGCCGGCGGCGGTGCTGAGATTGAGCGAACGCAAGGCGGGATTTGCGTGCGGGATGGTCACCCGGCGGTCCGCGCCGATCTCGGCGTGCAGCCAGTCAGGCGCGCCGGAGCCTTCATTGCCAAAAACAAGACCATCGCCGTCGGCAAAGCGTGCGGCCCAGAATGACTGCTCTGTTTTGGTGGTGAACAGCCAGAGCCGCGCCGGCGCGTGCGGACTGGCGCGGAACGCCGCCCAGTCGGCATGCTCGTGCACATCGAGTGACTTCCAGTAATCCATGCCGGCGCGGCGGAGGTTGCGGTCGTTGATCTCAAAGCCCAGCGGATGGATGAGATGCAGCCGCGAGCAGGTGAGTGCGCAGAGCCGTCCGACGTTGCCGGTGTTGGGCGCAATCTCCGGCTGGAAGAGAACGAGGTGCAGCATGACCGTGAGCCGAGCGGACGATATGATGGCCGCATAGACCAGGGCTCAGGATGAAACCTAGCCCGGTGCGAAGCTCAAAAACTCTTTTCCGAAGAACGGTACCAGCGCAGGCGGGATTTTTACCCGGCCATCGGGCTGCAGATTGTTTTCCAAGAGCGCGGCGAGCACGCGCGGGACGGCGAGGCCGGAGCCGTTGAGCGTGTGGACGAGCTCGGGCCTGCCCGTTTCCCTTGAGCGGTAGCGGATTTGCGCCCGGCGGGCTTGGAACGCCTCGAAATTTGAGCAGCTAGACACCTCCAGCCAGCGTTTCTGGCCGGCAGCCCAGACCTCGATGTCGTATTTTTTCGACTGGGCAAACCCGAGATCGCCACCGCACATGAGCAGCACCCGGTAGGGCAGCCCGAGCTTTTGCAGCAGGCGCTCGGCATCGTCGCGCAGCTTGTCCAATTCCGTGTAGCTCGTCGCGGGGTGGACCCATTTCAGCAGCTCGACCTTGTCGAACTGGTGCAGGCGGTTGAGGCCGCGCACATCCTTCCCGTAGCTGCCGGCCTCGCGGCGGAAGCACGGCGTGTAGGCACAGCGGAGGACGGGCAGCGACTCCTCGGCCAGGATCTCGTCGCGGAAAAAATTCGTGAGCGGCACCTCGGCGGTCGGCACGGCGTAGAGGTGGTCGGGCGTCGTCTCATACATCTGGCCTTCCTTGTCCGGGAGCTGGCCGGTGGCGGTCGCGCTGGCGGCGTTGACGAAGATGGGCGGCGCGACTTCCGTGTAGCCGGCCCGGGCGTTCTCGTCCAAAAAGAAATGCAGCAGCGCGCGCACGAGCCGCGCCGCATCGCCGACGTAAAACGGAAACCCCGCACCCGTGACCTTGGCCCCGCGCGCAAAGTCGAACAGCCGGTCGAAGCCGCCGATCTCCCAGTGCGGCACGGCGGCGGGCGAGACGGTGGCGACGTCACCATGCGTCGAGAATGTGACATTCTCCTCGGGCGTGCGGCCCTCCGGCACGGTGGCGTGAGGGAGGTTGGGCAGCGTGAGCATGGACTGCCGCCAGCGCTCCTCGGTCTCCTTGAGCGCGGTGTCCTTTTCCTTCGCCTGTGCGGACACGGCCTTCATCTCCGCGACCTTGGCCACAAACTCCGGCGAGCCCTTGGGCAGGGCGGCCATTGCTGTGTTGGCGGCCTTCTGCTGCGCGCGGAGCACCTCCACCTCCTGCAACTGCCCACGCCACGCGGCGTCGAGCGCAAGCACGGCGTCGAGATCCACCGTGAGGTGCTTTTTGGCAATGGCGGCGCGGACAACCTCGGGCGATTCGCGGAGAAATTTCGGATCAAGCATGGGTCAGGGAAGAGCACCCACTATCGTGGCCCCGCGCGCCGTCCGGCAAGGGGAAAGCAGGGCGCCCCTGTCCGGTGAAGCTTTGGCAAATCAGGCCTCCCCTCGCTCCTTGCTTGCTGTGCTTCTGAGTCGGTCAGCCGAAAAAGTCGGCTACATCGGACTCGGGCTGATCAATGCGGCACTTGACTCAAACCCGTTGATTTGATGAATTCTTGCCCGAGCAGTCCGGCTCCGCCCACCCATGAAAACCTACCTCAAAGTCCTGCCCCTCCTTCTCCTTGTCGTCTTCGGCGTTTTGCCCGCGCGTGGGGCAGAGGACCCCGAAAAAGTGCTCGCTGCCGCAGCGATCACCGCTGTTGATATGGTCAAGTCCTTGGAGAAGGATGATGGCCCGGTCTTCCTCAAAAACCATGGTGCTTTCAACAAGGAGCTCATCAAGCTGAAGAAGGTTGCCGAGGCGATTCTCGACGCCAAAGGCACGACGACCGCCGCGCAGAAGCTGAATTTCGCGACCGCCGTCAAACAAGTCCATGCCACCGCGGTCGCCATCAGTACGCGGCCGACTGAAAAAGAGCCGGCCAAAAAGAAGGCCAAGGAGGCCGCCTTGCGGCTGAAAATCTTGCTTTAAGTCCGTGCCGGAGAAGGCGCTGACGCCGGCCAATCACAACCCCGCCGAATCGCCATGACCGCCCTCGTGAGGGCGTAACTCAGCTTTACAACGGAGGACAAACTGAGTCAGTGCCAAGTCTCGCGTCGAATTGCCCGGGGGACGACGATGCGACGTAAGGAATTTGGCCGCCAACCGTCACAACGGCCAGCGACCAGAACTCCAAAGCCACGAAATCACTGGCACGCCTCGCACTCCCCGCCATTGCGCATCGCCTCGATGGAGCAGGCGGTTTTTTCGGCAGCGGTGTAAGTCTTGGCCGGAGCGGAGAGTGAGGAGTGAGGAGCCTCGGAACCGGCCAACACGGAGGGCTGATGGCTGCCCCCGATGTCGCCACTGTTCTGGCCTCCGTCGTTGCCTTCTTTCACAGCGCCACGGGTCTCCTTTTTCATCGAGACGGTCGCCTTCTCGATGCCGGAGGCGCCGAGGGTGCGGAGGTAGTAGGTCGTCTTGAGGCCGGCGTGCCACGCGTGGCGATACATGTGGCTCAGGGCCTTCAGGTCGGGCGTCTTGAGCCAGAGGTTCACCGACTGCGACTGGTCAATCCACTTCTGGCGGCGGGCGGCGGCATCCACGATCCACTTGGGATCAATGTCAAAGGCGGTCAGGTATTTTTCTTTCAGGTCGGCGGGGACGCGGTCGATGTCCTTGAGCTCGCCGTCGAAATACTTGAGCGAATCAATCATCTCCTGATCCCAGAGGCCGCGGGCCTTGAGGTCCTTGACGAGGTGGGAGTTGATGAGGACGAAATCGCCGGAGAGGTTGGATTTGACGTAGAGGTTCTTGTAGTAGGGCTCGATACAGGGCGACGTGGCATTGATGTTCGAAATCGTCGCGGTGGGTGCGATGGCGAGCACGTTGCTGTTGCGCATGCCCTGTACACGGATTTTTTCGCGCACGGGCGTCCAGTCCATGCGGCCGCCGCGCGGCACGTCCACGGGGACGCCGCGCTCCTGCTCCAGGAGGTCGAGCGTGTCCTGCGGGAGGAGGCCGCGCTGCCACTTCGAACCTTGGTAGGTGGAGTAGGCACCGCGTTCGCCGGCAAGGTCGCTGGACGCCTCGAAGGCGTAGTAGGCGATGGCCTCCATGAACTCGTCGTTGAACTCGACCGCCTCGGGCGAGGCGAAGGCCAGGCCTTTCTTGTACAGGGTGTCAGCGAGGCCCATGACACCGAGGCCGATGGGACGGTGGCGCAGATTGGAGAGCTTGGCGGCGGGCGTCGGGTAGAAGTTGATGTCGATGACGTTGTCGAGCGCGCGGACGGCGATGCGGATGGTCTCGCGGAGTTTGGCGTGGTCGAGCGCGCCATCGGGCTTGAGGTGCGTCTCAAGGACCACCGAGCCTAGGTTGCACACGGCGGTCTCGTCGTTGGACGTGTTGAGCGTGATCTCGGTGCAAAGATTGGACGAGTGGATGACGCCGACGTGGTCCTGCGGGGAGCGGAGATTGCAGGCGTCCTTGAACGTGATCCACGGGTGGCCGGTCTCAAAGAGCATTGAGAGCATTTTCTTCCAGAGCTCGAGGGCCTCGACCTTCTGGCCCTGGATCTTCCCCTCCTCGGCGAGCTGCTCATACTGGAGGTAGCGTTTCTCGAAGGCGGCGCCGTAGAGGTCGTGCAAATCCTTGACCTGATTGGAGCGGAAGAGCGTCCAGCCGGCACGGGCCTCCATGCGCTTCATGAAGAGGTCGGGGATCCAGTTGGCGGTGTTCATGTCGTGCGTGCGGCGGCGGTCGTCGCCAGTGTTTTTGCGCAGCTCGAGGAACTCGAAGATGTCGTTGTGCCACGTCTCCAGGTAGGCGCAGCCGGAGCCCTTGCGCTTGCCGCCCTGATTGACGGCGACGAGCTGGTCGTTGTGGAGCTTGAGGAACGGGATGACGCCCTGGCTCTCGCCGTTGGTGCCGGCGATGTAGGCGCCGGTGCCGCGCACTGCGGTCCATGAGCCGCCGAGGCCGCCGGCCCACTTGGCCAGGAATGCGTTGTCGGCAATGCCGCGGAGCATGATGCTCTCGATGGTGTCGTCCACGTAGTAGAGGTAGCAGGAGCTGAGCTGCGAGTGGAGCGTGCCGGCGTTGAATAGCGTGGGGGTCGAGGAGCAGAAGCGACGGGTCTTGTAGAGGCCGTAGAGCGCGGTCGCCCGGTCTTCGCGGGCGGCGGGCTCGTCGAGGAACAGGCCCATGGCGACGCGCATCCAGAAGAACTGCGGCGTCTCCAGCCGGCGGGCGGTCTTGTCGGTCTTGTCGATAATGAGATACCGGTCGTAGAGCGTCTGGATGCCGAGGAAGTCAAACTCCAGGTCAGCGGAGGGGTCGAGTGCGGCGGCGAGGCGGGCGAGGTCGTAGTCGAGCAGGCGCGGGCTGAGGCGCTTCACGGCGACGCCGCGCTCGAGATATTTCTTGAACGCGCGCTGGTGAAACTCCTTCAGCTTGCCGATGCCGTCGCGCAGAATGTCCCAGCCGAGCACTTCCTGATAGATAAAGCTGAGCTGGATGCGGCCGGCGAACTTGGCGAAATCGGCGTCCTTTTCGATCAGCGTCTTTGAGTTGAGGATGACAGTGGCGTCGAGGTCCTTCTGGGAAATCTGGTCATAGACGGAACGGAGGAGCTCGGCCTCGATTTCCTCGTTGCCGAGGGAGAGATCGAGGTTGATGCGGGCAAACTCGATGCGGCGCCGGAGGTCGGCACGGTCCCAGAGCGCGGTGGAGCCGTCGTCCTGCTTCACGACGATCATCGTGGGCTGCGTGGGCACGACCGGGATGCTCTCGCCAGAGGCGCGCTGCTCGGCGCGGATGGCCCGGTATTGGATGTAGGCCTTGGCGACCTTGAAGTGACCGGCCTTCATGAGCTCCTCCTCGACCATGTCCTGGATTTCCTCGATGTGGACGAACGCCTGCTTGAGCGCGAGGGCGCGCGCGGTGACGGCGCGGGCGATGGCGACGGCGGCGGCGGAGTCGCTGCGGAGGGAGAGGAAGGTCTTGCGGACGGCGATCTCGATCTTCTGCTCGATGAAAGGGACGACGCTGTTGTTGCGGCGGATGATCTTAATGGCGGTGGTGTGGCCGGCGTGGGCGAGCTTGCGGCTGCGGTTGAGGAGCAGGCTCTTCGCAACGTCGTAGGCGTTGTTGTCCACGAGGGTCTTCTCAATCAGCTCGTAGAGATCGTTGAGCGAGAGGCGGAGGGGGGTGCGGCGGAGCGCCTCGCCGGCGAGGTTGGCGGCGACCTCGCGGACGATGCGGCCGACGAAGCCGCGCGTGGTGTCGTTGAAAATCTCGCCGGTCTCGCCCTGCGCCAGGCGGACGGTGGTGACGGCCTTGCCGAGGGTGTCGGCGATTTCGGCGAGGTCGAAGGCGGTCTCACCCTGCGGGACGACGAGAACGATTTCGGGGAGCGCGGCAACGTCGGCAGGCACGCAGTCGCGCCAGGCAAAGGCGGGGGCGGCCCCAAAGGGGGCGCGGGAGGCGGCTTGTTTGAGGGCGAGATCTTGTTCGAGCGTGGGATTCATGGCGGGCGGGAGGGTGGTAATTTGCGATGGGTGGTTGCTGGTCGCCGATGGGGCGAGGGGGCCCGGCAGAACGCCGGGCGAAAGTGATGGCTGAATGAATGGAAACCGCAGATGGCCGCGAAGAAACGCGAAGGACGGAAAGGAAGCAGAAGGCGGCAGGGAATGTGACCGCTGATCTCCAAGCTCAGGTTTCCGATGGGCGGCCAGCCGGCCTCAGAGGTCGTCGTCGCTGGTGGCGTGGAGGGCGGACTGTTTCTGGTACTCGGTGACGCGGCCCTCGAAAAAGTTCTGCTCCTTTTTGATGTCCATCATTTCGGCGAGCCAAGGGAGCGGGTTCTTGATGCCGGGGTTGAGCGGAGCCAGGCCGCAGCCCTCAAGGCGGCGGTCGGCGATGAAGTCAATGTAGGCGAGAAACTCCCCGATGGAAAGGCCGACGGCGTTGACCGGCAGGCAGTCACGGATGAAATCCATCTCGAGCGCGACAGCCTCGGCCATCGTGGCGCGCAGCTCCTCCTTGAACTCGGTAGTCCAGATCGCGCGGTTTTCCTCGACCAGGTCCATGAAAAGATTGCGGAAAAGCTCGATGTGGTTCGACTCGTCGCGCAAGGTGTAGCGGAACATCTGGCCGATGCCGGGAAACTTGTTCTGGCGATAGAGCGAGAGAACCATACCGAAAAGGCCGTAGAACTGGGTGCCCTCCATGCACTGGCCGAAGATGAAAATGTTCTTGGCCAGCAACCGCTGGTTGGCCGGGTCGGTCATGTCGAGGTCGCGGCGCAGCGCGCGGGAGGCGCGGTTCACAAACTCGTTCTTCCGCTCGATGGACTTGATGTCCTCAAACATCGCCTCGCACTCGTGCGGGTTGATGGCGAGCGAGGAGATCATGTAGAGCAGCGAGTCGGCATGGATGTTCTCCTCGTGCGCGTGGCGGCCGAGCACCAGCTTGAGCTCCGGCGCGGTGACCAGCTCACGGACGACGTGCTGGACGTTGTCGCCCACAATGCCTTCGGCGGCGGAAAAATAACCGATGCCCATGCGGATGATCCAGCGCTCGACATCGCTCACATGCTTCGTGTCGCGCCACTGCTCGATGTCCTTGCCCATCGGGACGTCCTCCGGCTCCCAATGGTTTGCCTTCATCGTCTTGTAGAGGTCGTAGGCCCACTGGTATTTCAGCGGGAGGATGTTGAAGTAGGGCACCTGCCGGCCGTTGATGACCTTTTTGGCCGCAAACGCGGCCTCGGCCTTGTTCTGGTCGAGCACGAACGTCTTGGAACCGACTTGGAAAGATTTTTGCATGGCGGACGAAAGGGCGGTGAAAGGGAGCGGACTGGAAATAAATGGAGTAAACGAGGCTGTGGCCGCGGCATTTGGGCCGCGTAAAAGCCCCGGGCGAACAAAAGTTGCTGGAAGTTATTTACGCATTACTAACCACAACAGGTTGTGGCCAGACACCGCGCATGACACAACAGGTATGGGTGGAGATTTTTGGCGGTCAATCTCCGAATTGAGAAATTTATGCAATTATTGGCTTTTTTTTGCTTGCGATGACCCGTGCACGCACTGCGTGCAATCCGAAGCCGTTTTTTCCTCTGAAACATGCCCGGGTGCCGGTAAAATACGGATACAATGTCCTGCGAAAATTCGGCGATGGCGGGCATGTTAAAAAATTCCGCCGCCCAAAAGGGCCGCCGCTCACGCATCGGCGAGCGCGTTGGTGGTGTTGAGGTGCTCGGCACCCGTGTATTTCTGCGACTGTTCGTCGGCGTGGTAGCTTGAGCGCACGAGCGCACCGCTCTCGACGACGCCGAGGCCCAGGCCCAGGCCGAAATTCTTCCAGTGCACAAATTCCTCCGGAGGCGCCCAGCGAGAGACCGGCAGATGCTGCGGGGTGGGTTGCAGATACTGGCCGATGGTGAGAATGTCGGTCCGGTCGGACGCGATGTCGCGCAACGTCCGCTCGATCTCGTGCGGCTCTTCGCCGACGCCAAGCATGATGCCGGTCTTGGTCGTGAAGCCGCGCGACTTCGCGTGGCGGAGCACGGAGCGCGAACGGTCATAGCGGGCCTGCACGCGCACGGGCTTTTGGAGGCGCTCGACGGTTTCGAGGTTGTGGTTGAAAATGTCCGGCTTGGCGTCGAGGACGACATCCACATGGGCGAGGTTGCCCTTGAAGTCGGGGGTAAGGATTTCAATCGCGGTCTGCGGGCAGCGGTGGCGGATGGCCCGGACGGTCGCGGCCCAGACGCTCGCGCCGCCGTCAGCAAGCTCGTCGCGGGCGACGCTCGTGATGACACAGTGCTTCAGGTTCATTTTCGCGACGGCGTCGGCCACGCGGGCGGGTTCGCCGAGATCAAGTTCCGTCGGGCGGCCGGTCTGGATCGCGCAAAAATTGCACGAGCGGGTGCAGATGTTGCCCAGGATCATCACGGTGGCGGTACCGCGCGACCAACACTCGCCGAGGTTGGGGCACTGCGCGCTCTGGCAGACGGTGTGAAGCTGGTTGGCGTCCACGAGCGCGCGCGTGGCAGCGTAGCCGGGGCCGCCGGGTAGCCTGGCCCGGAGCCAGGCCGGCTTGCGCGTGGTGTCGGTGGACGACGCTGGATACATGGCCGCAAACGCACACGAACCCGCGCGAAGCGCAAGCGGCTTTTGGGCTACGGCCCGGATGCGCGGATATTTTCGATCTTTGCGCGCAAGTCGGCATTGCCAGGGTCAGCCCGCAACACGGCCTCGAGCTGGGCAATGGCCTCGGCCTTGCGGCCTGCGAGAAAGAGCGCCAGCCCAAGGTTCACCGCCACCCCCTGGTCGCCGGGCCTGACCTGGAGAACGATCCGGTAGTGGGTGATGGCATCCGCCGGCCGGCCGTGATTGCCGAGAAGGTTGGCGAGGTTGAAGCGCGCATCGGCATAGTCCGGGTGTTCGCGCACGAGCTTTTCGAACACCGCCAGGGCTTCGTTGGTCTGGCCGAGGCCATCCAACGCGCGGGCGTAGTTGTGCGTGGCGGCAATCAGAGCCGGCTTGAGGTCGGACGCCTGCTTGAAACACGGCAGGGCCTCCGCGAGGCGGCCGAGGTTGGCGAGCGCATTGCCCCGGCCGAGCCAGGCCTCGGGGAGGTCCGGTTTGAGCTGCAGCGCCCGGCCGTAGGCCTCCAAGGCTTCGGGCAGCCGGCCGGCATTGGTCAGCGCCTCGCCGTAATTGTTGAACGCCGTCGGGTAATCCGGCACAAGGCGGATCGCCTCGCGAAACTCGGCCAGCGCCTCCTCGGTGCGGCCGGGCTCCCTCGCGAGCGCGAGCGCGAGTTCCTGATGCGCTCGGGCGTTGCCGGGGCGCTTCTTGGCGGCGTCGCGCCAGAGGCCTGGCCCGCTGGCGTAGTCCAAGTTGCGCCGGTGCGTCACCGCCCCAAACGCCAGCGCAACGCCAAGCCCGGCACACGCAGCGGTGGCCAGGCCCGCGCCCCCCAGCCGCCGTGCGAGCACATACGTGCCGAGCACGGCAGTCGCCACGACTGCCACCAGCGGCAAATACATCCGGTGCTCCGCCGCCGTTTCCGTGATGACCGGGATGAAGCTTGAGCTTGGCGCCAGGATCGCGAAAAACCACATGCCCAGAAACCCCCACGCGGGCCGCCGCCACAGCGCCCAGAGTGTCGCGCCCAGCAGCGCCAGCAGCAACAGCCCCTGCGGCCAGACCCGTGTCGCGTCGCCGATCACGTCGAAGCCGTAGTCCGACACGAGCGCGTCGGGCCATACGCTCAACCGCAGATAATGCACGATGGCCTCGCATTGCCTCAGCAGATAGGTCCACGGCGTGATCGGCACACCCATCGGATCGTTCAAATGGAAACCGGCGGTGCCGCCGCGGTTGCCCGAGTGCCAGACCAGCCCCACGAGCAAACCCCACGACAGCATCAGCGCACCGTAAAACATTCTCCGTCGCCGCCACGCTTCGCCGAAACCTCCCGCCAGAAATGCGCGGTCAAAGAGCAGTGCCACCAGCGGCGCCGACACCATGACCTCCTTGCTCGCCATCCCGCAGCCGCACGCTACCACGCCCGGCGCAAGCCACCGCCAGGCCTGCGTCGTGTTCGCGGCCTCCGCGCCGCGCACAAGGCACCACAGCGTCAGCAAATAAAACAGCGCGCACAGCGACTCCGCCCGCTGCGCGATGTAGGTGACGGCCCCCGTCTGCAACGGATGCACCGCCCAGAGCAGCGCGGTGAAAAAAGCCAGCGGGAGCGCCACCGCGCCAAATTTTTCCCGCAGCGCCGGCCCGGCCAATGTGCGCCGCACGAGGCCGAACAGCACGAGCGCCGCGCCAAGGTGGATGGCGAGGTTGACCACATGGTAGCCAAACACCTTGTCGAGGCCCTCGCGTTCCAACGCATCTGCGGCCCGCGGCTCCTTGCCGGCGAGCCGGCGGTTCACCGCAAAGGACAGGTTGACGAGCGGCCGGCCGGTGACGGTTTCGCCATGGTTGGGCGGGCTGAACGCCGTGCCCCACTCCCGGATGCTCACGTTGTCCACGATGGCCGGCCCATCATCGAGGACGAACGGCCCCTTGAAACTGTTGCTCCACGCCAGCAGCACCGCGAGCGCGATGAGCGCCACGCCCGCCACCACCTTGAACTCGCGCGACCGTGCCGCCGGAGCAGACGGAGAAAGGGCGGTGGGGATGGAGGCCGGGGCGGGCATGGCAATGCGGAGATTTCCACCCACCATGCATGGAAAATCAAGCGTTGGCTGCCGGCAACCCACGGGTTTGTCGATGATCTGCCCTCTTCGGCCGCACTCCCGCCTCCAATACATGACCGGAGTCTCCGCCGCTACACTGCCCCAAACCGGCACGCGTGCGCGCTAAAGCCGGCACCGAAGCTCACGAGCCACCAGTCGCCGTCCGCGCCGGGCCGGCCGTCGCGCAGCGCCTCCTCCAGCGCAAACAGCACGGAGGGGCTGCTCATGTTGCCGTGGTCGCGCAGCACGCGCCGGCTCGCATCGAGCGGAAAGCCCGGCAGCGCCGTCTCCAGCGCGTCGAGCACATCGCGCCCGCCCGGATGCGCAATGATCCGCCGGAGGGGACGCGCCACCCCTCTCGCCTGTTCTGCCGCCAACAGCCGTGATACCGCGCCCGCCGCCAATCCCGGCACCGCCGGGTCGAGCAGATTGCGGAGCTTGCCGTCGCGCTGTTCAAAGCGCAGCCGGTCACGGTCGGCCGGCAGGTGCAGCGTGTCAAAGCCATGGCAGCGCAGGCCCGCCAAGGCTGGACTCGGTGTGCTGCGCCAGACCGTCGCCGCCGCCCCGTCGCTGAACAGACAGGCGCTGATGATGACACCAGGGTCGTCGTCGAGGTAAAACGCCGCCGAGCACACCTCCACCGCCACGCACGCGACCACCGCGCCGGGCTGCGCCGCCAGCACCGCCTGCGCCGCACGCAACGCCGGGATCGCCGCGCCGCAACCGAGACCCACGAGGTCCTGCAGAAACACATCAGTCCGCAGCCCAAGCTGCTCGGCCACATAGCTGCTCACACCGGGGCACAGGTACCCGGTGCAGGTGCAGACGAGCAGCGCGTCCACTTCGCCCACGGTGACGCCCGCCTGGGCCAGCGCGTCGGTGAGCGCGCGGCCCGCGAGGCGCGGCGCCTCGGCGCGAAACGCGGCATTGAGCTGGTCGGACGTGAGGTCGAACACGCCCTCGATCGCGGGCACGGCGAAATGCCGTGTGGCAATGCCGCTGTCGCCCTTGAGGATGGTGCGCAAGATGAGCTGCGTGCGGCGGCCGAGGCGCGCGAGCGTGGGCGAGCGCTGGATGATCTCCCAGCACTGCGCCTGCGTGAACGTGGCGGGAGGCACCGCGGTGGCGAGGGCGTGGAGATACATGGTTTCAGATTGATGGCCGCAGATTTATTTTACCACGGATTACACGGATTAACACGGATGAGAAAAAAGACGAGCTGAGCATCGGATCGGATCCGTTCACCCGCCAGATAAAACGGGCTATGCTCAGGACATTGATCATCCGTGCCCATCCGTGTCCCGAGCGAAGCGACAGTCTGACAATCCGTGGTCAACTCCGGGTTTTGGGCTCAGTGTAACAGGTGATAAAGCGGGCGCAGCGGCACAAGACCGAGCCGCGACGACGCCGCGAGCCAGCGCTGCCTTGGCGGCGAAAACAAAAAGGGATGCGCGGTGTCCGCCACCTTCAGCCGGCGCGCAAATTTTTTTCGCAGCGCCGTATTGGTCGCGCGCACCGTCTCCGGCCACGCCACCCCGCCGCCAGCCCATGCGAGCAGCGGGCCGAGCGCGAGTTCCGCGCCCTGAAACGCCATCGCCATGCCGTTGCCCGTGAACGGCGGGATCATCGCAAAGGTGTCGCCCAGGCACAGGCGGTCGCCGGCGACGCCGCAGCGGTCGAAGCCCACGCCCGCCACCGCAGAACACGACTCAGTGCAAATCTCGGCACCGGCCAGTCGGGCCGCGAGGGTCTCGAGCCCGGTCGCACACAGATAGGCTTGCAAAACGGTTTCCCGATTTCCGGTCACGTCGGCCCGCTGACGAAAAAGCCCGCAGACGTTCACCCTCCCGCCCTCCACCGGACAGAGACCGACGTAGGCCTCGTCGCCGAGGTGAAACTCCAGCTCGCTGGTGAGCCGGAGTCCGCGCGCGTGGAGCTTCAGGCCGAGCCAGGGCGAGACCGCCGCGCGCCGGCGGCCCGTGGAAAAAACCCGGCCGGCCGGCGCGGCCTCCGGGTCCATCCGCGTGCCGGTGACCAGCCGCCCGCCCGCCGCGGTGAACGCCGCCGCCAGCCGCGCGTCGAGCACATGCCGGCTCAATGCCAGCGCGGGCGCGGGCAGGCGTTGCCGCCGCAACGGGCGCCCTCCCAAGAACCATTCCACCTCGCTCAGCCGCCCCGCGTCCGCCAGCAGCGGAGCGAGGCCGAGCCGCGCGACCGTCCCCTCCCCCAGCCCGGTGATGAACTCCCCGCACACGCGGTGCCGCGGATAATCGCCCGCCTCAAACACGGTTGCCGGCACCCCCGCGCGCCGCAGCCCCAGACCGAGCGCCAGTCCGGCCAGGCCGCCGCCGATGATTTCGATTTCACGCGGCGTGCTCATGCTCGCCGCTCCATCGTTGGGCCGTCGCATCGTTTGGTCCGGGGTAGGTGGCGTGCTTGCCGCGCCACTCCGGTCTCAGCGGGCAAACGTGGCGCGACGAGCACGCCACCTACCCCGGAAAAAGCAGCCTGCGCCACCGCCCTTCGCCGGGTATTTTCTGCATCCGTGTTCATCCGTGCAATCCGTGGTTAAAAATCAAACCGTGAAAACGTGCTCATGCGCGCCGCTCCGCCACGAGCCGATACGACCCGCGCCCGCGGCTGGCCACCGTCCAGCGCCACACCGCCGGGTCCAGCCCGAGCAGCACGGGCAGCTCATCGCCTTGGAATCCCGCCGCAATGCTCACGCGCCCGTCGTGCCGGCTCACGGCATTTGCGCGAATGAGGACGCACAGCGCGGCAAAGAGCCGCTGGAACCTCCGCTGCCGCACCAGCTCGCCCGCGACGATCACGCGTGCGTGCATGGCCATCCGCGTGCCCAGCGTGCGCAGCGTCGCATCGTCAAAGTGGTGGAAAATAAGGTTGCCGATCACGACCTCATAACCGCCCCACCCATCGAACGTGAGCGCATCGGCCTGATGCCAGCGCGCGCCAGCCGGCCACGCGGCGGGCCGCGGCGCACGGTCGAGCCCGGCCACGGAGAGCCCCGCGCGCAGAAGGCCCGTGCCAAGTTCGCCGTCGCCCGCGCCGAGCTCGAGCACCCGCTCACCAGGCCGTACGAGCGAAGGCAACCTGCGACCGAACCAGCGGGTGTTGCCCAGCACGGCATTGAACACGCGCAGATCGCGCCGCGAATGCCGCGCCGCCGGGTCATCCGGCGGAAGCGAGTCGAGAATTTCGGGCGTAAGCGTGCGTTTCATGGCTGGCAAGCAGCCGGAAGCTACCACGGATGGCGCGGATGGACACACCCAATCTGGGGACAAAATCCGGGCTGGGCCTCCGGGCTCTTCCCCCGCCCGGCACATGATTTCCTTCGGCAAGCGCCGAAGAAGCAGCGGGAGGATCGTACGATGACAGGCCTTTGATTCAGCGGGCGCCGCCGCCAGCAGGGCTGTCTGCCTTCACGATCCGGGCGGTGATAAAGATCAGTACCTGGCGGGTGTCTGTGCTTTCAGGGCTTGCCTTGAACACTTTCTCCAGGCCCAGGCGGGTGAGCGTTTCGGCCGCAGACTTTTTTATCTGCATGCCGCCCATGACCAACGTGGCGCCATCCGGCATTGTCACCCATGTGTTAAACTCCAAGACGTTGAAAACCGGCTGGAAATTTTTCTCCCCATACCGCACGAAGCCTTCGAACCAGGTGCAGGTGGGGGAGACATCCAGTTTGATGGTGCGGTCCGCCTTCATCACCCTGGGTCTGGCCTTAATCTCGAAGCCGGTCCTCCGCGTTTCAAAATCTTTCGGCTCACCGGTTGCCGTGTAATCTCGCGGATAGCGCATCTCTTGCGCGGCAGCGATAAAAGCTACACGACCAGAAGTGACCGTCATGGCGGGTTTGCCCACCACCTCGAACCCCGGTTTTTGCGCGAGCGCGCGCAATGCGGCCGGCACATCCATCCGGCCGATCCATTGGGTATCACCTGTTCCTGCGGCGCTGCCGTATTGGGCCAGCTCCTTGAACTCAAACGTGTCCTGCCGGACTTTGACGATGACGACCTCAATCGCCACCTGCACGGACGTGTCGGTCGCCGGATCGGACAAGGCAGCCTTCGTCGCTGCAGCATCGCTATATCCATATGGATCCTTCTCGTCCCATAGCTCTTGAGATGACTTTGCGTTCCGCACCTGCACCAGCGCGAAGATGGCGGCTGCCAGCGCCACCACGGCCAGGACCACCGCGAACGTCCGGCCCGCCGCCGGCCGCCGGTCACGGCTGGCGGCGACGATACCGTCCACGCGTTTTTCCAGCGTGGACGGCTCGGCCATCGCCACGGCCGGACCGGCCGGGTGCGGGCCGCGCAAACGGCGGACGGCGGCCACCAGCTCCAGCGCGTAATCCTCCGCCGGTGCGCCGGCGGCGAGCACGAGGTCGTCGCACGCCTGCTCCTGCGCGAGGCGCAGTGCGCGGGCGCCGAGCCACGCGAGCGGGTTGGGCCAGTAAAGCGCGGTGGCGACCGACGCGAGCAGGCGCGCAAGGCAGTCGTGCCGCGCGATGTGGCCCAGCTCGTGGCGCAGCACGAGGGCGAGGCGCGGCTCGGGCCAGGTGGCCACATCCGCCGGGAGCAGCACGACCGGGCGCAGCGTGCCCCATGTCATCGGCACCCGGCACGACGCAAGGGAGCGCAGCTCCACCGTGCGAGTGAGACGGAAGTCGGCGGCGATGCGGCGGCAGAGCGCATGGGCGCGGGCATCGTCGAGCCGTGTGCTGCGACGACGCCACCACCCGAGTTGCGCGGCCCCGGCCACGAGGCGGACGAGCAACGCCGTCGCGCCCGCCAGCCAGACGAGCAGAAGCCCATTTAGTGGGACCAGCCACGCCGGCCAGGCGGATACGCGCGGTGAGGCCGACGCGGCGGCGGTCGTCGCCGCCGGCTCGGTCGCGGATGAGGGCGAGGACACAGCCGGGGTTTCCAAGGCTTGCGCCGAGGCGGGGAGCGGAGCCGCCAAAACGACGGGCGGCGCGAAGGCTGCCACCGGCTGCCACGACCAGCGCGGCGGGATCAACACGGTGAGCGGCGCGAGCAGCAGGATGGCGTACGCCGCGAGCCAGATCAGATGGCGGTTCGCCGCCGAAGCGCCGCGCCAGAGGCGGGCGGCGAGCAGCGCGAGCGAGAGCACGACGGTGCTCTTGATCAGGAGGTCGAGGAGCAGGAGGAGCCGGGGGTCGGAGTTCATGGGGTTCAGGGGATTATTTTTGTTTCGCCTTGAGAATGATCGCCTCGAGTCGGGTGAGCTCCTCGGGCGGAAGTTTCTCCTCGGTCGTGTCCACAAGCGCGGCAACGGCGTTGGCGAGCGAGCCCTCGAAAAAGGCGTTGACGACCTGCTTGAGCGCGGAGCGGCGGGCCTGTGCGGGCGCCTGCGTGGGCCGGAAGCGGTAGCGCGGGCCGTCCTCGCGGTGCCGGAGGAAACCCTTGTCCTCCAGGATGCGCAGCAGCGCGCGGACGGTCGAGTAGCTGGGGGCGGCGGGCAACGCGGCATGCACCTCGGCGGCGGTGGCCTCCCCGCGCGCATAGATCACATCCATGATTTGCCGTTCGCGCCGGGTGAAATGCACGGTTTTCGATGTCATGCTAGATATCTAGCATGATCATTCGACACGAAGCAAGCATTATTTGCTAGTTTCTTAGCATAATGTCTGGCTGCCGCGCCAAGGATGGTGGCGCGCGGCCAGCGGGGTGAGGGCACCCCGCCCACATTTGCATCCTCCCGCACAAAGGCGCTTCCCACCGGCGGGGCGGCCTGCTTGGCTGATGGCCTCATGCGTGTCACCCGTGGCCAGATCATCGTTCGCGGCCTCACCCACCGCTGCCCCAACTGCGGGGAAAAAAAGCTGTTTCAGCCCGGCACGCTGTTCACGCTCAACCGCGAATGCCCCATCTGCGGACTCAAGATCGAGCGCGACGAGGGCGGCTTTCTCGCCGCGATGTCGCTCAACTACGGCGTCACGCTCGTCGGCTTTCTCTCGCCGGTCGCGCTGCTCTGGCATTTCGGCGTGCTGGGCGGGACGACCGCCGCCGTGCTGGCGGGCGTCGGCGCGGTGGTGGTGCCGCTGCTGCTCTACCGCCCGTCGCGCTGCTGGGGACTGGCCAACTATTATTTTTTATTCCCCCACCACCTGCCCGCCAACCGGGATCCGCGGTCCGGCCCGGCCGGGGATCAGAACGACTGAGCGCGGCCCCTTGGTCGCGTCCGTCCGCCGGGCCCGGCGACCAACGGGCCGCCGCCGGTTGCGCCGCATGAAACTATCGCGGATATAAAATGAAACAGCCGACGGCCCCCCGGCCGCCGGCTGTTTGATCCGGGCACGTGTCGCGCACGCGCCCCGGTTTTGCGCTTACCCCACGCAAATGCTTCAGATCGGCCCGGCTTTGGCGCCGGCAGCCGAGGCAGGGCCATGACGCAGGCTGCGGCCATGGACGATGACCCCGGCCACGCGGGCAGCGACCAGATGATGATTCCATCCGGTGTCCGGGCCATAGACGGTCAGGGCGAAAGAGACGGAGCGGGCCGGGAGGAGAGCACTACCCGTCCCAAAGGCGATGGTGGTGAGCGTGAGAATCCAAGCGCTGAGAAAGACCAGTTTGAGCAGAGATTGGGCGTTGAGCATGGTGTGATTGGGTTGATGCAAGGAGAGACGCCCGCCCTGTAAACGAACGGTGAGCGCGACGTGGAGAAATGTTAAGGGGAGGTAAAGTTCGGCAGGAGGCCGCCGAAGGAACAGACCGGACTTGACAAACGACGCGAAAGCGCGCCTGCTCTCACCCGTAACTCATGAATCTCTCCGGCAAAACGTCGTCCGTCGCACGCCCCGGCCACCTCTCCGTGGCCGTCGTCGTCATCGGTTCCGTCGTTACCGACGCGCCGCGAGGGTTCTGATTTCGTCCAACGAATCTCCACCCCCTCCGGCGCATTGCCGGAGGGGCTTTTTTTTGGCCCGGCCGGCAGCACGACGCAGGGGGCGGTTTTAACCAACCACCACCATGACCACCGCCACCGACCACGCCACGCCAACGGCCTTTTTCCGGCCACCGGAACGCCCGCCGTTTTTCGACGCCACAACCGGCCGCACCGTGCACGATTTTCTCGTGCTCACCCAGCGGCCCGACCTGACGCCGGAAATGTTTCCGCTGCCCAACGGACCGGCCCGCCGCGAACATTTCCGCCGGGCCTGACGGAACGTCCCGGCTTTCCCCTGCCTTGGTTCAAATCCGGGCATGGTAGCCAAGTCCCGGGGCCACACCTACGCGCATCTCACTTCGCCGGCCTGTCCGGCGCGGGTAGTGTATCAGTTTGCCTTTTCCGAGGTAGGTGGCGTGCTTGACGCGCCACGTTTGCCTGCGGTGCCGAAGTTGCGCGGCGAGCGCGCAACCTACACCGACCAAGCTGACACACTACCCCGGCGCGCCCAGCAGCGGCTTCATGATTTTCACGCGGATCAGGTAGCCCGCTTGGTTCGGATGGATACGGTCCTCGACCCACAGGTCCTCGCGCGGCTTGCCGTCGGGCGTCAGCATCACGTCCCAGAGATCAATGAAATGGAGATTCTTTTGCGTGGCGATGTAGTCCTTGAGCAGCTTGTTGGTCTGCACACGCACCTCACGCTCATCCCAGCGGGCGGGGCCGGGTGTGGTGCTGCTGAAGGCGATGGGCACGTTGGGCAGCTTGACGCGCACCTTGGCGACAAACGCCTTGAAGTCCGCCAGCACCTGCTCGGGCTTGCGGCCATTGTGCACATCGTTGCCGCCGGCATGGATCACGACGAATCGCGGCTGATAGCCCGGCACCAGGCGGTCGGCGAAAAACAGCAGGTCGGACATCTGAAGCGAATCAATGCCGCGGTTGATGACCGTGTAGCCGGGCAGATCCTCGGCGAGTGTCTTCCAGCGGAAAAATTGTGAGTCACCGACGAGCAGGATGGCACCCTTAAGCGCAGGCGTGGCCTTGTCGGCAGCCTCATAATCGGCGACATTTTTCTCGAAACGGTTTCCGGCTGGCGCAGCGGCGGCCGGGGCGGCCACCGGGGCAGTCGGGGTGGCCGGAGCGGCGGCAAACGCCGAAGCCAGCATGGCCAGCAGGCCGGCGGCAAACAATGGGCGGGGGCGGAGGGCGGGACGGGGGGAGTTCATGTGAACGGAAGGGGTTGGGGTGACCGCAAAGTGGTGTCCGCCCGCATGCAGGGCAAGCGCAAGTTCCGCATCACTTGGGCGGGAGGGACAGAAGCCGGACCGTCAGTGAAATTTTCCGCCACGGATTCGCCGGCAAAGAAAATTAAGTCCGGGATGAAATTTTTGCTAAGAATACGGCGGGTGGTGCGTCTTAGGTATGCTCCCTCTCACTCCCAGCTCGGTTTCGCACCATGAAAATCTTACCCGTCCTCCTCGCCGTCGTCTTGGCCGGCCTCTCCCCGGTGGGACGCATGACGGCCGCCGCGCCGCCTCCGCGTGCCGCCGCGACCGCCATGCTCGAGCACGCCGCCGCGCCTCTGGCCGCCGCGCAGCGGGCCTTGGATCAGGCGATTGAGTCCTTGAGCAAGGCTTCCACCGATAACAAGGGAGGGTTTGTCGAGCTCGCGCGCGCTGACCTCGAGGAGGCCAGGCTCAACGTGGCCAACTGCCTCGCGTTTGTCACCACGCATCCCGAACTCAACTCCCAGCCGGCCGCCCCATCCTCGGAAATCAGTGCCATCAGCGCACGCGTCAGCGATTTCAACGTCGCCAGCCGCCCGAACCACGCACCCAACCTGCGGATCGCGCTCAGCTTGCTCCAGACGGCCCTCGCCTATCTGCAACAGACCCCAGCCGGCGAGCGGTACGGCTCCCGCGACCGTGCCATCGCCAGCATCAGCCGGGCGGTCTCCGATCTGATTGCAGGCATCAACTACGTCACCAACCCGGATGTGCCTGGGCGTGGCACGCCTGCCGCAGACCGGACGAAGCCGACGCTCTATCGCGGCATGTTGGGGAGCTATGGGGGCAAGCAGTTTCCTTTCTATATCCTGTCGGTCCCGAATGGCTCAAACATCTGGGGCGAGGCCGCCAAAAAAAAGCTGAACGGGAAATGGGACATGCGTCAGGCGCCTCAGCAATTTGAAGCCAGCGGGAGCTTTCAACTGGCCGACAAGGCAAAAATAAGAGTGGAGGCCGGGCGCGGCGTCACCGTGGTCATCGACGGGTTGGGCTATGACCTGTCCAATGAGGGAAAATTGAACGGGATTGAAATTGCGATGGCGGCTGGCCTGCACTCCATCAAACTAAGCGTGGGAAACAATGGAGGACAGCTCGCCGAATGCAGCGTGAAAATCACCGGCCTGCCGGACGGGAACGAGGTGCCAGTCTTCGTCACGGAAAGCGAGGTGGGCGATTGGCTGGAAAAAATGTCCCAAGGCTCACAGGAACTTTCTGATTGGAGTGCCGTGCAGTCCAGGCTCAGCATCTAAACGGCCTAGTGCAGACCGGGAGCACACGGGAGTTGGTGCGCTGGCTGCGGAGCTGGCCGGAGTTTCTTCAGCTCCGGTAGTCTGCATTTTCGCTCACGTATTCGTGCGTGAGGTCACCGCCAAGCACAGTGGCCGCCCCTGAGCCCACGCCGAGGTCGAGGCCGATTTCCACGCAACGTTCGTGCGGCGGAAAATCCACGGCGGCGCTGAATACGCCGTCCTTGGGTGGCGCGCTCGGGTAGAGCTCCGCTCCGCGCAGGTGCGCGACCAGCGCCGACTCCTTCGCCGGATCGAGCCGGAAGACGCCGCCGGAAAAAATCTCGATGCCACCCATCGTCGCGCGCAGCCGCGACAAATCCGTGCCGGGGGCATGCGCCCCCACGTGCTTGCCCACGGCCTGCACGAGCCGGCCGACATTCGGGTCGTTGCCCGCCACCGCACATTTGAACAGGGGCGCGTTGACGACAGCTTTGCCGAGCGCCCGTGCCAGTTCCGCGGTGGGTGCGCCCGTGACAGCGACCCGGATGACGTGCCGCACGCCCTCGCCGTTGCGCACCACATCTTCGGCAAGGTCGCGGCACACTTGCGTGAGCGCAGCCTCGAACTCCGCCAGGCCGGCGCACGGCACGCGGCCCGACGACACGAGCACCACCGTGTCCGACGTGCTCGTGTCGCTGTCAATGCTGATGCTGTTGAAGCTCGGCCCGACCGCGCGCACCAGCATCGCCCGCAACGTGTCGCGCGGTACGGCTAGGTCGGTGAACAGATAGACGAGCATCGTCGCCAGGTTCGGCTCAATCATGCCCGCGCCCTTGGCGATGCCGACGATGCTGCCCGGGCCCACGGTCGCCCGGCGCACTTTCGGATAAAGGTCGGTCGTCACAATGCCCTCCGCCGCCGGCAGCACCGAGCCGGCTGACAGCGCGGCGGCCGCGGCCGGCAGCGCCGCGACCATCGCCTCCACCGGCAGCGTCCAGCCAATGACACCGGTCGAGCAGGGCAGCACCGCCCGCGGCACGAGGCCGAGCAGCCGCGCCGTCTCCGCGCACACGCGCTCGCTCGCCTCCACGCCACCGGGCGCGCAGACGTTGGAAATCTTGTTGTTCACGATGATTGCACCGAGCGCCGGCTCGCCGAGCCGCGCACGGCCCACGATCACCGGCGCGCCGGGAAACGCATTCCGGGTGAACATCGCCGCGAAATCCGCCGTCGGCTTTTCCAGCGCGATGAGCGTGAGCGTCATCTTCGCCGGCTTCGGTGCCTCGCACGGCGTGAAGTCAAAGCGCGTCGTGCCGACCCGAAAGCCCGCTGGCAACGCCGCTTGCGTGGCAAGCCATGCGCGATGTTCGGCGCGGTTCTGAAAGGTAAGATTCGTGCTGGGCACGCGCAACCAGTGGGCGCGCAACGGCGCGGAGTGAAGAAAATTTTTACGCCGGGTTTCGCACGGTACACCGCCCCGACCGATCGCCACCGCCGTGATGCCCCGCCGGCCAACCCTCCCCCACCCTGAAAATTTTTGTGGAAATGCGCCGCGCTCGTGCCTTATTCGGACGCATCCAACCAGCCTTCCGCCAAAACGTGAGCCCCTCCTCCTGTTTCCTTTTGTCCGTCACGCCCGCGAGCCGCACCGCCTGAACCGCCATGGACGTCGCTGAACTCACCGCCAAGGCCAAGGTCCTCCTTGAGGCCCTGCCTTACATCCAGGATTTTCGCGGCTCCACCTTCGTCGTCAAATACGGCGGCAGCTTCATGGACGACCCCGATCCCGCCGGCCGCCTCCGCGTCGCGCATGACCTCGCGTTTCTCGCCGCCGTCGGCATCAATGTGGTCGTGGTCCACGGCGGCGGCAAGGCCATCACGCGCGCCATGGAGAGCTCCGGCCTCAAGGCGACTTTCATCAACGGCCTCCGCGTCACAGACGAAGCCGCCGTAGCCATCGTCAAAAAAACCCTCGACGACATCGTCAACAAGGACGTGTGCGACTCCCTCGCCCAGGCCGGCGGCAAACCCCGCGGCCTGCCCGGCGACAGCGTGCTCGTCTGCCAGAAGCTCACCGTGGATGACGATGGCAATCCCGTGGACCTCGGCTTCGTCGGCGATGTGACCGAGGTGAAGGTGAAGCTCATCAAAAAGGAAATCGCCGAGGGCTTCACGCCCATCATCTCGCCCGTGGCCGAAGGGCTCGACAATAAGCCCTACAACGTCAACGCCGACGTCGCCGCCGGCCGCGTCGCCAGCGCGTTGCACGCCCGACGCCTTGTCTACATGAGCGACGTGCCCGGCCTGCTCGCCGACCCGAAAAATCCCGACTCCCTCATTTCGACCCTCAAGACCTCGCAGGTGAACGACCTCAAGAAAAAGGGCGTCATTGACAAGGGCATGAGACCGAAGGTCGCCAGCGCCGTCCGTGCGCTGGAGGAAGGCGTGCAGCGCGTCCACTTCGTGGACGGCCGCCTCGCCCACTCCCTGCTGCTGGAAATTTTCACCGACAAGGGCATCGGGACGGAGATTGTGGCGGGGTGAGTGAATGCTGAGTGCGGATTTCGGAGTGCGAAATGATTTGCCGCCCGCCATGTTCGTGGTGGGTGGCGGGCTTGCCTCGACACGTTTGTCTCCTCGCGCTGCCCCGCCCGATTTCTATCACTGCCAGGATGCCCGTGCCACGCAGGAGCGGCGCGGCGGGCGCGTCACCTGCCGCCCGCCAAAACTCCGCGATTGCCAATCCGCATTCTGCCCTCCGCAATCCGCATTTTAATGAAAGTTTCGGAAATCACCCGCCTAAGCACCGCCGATCTCTACGACGCGCACGTGCTGAAAAACTACCCGCGCCAGCCGCTCACGCTGGTGCGCGGCAGCGGCGCGCGGGTATGGGACGACGCGGGCCGCAGCTACCTTGATTTCACCAGCGGCATCGCGGTGAACGCGCTCGGCCACTGCCACCCGCAGTGGGTCGCAGCCGTGCAGCGGCAGGCCGGCGAGCTCATCCACACCAGTAATCTTTTCCGCCATCCCAACCAGGCCGAGCTCGCGCGGCAGCTCGTCGGCCTCGCGGGGCCTGGGCGCGTGTTTTTCTGCAACAGCGGCGCGGAGGCCAACGAGGCGCTCATCAAGCTCGCCCGCCTGCACGGCATGAAGAAGGCCGGCGGTGAGGAGGGCAGATGCTTCAAGATCATCTGCGCGAAAAACGCGTTTCACGGCCGCACGTTCGGCGGCATGAGCGCCACGCCGCAGGAAAAAATCCAGAAGGGCTTCCGCCCGCTCGTGCCCGGCTTCGCGTTCGGCGAACTGAACAACCTCGCCTCATTTGCCGCGCTGGTTGACGACGCGACCGCCGCCATCTTCGTCGAGACAATCCAGGGCGAGAGCGGCATCAACGTCTGCACGCCGGAGTTTCTGCGCGGCCTGCGCGAGCTGTGCACGCGGCACAACCTGCTGCTCCTGCTGGACGAAGTGCAGTGCGGCGTCGGCCGCACGGGAAAGTTTTTTGCCTTTGAGCACCACGGCGTGCAGCCCGATGCCATCGGGATGGCCAAGGGCCTCGGCGGGGGGATGCCCATCGGCGCAATGTGGGTGCGCGAAAACGCCGCCGACCTCTTCCAGCCCGGCTCACACGGCACGACCTTCGGCGGCACGCCGCTGGCCTGCGCCGCCGCTCTCGCCGTGCTCGAGGTGATCGAGAAGGAAAAGCTTCTCGAAAAAGTTACCGCGCAGAGCGCGCCGTGGCTCGCCGCGTTGCAAAAGCTCGCCGTCAATTTTCCTGACAAGGTCGCCTCCGTGCGCGGCCTCGGCTACCTCGTGGGTGTGCAGATGGCCGGCGACCTCGCGCCGACCATCGCCGCGCTGCGCGAGCGCGGCCTGCTCGTGCCCGCGTCGGGCAACAATGTCATCCGCCTGCTCCCCCCGCTCACGGCCACGCCTGCCGAGCTCGCGCAGTCCGTTGAGATCTTCCGCGCCGCCTTGGGCGGCGCGTGAGTCCCGGTCATTCGACTTCACGAACCGGTGCGCCACCTGAATCGGCCGGAAATGAAGAATCGCTTTGAGCAGATGACCCCTGATGTTTTCCCTCTGACCTTATGGCTTCCTTTATAGGCATTCTCCGCGTGAAAAAAGACCTCGGCGAGGCGGCGGCCTAGACCATGGACGGCCGCGCTAAAATTTCATCTTTGCGGCCCGGCGCATGGATCTTGCTCTCGTTGCTCGTCGCCGGCTGTGCGACGACGCCCGCGCCGCGCATCCCGCTCGCCAGCCTTCCCGCCGCGCAGCAGGCGCGAGCGGCGCAAAACCTGCGAGTCTATGACAAAGTGTGGGGCCTCGTCGCCGACAAGCACTACGACCCGAAGCTCGGCGGTGTGGACTGGCCGGCCGCCGGACGGGAATACGGCGCGCTCGCCGCCGCCGCGCCCGACGACACCATGCTCTACGCCGCGCTCAACGGGATGCTCGGCTTGCTCCACGACAGCCACACCCGCGCCATCCCCCCCACGTCGGCCCGCGAACGCCGCGACCAGGCGCGCGTCCTGACCGGCATCGTGGCGAGCAGGTTCGACGGCCGGTGGACGGTCACCGAGGTGCTGCCCGGCAGCCCGGCCGAGGCGGCGGGTGTGCTGCCCGGCTGGCTGGTCGTGGCGCGCAACGGCGAGCCACCGGGCGAGCGTTTCGCCTTTCCGCTGCGCGACGGCGAGAGGGTGCGCTGGGAGTTTCTCGACCGCGACGACCGGCCCGTGGAGCTCGCGCTGACCGCCCGCCCGGTCGCCACCGCGCCGCGCCAGCTCGCGACCACGCTGTCGGGCGGGGTGGTCGTGCTGCGGTTCGACGGCTTCGACGCGACCGACCGGCGCTGGCTGAGCGCACAGCTCAAGGAGCACCGGGACGCGCCCGGCGTGGTCATTGACCTGCGGCACAATTCCGGGGGCGACTCGTTCTCGCTCGGCACCAGCATCGGCGAGTTTTTCGACCGGGCGGTGGACATGGGAAAATTTCTCGACCGCGCGGGCGACAGCCCGCAATGGCGCTCGTTCCAGCTCGGCAGCGCGCGTTACGCCGGCCGGGTGGCCGTGCTCGTCGGCGGTGTGACGGCAAGCTCGGCGGAGATTTTTTCCGCCGTGCTCCAGACCAACGGGCGGGCGACCATTGTCGGCCGCCACACCGCCGGGGCCGTGCTGGGCAGCCGGTTCCACGCGCTGCCCGACGGCGGCGAGCTGCAACTGAGCCAGCGCAACTATGTCCTGCCTGGCGGAGGGCGATTGGAAGGCCGGGGCGTCGAGCCCGATGTGGTCGTGACGGCCGCGCCGACGCTCGCCGATCTTCGCGCCGGTCGCGACCCCGACCTGGAGGTGGCGCTGGAGCGGTTGCGAGCGCCGGCGCGGTGACGCCGGCCGGCCTCCTCCCCTCCCATTCAAATCCGATCTTAATTCAGAATCCAAGTTACCGAGGCCAGCAGGCCGACATCAGCCAACCAAGAAGTAAGAACCAAGCACGCCGCCCTCCGATTCCTGACTTTCTGGCCTCCTGCTAAAACAATTTCTGTATTTCAACTGCGTTTTTAGGTAAATACAGTTTCCCGCTATACTCCTGATAGTTACGTCAATGGAATCGCTCCACTTTGATTTTTAGCCATGCGCCTGGCTCCCCGTATCCGCAGCCTTGCGTGCCGGCGGAGAAGGCGCAGATTATCGGCCCGTCATGCCCAATCTCTCCGACCGCCAATGGCTCTGGCTCGCCGCCGCGTGCTACCTCGCGGGGTTCGCGCTCGGCACCGTGTCGCTGCTGCGGGGGCGGCGGCATTCGCGGGCGGCGATGCTGGCCACGCTGGCGGTGGGCTTCACCCTTCAGACGCTCGGGCTCGTGCTGCGCGGGCGTGCGGTCAAGGGCTGCCCGCTCGGGAACACGTTTGAGCTGTTCCAGTTCACGGCGTGGTCGTCGGCCTCGCTGTTTCTCGTCGTCGGGACGACGTTCCGGGTGAGTCTGCTGGGGTATTTCACGGCGATGCTCGCGGCGGTGCTCACACTGGTGTCGCTCGCGGTGCGGGCGTGGGACGGGATGCCGCGCGCGCACATCTTCGGGGCCAACCCGTGGATCGAGCTGCACGCGGCGCTGGCCGTTTTCAGCTACGGGGTGTTCGGGCTGTTGGCGCTCACCTCGGCGATGTTTTTGCTGCGGAACCACTCGCTCAAATCCAAGCATGTCGGCGGGTGGTTCTCCTTTTTGCCGTCCATCCTTGATCTCGACCACATCAGCGTGCGGCTGCTCGGCGCGGGCCTGACGCTGCTGACGGTGTCGCTGGCGGTGGGTGCGGGCCACTGGGTGCCGCACCCCGAAACGGTCAACGTCGCCAAGCTGCTCGCGACCATCGCCGTGTGGCTCGCCTATGCGCTCGCGCTCGGGCTGCGGCTGGGCGGCGCGCTGCCGGCGCGGCAGCTGGCGTGGGCGTGCGTGTCGCTGTTCGGCGCGGCGCTGCTCTCGCTGTCCCCGGTGAACTCCAGCCGGCATCCGCCGCCGGCCCCCGCCGCGCCGGCGGCACCGGCGACGGCGGCGGCGCGCACGCCATGAGTGACGCGGCCACATTTTTTGTGCTCGGCGCGAGCCACCACCGCGCCCCGCTCGCGCTGCGCGAGAAGCTCGCGCTCCCGGCGGAGAAGATCGCCGCGCTGCGCGCGCGGCTCGGCCCGGCGGCGGGCATGCGCGAGCTGGCGGTGCTGAGCACTTGCAACCGCGTCGAATTTTACGGCGTGGCGGACGCGGCGGCGGTGGCGCGGCTGGAGGCGGAATTTTGCATCCTGCAAGGCGTGCCGGCGGCGGAGTTCGCGGCGGCCCGGCGGCACGCGGCGGGCGGCGATGCCGTCGCGCACCTGCTGGGCGTCGCCGCCGGGCTGGACTCGCAGCTCGTCGGCGAGAACGAAATTTTTGGCCAGGTGAAGGACGCCTACGCCGAGGCGGGCGCGGCGGGCGCGGCGGGGCCGGTGCTGCACCGCGTTTTCCAGAAAATTTTCCAGCACGCAAAGCACATCCGCACCCACACGGCCATCACCGAGGGGCAGGTGAGCGTGGCCAACGTCGCGGTCGAGCTCGCGCTGAACATCTTCGGCAAGCTCGACACGGCGCGCGTGCTGCTGCTCGGGGCGGGGGAGATCGGCGAGAAGACGGCCAAGGCATTCGTCAGCCGAGGGGCCGGCACGCCGACCGTGGCGAGCCGCCGGCTGGAGCGCGCGATGGAGCTGGCCAATGCGCTGAGCGCGCTGGCGATGCCATTCTGGCTCGCGCCGGTGAAGCTGGGCGAGTTCGACATCGTGGTATGTGCGACCGCCGCGCCCGAGCCGGTGATCACGCGGGCGGCGGCGGCGATGGCGATGAGGAAGCGGCCGGCCCGGCCGCTGTTTCTCGTGGACCTCGCCCTGCCGCGCAACGTGGAGCCGACGGCGGCCGGACTGGAAAATGTGTTTCTCTACAACCTCGACGATCTCGCCAAAATCGCCGACGCCAACCGCGCTGCGCGTGAGGCCGAAGTCGTCCGCGCCCGCCTCATTGCGGCGGAAAAAGCCGGGCAGCTCTGGCGGCAGATCGCCCCCCGCCTCGCAGCGGACGGCGGCGGCGGCACCGGCCCGTCAGCGGACACAGCGCCCATCGGGTAAGTTTGGATTGCCCGAATTTTGCCGCCACGACGCCAGCTCATCAACGCGAGGTGAAGAGCGCCATGGTGGCTTCCGCTTTCCCGCTGCGCATCCCTGGCGATCTGGGGGGGGTGACGTCCGACCCCGCCGGATTAATCGGCCTCAGCCGGTCTCCGCGTCCATGGTAAGCCGAAGCTGCGCCTCGAAGGCGCCAAGCAACTTTCCGGCTTGGTCAGCCGTCAGCGTGTGCGAATCGTAGGTGAGGTCGGCAAACATCGTGCCGGCATACACGCCCACGGCCACCAGCGCGGCGGTGCCGGGCCGGCAGGGCAGCGACACGGCCACGTCCTCCAGCACCGCGCCGGGCAGCGCGACTCGGCGAGCAGCGTTGAGAAACGGGCTGTGGGCGAAGATTTTCCCATCGTTGGTGAGCACGGCGGTCGCGCGCGTCACGGGGTGCGCGGAATACGCGGCGATGCCGCCGGGCCAGCGACGACGCAGGGCGAGCAGCGCGGGAAACGTGAGGCCGAGCCGCCATTGCTTCACCATGTCCATGTCCTCGCGTGCGCGGCGCAGCAGTCGTTCGCGGTTGGCGAGCGACTTCGCACGGCGGTCGAGGGCGACCATGCCAAAGCCATTGGCCGCGGGCAGCGCGACATCGGCCCGGGTGCGGAGGCTGACCGGCACGGCGAGGCGGATCCAGTCGAGCGGCGCAACCACACCGCGGGCATCGCGCCATGCGCGGATGGCGGCGAAGAGATCGCGCAGGAGCACGTCGTTCACGCCCGCCCCGGCCCGGCGCGCACCCGCGCGCAGCCGCTGATAGTCCGCCGCCGTCAGCGTCAGCCGCACCACCGCAGGCGGCGGGTGGGGCGTAGAGAACTTTCCGGCGGCGAGTGGCGCGACTGTACGGCGCGCCAGCTGCCAGTTGAGCGCCAGCCCCAGCGCCAGACCCGGCAGCCGCGCCAGCAGTTGCGCCCACGAAGCTGCGAGCCGGCCGCGATGCGTGAGCCGCTCCGGCTTCAGTACCCTCGGCCCGACCCCCACCCCCAGCTCGTGCGCGTAGTGGAGCAGAATTTCCTCGATCAGCCCAAAGCCGCCCGCCCCGTCCATGACAGCATGATGACTCTGCACATAGACCTCCGTGATAGCGGCCTCCTCGGCGACGACGAGCCGGAAGCCGGGCGCGGCCTCAAGCCCATGCGACGGGAACTCCGGCCAACCGCCATCGGCCGCGCGCGCGCGCCAGTCAACCGGCAGCGGCCCGACACCTTCCGGCCACATCCACGCTGGCCGGCCAAAACGCCCGCGCCGCACAACGGCCCGCGCGAGCGGATGCCGCGCCACGGCGGCGGCAAACGCCCGGGCGAGCACATCGCGCTGCAGCGTGCCGTGAAAGCGCAGCCGGCTGCAAATCCAGCCCGGATAGCCGGGCCGGTCCTCGCACAGCAGGTATTCTTCGAGCGGGGTGAGCGGCAGTGGTTTCATGGCGCGGCGGCGGCACGCACGGACGCGCGCCAAAAGATTGGTTGTGATGACGGGCGCGGCCCACGCAGAGTCAAGCGCGCCCCGTCGCGCCCCGCGCCCGCCCACCTCGCCCATGTTGAAAAACCTCCGCAGCACCTGGAACGACTTCCGCCATCTCCTGCGCGCGCGGGAGAACGTCCTCTCCGCATGGCCCAAGTCCTACTACCGGCGCGAACTGATCCCGGTGCGCTGCCTGCACAAGTGGATGTTCGTCGTGAACAGCCCCGCCGGCGTGCAGCAGGTGATGGTGAGCAACGCGAAAAATTACCGTAAAAGCCCCGGCAACTCGCAGATGCTGAAACCGCTCCTCGGCAACGGCCTCTTCGTGAGCGAGGGCGAGCTGTGGACGCGCCAGCGCCGCCTCAGCAACCCGGCGACTCACGGCAGCCGGCTACAGGGCTACTCGAAGATCATCGCCGACGCCGGGCAGGCGATGCTCGCCGACTGGCGGACGCGCGGCGACCCGCACGAGCAGGACGTGACGGAAGCGTTCACGCTGCTTACCGCCGACATCATCAGCCAGATCATGTTTGGCTACCGGCTCGGCGACAGCGTCCACACGCTCTACGATGCGTTTGTCGAATACCAGGCCACGCACGGGCGGTTGCACCTGACCGAGTTTCTCGGCCTGCCGACGTGGCTGCCGCGCCCCGGCCAGTGGCGCGGGCGCAGGGCGGTGGACAAGTTTGACCGCGTGCTCGCGCAAATTCTCCGCGCCGGCAAGGACGCCGACGGCGAGATGCCGGAAAATTTCCTGCACATGCTGCTGTCGTTCCGCGATGAGGAGGGCAAGCCCATGGAGCCGTCGCTCGTGCGCGACGAAATGGCGTCCATCTTCCTCGCCGGCCACGAGACGACCGCGCTCACGCTAAGCTGGGCGTTCATGCTGCTGGAGAAGCACCCCGAGGTGGAGGCGCGCGTGCATGAGGAGCTCGCGCGCGTGCTCGGCGGGCGCGCGCCGGCGTTTGAGGAAGTGCCGAGCCTCACCTACACGCGCGCAGTGATTGACGAAACCCTGCGGCTCTATCCGCCGGTGCACGCGTTCACGCGGCAGGCGATCGGCGCGGACGAGATTTCGGGGCAAAAGATTCCGGCGGGCGCGTTTGTCACCATCACCTCATGGGTGCTGCACCGGCACACGCTGTATTGGGAGGAGCCGGAGGTGTTCAAGCCGGAACGATTCCTGCCGGGCAACGCGGTAAAAATCCCGCAGCACGCCTACATACCGTTCGGCGCGGGCGCTCGGATTTGCTTGGGGAAACATCTCGGCCTGCTGGAGTCCACGCTGCTGCTGGCGATGATCGCCCAGTCATTCCGGCTGCGCGTGCGGCCGGGCCATGTGGTCGAGCCGCTGGGCCGGATGACGCTGCGCCCGCGCGGCGGCCTGCCGATGCGGATCGAGCGGCGGTGAGCCAGGCCCTCTTTTCAATGGAAAATGTGGGCGGTGTGCCCTCACCCCGCGATGGAATGCGGGGTGAGGGCACACCGCCCACAACCAATGCACGTTACGTCGTCAGCATCCGTGCGAGCCAGTCCGCCGCGGTGCCCTTCGTCGGCTGTGCGAGCAGGGCCCGCAGCCGCGCCGCCTGCTCCGCCGTGCGGGCGCGCCGCGCCGGGTCGTCCACACATGCGCGCAGCTCGCCCGCCAGCGCGGCGGGAGTCGCCGCGCCCTGGATGAACTCGGGATACATCGCCTCGCCGAGCAGGAGGTTGGCGATGCCGATGAACTTCACCCTCACCAGCAGCCGGCCCAGGAGATAGAAGAGCGGATCGGCGCGATACGTCACCGCCCCCGGAATGCCCGCCAGCGCGCAGTGCATGGACATCGTGCCGCTGGTCGTAAGCACGGCGGAGGCGGTTTGAGGTAGGGCGGGGCCGCTGGCCCCGCCGTCAGCAGCTCCGGTTTTTTGGAAATGAATTCCGGGAATCGCTTCAGGCCCAAGTTTCATATTGGCAATTCCCTCTCGCAAATATTCCACCCTTTCCTCGCGCCAAAGGACTGATTCCATCACCGCGCGAATCTCCTCGCTCGGATAAAGTACCACCGCCCGCGCGGTCGGCCGCCCGCGCGCAAACTCGGCAAAAGCCGCGAGCAGCACCGGAAAAATCCGCGCCACCGCGCCCGTGCGGCTGCCCGGCAGCAGCAGCACCTGTCCGGCCGGATCAAAGCGCACCGGAGGCGCGTAGTCGGCCGACGCAAACGGGTGCCCGACAAACTCCACCGGAAGCGTGGTGTCCGCATACACGGCCGGCTCGAAGGGAAAAATCGCCGCCAATCCGTCAAGATGTTGCGCCATCGCAAACCGCCGGCCCGCGCGTGACGCCCAGACTTGCGGGCTGATGTAGTAGAGTGTCTTCGTCGGTCCGCCGGCCTTGGCCGAAAAACCGCGCGCGAACATCACCTTCGCGATCCGCAGGTTCAGCGTCGAAGAATCAACAAAGCAGACCGCGCGCGGCTTATGCTCGCCGATCCAGCGCACGATCTCGGCGATGAGCGCGCGGAAAAATGCCAGCTTTCGCAGCACCTCGCCCGGCCCGATGGCCGAGGTCGCGGTCAGGTCACGCAACAACTCCGCCCCCGCCGCCGCGAGCCGTGGCCCGCCGAGCGCGCATACGTTCAGCCCCGGCCGCTGCGCGAGCAGGCCGCGCACCATGCGGGCCGCGTGTTCGTCGCCCGAGTGCTCGCCGGCGATCACGAGCAGGTCCACCCGCCCGCCGTTGGGTGCCGGAAGATGGAGGAGTGCTTTCATA
Organism: Opitutia bacterium; assembly: GCA_947475065.1. Lineage (GTDB taxonomy): Bacteria > Verrucomicrobiota > Verrucomicrobiia > Opitutales > Opitutaceae > CAIYUN01. The sequence goes on along the minus strand of CANJLB010000007.1, from coordinate 48,010 downwards.
GGTAGGGCGGGGCCGCTGGCCCCGCCGCGTCTGCGTTAGGCGACCAAACATACGGCCACAACTCAGGCATCGCCACCAGTCCTTGCCGCACCGGGTTCATCCGAATGTAGTGCGCCTTCTCTTCAAACGACGCGGCCGACCGCAGCCGATGGTCAAAAAAATCCCGTTGCCAGACGATGCCCGCGCGCTTGGCGACGATGCCCTTGAAATTGGCGACAACTTTTTTCATCACCTCCGCGGCGGGAAACGAAACCAGGCCATGCAGATGATCCGGCATGAGCAGCAGCAAATGAACAAACCACCGCTGCGTGCGCTGGCGAAACTCGGCTGCCTCAAACAGCAACGCGGCGACGGCCTCATGGCAAAGCTGATTCTCGCCGCGCGCCTGACAGCAGATGGTGACGAAAAAAGCCTCACCCGGCCCAACCCAGGGCGGTGTGGCGTGCGGGAGAATGGCCCGTTGGGGCAAAGTCATGTGGTTGTTGGGGACGGCGGGCCCGGCGGGCCCGCCCTACCTCGATCTCTGAATCTGCTCCGTGATCGCAATCGCCACCTCCAGCGCGCCCTTGCCGAGCGCCGCGCCGACCTTCGGCTGCCGGGCCTGCGCCACGCTTTCGATGAAGTGCGCCAGCTCCAGCGCCAGCGGTTCGCCCTTCTCGATGGGAATCTCGCGCACCGGAATCGCCGACAGATCGCCGGCCTTCACGAGGCCGATCTTCATCTTCAGGCCATAGGCGATGATATCGCTCTTCTTCACGAGATGGCCGGCCTGGTTCATGAAATCGAGCGAGAGATAGGCGTCGCCCTGAAAAATGCGGATCTCGCGCTGCTTCTTCGTGCTCATGCGGCTCGCGCTCAGGTTGGCCACGCAGCCATTCTGAAACTGGATGCGCGCGTTGGCGATGTCCTCGCTTTTCGAGAGCACGGTCACGCCCACACTGTCAATTTTCGCGATCGGCGACTTCACGAGCGCCAGCACGATGCCGATGTCGTGGATCATCAGGTCGAGCACGACCCCGACCTCCGTGCCGCGCGGCTGGTAGGGCGCAAGCCGCTCGGCGGTGATGTAGCGCGGCTCGTCGGCATGTTTTTCCAAAAACGCCATCACCGGGTTGAAATGCTCGATGTGGCCGACCTGCACGAGGCAGTTTTTGGCGCGGGCCGCCGCCAGCACCTGCTCGGCCTCGGCGAGCGAGGCGCAGATGGGCTTCTCGATCAGCAGATGGCAGCCCCGCGCCAGCAACGGCAGCGCAACCTCCGCGTGCCGATCGGTGGGCACCGCCACGCTGACGGCGTCACACGCCGCGCCCAGCTCGTCGAGCGTGGAAAAACGGCGGCAGTTGAACTTCGCGCAAATCTCCGCCGCGCGCGCATCGCTGGTCTCGTAGATGCCGGCCAGCGTCGCGCCAGGCAGCGCCGCGTAGATGCGCGCATGGTGCTGGCCCAGCGAACCGACGCCCGCAACACCGCAGCGGATTTTTTGGGAAGACATGAGCCCAAACGATAGCCGTGGCCGTTCCAACAGCGACATGAAAAAATCGGAGCGGATTTGACCACGGATTTCACGGATTAACACGGATGGCAGAACAAACCGGGTCACTGAGGACACTGCGCGCGCCCCACAGAGGACACAGAGTAAGAAGGAGCATTCCTCCGTGACCTCGGATTGGTGGCTCTATGCTCTCTATGTTCCAACACTGCCGGTTCTTGGTTTCGTGGCTTCTAAATCAATCCGTCTCCGGTTGATTGATCCGTGTTAATCCGTGCAATCCGTGGTAAAAATCCGGCGGCCTCGGAAATGCGGTCATGCTGACCGCGCTACTTCAGAACCCCGTCGTGGAGGAAGAGCTGACGCGAAGTCTTCGCGGCGTGCGCGGCGTTGTGCGTCACCAGCACGAGCGCGGTCTGCGTTTCGGCGCACAACCCGAGCAGCAGAGCGATGACATTGTCGCCGGTCGCCTCGTCGAGGTTGCCGGTCGGCTCGTCGGCCAGGATGAGCCGGGGTGAGTTCATGAGCGCGCGGGCGATGGCCACACGTTGGCGCTCACCGCCGGAGAGCTGCGTCGGCAGGTGCGTCGCGCGGCCCGCGAGGCCGACCTTGGCCAGCAGCTCGACGGCGCGGGCGCGCCCGGCCGCCCCGGGAACGCCCAAAATACGCGCGGCCATGAGCACGTTGGCCAGCGCGTCGAGCTCGGGAATGAGATAGAACGACTGAAATACCATGCCGAGAAACCGGGCGCGGGTGTCCGCCGCCGGCGTGCGCCCGGCCCACCGGAGCGAACCGATGTCGGGCGCGTCGAGGCCGGAGAGCAGGTTGAGCAGGGTGGATTTGCCCGAGCCCGACTCCCCGCGGATCGCCACGCTCTCGCCCGCCGCGACCGCCAGGTCCACGCCACGCAGCACCTCGATGCGGCGGTCGCCGCTCAGGTAGGTTTTCCGCAGGCCGGTGGCGGCAAGGACGTGCTCACTCATGGCGCAGCGCCTCCACGGGCTTGAGCCGCGCCGCCCGCCACGCCGGCAACAGGCCGGCCAGCGTGGAGATGACGAGGGTAAAAATCACGATCTTCGCCACATCCAGGCCGCTCGTATGCGAGGGGAGCTGGGTGACCATGTAAAACTGCCGCATCACGTCCTGGTGGCCGAACAGGCGCGCGAGCCCGAGCACGATGTCGTTGCGCAGCCACAGCAGCACAAAGCCCAGGCCCAGCCCGCAAACTGTGCCACAGCCGCCGATGAGCAGCCCCTGCGTGCAAAAGCACGCCGCCACCTGCCGCGGCCGGCCGCCCAGCGCGCCGAGCAGGCCGATCTCGCGTGTTTTGCGCACGACCGAGATGAGTAGCGAGCTGGTCACGGAAAACGCCGCCACGATGACGATGAACAGGAGCAGGAAAAAAATCATGTTTTTCTCGAGCTGGAGCACCCAGAGAAAATCGCTGAACGAGTCCGTCCAGGGATACGCCTGCACCCCGGCGGCCGGCGGCAGCGCGGCGGTGATGCGCGCGGCGGCAGTGGCGGCATCCTCGCCAGGCGCGAGCCGGACATTGAAGCCGTGGACGGAGTGGCCCAGCCCGTAGAGGTCCTGCATCCGGCGCAAGGTCACCAGCGCGGTGTTGCCGTCGAGCTGCTGGTGGCCGACCACAAAGAAGCCCGCGACACGCAGCTCACGCGGCAGCATGGTCTCGCTCTCCTGCAGCTTCTCGATCATCAGCAGCGAATAGAACTCGATCTTGTCCCCCCGGCGCGCGCCCAGAGCCACGGCCAGCTGCGAGCTGAGAATGACCGAGTCGTCGTCCAGGTCATCCAGCGTGTCGGGCTTGAGGATGAAGCGGTTCAGGTTCGCGACGGACTCGATGTGCCGCACATCAATGCCCTGAATCTGGGGAAAGGCCGATTTGTTTTCGAATTTCAGCAGCCCGACTCCCACCGCATTGGGTGTCACGCCGGCCACACCGGGAATGGCAGCGATGGCGGCACGCAGCTCCTCCGGTTGCTCCACCAGCACCTGCCCGTCCCCACGCACCTGCACCTCCCCCTGCGTGTCCGTGATCATCCGGCGGATTTCGTAGCCGAAACCGCCCATCACGCTCATCACCACGACGAGCAGCGCCACACCCAGCGTCACGCCCAGCACCGAGATGGCCGTGAAAAACGGAAACCTCCGCCCGGTGGGGAAGAGCTGCTTGAGGGCGAGGTAGAGATACCAAGGCATAGGTGGAGAAAGGCTGAAGAACTGAAGGCTGAAGGGCTGAAATAGGCGGGAGGAAAAAAGTTCAGATTCGGTTCAGTCCTTCAGTCCTTCAGTCCTTCAGTCTTTCAGCCTTCAGCCTTTGCGCCCCCCGGGCGCAGTTGCGGAAACAGAATCACATCGCGGATGCTCTCCGCACCCGTGAGCAGGATGCACAGCCGGTCAATGCCGATGCCCATGCCGCCCGCCGGCGGCATCCCGTGCTCCAGTGCGAGCAGGAAATCATGGTCAATGCTCTGCTGGTCGCCGCCGGCCTGCGCCTCGAACATCGCGCGCTGTGCGTCGGGGTCGTTCTGCTCCGAGTAGGCGGGCGCAACCTCCATGCCGCCGATGACCAGCTCGAACACATCAATCGTCGTCGGGTCTTCGAGCGTGAGCTTGGCCAGCGGGCACAGCTCCTTCGGCAGGTGTGTGACGAACGTCGGCTGGATGAGCGTCGGCTCGATCTGCTTGGAAAAAATCTCGTTGGTGATCTCGAACTCCTCCCACTTCGGGTCCACACCGAGCCCGAGTTTTTCCGCTCCGGCGATTTTCTCCGCCTTGCTGCGGACAAACCAGTCTGCGTCGCCCGTGGCGGCATGGATGAGCTCCTTGTAGCTGACCTCGCGCCACGCGCCGCCGAACTCGATGTCCTCTCCGCTGGCCGCGTGCTTGATTTTCAGCGAGCCGTCGGCGGGGCGGATCACCTCGCGCACCAGCGACTGCAGCAGGTCGCGCACGAGCGCCATCATGCCGCGGTAGTCGCTGTAGGCCTGATAGACCTCCAGCATGGTGAACTCCGGGTTGTGTTTCCGGGAGATGCCCTCGTTGCGGAAGTTCCGCCCGATTTCGAACACCCGGTCATACCCGCCCACCAGCATGCGCTTGAGATAGAGCTCCAGCGAGATGCGGAGGAGAAAATCCGTCCCGAGCGCATTGTGGCGGGTCGTGAACGGCCGCGCCGCCGCGCCGCCCGCCACGTTTTGCAGCATCGGCGTCTCGACCTCAATGAACTGCCTCGCCTCCAGCAGATGCCGGATGTGTGACACGATTTTCGGCCGCAGCATCAGCCGCGCGCGCGACTCCGTGTTGACGATCAGGTCGAGGTAGCGCTGGCGATAGACCTGCTCCGGGTCGGCGAGACCGTGCCACTTTTCCGGCAGCGGGCGCAACGCCTTCGTGACGAGCGTGACGCCGTTCGCCTCGACCCGCACCGTGACCTCGCCGGTCTTCGTCTTGAACAGCGTTCCCCGCGCCCCGATGAAGTCGCCGAGGTCGAGCTTCTTGAACGCCGCATAGGCCTCCTCGCCGACCACGTCCTTTTTGATGTAGAGCTGGATCTGCCCATGCTGGTCGAGAATTTTCACAAACTGGCTCTTGCCCATGTCGCGGATCGTCACGAGCCGCCCCGCGACGGCGACCGTCACGGCGTTGTCCTGCCCGTCCACATGGAGCTTGAGCGCGTCGCCGGAGAAATGGGTCGGCGTGAAGCTCGCGCGAAACGGGTCGTGCCCGGTGGCGCGCAGCTCGGCGAGCTTCTGCCGCCGCACCGCATGCTGGTCGTGGGAGATGTCCGGGGGAGTTTCGCTCATGGAACACGCGACGCTGGCGGCCCGCATCCGGCGGGGCAAATGGAAAACCTTCCTTTCCTGCATCGGGCCGGGACGCCCCTCGCCAAGCTTGACATAGGGTGGGTGCTTCGACCAGCGTCATGAGCCGAAGCCTGAAGCGCAACTTTATGCGGCTCCAAAAATTCCATCCCCTACCCCTTGCGGCCCTGTTCGTCCTCCTGTCGGACGTCCATCCGATTTTCGGCGCAGACACCGCCTCCTCGCAACCTGCCGGATCTCCGACTGCTGCGGCAGCCAGCCCATTTCAATTTGTCAAGGGGCCTGCCAACGCCAATACCCTCATTATCGAGTACTTGAAAAAATACCGAGCCCCACCCCCCTCCCGCTCAGGACTTTCGTTTGACCTCCTCAAAGGAACTCCGGTTGAAGCGGTGCAGGTGAGCCAGCCCTTTCATACAGCCACGCTTCCGGTAAACGGTCGCAAGGCGGGGTCCAGAAAGATGTCCGAGACCTTCGTGTCTTCGAGTGATTTGTTATATTTTTTGGACGGCTCCGGCAATACGATCGCACAGGTGGTTATGCGACAGGGCAAAATTTACTCGCTGGGAACGACCGGTTTCCAGCGAAAAACCCTCGACGATCTCGCGGCCCTGCCTCAAGTGAGTTTGGGGAAATACGAACCTCGTATTCTGAATTTGGATTCATTTATTGGCGGCTGGGCCATCTGGCTGGAATCCGCTGTTCCAGAGCGTCCTGACTTGATTTACGTTCAGTCTATTGGCAAAACCTCATCCGGACTGAAGGCTAAGACGCTGTATTCCTCTGATGAATTTTTGAACTTGATGGATGAAGCCGTGGAAAAGAAGGATGCCGCGCAAAAGCCCGCCGCCCCCAGGGGGACGGCTCCCCGACGTGGAAGCCCTTCGTCCGGGCCGCGTGCCGGCTCCCAAGCCAATCCACCCATCAGAGGCCGCTGAGCGTCTTGCCACTGACGCCATTTTTTAAGTTGGGAACCCCGGGAATTAGCACGCCAACTTACGCCTGACAAATCCCGTCAAATCCCCATGCTCGGAGGCTCGCATGATCCGCTTCCGCCCGCCGCCCTGTTCCGCCGCCCTGCTCCTGTTGCCCTGCGCGCTGCTGCTTTCGTTGGCCGGCTGCAAGCCCGCCGGCCCCGCCTCGCCGGTCGCCGACGGCCTCCGCTCGCAGGTGCTCCATCTCGGCAACAGCTCCGAGCCCGGTGACCTCGACCCGCAGATCGCCACCGCCTACACCGAGGCCACCATCCTCGTCGCCCTCTTCGAGGGCCTCACCTGCCTCGACGACGCGACTTCGCAGCCCGTCCCCGGCGTCGCCGAGAGCTGGGGCATCTCGCCCGACGGGCTCACCTATACGTTTCACCTCCGTGCCGGCGCCAGGTGGAGCAACGGCGACGCGCTCACCGCCGGCGACTTTGCGTGGTCGTACCGCCGCATCCTCTCGCCCAAACTCGCCTCCGAATATTCCTACATGCTCTGGCCGGTCAAAAACGCCCAGGCGTTCAACGAGGGTAAAATCACCGACTTTGCCCAGGTCGGCGTCCGCGCCGTGGACGACCGCACCTTGGAACTCACGCTCGCCGCGCCCTGCCCATGGCTGCTCGCGCTGGCCGCGCATCAGGCGTGGTATCCCGTCCACCGCAGCACCGTGGAAAAATTTGGCGGCGCCGAACAGAAGGGCACGCGCTGGACGCGCCCGGAAAACTTCGTCGGCAACGGCCCGTTCACGCTCAAGGAGTGGGCGCCCCGCGCCCGCATCGTCACCGCCAGAAATCCGTATTACTGGGATGCCGCGCACGCGCGCCTCAACGGCGTCGTGTTTTATCCCATCGAAACCCTCGCCACCGAGGAAAAAAGCTACCGGGCCGGCCAGCTCCATGTCACCTACGGCCTGCCGCCCGCCAAAATTCCCGCCTGGCGCGCCGCTGCGCCCGCCCAGCTCCGCGTGGATCCGTTTCTGGAGACCTTTTTCCTCCGCTTCAACACGGCGAAGCCGCCGCTCAACAACGTCAAGGTCCGACAGGCCCTCACGCGCGCCCTCGACCGCGTCGCCCTCGCGCGCGACGTGCTGCGCGGCAGCGTCGTCCCCGCCTATGAGCTCACACCGCCCGACACCGCCGGCTACTCTTCCACCGCGCACGTGGCCGATGACTTTGCCGCCGCCCGCCGTCTGCTCACCGAGGCCGGCTTCCCCGGCGGGCGCGGCCTACCGACCTTTGAGGTGCAGATCAAAAACGACGACGTCCACCGCACCCTCCTTGAGGCCATCCAGCAGATGTGGCAGCGCGAGCTCGGCGTGAAGCTCACCCTCGTCGCGCTCGAGCAGAAGACCTGGATCCAAAACCAGTCATCGCAAGCGTACACGATCAGCAGCGCCCGCTGGGTCGGCGACTACGTGGACGCCGACACGTTTCTCAGCCTCTGGCTGACCGGCGGCGGCAACAACTGGACCGGTTGGGGCAACGCCGACTACGACCGGCTGGTCACCGAGGCCGCGCGCACGCTCGACGCGGCGAAACGCCACACGCTCCAACAGCAGGCCGAGGCCATCCTGCTCGACGAAGGCCCCATTGTCCCGATCTACCACGGCGCACGCGTCTTCCTGCTCAACCCCGACGTGAAAGGTTGGACGCCCAACCTCCTCGGTTCCCATCGCTACCAGTTTCTTCACCTGAAATAGAACCGGCCCCGGCCCGCCATATCAGAACCACGGCGCAGGCACCCTCAAAGAGTCTTCCGTCATCCGCTTCACCATCCGCCCAACCTTCTGCCCTCCGCCCAATCTCAAATCATAAATCTCAAATATTCGCCCCCCCTCCTGCCTCAGCCCTTCAGCCTTTCAGTTCTTCAGCCTTTCAGTCTTTCAGTTCTTCAGTCCTTCCAATTACCTCCGTCCATGCGTCTGCTCCTTCTCGCCGCCATGCTCGCCCTTGCCCCGGCCGCCGCGCTCCGTGCCGCCCAGCCGCCCGCCGCGCTCAAGCTCGTTCGCATCTGGCCCGAATGGCGGACGGCGGAGTCGTTCGCGCGCATCAGCGAATTTTTTAGCGGCAAGGAAAACCCGGGTGACCAGACCATCCTCCGCACGCAGCCGGCGGAACGCGCGGGCTTTTACTTTCTGGTCCGCACCGAGTCCAAGGCCGCCGTGCCGGGCGCGCGCGTCGAGCTGCAAGTCCTCCTGCCCGGCGTGGAAACACCGAAGGTTTTCACCTTGCCCGCCCCCATTCCCGCCGGCGGCCACGTCACGCTCGCGGGCCTGACTGGCGCCGACTGGCCCGACGCTAAAATCAGGCCCATCGCCTGGCACCTCGCTGTCCTCGCCGCCGACGGCACCGTACTCGCCGAAGAAAAAAGCTTCCTCTGGGCCGGCCCGGCCCCGGCGAAAAAATAAAACGGCTTCACGCATGGATGACAAAAATCCCGCGCCCCAAACCGACGCGCTAAGATGCCGAACCTGCGGCGGCGCCCTGCTGCAAAAAAATCGCCTGATCCTGTTCACCGTCGGGATGGGCATGGCCGCCTCCTTGGTAAGTGCCCTGCTTTTCCCCCTCTTCTGGGCGCCGGGCATCATTCTCGGGCTTGCCGGAGCCTATCTCATCGTCTGGGCTGTGTTGGGCAAAGGCCGCTGGTGCCGAAACTGCAAAATATTCCCGCCGCGCTGATTGGCTCTGGTCGTTTCCCGGCTTCGTGGCTTCTGAATTAATTCGTGTCCGTCTGTGCTTAAAATCATCTGGTCTCCCTTCGCCCCCGTCGCCGGCCTCCCTCCGCTGACGCCCACCGTGCTCGCCGAGACGCTCGACGGCGGCCAGGCGTTCCGATGGCACCGTGAGCCGCTGAAAAATGTGGGCCGGGTGCCCTCACCCGGCATCCCTTCCGAAACTTTCCTCGGCCAATGGTCCGACAGTATCGCCCGCCTCCGTCTCGCACCCGAAGGCACCCTCGAATTTTCCGCCCCGGCCGCCCTCGCCCCGCACGTCGCCCTCGCGCTGCCGCGCTATCTCGCCACCGACCGCGACTGGTCCGCGCTCACGGACTCGCTCCCATGGCGCAGCGACGCACATCTCGCGCGCTGCCTCGCCGCGTTTCCCGGCCTGCGGATTTTGCGCCAGCCCTTTGGTGAGACGCTGCTCGGCTTCCTGTGCAGCGCCACCAAACAGATCGTCCAGATCAAGCAGATGCTCACCCTTCTCGCCGAGCGCCATGGCGGGTCCGTGGTGGAGCGCGTTGACCCCAACGCGCTTTCGAACCTTGCGGCGAATCCGAACCCGCGTGTTGAGGTCAACCCGCTCCACCGCCTGCCCACCTGGCCCGAGCTCGCCCACATCCCCGAAGCCAGTCTCCGCGCCTGCCAATTCGGTTTCCGTGCCGGCTATATTCACCAGACCGCACGTTTCCTGGCCGCCCGCCCCGGCTGGCTCGATGAAACGGAAGCCCTGCCCTACCCCGCCGCCAAGACCCGTCTGCTCGAACTTCCCGGCGTGGGCGAAAAAATCGCCGACTGCGTGCTCCTTTTCGGTACGGGCCGGCTGGAGGCTTTCCCCGTGGACACCTGGATTTTGCAGGCGATGGCCGCGCGCTACGGCCTCACCGGCTGGAAACCCGCGCAAGTCGCCCAGTTTGGCCGTGCCCACTTCGGCCCGCTCGCCGGCCTCGCTCAGCAGTTTCTCTTCGCGTACGAGCGCCGCCAGGCGAGGGGCGGCTGATATTTTCAAGGCCGATCGCTGATATGCGGCACCCAAATCCCGTCGCCACCCTCATTTCCGCTCGACCAGCTCGATCTCGTAGCCCTCAGGCGCGTCAATGAACGCGATGATCGATCCGCCGGCGTCGGTCGGACCGTCGCTGAGCGCAATGCCCTTCTTCGCCAGCGCCGCTGCGAAGCGTTCGATGCTGTCCACCTCAAACGCAAGGTGCATCAGATCGGGCTGCACCGCCACCGGCGGCGCGCCCGGAGGCATCTGGCAGATTTCAATCTGCTCCTCGCTGTTGGGCGTGTTGAGAAACACGATCTGCGCGCCGCGCGGCGACACGCTGCGACGCTCAATCGTGAGATCGAGCGCATCCTGATAAAATTTCACCGTGCGCTCGATGTCATTGACGCGCATACGGGTGTGGAGGAGTTTTTTGACGGCGGGCATGGTGAGAGCAGCGTGGCTTGGGCCCGCCGCAACGCAAACCCGATGTTGCCGGTCGCGCCCAGGCGGGCCGTCCGCCCGCTCAGGTCCGGGCCTTGGGGGTATCAACTTCGGGCAGAAAACCAGTCAGCAGCCCGATCAACGGCAGCCAGGCACAGACCTTGAACACGAAGCCGATGCTCGTGTGGTCGGCCAACCGGCCCAGCAGGGCGGCGCCGATGCCGGCCATGCCAAACGCGAGCCCGAAGAACAGTCCGGCGATCAAGCCCACGTTGCCCGGCACCAGCTCCTGCGCATAGACGAGAATCGCCGGGAAGGCCGACGCCAGCACCACCCCGATGCAAACCGTGAGCGCAATCGTGGCCGGCAGGCTTGCATATGGCAGCAACAGCGAAAACGGCGCCACGCCAAGGATGGAGATCCAGATCACGCGTTTGCGGCCAATACGGTCCCCCACCGGGCCGCCAATGATTGTGCCCGCCGCCACGGCGAACAGAAACCCAAACAGCGCATACTGTGCGTGCGAGACCGAAAGCCCGAAGCGGTCGATCAGATAGAACGTGTAGTAATTGCTCAGGCTCACGAGGTAGATAAACTTGGAGAACATCAGCACCACGAGGACGGCCAGCGCCCCCACCACCCGCCCACGCGACAGTGCCACGCGAGGCTCCCGGTGGGATTCCGCACCTTTCGCCCGCCGTTCGGCGAGATGCCGCCCATACCAGCCGCCCACCTTGGAGAGGACAAAGATGCCCAGCAGCGCGATGCCCGAAAACCACAGGATCGAGCCCTGTCCGTGCGGCACCACCACGAGCGCCGCCAGCAATGGCCCGAACGATGAGCCCAGATTGCCGCCCACTTGGAACAGCGACTGCGCAAAGCCGTGCCGGCCGCCCGAGGCGAGCCGCGCCACACGCGAAGCCTCCGGGTGAAAGACCGCCGAGCCCATGCCCACCAAGCCCGCCGCCAGCAGAATATGCGGAAAGGTGCCGGCCTGCGACAGCAGCACCAGCCCGATGAGTGTCACGCCCATGCCCACGGCCAGCGAATACGGCTTGGGCCGCCGGTCGGTGTAAAAGCCCACGACCGGCTGGAGCAACGACCCCGTCATCTGAAAGACAAAGGTGATGGTCCCGATCTGCGCGTAACTGAGCCGGAACGAGTCCTTCAAAACCGGATAGATGGCGGGAATCAGCGACTGGATCGTGTCGTTCAGCAGGTGGGACAGGCTCAGCGCGAGCAGCACGTTCATCACCGTCGTCCCGGCGACGGAACGGACGGGACTTTTCACGTCGAGGGCGGAGGTTGGGTCAGCGCTTGGCTTCATGCGGCCGCCACAGTCACCGGCACGTATCGGGAGTCAAGAGACCGCCATGCGGAATGGCGCGGAGGTGGAACCGGTTGACCTCAACGGGTTCAGTGCGTTGGGGTCAACGCACTCCGTAGCAACTCCCACAGAAATTGTTGTAAAGCTCACATGAAATCGCCCTCACACGTATTTGGTGCTCGGGACAGGACTTGAACCTGCACGCCTTGCGGCAACGGCTTCTAGGGCAAAGTTTATATGTTACTGCCGTGTTACTTACGATCCTACTGTAGCCACACTGTAGCCGTTTTAAGTTTTCGAGGCTCCATCTCATGAATTTTTGGCCGGTAAAAAGCCCACACACCTACACTCCCCCGCCGCTTCGATTGGCAGTCGGTGCAGTCCCACAGCTCGTCCTACGCCAGCCGCCGTTGTGTGCGTCCACGACCACCGAACCGCCGCATCAGCGCAACGAGGAGCACTGCGCCACCGGACAAGGCTGCCCAGGTAGACGGTTCGGGGATGGCCGAGAGTGACGCGATGGGGGCGATGCCGTCGAGGGTCACGCGGTAGGCCAGGAACATCGTGTCGTTTTGCACGGGCACGCCGTTGGCCGTCAGCGCGTTGATGGGCGAGTTGAGATTGCCATTCAGACCGCGCATGACAGTGGAACCGCTGATGAAATCGTTGTCGTTGGCCACGAAGAGAAAATACTCGTTGGGATTGCCCGTGGGCGCGAGAGCCATGCCCTCCCATTTCTCTGAGAGGGAGTTGAGGTCGGCGGTGAGGCCGCTGTTCAGGTTAAGGCCGAATTTTCCAAGCTGCGCAGTGTTGAGCAGGTTGACGGCCTCGGCGTAGGTGATGGGCGTAATGCCGGGGGCGAGCGCGGTGCCGCTGCCGGGGGTGATGTCGCCGGCGGTGCCGTCGAAGAGTCCGACGATGTTGGTCGCAGCAGCGAGGTCCATGAGGAGCACGCTCTTGAAATCGGGGACGAGCCCGGTGGTCGTGCCTTTGCCGTTGCCCTCGCGGGAGAGGACAAGGAGGTGGGTGGCGTCGAGGGCGATGATCTCGCTCTGCGCGGCGGCCTTGTTGGGCGTCCCGGTGCCAGTGTCATTCAACGTCGGCAGACGGATGACGTATTCGGCGGAAAGCGTGCTGGTGGTGCCCGCAGCGTTGACATCATAGACGAACAGGCGGGTATCGAGGCGGCCTTGGTTGCCGGAGCCGGAGTCCTGGATCGTGGCGCTCTGCATGAGACCGAAAAGCTGGGTGCCATCGGGCGAGAGCGCGACGCCCTCCATGCCCTGGTTGCCGCGGCGGCCGTCCACGTTGCTTACTTCGGAGCTGAAGTTGAGCGCGCCACCGGCAACGTGCGGCAAAACTGCGGCGGGCGGCGTGATAACGGCGTCAATCTGCTTGGCGCTGTTGAAATGGTAGATGTTCGCGCCGTATTCGTCGCTGGCGTAGCCGGAGCCATCGGCCCGCAGTGCGAGGCCCTCGGTGTCGAGGGTGACACGGTTGATGACGGTGCCGCCTAGGGTGGTGTTAGTCGCGCCGCCGTTGGAGAGGGTGACGAATGGAACCGTGGCCCCGGCGAGCGTGCTACTGCTGTCGGGCACGAGGCCGGTGGTGGCGACGAACGTGCCGCCGCCGGAATCGTAGGTGAACTTCGTGGACGCGGCGGCATTGTAGGTGAAGCTGAACTGATTTTGCGCGATGCCGCTGGTGGCCGTACTGGAGTTGGGGGTGAACGTAAAGTCCACCTGCTGGATACGGGCGGCGTAATTGGAGAACTGGCCCCCGGCGTTGTAGCCGCGGTCGGGCGTGAACGCGAAACTACCGCTGTAGTTGCCACCACCGTTGACGCTCCAGTTTGTGACCTGGAGTCCCGAGACGGAGCCGAGTGACTCGCCAAACGCGTCAATCGCTACGGCGTCAATGCGACCGACGCCCACGAGGCCTTGGTTGACGAACGTCACGCCACCGAGCGTGGTGGTGGTCGCACCAGCGGTGGCGGATACATTGGTGCCGGTCAGGACGAACGCTGTTGTCGGGCCGAATTGCGCGCGGGCGGCGGGAACGAGGGCGAGCAGGATCGCGCCGATGGCGGAAGAGATACGGGAGACGAGGGAGTTCATGGCAGAAAAGTTTTTGGGCGGTGAGCGGAAGTGGGTGGACGGATGATGAAAGAAAAATCATTGCACCCGCGCGGCACGGCGGCGCAGCAGGGTGCCGACCAGGGCGAGCGCACCGCAGATCGCGGCCGACGTGGCCGGCTCGGGGACGGTGGCGGAGTTGGCGATCACTCCAGGCGAGCCGACGGCGGCGCTGTCGAACGCGGTGAATGCGCCGAACTGGCCGACCGCACTCAGGGCGTTGACGATGTTCTGCGTCGGACCGGTTCCCGGTCTGGTGGCTGCGTGATTGTCGAAACTGGCGGTAATCGAAGCCGTCGTAGTCCAGACGACGCCGGTGACGAAATTGCCGCCGCTGTCGAAAAGGTTCACCTCGTCGGCGTTGGCACTGAGGCCGACGCCCGAGCCGCCGTAGGCACCCATGGTGAAGCCGGAGGGGGCGCTGCCACCGAACCAAGCGGCGATGAAGTTCGTCTGGATCGTGGCGTCGGTGGAGCCGCTTGCGTTGCCTTCGAAAAACACCACCGACTGGCCGGCGGCGATACTGGTAACGTTGCGCAGCGCGACCGCGCTGCCGAACGCGTGGGAGTTGTCATCCATCTTGAAACCCGTGAGATCCACCGTGCTGACTCCCTTGTTGGTGAGTTCAAACCAGTCGGCGGCGTAAATGGCGTTCGATGACCCGGTCGGCATCACCTCGGTGATGATGAGCTGGGCGCTGGTTGCGGCAGGAAACGTGGCGGCAAGGGCAAATGCCGCGGAGAGCAGAAGGAGAGGACGTGAGAACATAGGTGGAAGGTGGTTCGCATGCATCATGGACCGGTTGTGTGGCAGGTTGATGTCGCCCAAGTGACGTTCTGGAAAATCCACCGGACGGGCTGGTCCCCCAGATGGCCTTGCTGTCTGGCTCACGCCCGGTCCATGGCTGGGTGGCCGCCTGCAAATCAGCGCGCGGGGACGTGCAGCACCTCAATCACCGGGCAACCCGGGCCACTGCCCTGTGTCCGCCGTTACGGCCCGCAGCCACCCCGCGGACCGGGTGCAAATGTAACATTCCCAGGGTTGCAGGCCCTCCGCCAAGGCCGTAACCCAGTTGTCACCGACGCAATCGTGCACGGAGCTTTTCCCGCATACCCATGAAAACTACCTCTGGAACCAAGCCGGCGCATTCCGCCATCAACCTCCGCGAGCTGTCCGCCAGACTCGTCCTCGCCAAGAAACGGGCTTTGGCCGCCAAGGCCGATTTTAAGCACGCCAGAAAGATCGTGAAGCAGGGCAAAAAAACGGCCAAACAAGCCCGCAAGGAGGCCAAGACCCTGAAAAAACAACTGGCTGCGGCCAAAACCGCGCTCGCCCGAAAGGCCAAGGTAAAAAATGCGCGAGCCGCCGCCGCCAATCGCGCGAAAACAGCGCCGCGCAACAAATCCGCCCCGGTGACTGCCCTGGTTTCCGCGCTAGCCGCGCCGCCAGTCGCCAGTACGCCCGCCACCGGCCAGCCGCCTTCGGCGGCCTGAGCCCGCTCACACCGCCTCGTCGCCGAGGCACGTCTCAACGAGACGCGCGGTCTTGATCCAAGCATGGTCGGGCGGGACTGTGCGCTTGAAGCCGGCGACGTTTTCCAGCGGCACGGGCACACACTCGGTGCCTTTCACGCCGACCATGATGTTGTAGTGGCCCTGCGCGAGCAGCTCGCCGGCCTTGGTGCCGAGACGTGTGCAGAGCAGGCGGTCGAAAGCCGTCGGCGGGCCGCCGCGCTGCACATGGCCCAGCGATGTGACGCGCGCCTCGACGCCAGTGAGCTGCTGGATGTGCCGCGCGAGCCGGCTCGCCACCGACTCATGCACCAGGTGCACGGCGTCGGGCGCGTGTGGCGCGATGACGGCGGGCGCGGCATCAGGGTCGGCGTTTTTTTTCGTTTTCTTCCCCTGCTGCGCGCGACGCCCGGCCTCGGCCTTTGACACGATGCCCTCGGCGACCGCGATAATGGAAAACCGCTTCCCGCTGCGGCGACGCTGCGTGAGCGTGCGGACCACGGCATCGAGATCATAGGGAATTTCCGGGATGAGAATCACGTCCGCCCCGCCGGCGATGCCCGCGCCGAGACACAGCCAGCCGGCGTCGTGGCCCATGATCTCGCAGACGATGATGCGATGGTGGCTCGTCGCCGTGGTGTGCAGGCGGTCAATCGCCTCGGTGGCGATGGACATGGCGGAATCGAAGCCGAACGTGATGTCCGTCTCGGCCACATCGTTGTCAATGGTCTTGGGCAGCGTGAGCACATTGATGCCGCCGCGCTCGTGGAGACGCAGCGCATTTTTCTGCGTGCCATTGCCGCCAAGGCAGACGAGGCAGTCGAGCTTGAGCCGGCGATAATTTCTCACCGCGACGGCGGTCTGGTCCACGACGCCGTGGCCGACCGGCATCTTGTGCGGCTTGTCGCGGCTGCTGCCCAGAAACGTGCCGCCCTGCGTCAAAATGCCGCTGACGAGGCTGTTGTTGAGCTCGATGGTGCGGTTCTCGACAAGGCCCCGAAAACCGTCGCGGATGCCCAGCACGCGGATGCCGTGATGCATCGCGGCCTTGGCCACGCCGCGGATGACAGCGTTGAGGCCGGGGCAGTCGCCGCCTGCCGTGAGAATGCCGATGGTGCCGCCAGTTGGTTTGGGCATGCGCGGAAATTTGACGGACCCAAGCCAGTTTGCCGAGCCGAAGTTTGTGAAAACTCGCTCGAACTGCGCCCCATGGGCACAGATTTTCCCAATTGTAACCTATCCGACACCCAACGGCCGTGGAAGATAGGGAAACTGACGGATGCCAGCGCCCGGCGCTGGCCACATCCACGTGAAACTCGCCATTGTCACCGAAACCTTTCCGCCGGAAATCAACGGCGTGGCGATGACGTTTGGCACGCTCGCCCGCGAGCTGGGCCACCGGGGTCACATGGTCACGGTCTATCGCCCGCGCCGCCATGACCTGCCCGGCGACGCCTCGCACCCGGAGTTTCGCGAAATCGCGCTGCCCGGCCTGCCAATCCCCGGTTACCCGCTGCTGCGCCTCGGTCTGCCGGCTTGGGGACAATTGAAAAAAATCTGGCGGGCCGACCGGCCCGACCTCGTCCATGTCGCCACCGAGGGGCCGCTGGGCACGTCCGCCATCACGGCGGCGCTCGCGCTGGGGTTGCCGGTCACGACGAGCTTTCACACCAATTTCCACGCCTACGCCGGCCATTATGGCTGCGCGCCGCTGCGCCGCTTGGCGCTCGCGTGGTTGCGCCGGGCGCACAACCGCGCACACCTCAGCTTCGTGCCCACCCGCGAGCTCTGCGCCGAGCTCGGCACGCTGGGTTTCCGCCACGTCACCCTGCTCTCACGCGGCGTGGACACGCGACAGTTTTCCCCTGCGCGTCGCTCGGCCAAGCTCCGGGTCGCGTGGGGCATCGGGCCGGACACCCCGGTCGTGCTCCATGTCGGTCGCATGGCCGCCGAGAAAAATTATCCGTTGCTGCTGCGCGCGTTCGCTGCGATGCGCTCGGCCAACCACTGCTGCCGTTTCGTGCTCGTAGGCGACGGCCCGCTGCGCGCCTCGCTGCGCAATGAGCTCCGGGGGGCGATTTTTACCGGCTTCATTCCGCGCGACGAACTCGCGCTCCATTACGCCTCGGCAGACATCTACATCCACGCCAGCCTCACGGAGACGTTTGGCAACGTCCTCACCGAGGCGATGGCCAGCGGTCTGGCCACGGCCTCGTTCGACTATGCCGCCACGCGACAGTTTGTCCGCGACGGCGCAAACGGCCTCGCGGTCCCCTGCGCGCAGCCCGAGGCGCTCATCGCCGCCGCCGTCCGCCTTGCGGCCGAGCCCGGCCTGCGTGCGCGCCTCGGCCCGGCCGCACGCGCCACGGTCGAACCACAGTCATGGGCCAATATCATCACCGGCTTCGAGACCGACCTGGCCGCCGTCATCGCCGCGGCGGCAGGCGGGCAGGATCCGATGGCCAGGATGCAACCGGTGGCCTCCGTCCCGCCCTTTTCCGCAATCGCCCCGGCGGTCTCATCCGCCGCGGTCCCGCCGCCCGCCGCCCACCCATGATCTCGCAATCGTCATCCTGCGCCGGTCCGTTGAATGCCGCTGGTCCGAGGCGGGATGCCGGGCGTGCCCGCGCCACGCGGGTTCTGATTCTCACTGCCGGCTTTGGCGAAGGCCACAACGCCGCCGCACGCAACCTCGCCGCCGCGTTTGCGCCGGGCACGGCGAGCGTCGCCGATGTTTTTGCGCTAACCTCGCCGCGCCTCAACGCCGTCTCGCGCCGCGGCTATCTCGCGCTCATCAACCGCGCGCCGCGGCTCTGGCAGTCCGTCTATGGCTGGCTCGACCGCTCCCAGTTTCCCGGCCGCAGCCTGCGGTTCCTGCGCGCGGAGACCGCCTGCCTGGCCGCGCGGCTGGAACACGAGCAGCCCGTCGCCGTGTGCAGCACCTATCCCGTCTACGCGTTCATGCTCGCGGAACTCGCGCGCGCCGGGCGCGCCGCCATGCCGTGCTTCAACATCGTCACCGACTCCATCAGCATCAACTCGATCTGGTGGCGCGCGCCGTGCGCCGGCTGGTATGTGCCGAACTCCGACTCCGCCGACGTGCTCCGGCGCGCGGGGGTCGCCCCGGAACTCGTCCACGCCCTCGGGTTTCCCACGCCCGCGTTCATCGCCGCGCAGGCACACCTCGCGCCGCCCGACCTCGCGCTGGGCGGCCGGCCGCGCGTGCTCTGCATCATCAACTCCGTTACGCGCGACGGCGAGGCGATGGTCGCCCCACTGCTCGCGGCGACGGACTGGGAGATCACCGTCGCCGTGGGCCGGGATGACCGGCTCCGCCGCCGGCTGCAAAAGCTTGCCACCTGGCGCGCCGCCCCCACTCACATCCTCGGCTGGACCGACCAGATTCCACACCTGCTGCTCACGCACCATCTCGTCGTCAGCAAGGCCGGCGGGGCCACCACCCAGGAGGCCATTGCCGCGCGCTGCCCGATGATCGTCAACCAGATCGTCCCTGGCCAGGAGGAGGGCAACTGGGAGCTGCTGCGCCGCCACGGCGCCGGTGTGCTCGCGGAGACCCCAGACGCCATCCTCGCCGCCAGCCGCCACGCGGTGGCCGACGGCGGCCGCGTCTGGCGCGCGTGGCGCGCCGCACTGGCCCCGCTCTCCCGCCCGCACGCCGCACGCGACATCGCCGCGCATGTGCTCGCATCCGCCGGCACCCCGGCCCCTTTCCTCCCATGAGCAAACTCCATGTCCGCACTGTCATCTTGTCCGACGTGCATCTCGGCACGCCGGACAGCAAGGCGCGCGAAGCCGCGCACTTTCTCCGGCACACCCGCTGCGAGAAGCTTATCCTCAACGGCGACATCATCGATGGCTGGCAGCTCGTGCGCGGCGGCCGGTGGACCAACGCCCACACCCGCTTTGTCCGCCTTGTGCTCAAGACCATGGAGAAACGCGGCACCCAGGTCATCTACCTGCGCGGCAACCACGACGACGTGCTCGCCAAGTTTCTGCCGTTTGAATTTGAAAATCTCGCCGTCGTCGAGGAGCACATCCACGAAGGCCCGCGTGGGCGCTACCTCGTGCTCCACGGCGATGTGTTCGACACCGTCACCCGGAATTTCGTCTTCCTCGCGCACCTCGGCGACTGGGGCTACCAGATGCTCCTCACGCTCAACCGCACATATAATCACTGGCGCGTGTGGCGCGGCAAGGAATACTGGTCCCTGAGCAAGGCAATCAAGGGCCGCGTGAAAAGCGCGGTGAACCATGTCTCAAAATTTGAGAACCATATCGCGCGCCTCGCCCGCGAGCGCGGCTGCGACGGCGTGATTTGCGGCCACATCCATACGCCCGCCGACATGATGGTGGACAGCGTTCATTACCTGAACAGCGGCGACTGGGTCGAGTCGCTCACCGCCATTGTCGAGCACTGGGACGGCCGTTTTGAGCTCGTCCACTTCGCCGACTTCGTGCGCGACCACCCGTTGCCCGAGGCGGAGGAGCCCGCCGAGCTGGCGGTGCTGGCTGACGCCGAAATGTGAGTTGTGAACAGGTCCCCGGGCCGGATCGCACCGGCCCGCCATCTTGTGACGGAATGACGTCAGCCCGGTGTCGCCCAGGTAAAATCTGCGCCCAAGCGGACACCGCACGCACAAAGAGATCGCCTTGGACGGCCCCCGGCCCCGCACCATAGCCCCCATGAGCCGCGCCACGTTTGCCGAACTGTATTGCGCCCGTCACGGCCTCGCCCCGGAGGCCTATGTCCCCGCAGTTTTTCGCTGCGCGCTCTACCCGCATACCCGCCTCGTGGTCTCATGGCTTCGGCTTTTCGACAGCGACTATTTTGCGGCCGACCTCGATCTCGTACAGGCGGCGGGCCGCCTGCGCGTGATCGAGGACTTCAACCTCGACGCGATGGAGTATCGGTTCCATCCCGCCAACCACGGCGCGCTGCGACGCATGTTGCGGCTGCGCGTATCCGCCGGCCGGTTGCACGCGCTCATCCGCGCCACGCTACCCGCCGCGCCCCACAGCCGCCCGCCCGCCGCCGGATCGGCCCCGCCCTTGGCCCGGCCAACTCCCGCAGTCTCGGACCAGCCGCCGGGTGATGCGACCTTCACGCGGCGCAGGGTGCCCGGTGAACCCGGCATCGCATGGCGGTTGCAGGCCGGCGACTGCGCGAAGCCCTGCGGGGGATTTCACGCACACGTAACCTGGCCGGTTTGACCGGCGGGCGGCGGCAGCCGTTTGATTGGGCATGTCATCCGCCGCTGCGCCCCTGCCTGCGTCTGCCGAGCTTATCCCGGATTCGTCCCCGAGCGCGCCCGCCGCCAAAGCCAGCGGGACAATTTCGGTGCTCTACCTCCCGCCGCCGGAAGCGGCGGGCGAGTCCGGGCTCGCGGCGCTAATCCACCACCGGCACCATGTGGAGCATCTCGCCACACTGGAGGAAGTTCACCGGCGGTTCCGGGACATTAAGGTGGAGTTTTGCGCCGTGGTCCGCAAAAACCGTGTCATCGGGCTGTGCGCCCGCAGCCAGGTGGGATTCATCATGGGTTCGCGCTTCGGCTTCGCACTTTACAGCGGCAGCACCGTTCTCACCGCGCTGGTGGAAAACCCGGTCATCGTGCCGGAAGCGATCCCACCGCACGAGCTGCTGCGCCGTGCCTTTGCCCGCAAGGGGGACGATTTTTACGAGGACGTCGTGCTGGTGGACGATAGTCACGCGCTGGTCGGCCTCGTCAGCATCGAGGCGCTGGTGAAGCTGCAGTCGCGGCTGATGGCGACCCAGATGGAGCGGCTCCAGCGCCAGCACCACGAGCTACATACACAAAATCTGGAGCTGTTCCGCACCAACCACGCGCTGCGCCAGTCGCGTGGCCTCTACCAAGGGCTCTTTGAGAGCAACACCCTCGGCGTCGCGCTGCTCGATCCCGAGGGCAACATCCAGACCCACAACCGCCGGCTGACCGAGCTGCTCAACCTCGGCGAGACCGAACTGGCCGCCGCCGCACTGGTCACTCGCGTGGGCGGGCCGGACCGGGAGGCCTTCCGACGGCTGCTCTCCGCCCACGTCCACGGCGAGACGAGGGCTGAGGCCGTGCGGCAGGAGTTCACTCTCGAGCTGCCCGGCGGCATGCGGCGGCATTTTCGCATCACCACCGGCTGGATTCCCGAGACCGGCCAGGTCTGCGCCTGCCTCGACGACGTGACCGGACAGCGTGCGATGGAGCAGGTGGTGCTGCGGCAAGAAAAGCAAAACCTGCTCGACACGCTCGTCGGCGGCATCGCCCACGAGCTGAACAACAAGCTCACCCCGGTGCTCGGGTTCGCCGACCTCCTCAAATCTCAGGGTGACTCCAACGCCGCCAGCTATATCCGCCAGAGCACGCTCGAGGCCGCCGGCATCATCCGCCAGCTCCTCCAGCTTTCCAAGCCCGCGCGCGGCCAGTTTCACCTGGCCGACTTGCGCGCCGTCGTTGACGAGTCGCTGGTCATGCTGCGTTTCCAGCTGCGCGAGGCGCGCTGTGAGGTGCGCACGGTGCTGCCGCTCTGGCCGGTGCCCGTACGTGCCGACACCGCACAGCTCAAGCAGGTCGTGATCAACCTCGTGCTCAACGCGCTACAGGCACTGGCCGGCCGGCCGGAGGCGTGCATCAAGGTCGGCGCCGCCCTGGACGACGGGCGTAGCCTGCTCGTCGTCATTGACAACGGGCCTGGCATCCCGGCCGAGCACATCGGCCGCATTTTCGACCCGTTCTTCACCACCAAGGGGCCGGACAAGGGCACCGGGCTCGGCCTCTCGATCTGCCAGAGCATCGCGCGCCTGCACGAGGGTGACATCACCGCCGAAAACGCGCCCGCAGGCGGCGCGCGTTTCACCGTCAGCTTCCCGTCCGCCACGCGGGAGCCGGCGGCGCAGGCGAATGCCCCTACCGCACCCGTCGAGCCGCCAGCCGCCCAGTCCGGTGCCGGCCGGAAACCAGGCCGCCGCCCGCAAGTGCTGATCGTGGAGGACGAGGAAATCGTCCGCAGCCTGCTGCAGGAGCTGTTCCGCCAGCAGCTCGACTGCCGCGTGACACTTGCGCACAACGGCGCGGAAGGCCTCGCCGCCCTCGCGGCGGCGGACTACGACCTCGTGCTCTCCGATATCCGGATGCCGGTGATGAACGGCACGGAGCTGTTTCTGCGGGTGAAAGAGCTGCGACCCGACCTCGCACGGCGGTTCGTGTTCGTGACCGGGCATGCCGGCGGCAAACTGCTGGAAAACGAAATCGCCAGCTGGGGCGTGCCGGTGCTGGCCAAGCCCTTTACGGTGTCCCAGCTCAACACCGTCTGCCGGCCCTACCTTGCAGGGAACCTCGGCGGAGCCGACACATGAGCCGCGCCACGGTCATGGTCCTACCGGCGCGGCTGGTTCGTATTTCCAGCCGACGGCCAGAAGCGCCGCCGCGAACCGGGGCGTAGCGTTGGGCGGGATGAACGGGCCTTCCAAGCTGTCATTGGCCGGATCATTCAGCACCAGCGAGCCGTCGGGTGCGTAGCGGGTGCCGTCGGTCGTGATGCGGCCGCCGTCTGGCGTAATACGCGAACCGTCGGCTGCGATGCTCGTGCCGTCCGAGGAGATGCTGGTGCCGTCGGAGGTGGTGACGCTAAGCGTGGGTGTGTCGCGTGACAGCACGAGGCCGGCGTAGCTCTCACCCGTCGCCGGGGTGAGCTGTTCCAGCGGCTTGCCGGGGCCAACGAGATCGTCCAACGTCGCCGTGTCCACGCCGGTGGTGGCGTAAAACTGCGCAGCCGCCGCCGCGAGGCGGCGAAGGTTGTCGGCCACGGCGGCGCGCTGCTCGTTGCTCGGCTGGACCCACGGCGGGGTAGGCGGCGCCAACAGGATAACGGCGTCCTTCAGCCTGATAGCGAGCGCGGGCCAGCCCTCCCGCGTGAGCGTGACAGTCTGCTTGGCGGGATCGTAGGAAGCGACGGTGTAACCAAGAAAATTTCCGCCGATGCGCACCCAGCCGGCGGTGCCGCTGCCTAGGTCAATCAGGCCGACGCGCGTGCGGCTGCCGTCCACAAGCAAGCCGGTGAACTCCAAGGCCCCGCCCGACTCGGCGCGCAGGATAGCGGCCGGCGCGAGCAGAGCGAGCAGCAGAAGCGTGGAACGGATTTTCACGGTGGAATGAGGGGATGCAAGCTGTGTGCGTGGCTCAGCCGTTGGGCGGGGCGGGGTCCTTCTTCTCGTCGCTGTCACCGTTGCCGCTTGTGCCATCGCCACCGCCGTAACCGAGGACCTCGACGGTGATAAGCGAGGGCAGCGTGTCGAGGCGGGCCTGCGCCTGAGCCTGTGTCCGGGCCGCATCGTTGCCCGCGCCAGCCGGGTTTGGATTCGCGGCCTGTGTCGTGGCCGCGAGGCCGCCGAGGCTGGGCGCGGCCGGGGGGAGCGGCACGCCGGTGCTCGCGCCGCCGGACTGGATGTTGGAGGCGTTGAGCACCTGCACAGCGGCAACATTGAGGCGGCCCGAAGAGCGGATGCCGGCGTCGCCGGCGTCAATTGTCCCGGTCGGCGCGATCAGGTCCACATCGCCGGGCGGCACGCCGGCCACGGTGGCGAGCACACCGATGCCGCCGCCCGTGGCGAGGCCGGCGAGGTCGGTCTTCACGTCGCCGCTCGACGGATCAATGAGCACCCGCGTGGGCGGCGCTGACTGGACGGTCTTGGACGACGCGCCGGCGGCGATGTTGCCCGTCGAGGCCCAGATGATCTCGTTGCCACCGCGCAAGGTGAAGATGCGCGAAGTGCCAACGTTGACGCCGTTGGCGGTGAAAATCGAGATGTCACCGCCGTGCTCCGTGAGGATGCCCTGATCGGCGGACTGGCCGGCAATGTCGAAGCCCACGGTGAGCTGCCCGCCGGGTGCGTAAAGACTGATGTCCCCGCCGCTGGTGGTCTTGATCGCGCGTGAGGTAAGCGAAATGTCGCCGGAGCGCGGGCCGGGGAAAAGCGCGGCGATGGCGTCGAGGCCGGACTGGAACTTGAAGCCGGGGCTGTCGGGATCGTTGTGCTCGCGGCCCGCGTCGCGCAGCACGAGGTAGAAAATGTCCAGCGCGAGCGCGGCCCGCCGATCGTCCGGCAGCGCGGCGAACACGGCAAACACCGCCGGGTTGTCCGTGTCCGCCGCGAGGCCGAGCGCCGTGCGAAGCACCGGCAGGTAGCGCGCCGCCTGCGTGCCGGCGGTGGCAGGATTGAGGAACTTTGCGTTGAAACCGGTGAAGTCAGGCGCAGCCGTGCCGCCAAGCCCAGCGCCGGCGATGACGGTCGCACCGTCAAAAGGCAGGTTGGGGTTGCGCGTGTTGCCAATGGTCGTGAGGCCGGCGGCAGTGCCATCAGGTGCACCGGCCCCGACCCCGAGGTCGAAGTTGCGCCCGGCCAGCACCTCGATCGCGCCGGGGCCGCCGAGCTGGATGTCGCCTGCCGTGGGATTGCCCGTGCCGGGGCCGGGGGTGCCCCCACCCCCGTTGATCAGCGCATTGCCGGCAGTTTGCGCCGCAAGCCGCAGCGGAGAGCTGGGATTGAAGGCCACGAGGTCGCGCCCGGCGATGACGCGGGTGAGGTCGTCGGCCCGGTTATTTTGGAGATAAAGCGCGAAGTCGGTGAGGTCGTGCGCAGCGATGATCTGAGCGGATTTGCCAGCGAACAGGGTGAGGCCGGAGATGCTGCCGTTCGCCGCATAAAGACGCAACGGCCCCGGATCAGAGGCATGGAGCGGGCCGGCGGCGTGCAGTGCCTGCTTGGCCTGGATCACCGCGTGCGCGCCTTGGGTCGAGCCGGACTCGGCGAAGAGCACGTTGATGCTGTCGAACAGGCCCAAAGCCGGGGTGAGGGCCCACGAGCCGGCAAACCCTTCGAGGCCGGTGGACGGGAACGCAAGCGAGAGCGGAGTGGCAACACCAGGCACGCGGGCAGGATCGGCGTCGGAAAGGATGATGGTGGCCGAACCCCACCGACGGGGATTGGTGGCCGAGGCTATAAGCGTGGGACTCGTCAGGCCGTTTGGTTGCATCCCGTTGACTGCCCCGGCAGCAGCCAGCTCCACGGTGCCTTGCGGCGATGGCGCGAGGGTCAGGCTGCCGACCAGGTTGATATCGTCCGAGAAGGCCGTCGCGCGCAACGTCGCCGGCATGAGCGCGGCCACCGTGGCAAAAGGGCTCACCCTCGTCTCGGCCAGCCGCAACCACGGCTGGGAGTTGGAAAACCCCTTCGAGTTGCCGGTGAAGAGCAGCACATTTTGAAACCAGTTTAACAGCGATCCCGCGCCACCATCTGCGACAGCCTTGAGCGTCACGCTGCCGATGAGCGAGGCGGCATTGACAGCGTCGGTTGGCGCGTAGGTGGAGAAATAGGTCTTTTCGTAAAAGCTGTTGTTGATGCCCTGTGGCAGGAGGAATGGATTCGCGACCGGACCAAGCAGGAGGTCGCCATGTGCGATCACGTTGAAACTGGCCTTGCCGGCAAAAAACGTCGTCGGCAGCCAGATGATCGCGTCGGGCACGAGCTTGGCGAGCTGCATGGCTGCGAGGTCGGTTTGCGTGAGGACGGCACGGGTGGCATTGCTATGGATGCTGCCACCGGCGCCGATCGTGCCCTGGCCGCGTTCGACATAATAGACTCCGCCGTCCAGATCTCGACCCGCATGCACCGTGAGGTCGCCGCCACCCAGCTCGACCAAGGCCGCGGCGCTGGGCGTACCCTTGGGCATCCGCGCGTTGGTCGCCACAGCGGCGTCCACATTGCTCACGTCACGCCCGGCGGTGAGAGTGACGTTGCCGCCGCCCAGTGTGCCGACGCCCTCGAAATAATTGCTGAAGTCTACCCACCATGAGGTGGATTCGATCTCACCAGCGCTGTTCGATCGGTCGAACTGGCCGGTCGAGGGATTCGTGTAGCCACGGCGATAGAGCCAGTTGGAAGGCAGCTCGCGGGTGGAATCGGCCACGAGCACACCGGACTTGAGCACCAAATGCGTGATGTCGTTTTGGGCTGAGATGACCACATTGCCGCCGCCGAGGGTATACTGCGCGGGATAGAACGACCCGTCGGCGAGAGTCTGGACATTGCCAAGATTGCTGAACTGATAATCAGGGATGGGCAGGTCGAAATCCGTCAGCGCCACAGCCTGTCTGCCGGCGGTATAGATCGCGGCGAGCGGGTTGAGGAGTTGCACGTCGCGCCCGGCGGCGAGATCAATGTCGCCCGTGCCCGTGCGAATAACCTGGAAAAAATTCGGGATGATGGACGAGCGGTTGTTGTTGGCTGCGGTCGGCAACGCGGTGGCATTGGTGCCGAGCAGCACAGAACCCGTTCCGGTGGCGAGGGCCGTGAGCGCCCTGACGGCGTGAACGTCGGCGGCGGTGAAATCCGCCCCCGCCACCAGCCGGTAGGCCCACGACTGCGCGCCCACTGCGAGCAGCGGGGAGGCAAACGTGGCCCCCGTGAACCCGTCGCTCAGGCTGGCGCGGAAGAGAAAGCTGAGGTTGCCCGCCGCGCGCAGCGTCAGCACGCCCGGCTCGCTGGCCGGGCCGGAGCGGAACGTCGAGAGATCCCAGCTCGTCGCGAGCACGAGGTTGCCGGTGCGGTTGATGATCTCCGCGCCGGGACGGACATGGAGCACGGACGCGAGCGCGGCGTTGTTCGCGAGCAAGCGGGCGGAAATGGTGGCGGTGGCGTTGCCGAACGTCGTGCCGTTGTTCCGCACGTTGGTCTGGACAGCAGCCGTGATGGTGGCGGTGGCGGCCGTCAGGTCGAACAACCGATAGCCCTCGGCCACGATGCTGGACGCTCCCAAGACGCTGCCTGCGACCGGCCTGACCTGAAGGTCAGTGGCAGCGGCGTTCTGTGGGGCGCGCAGACGGAGCGTGCCCGTGAAATGCCCGAGCGCGGCGCTCGCCGTGGTGTTGGCGGCGACCGACAGGTCAATCACCGAGCCGGCCTGCACATCCACGAACGCCGTCGTGCTGGCGACGCCGTTGCGCGACGCGCCCGCCTCGAGCGCGACAGCACCGCCCTTGCCGGCGGCGTTGAAATCCTGCCCTGCGACCGTGAGCCGCGCACCGGACGCAAGCGTCACACTGCCCGCCGCCACGAGGCTGATGCTGCCGCCGGTC
This sequence comes from Opitutia bacterium, assembly GCA_947475065.1. GTDB lineage: Bacteria > Verrucomicrobiota > Verrucomicrobiia > Opitutales > Opitutaceae > CAIYUN01. The sequence continues at coordinate 20,407 of CANJLB010000007.1, read as the reverse complement.
GCGCCCGAGGCGTCCACGGCGCCGGTCACCGTGATCGAGCCGTTGTCGGCCGAGAGGCTGAACATCCGCGCCGTCGCCTGCCCGTCGAGCGTCACGTCGCCGTTGCGCGCGCGCAACGTGCGCGCCTGCGTGAGGCCGCCGGCATTGAGCGCGGCGTTGAGCGCGGAGAGTGCGGAGAGTGTGCCGCTGTCGAGCGCGAACGCGCCCGCCTGTCCGCCCGTCCCGCCCGCGCCGCGCACCGTGCCCGCCAGCGTGAGCGTGCCGGCCGGCGCGCTCACCGTGACACTGCCCGCGTTGCCGCCGCCCGTCGCCGTGCCGACGGCGATCGTGCCGGCCGAGGTCACATGCACGTTGCCGGCGTCCGCCGTGAGGCTGATGGTGCCGGCGTTGGTGAACTTGGTCAGATCGAAAAATGTTTGCGCCGTACCGCCCAGGTCGAGCCGGCCGGCGACGGTCACGTCGCCGGTTTTCGCGCGCAACGTCAGCGCGCCGCTGGGCAGCACGATGTCCGCGTTGGCGGTGACGCTCGTGCCCGTCAACGTGAGCTGCGCACCCAGCCCGCCCGCGACCGTCGCCGCCGCGCCGCCCGCCGGGGCGGCTAAGGTCAGCGCGCCACCCGCCGTGAGCGACTGGCTCGCCGCCGTCGCGCCGGTGAGCAGTGGCGTCGTCAGCGTCAGCGCGCCTTGGGCGGCGAGCGCGCCCGTGCCTTGCGCGAGGACACCGCCGGTGGCGTTGAGTGCGACGCCGGTGAACTGATCGAGCGCGAGCGCGCCAGCCCCGAGGCGGACGATCTCGGCATTGAACACGAGCGCACCGCCCGCCGGCGTGACCACGCCCGGCACGGTGGCGGAGGCGGCGTTGTCGAGGAGGATGTCGCGCGCGATGAACGTCACCGTGCCGCCGCCGGCGTTGAAGCCGCGGAGCTCGCCCGCGTGCAGCGCCAGGCTGGCGACGGCCGCAGTGCCGACCTCGCCCGTGCCGTAAAGGTCAAGCGAGGAATAGCTCAGCAACGACAGTGCCGACGCCGACGCCTGCAAGGTTTGCAGCGCGCCGCCGGACAGCACGAGGCCGGTGGTCGGCTGCAATGCGCCGGAATCCGTGAGCTGGAGGCTGATCTGGCCGCTGTCCAGCGCAACGGCGGCGCCGCTGACCAAGGCAGTCGAATCGAGCGTGGTGGCGCGCGTCGAGTCGAGCGTCACGCCTGCGCCGGAGATTTTCGCGCCCGCGCCGACCGTGAGCACCGGGCCGGCGGCCGTGCTCACACCCGCGCGCGAGATTTGCGCCGAGGTGTCGGCGGTGACACGGACGAGCGCGCCGTTACCGCTGCCCGCGACGGTCGCACCGCCGAGCAGCAGCGCGTCGGCCGCGCCGGCCAGCGTGCCCGTCTGCGTGAGCTCGGAGCCGGCCGCAAGCGTCAGGTTGCGGCTGGCGGCGAGGATGATCTCCGGGCCGCTGAGCGGCGAGCCGGCGTTGTCCACGGTCAGGTTGTTCGTCTTGACCGCGACGGTCGTGCCGCCCGTGCCGGACGAGCGGACGCCGCCGATGAGCAGGCTCTCCGCACCAAACGCACTAAGCTTGGCCGCGTCGAGCACGAGCATGCCGGACGGGCCGCCCGCGCCGGGCGCGGCGATGAGGATGTCCACCGGGCTGCTGATGTCCACGAGGCCGCCGCGGCCGCCGGCCGGGGCCGCCGCCGCGACCGCGCCCTGCACCGTCAGCGCCGCCGACGCGGCGAGCACGAGCTGGCCGGAGTCCACGGGCAGGCGGGGCACGGCGGCATCGTTGGCCAGCGCGCTGGCGCGCAGGAAGGTGTTGCCGGAGAAACTGTCATACTGGGCACGCGCGCGGACGACCGACGAGGGTGCGACCTCGAACGTGGTGAAGAGCGGTGTGCCCTCACGCGCTGTGTTCAGGCCGTTGAAACGGTAGCCAGCGACGAGGCTTGCGCCGTCGGGCCGGGGGGTCGTCACGGCGGGCGCGCCGGACTGCGGTGTGACGAGAAATGCGCCGGGCAGCAGCGCGTAGCGCGCGGGCAACAGCGTATAGAAGCCGGCAGCCAGACCAGTGCTCGCGTTGAGGAAAACGCTGTCGCCGGCCGCGAGGGTGGCGTTGGCATAGCCGGGATCGAAGGGCGCATAATCCGCCTCATAGCCCGGCAGCACGGCAAAAGCCGAAGCTGAGGACAGAATGTCCGTGCTTCCACCGGTGCCGGCGACAAAGCGGTAGGCGTAGAGATCGCCGCCGCCGCGCAGGTCAATCTGCGCGTCGTCGGCCACGGCGAGGTTGACGGCGGAGAGGTTGACCGACTTGCCCGGCACGCCGCCGACTGTGATGTCCGTGCCGGCGGGATCCATCCACGCGGTGCCGTTGAGATTCGTGCCGAAGGGGATCGTCAGCGCGCGCCCGGTCACGGGGTCAACCGCCGTCACCGAGGTCTCGCTACCCGGCGCGAGCGTGAGTTGCTGGGTCGTGGCGAAGGGCTGGTTGGAAATCAGGCCGGCCGTGCCCGCTCCGCCGCCGCCAAGATTGATCGCGCCGAGCGGCGCGCGCAGCACGCCGCCCTGCGTGATGACCGAGCCGCGCAGGTTGAGCGTGCCGCCGGCCGAGAGCGGCAGCGAGCGCGTGCCGGATGCTGCCACCGTGACCGAGCCGGGGTGCGTTACGCCCGACAGAACGTAGTCGGAGGCCGCGATGGTGAAGCTCACCGCCGTCGGTGGATAAATCTGTCCGGCACGCAGCCGGATGTCTCCGGCGACATCGAGCGTGCCATCGCCACGGATGTCGCCGCCATCGGCGATAAAATTGGCCGTGCCAATGTTTTGGAGCGAGAGGTTGCCGACATCAATGTGGCCAGACGTCACGGTGAGCACGCCCACGCCGAATGTGGGGGGAAAGTAAAAGGCCTGGCCCCCGACTGTGAACGCATTCGGCTGGAGCTGCTCAGCCAGCGTCAGCGGCGCGCGAAAGGCCGTGCCGAGCGCGACGAAGGGCGCATTGAGGCTCACCGCCGTGTCGGCAAACAGCACGCCGCCGTCCGCAACGCGCAGGCTGCCGGGAACCATGATGCTGACCGGGCCGGAGAACTGCACCGTGCCTTTGAGGGTGAGCGAGTCGAAACCGGAGCCGCCGAGACTGTCGGCAGCGAAATGGCCGACCTGGGGCAGCGCGTCGCCATTGGCGTCAGTCACGATAACACCGACGGCAGCCGCGCCCGCCGGCCGGACCGGGCCGGATTGCGCGACGACGAGCGTGACGTCGAGCGGCGTGGGTGTCGTGCCAGTCACAAAAAACCGTCCCGACGTGACCACGAGGCTGCCACCCACCGCCGTCGGCCCGCCGGCCGCGCCGCGCAGGGTCGCGTCAATGAACAGCTCCTGCGCGCCCGCGAGTGTGAGGGTGCCGCCGTTGCTCTCGACACGGGTGGGGACGAAAGCGGAGCGCGAAACGGCGGAATCAAGCGCGTCACCGGCCCCGCCGGCACCAAAGGCGGGGAGCAAATCGAGCGTGTCGGCCGCGCCCGAGACATCAAGTCTCGCACCCGCCTCGGCAACAATGTTGCCCGTCACGTTGATGGTGCCGCCAGCAAGCACCGAGCCGGTGCGGTAGCCACGTGAGTCGGGGGTCAGCACCGTTGTGCCGGCGGCGGAGAGGGCGCTGTCTGCCCCCAGCACGACGGTCGGCACGGCCTCGGACTGGCTGGACAGAAATATCGCGGAAGAGTTCTTGCCGCCAACGACGGTGATCACGCCGCCCGGCGCGATCACGGTTCCGCGCACCGTCACGGTGTCTCCTGTGAAGGAGACGCCGCCCCTGGGGTCCGTTTGGATGACCGCCCCCGCGCCCATGGTCAGGTCGCCCCGCACGACGAGCAAGCCGCCGTCAACCACCCCCACGGCATTGAAAGCCAGGCTAACCGGAGTGCGTACGCCCGCCGGCTGCAATGTTGGTGTCAGGGTCACGCTGCCGTCAGCCGTGGTTGCGAGCCAGCTTTGCACCACAGGGGCGAGCGTTGTGCCGGGCGCGATGACAACCGCAGGAAGAAATTGTTCGGCGCTTCCCGTCGCCGCACCCAGCCCCCGGAGGGTGAAGCTGCTGAAACCGCCTTGGCTAAAAAAATCCGCCGCAAGCAGCAGCGTGCCGGGCTCGGTCGCCGTGCCGCCGACCTGCACGAGCGGTGCAAGCAACGTAAGGGTCCCGCCCTTCGCACCGGAGTAACCCCGCAGCTCCGCGCCCAGCGTGAGCCGGCCTCCGAGGATTGCGGAAATGCCCGGGTCCTGCCCGGCGTTGACGGTGATCACGCCACCGTTGCCGTAGGAAAATTTCCCCGTCGCACCGACCGTGACGCCACCTGACACATCCATCACACTCCCCGGCGCAAGGCTGGCGACGTGGCTGCCAATGCCTATGCTGCCGCCTGCCGTCGCCAACGGCAGACGCTCGGCCAAGGGGGAGCCCGCCCGGTCATCCACCAGCAGACCGGCGACGCTGAGCACGGCCGTGGCACCAAGGGTGAACTTGCCGCGCGTGAAATCTGGTGCCGGGGCTGGGGCACCGACGGCCAGCGCCGTGAAAGGCGAGAAATCATAGGTGGTGAGGCGCAGGCTGCCTCCGGGCATGATCACGCGGCCGTCGAGGACGAGGTTGGCCGCGTCCAGCGTGAGCATGCCACCCGTCGGGGATGTCAGGGTGACAGCGGCCGGCAATGTGATGTTGCCCTCGCGGTTGTCGAGCGAGAGACGGCCGAAGCCGGCGGCGTTCATCAGCGCGGGATCAAGCACAAAGGCCGTGCGGCGCTCGGCACGCAACGGCAGCGGCCGGCCTAGGCCGTCCAGCGCAAAGGCGTCGGCTGCCAGCTGGCTACCGCCGGATCCCACGAGGAGCTCGGGCGGCGAGGGCGACACGGCGATGAAAGTGGATGCGCCGCTGAAAGACTGGCCCTGAAACGACAGGGCCAGAACGCCCGGCGTGGGCGGGGCCGCGCGCTGGCGTGGGCCGGTGACCGTCAGGCCGCTTAGGCCGCCGTCGAGCGCTATGGCCGGCGCGGTGACGGCGAGGCTGCCGGCGTTGCCACCCTGCAGGTAGCCGGGCTCGAAGCCGGCGCTGTCGGCCGTCAGCGCTCGCGTGCTCGCCAAAGCGACGCCCCACTTTGGATCAACGCCCGCCGAGGCGGTCACAGTATAAATGCCGCTGTAGACGCGGTCGGGTGTGGCCTGGGAGATGTCGAAGATATGGCCGTCGGACAACACCTTCGTTGTCTCCACCGTGGCGCCCGCGTAATTGATCCAGCCGCCCGACACGTCCACGGTCGCGCCAGGCTGCATGACCACCGACTCTCCGGCGGTGAGCGCGACCGCGCCGCCCGCGATGGTTAGCTGACCAACGGTGCGCGAGATGAGCGCGACGTAGCCGGCGGTGTTGGCGAGCGGCGTGCCGACCCACGCCTGGCCGTTGAAGGTACCGGTCTGGCGGACATCAATCTGGATCGTCAGCCCGCGCAGCGCACCGTCGCGTTGCAACGGCGAGTCGGCCAGCTCGGCCCCGCGCAACTGCACCTCGACAATGTTCTCCGCGACCGAGGCCGCCACATCCTGCGTGCCGGCCACGTCAATCAGTGCGCCCGCATCAAGGTAGATTTGGCCACCGGTAAAAACAAACTGGCTCACGATTGCCGGGTTGCCCGTGAGACTCCAGTTGCCCGCGTTGAGCGCCACGCTGGCGCCGGGCGCGAGGATGGCGGCATCGCCGGCCAGATGGATTGCCAGGCCCTGCAGATTGAGCTGCGACGGCAGCGCAAGTTGCGTGCCGGTCACGCGGTCGGCGCTCGTCAGCTCGGGCAGGATGCGCGTCACGCTGCCCGGCCCGAGGGTGAGCGTGCCGGTGTTGCGTGGAAAAAACGCCGCGACCCCCTGCACGCCGCCGCTGCTCACCGCATTGTAACTCGCCAGCAAGTCCACCCGCCCGTTGAACGCGACCGAGGTGCTGCTCTCAATTGCGCCGAGCTGGGCCACGTCCTTGCCCGCGAGCACGACGCTCGCGCGCGGCGCGTCAATCAGCCCGGTGTTGCTCACCGCGCCGGCAGTCTGTGCCGGCGCTGAGGCATCCGTGACCGCGCCGACAAACACGTCCAACCCGCGCAGGCTCGGGTCGCCGCTAACGTGCGCGGCGAGGCCGACCTGCAGGCCGGCAGCGAGCATGGTCTGGCCGTCGGGCGTGGCGATCGTGCCGCCGTTGGTCACGTTGGCCCCAAACAGCGCGACGCGCCCGCCGACATGGTCGGCGTTCGTCGGCGCGGAGAGCCGCGCGCCGGGCTGGACGGTCACGTCGCCCGTCGGGCCGGCCGGCGGGTTGAACGCCGGCGTGCCGCCGCCAGCGGCGACGGGCAGCGAGGAAAACAGGAACTGCTGGTCGGCGTTGTTCAGCAGGCCGAGGGTGACGAGGTTGTCGTTGATCGGCAGCGCGGAAACAACGAGGGCGTGGGTGTTGACCTGCGAGGTGCCGCCGAAGATGATGCCATTGCGGTTGAGCACATAGACCTGCCCCAGTGCCTGGATGGAGCCGAGAATTTGCGAGGGCACGCCGGAGGGGTCGTTGATCCTGTTGAACGCGATCCACTGGCCCGCGTCCGTGCCGCCCGCACTCTGGTCGAAGGCGAGCGTGGTGTTTTTGCCGACGTTGAACGTCTCCCAGTTCAGGATCGCCTGCGCCGCGCTCTGCGTGATCGTGACGGTCGTCTGGCCGGCGGTGGCGGTCTGCGCCGGCAAGGCCGCGCCCGACCAGACACCACCGGGCAGGACCGCGAGGCCGCCGGGCGCAAGGCCATTGGGAACATTGGGCAAAGCCTGGCCGGGATGGCGCGGATCGGAGCCGAGGTTGTTCGGGCCGGCGGCGGCGATGGCGCGCGCAGTGGCCTGCATCGCCTGCACGGCCTGCATCGCCTGCGTGGTGCGCGCAAGCCGGTCCTGGGCGAGGGCGCGCATCTGCGTGGTTGCGGCCGTGGTTGTCCCGGCAGGCGTGAGGACGGTGGCCGGCGAATTGGCCGGCGAACCGCCGCGCAACAGATCGCCCGCGCCACGCAACGTGACGGCGGCGGCGACGATCACGAGCGTAGCGAGCGCCGCCACGCGCGGCGAGACAAAGCCGCGCGACGCGTCAGGCCGGGGTTGCTTTCTCCGGTTCATGGCTTGGCGCGCTGGTCGAGGAGCCTGTCCTGGTAGCCTTGCACGAGGTTCTCCAGCCGGGTGCGCGTCGTGCCGACGAACGGCTCCTTGGCGCCGAGCGCCTCGCCGAGGGTGAATTTCTCGTAGCGCGCGAGAATCTCGTTGCCGGTCTTGAACAGCGCGAGGTTCTTCGCCTCGCGGTCGGCGAGCAGATTTTGGGCGGCGACCAGGTCGGCGGCAATCTTCGCGCGTTCGGCCTCCTTGGCCGCGGCGAGCGCAGCGGCGGCCTCGCCGGTGGCTTTGCTCTTCGCCAGCTCTTCCCTGGTCCTCCCAATCTCATCGGCTTGCGCGCTGTTCGCAGCCTTGAGTGTGGCGAGGGCTTTGTCGGCGGCGTCCTTGTCGGCCTTGGCGTTTTTGATCAGTTCCTCGACCTGCTTCGTGAGCAGCTTGGTTTTTTGCTCGCTCTCGTCCTTCGCGGCCTGCGACGCGGCCTGAAGCGTGGCAAGGTGGCTCTGCGCATCGCGCAACTGCACCGTGGTGTTGCGGAGGTTCTCGCGCAACCGTGCGTCGGAGGCGGCCTCGGCGGCCCGGAGGCCGGGCGCGAGCAGGCTGAGGATGGCGGGGAGGAGCAGGAGCGGGCGTTTCATGGTCAGAACTTGGCGTTGAGATCAATTTGGAAGGTGTCGTTTTTCAGCGTCGGACCGGCAATGCTGTCCGAACTCATCCAGCGGAAGCCCGCCCAGACGCGGGACGAGAGCGCAATGCTGCCGCCCAGTGTGAAGCCTTTGACGTTGGTCCCGCCGCCACCGAAGTCGGAGTCATTGAAACCATCAATGACCGCGTCGGACTCGACGTGACGGTAGCCGAGGCTGACACTCCAGTCGCCGCGTTGCACAAGGGCGGCGTGTCCGAACTTCAGGTTGAGCATCCACCCCATGTCGCCGCCCACGAAATTGCCGGGACCGCCCGCGCCGAGGTTGTTGACGGCCTTGGGCGCGATGGCGGCACGATCGAAGGCGACGTTTTTCACCAGTTCGCCGGTCAGTGAAACCTGCACGGGCGCGAAGCGGTTGAAATCTAGCCGCGCGGTGAGCGCGAGGTCCTGAAACGGCGTGGCGAGGCCGAAATACTGGAACTGATTGGTCGTGCCGAAGCCGTTGAGCGGGCCGGGGGTGATGTTACGGAGCGCCATGTAAGTGTTGCCCTTCTGGGCGAACGACGGACGCGTGCCATCGGTGTCGCCCTGGTCGGCGGCGCTGACAGGCGTAAACGGAGTGGAGAGCCGGCCTGCGACCCCCACGAAATCGTAGTAGGCGAGGCCGACCTTGAAGCTCACCTCCTTCGCTGCCTTCCAGTCCGCACCGAGCTGCACGGCGTAGAGCCACTTGTCGGTGCTCTTGAACTTTGCCGGCTGGATGGTGGCAAAATTCAGGTCGGTGTTGAAAACAGGAAATGCCCCGGCCGTGGCAAAGGCCGTGAGGCCATCCGCCACCTCCCTTTTTCCCTGCACCGCGAGGCCGTCGAAGCCGAGGTCGTCGTCCCAGATGAGGTCGGTGGAGAAAAACGGATTGTCGAAACGGCCGATCATCTCCGCATGGCCGGCCACTGCGTCACCGGCCTGGTATTTGATGAAAGCGCGGTCGAGCCAGATGGCGTATTTGCTGAAATTGCCGCCTGTCGTGCCAAACGACTGGTTCGCTGAGACCGGCGAGCTGCTGTCGCCAGTGGCGAGCCGGAAGCCGCTGGTGAAACCGTCGTCGAGCTGCACCTCGCCGGCGAGCCGGAAACGCAGGCGCTCGCGTGAGCGGTCCTGGTCCACGTTCAGCTGCGGTGAGAAGGTCGTGCCCGTCACGTCGAAGGGATTGCCGGTGTTGATGGCGTTGAAATTGGGAAACGCGCCGGTATTGTCATTGCCCGAGGGGAAGTAGTTGCCCTCATGCCGCACGCGAACGTCGCCGGTGAGACGGAGCCGTGCGACCCAGTCGGGCACCATGCGTGGGTCGGCCCAGTGCTCCTCCCTCGCCTGCGCCATGACCTCGGCCTTGATCTGCTCGCGGATCTGCGTCTTCACCACCTCGGGCACATACGTGACACGCACGGTGCCGTCCGGCGCGGGCGCGGGGCCGGTCGCGGCGGCGGCAACTGGTACGATGGACGTGCCCGCTTGCTGGGCGGCGAGCGCCTGGGCGACCGCGAGCCTGATCGCCTCCGCCTGCGCGGCGACGGCGCGGGCCTGCGCGACGGCCGCGTCCGCCTCGGCCTGTCGGATCAGCTCGGCGGCGTCGGCGGCCGGGAGGAGGTTGCGCTCGACCAGGCGGTTGATGAGGTTGACCGTGACGTTGGCCGAGAGAGGGGCGGGAGCGTCGGCCGCAAGCGCGGGCCATGACAAGGCGGCGGCGAGCAGCGGCGCGAGCAGCAGCGGTCGCGGGAAAAAAGTTCGGCGGGACGCCAGGCAGCAGATTTTCATTGGCGAAATTTGTCGGTGGTTCAATTAGGCCGGCGGGCGGTGAAGCGCATGACCATCGGCTGCGGCATGTCGGCGGGCGGCGGCGACTGGAGCTGGAGGCCGGCGAGGATTTCTTTCTCGATGGTGGCGTCCACCGCCGGGTCGCCCGTGGTGCCCGCGAGACTGGCGCGGGTGATGCGGCCGGCGATGTCCGCCCAGACGCGCACGTCGAGACGGAAGCTGGCGTTGCGGGTGGCGGGGTTTTTGCGAAGCGCGTCGCTGATGGTTGCCTGCACCTGTGCGGCATACCAGCCGAACGGGCTGCGGGGCTTGGGGGCGCTGCCGAGCGTCGTGCCGCCGCCAGCGGCCTTGCTGAGGCCGAAGTCGGGCCCGCCGGCACCGGTCACGGTGGTGCTCACGCCGAGGTCGGGCGGCGGCGCGTCGTCGGGCGTCGGGTCGTCGGGCAACTGCTCGATCATTTTTTGCTCCTCCTGCACCTGTGGCGGCGGCGGGGGCGGGGGCGGCGGGGGGGGCGGCGGCGGAAGGGTGACATAGACCACGCGCTCCCGCTCCTGCGGCCCGTGGCTTTTGGAGGCGATTTTCACCACGACCGTCACGACGCCCGCGAGCACCACGGCGACCACGCCGATCGGCAGCGCAAAGCGCCGGAGGAAACCACGGTCGTCGTCCGCGTCGTCGTCGTTGTCGAATGGAAGGCTCATGGCGGAGGGGTGGTCACTGGGCCGCAGGCTTGCTGGTGGCGAGACCGACCTGGGTGATGTTCAGCCGGCCGAGCACGTCGAGCACGTCCATCACGCCCTGGTATTGGGTGAGGCCCGCACCCTTCACCACGACGGGGAACTCCGGCGTCTGCGCCTTCTGCGCGGCGAGAAATTGCTCCAGCTCCGCGAGTGTGACGGGCCGGGTGTCATAGACAATCGCGCCGTCATCCTTGATGGTGATCGCCTTGGTCTTGGGCGCGGTGAGGGGCTTCGACGCGCTGGCCTTGGGCAGGTTGACCTTCAGCCCCTGCACCGAGGCGGTGCACATGAGGATGAAAATCACGAGCAGCACATACGCCAGGTCGAGCATGGGCGTGATGTTGATGTCGTCGTAGGGCTTGTCCTCTTGGATTTTCATGGGCGGCGGGGCGGAAGCTTATTTGCGCGGCTCGCTCGGGGCGAAGGGCGCGCGGGTAAAGTTGGTGCTGCGTTGGGACGGCTCGGCGTAGAACTCGGCCATCTTCGTCACGAACTCATCAATGAAGACGTGCATGTCGCTCGTCGCGTCCTTGATCCGTGTGACGATGTAGTTGTAGCCGAAAAGCGCCGGGATGGCGACGGCGAGGCCGGCAACCGTCGCGAGCAGCGCGGCGGCGATGCCGGGTGCGATGGCGTTGACGTTGACCTCACCCGCCGCCGCGACCGCCGCGAACGTGATCATCACGCCGACCACCGTGCCGAGCAGGCCGAGAAACGGCCCGCCCGAGATCGCGATGGTGAGCAGCACGATCAGGCGGTTCAGCTTCTGCGTCTCGCGCACGAGGCCGCCGTCGAGGCTCGCGCGGATGGCCTGGATGGAGCGGGCCGAGAGAATTTTCTCGCTCTGGTCCGCCTTGAGGCGATGGCGGATCTCCTCTGCGCCGATGTGGTAGATGCGATAAACGGTCGAGCGGCGCAACGCCTTCTGGCCGGCGGCGTCCACCCGGCCGCCGAGGCTCTTGGCATTGTCGGGGTCGCCGAGGTCGAGCGCGGTGAGGTCGGTGGCGATGTGGCTCCACTCCTTGAGGAAGAGCGCGTTGCCCCGGCCGAGGCTGTTGAGGTAGCCCACCTTGTTGATCATCACAAACCAGCTGATGGCCGCCATGATAGCGAGGATGCCGATGACCACCCAGCCGTCCACGGTGAGCGAGGCGATGATGACGCCGAAGTAGCCGCCCTTCATCCAGCTCAGCCAGTCTTTCGGCTGCTCGTCCGCGCCGAACGCGAGGAGCTTGCCCGCCGCGTCGCCGCCGCCCTGCGCGAGCGCGGCGAACTTGATGAAGCCGGCGGGGCGCGCGACCTTGGAAATCTCCAGCTCGTCCAGCTCGCCGGCAAAGCCGCCCGTCGTCGCGCCGAGCTGCGCGGCGGTGTTCAAGGCGGGGAGCGCGGCGGCCAGCGTCGCGTAAGGCTCGCCGTCGAGAAAGACCGCGAGCTGTCCGCCGCCGGCCACGACAGCCAGATGATGCCAGCCCCCGGCCGCGAGCGGCACGCCGGTCGCGCTGCGCTGCGGGCCGGCCGCGCCGGTGACCTCGACATAAGGCACGCCGTTGTTCACGCCGATGACGAGCGCGGTCGCGCCGTCGCGGCGGCTGAAGATGACCGCGTTCGGGGCGAGCGCGGCGGGCTTGATCCACGCGCTCCACGTCAGCGCGCCGCTGGCGGCCCACGCGAGCGCGGGCGAGACGGGCAGGCTGACGGCGGTCTTGCCGTCGAGCTTGAGTCCGGTGCCGATCATCGCGGTGTCGGCGGCGAGGCTGGCGTTGGCCGCGTTGTGGCCGTTGCCGCTGGCGTCCACGGCCGGCCCGCCATGTTCGGCAAGATGCCAGACGAGCACGGTGTCGGCGTCATAGGTACCCTTGGGATCGTCGGCGCGTGCGGCTTTCGTGCCGGCGTTGCGATAATAAAGCCACAGGGTCGTTTTTGCGCCGGGCTTGAGGTCGGGGATTTTCACCCACACGAACGCCTCGTTGAGCACGGGGTCGTATTTCTCAATGTGGTAGGTAAGCGGGGTCTTGTCGTCCTCGGCCACGAAGCGCAGGTCGCCACCGTCGTCCTTGGCTGCGCCAAACGTGAAGTTGCCGTCGTGCAACCGGAGCAGCACAGGCGTCGTGCCGACGGAGTCGGCGATGGCCACGCCGGTGGCGCTGGTGTCCACGGTGATCTGCTTGCGGAGCGTCCACTCGGAATCCCACCACGACTCGGCGCGGGCGGCGGTGGCGAACACGACGGAGGCGAACGCGGCGGCGAGGAGGCGCGGGAGAAATTTCATTTTGGCGAAGAAAGTGGGCATGGGCATTCAGTCGGAAGGTTGGAAATTTTTGGACGACGGAGACGGTCAGTACTCGGCCCAGACGCGGAACGTGAGCGCCCAGTCGCCCGCGCGCGTGGGCGACACGTCGAGCAGCGGGAAACCGGCGTCGAGCGAGAGATTGAAATGGTCGGCGGCGCGCAGCCGCGTGCCGAGGCCGACGCTCGCAAGCCCGAAGTGCGCGGTCTGGCCGGGCAGCGGGCGGATGAGCGTCTGCCAGCCGCCCTCGGCAAAAACATACACCCGCCAGTCCGCGTCGTGCAGGCCGGCGCGCGACGCGAGCGGCGGGGTGCGCAGCTCGGCCGAGCCAAAGATGGCGTTGTCGCCGGCAGTCTCGCCCTCGAGGTAGCCACGCGCCGTGCCAAGGCCGCCGGCGCTGAACTGCTCGGCGCTCAACAGCGGCTGGCTAGCAAGCTGGCCCTGGGCCTTGCCGAAGATTTGGAAGCCGCCCGGCAGCTCGCGCGTCTGCGCCAGCTCTCCGCGCAGGTAAAAAAAGCTCCCGCTCGCGCCGAAGCGGCTGTTGTTAAATGCCGTCGAGCCACTGCCGAAACCGCGCAGGTGAAACGTGACGGCAAGGCTGAGCGCGGTCTCGGTCTTCGTCCCCGACCAGCCAGCGTCGTAGCTTGCGCTGAACGGCCAGTAGGTGACCGGCGCAAGGGTGTGCACCCCGGCGACGACGATGTCCTGGTCGAAATGTTTGTAGTCAAATCCCAGGCCGGCCGACTGGTAAAAATTCTTCCCGGCCGGCAGCGCGACCAGCACGCGTGCGCCGAGGATGCTGCCGTGCCCGGCCACCGCCGCGCCGCCGAGCGTGGAGACGTTGCTGTCCTGCTTCGTGCCTTGCAGCATCAGGCTCACGCCGTCCGCTTCGGGGAGACGCGCGAGGTAGTAGCCGGAAAAAATCCTGGCCTCCTCCGGCCGCTCCGGGGCGACCTGAAGGCTGAGGCCGGCGGTGTGGCCGAGCTGCCAGAGATTGGTGGCGCGCGCGCCGGCGTTGAGTCGCAGCTGGGTGGTGCCGGCGCTGTGCCGGTTGTTCAGCTCGACATTGGCGTGGACCGGCGCGGAGTCCTTGACGTCGAGATTTACGTCCACGGTGCCGGGCGTCGCGCCGGGCAGCAGCGCGGGGGTGACACGGCGGTCGGGGTTTTGGTTGAGCGCGATGATGTCGCGCTGCACCTCGTTGAAGTTGGGCACGCGGCCTTCGGCGAGCGACGGCGCGGCGGCCTTAGTCACAGCGGGCGAAAAATAGCGTGAGCCCGTCACACGCAGCCGGCCGACGGCGGCCTCGGTCACCTGCAGAACCACCACGCCGTCCGCTGGTTCCTGCGGCGGAACTTGCACGGAGACGGTCTGGAAGCCCTTGTCACGGTAAATTTTTTCCAGCGCGGTGCGGGCCTTTTCCACGTCGTCCGTCGTGCGGCCCGGTCCGAGAAACGGATAGACCGCCTCCTCGACCTCGCTGTTGGCCAGCAGGTGGATGCCCTCGACGCGGTATTCTTGGATGAACAGCGTGCCTGCGTCGGCCGGAGGCCCTGCGGGCGTTTCCGTCGCCGCACCCCGCACCGAAACGAACAAAGGCAGGAGCAGCGCCGCGAGAACCGGGCCGGGCCGCAGGGCGCAGGAAAATCGAAATGGACGGAGGAAGCGCAAAGGGAGCGTGGCGGAGGTGAAGGGACCGGTGCGCCCGGCCCGGAATTGACTCAGGCCACCAATCCGGCGGCGCACCCGGCGGCCCGGCGGCGGAAAACCGCGAGGCCGAGCATCGCCACGCCCAGCAGTGCGGCGCAGGCGGATGGCTCCGGGATCGCGGAGAGCCCGAAGGCCGCGGGGCTATTGCTGAATTGGAGCAGACCGGCACTATTGAGGGCAAACGAACCAATATAGGTGCCAGGACCGCCGAGCGGTTGCACTTCATACAAGTCGAGCACCGCAAACGAACCGACGATGGCGGAGAAATTCGTACTGCGCTCGAATTGACTTTTGGGATTGAAGAAAGTGAAGGCCGAGGCCGTTGTGCCCTCTTGTTTGCTCCAACTGCCGGTCAGCGAGCTGTCTATCACCGCCGCGTTCGTGCTGTTGGCCGTGGAAGGTTTGCCATTCAGGCTGCCGGTCGCGTCAACATAGAGAGTGGCAATTTTATTGGCCGCGCCCTGCTGGGAAAACTCGCTGGCCCCCTGGTTCCACGGGACGGACTGGATCCCGGCGGTGGTCTCGGTCCTGCTGCCCCAAAGGGTGCTGGCGGCGATGGCATTGCCTTTGATGGTCGTTCCTTGAGCCGCACCGGTGGTGCCGGCCAACCCCCAGGTAAGATCGCTGCGCTCGTTCCAAATCAGATCATATACATCCGCCAAGTCTGCCCCTAGGTTGCCCAGCGTAACCGTGGTGTTGGCCGGGAGGCCGTAAAACTGCCCGACGTTGCCGAGGTTGATCTCCAGATTTCTGTCTGTCCCGGCACCATTGGCCGAGTTTGTGGCGCGGAATCCGACGATTAGGTCGTTGAACGTGGCAATCACCGTGGACTGCGCGCGCACAAGCGGGCCGGTACAGGCCAGCAGCAGGAGGACGGTGAGGATTTTTTTCATGCTCAAATAATCTTTGGCGGGGCGCGGGCGACCGGGTGACACGGCACGCGGACGGCGGCGGGTGATGGTTTCGGGTGATGGTTATGGACTGCCGATCGCTGCGAATACGGGACGGCTCATCAACCTAGCCTGAACACGTCACGTTCATGCGGCGAATGTGTTACGAACCGGCAACAACCTCGGCCGTTGGACACGACGGCACCGGGCGACGAAGCCTAGCGCCACCGTGCTGACCTGCGCGCCCAAAGCGCGTCGCAGGACCGCAGCGACGCCGCTGAACGAAGTTATTTGGCGCCGCCTGCGTAGTGGGGCTTGAGAAACCAATGGTAAGCCCCTCCGCCCACCACTGCACCCGTCACGGGCGCAAGGACATAGACGATCAGCCATCCGGCACCGTTGGCTGTGAACGGCACGCTGCCCCAGCCAGCCATCGCACTGAAAAGCCGCGGGGCAAAATCCCGCGCGGGATTGAAAGCCGCCATGGTCAGCGGCCCTAAGAGCGAAATCAGGATGGTAATCGTCAGCCCGATGGTGAGCGGCGTGAGCGCCTTGGGCCGCGACGAATTTTGCTCATCGGTGGAGCCGAATACAACGAGCGCAAGCATGCCCGTGCCTGCCATCTCGATAAAAAAGGCCGTCGGCAGCGATACCGTCACCCGCGCAGCCTCGGTCAAGGGGTGGCCGCCGGGGTTGGGAAAAAACTCCGCAAAGATCATCGCTGTTGCCTCGCTCCCTGCTGTCCCCCGAACGATGCCATGTGCGGTTTCGTAGCTCTCCAAAACACCATGATAGATTCCGTAAAGCACCGCACTCGCCGTGAATGCACCTAAAAATTGCGCCAGAATGTAGCGCGGAGCCGATTTCCACGGGAAATCCCTCCACACGGCAAAGGCGATGGTGACCGCTGGGTTGAGGTGCGCACCGCTCAGGCTGCCGGTGAGGTAAATCGCCGTGGCAATGCCGATGCCCCAAACGATGGCGACCTGAAAGACGCCAACCTGCGCCCCGGTCAGCACCGCCGCGGCAACGCTGCCGCAGCCGAAAAAAACAAGGATGAACGTGCCGAGAAATTCACCGACGAACCAAGCGGGCAGGCGTGTCACTTGCGCGTTCATACCTAGCGTTTCATCTGGCCTTCGTCCTCAAGCTTGTGCTCCTCACCAATGGCCTGCACACGCAAGGGATCAAGCTGGTGGTCGGGCAGCGCGCAAAGCAGGTCCAGCCTCCGCCCAATTTGGGAGGCGACCTGCACAAACAGCCATTTTTTTTGCTCCTCCGTCCCTTCAAGGGCTGCAGGGTCGGGCGAGCCAAAATGGGCCACCACCGGCTGGCCGGGAAAGATTGGACAGGACTCCTTGGCGTTGTCACAGACGGTGATGACAAAATCGAATTTCACGCCCTTGAACTCGTCCCATGACTTGCTGCGCGCATCGCTGGCGTCGAGGCCGTAGCGCTCCTTGAGCACCCAAAGGGCGAGCGGGTTGACCCGGCCGGCAGGATGCGATCCTGCGCTATAGGTTTCGAACCGGCCGTTGCCCTTCTTGCGGAGCAAGTATTCGCCGATGACGGAACGGGCGGAGTTGCCCGTGCACAGAATGAGGGCTTTGTAAGGGGGACGGTTCATGATGCGGTAGCTTTGGCTTTGGGTTTGTTGGCCGCGCAGCACATGGGGCTGCTGGCGGTGTTCCGGATGCGCAGCCTCGCCCGCCTGCGCCCATCGCGTCGGAAGACCGGATTTTCGCTTACGCAGTCATGCAGGCAGGCGAGATTGGCGTCCAGTTCGGGGAAAGGCTTCACCGGCAGGCGATAAATCTTCCACGCGCCTTCGCGGCGGGATTCGACCAACCCGCGTTCCCGCAGATAGGCGAGATGCTTGGAAATCCTTACCTGCGGCGCTTCAAGGATCTCTTGGAAATGACAGACGCATAGCTCGCCGTCCTTCAACAAATGCAGAATACGCAGCCGCGTTTCGTCGCACAGGCATTGGTAGATTTGAATCAGGCCCATGGGAGATACATTCCTCATCAGGGATATTCTGTTATAAAAATACGTCAAGGGCAATTTCTCAAATTGCACCCTCGTTGAGGAGAACATGCCTCAGGGCTCAAACCTCCGCTGACCGAAAAAACCGGTGTCCGCGCACAGGCGGACACCGGCGGGGCAAATCCCAACGGAGCCGATCAGGCCTTGGCCAACCGCTGGGCGCGGCGACGGAACGCGACGAAGCCTAGCGTCACCGCACCGAGAATGGCGGCGTAGGTCGAAGGCTCCGGCACAGCTGCTGCGCCTGAGGGGGTGCTGGAGAAGGACAGTGCGCCATCGCTGGTCAGGGCGAACGAGCCGAGGTAGCTGGCCGAACCGGCGACCGACTGCAACTCATACAGGTCAGACACATGCAGGGAGCCGTTGGTGCCGTTTTCGAACTGGCTCTTCGGATTGAAGAACGTGAAGGCCGAAGCGTTGGTCCCCTCCTTGTTCGACCAACTTCCGAGTGACGAGGTGCCGATGGTGGCTGAAACGGTGCTGTTGCCCGTGGAGGTTTTGCCTCCCAAGCTGCCCACCGCGCCCGAGTAAAGCGTGGAGATGGTGTTGGCCGCGCCTTGCTGCGCGAATTCGCTGGCACCTTGAGTCCACGGTGTGGACTGGAGGCCCGGAGTGGATTCGGACCGCGTCGCCCACAGGGTGCTGGCGGCAAGGGTGTTGCTACCAATGGTCGTGCCGGCGGCGGATCCCGTGGTGCCTACGATGCCCCAGACCAGATCGGTACGGGTGTTCCAGTCGGAACCGTAGGTGGCGACAAGGTCGGCCGCGCTGAGAGCGCTGAGGCCGAACGTGCCGCTCACGCCATAGAATTGAGAGACGTTACCGAGGTTGACCTCGAGATTCGTCGCCGCCCCAGTGCCGCCGGTGGCGCGGAAGCCCAAGATCAGGTCGTTAAGATTGGCAGTGACAAGCGTGGCTCGCGCCGAGGTCCCCATGCCCACCAAGGCGAGAAGCGCAACGGTGAGCAGATATTTTGTTTTCATAGTGAAGCTGATTGAAGGGTTTCCCGCAGAGGCCGGCGGCTGGCATATCGCCGCCGCCGGTTGCTCCAGAGGACAAGGTTGGTTAGGTTTGCTAAACTGGCTCAGAAGGGGTTGCCAAAGGTGACTGCGCCGCCTTCAACCGTGCGGCCCACTTTCATGGTGGAGAGCAGTGGGCCCGCCACCTCGCCGTCTACGTCGTGGATCTGCGTGACGAGCGCCTCAGCCGCAGTCAGGGCGGTGCCGCTGAGAGAGCTCTTATACATCAGGTGTTCATAACCCCAGAAGGTGTATTTGCCTTCCCGGATGTTGGTGTCGTTATCATCCACTCCATTATAGGTCAGCGAAGCACCGTTGGTCGCGTTCAACGCGTCAGACCGGCCCGCATACCCAATCATAAAAGTGTTGGCACTGGTCAGCATCTGGCGGTTCAAGGCCGTGACCAGGCTGGAGCCGCTGGAAAAGCCCGAGTGGCCGGCAGAAAAGCTGAAGCCAAGCAAGTTGCTGACCGCAGGAAAAGCATGGACGGAGACGATGACGCTGGCGAGGCTGCTGGTGCCAAGCGTAGGCTCCCATTGCAGCGGGGTGGACTGCACGCCGAAACCAGGCTCGGCAAAGGTGACGAGGCGAGTTCCCGAATCCTCATCACGGCCAAACACTTTGACAGCCTTGCTCACGTCGCCGGCGACACCGGTGAGCTGAGACATCGGCATGCCACCGTTGAGCAGATTGATCGCCTGCAACGTGGTCAGGTTGGTGACATTGGCGAAGTTTGACGAAACGCTGGTGGTTCCGTCGCTAGTCGTGAAAGCGTTGCCTCGCACCCAGCGAAACGCGACGATGCCCACCACGTTGTCGACCAGCGACTCGTAAGTCGCCAGGGTGTTGGTGGCGGTCAGGTTCACCGTGCCGGTGAAAATAGACGATTCCTGAAAAGTGTCGGACATTGCAATGTCGGAGGTGTGCGAAATCGTGGTCGTGCCGCTCGCCGTGACGGAGGCGTTGCCCCCGTTGAAGGTGTAGGAGGTAACCGCACCGCTCAGAGTGATGGACGATGGCGAGGTCGTTAACTCGTTAAGGTAGCTGCGGGTGAGGGGCGTGCCTTGCTGGGCCACCGACTGGATGCCACCGGTCGAGCCGGCCCAAGAGGTATGGAAAACGACTTCCGTGTTGGTGCCGGCCAGTGTGCCGGTGAAAACCGCAAAACCAGATCCGCTAAAGGCACCGATGGAGGCACCGAGCACCGTATGGCCGGAACTGCCGTTGCCGAGGGCATTGATGATCGCGGCGTGCGTCGCCTTGCGGAAGGCGGTGGAGCCGGTGATGTAGACATGGGTCTGGGCGGTCGCCAAGGTGGCGAAGGCCAAGGCGAGCAGGCCCGCCGTGAGGGCTTTGAAGGTTTTCATTTTCTGAGTTTCCTGATGGTTGTTAGTTGCGTTGTGTTCTGAGTTGAAGGCGGCAGGCCGCTTGCCGTGATGTGGTAAACATCCTGAGTCGCCGCAGACATCCTAAGCCGGCTGTGCAACAATCTCGCGGCGGGCATGCGACAAATTGGCAACAAAGCCGGGCAGTCCGGAACTTGTAGCCAACCCTTCCCCAAGCTCCCGGCTTTTCGCTATGTGCCCGCGTGCACAATCCCATCGGGCACCGGTGCATTGAACGTTTCTTGCACGCGGCCAGAAAATGGGCGCGGGTGACGTCACCGCCACCCGCGCCGTTTTCGCAACTGAACGCCCCCGAATGGACGCCCAGAAATTATCCACGCTGTGAACCAATCCCGAAAAATCAGTTGTCCCGAGTTCAGCCACCAATGGGGCACGTTACCTGCGCCACGTAACAATTACGCGGCAACCAAGCCACAATCGCGCAACAATCGTGTGACATAACGCATTCGCTGTGCATGCAAACCCCGTGAGATCTCGACCCGCTATACGCGCACGCCGCAAAAATTATTCCCCGAGGTTTAGATCTGATCGCCACTGGTGCCCTGCTTCGTCCGCCCCACGACCCTGCAAGTGTCCATCATCCCGCCCTTCGCCAAGATGGTTTTCAACCCGCAACTCTCTCGGAAATGGGGGGGGGGGGGGGGGGGGTGATTTTAACAATAAAACCCCCACAAAACAATTGGTG
>CANJLB010000006.1 GCA_947475065.1 Opitutia bacterium | reverse complement strand
GAGAAGGTCCCAAGGGTTCGGCTGTTCGCCGATTAAAGTGGTACGCGAGCTGGGTTCAGAACGTCGTGAGACAGTTCGGTCCTCTATCCGCTGTGGGCGTCTGTGATTTGAGGGGTTCATTCTCTAGTACGAGAGGACCGAGAATGACGCACCTCTGGTGTTCCGGTTGTCACGTCAGTGGCAGCGCCGGGTAGCTATGTGCGGAAGAGATAAGCGCTGAAAGCATCTAAGCGCCAAGCTCGTCCCAAGATAAGATCACAATCCGTCGCAAGACGGTGCAAGGTCCGGGTAGACCACCCGGTTGATAGGGCAGAAGTGCAAGCGTAGTAATACGTTCAGCTTACTGCTACTAATGACCTTGCCGGTTTATGCAGATTTCAGTTTCTAGGCGTTTATTTCACCTCCTTACACCTATTTTAGGCTGGTCTGAACTTTTTTAATTTCTCCGCAAGGAGTACAGATTTCTTGGTGACCACATACCGGGGGTTCCACCCGTTCCCATCCCGAACACGGCCGTTAAGCCCCGAGTAGCCAATGGTAGTAGGACGTTAGGTCCCGCGAGAGTAGGTCGTTGCCAGGTTTATGGCCCGGTTCTTCGAAAGAAGAACCGGGCCTTTTTCTTTGTTCAGCTGCCCGCGGTCACGCGGGCTGCTGCTGCGAGATGCAGTGCAGGGTGCCGTGGCCGAGCACTAGACGGCGGCAGTCCACGGGGATGATCTCGCGGCCGGGGAAACAGCCGGCGAGCACCTCCGCCGCCTCGGCGTCGCGCTTCGGCTGGCGGAAGGAGGGCATGAGCACAGCCCCGTTGATGATCAGAAAATTGGCATAGCTCGCCGGCAGCCGGTGGCGGCCATGCCGGACGGCGTGTGGCATCGGTAGCTCGGCGAGGGTGAACTTTTTCCCGGCGGGCGTGCGGAATGCCCTCAGGCGCTCCAGATTTTCGCGGAGGGCGCGGTGGTTCTCGTCGCGCGGATCGCGTTCGACGGCGGTGACGATGCCATCGGCGCGGTAGAAGCGGCTGAGGTCGTCCACATGCCCGTCAGTGTCGTCGCCTGCGATGCCGTCGCCGAGCCAGAGGATGGTGCGTACGCCGAACGCGGCGCGGATGTTCTGTTCAATCTCCCCGCGGGTGAGCGAGGGATTGCGGTTGGAATGGAGCAGGCACGCCTCGGTGGTGAGCAGCAGGCCGGAGCCGTTGACATCAATCGAGCCTCCCTCGAGCACCATGTTTTGGGCGAAGCGGCGCAGGCAGAGTGCGCGGGCGGTGCGCTCAGGAATGGCGTTGTCGAGCCGCCAGCGCGGATATTTTTCGCCCCACGCGTTGAACTCCCAGTCGGTGAGCGCGACCTCGCTGGTCCGGCCGTGTTTG
The DNA here is from genome assembly GCA_947475065.1 of Opitutia bacterium. Taxonomy (GTDB): domain Bacteria; phylum Verrucomicrobiota; class Verrucomicrobiia; order Opitutales; family Opitutaceae; genus CAIYUN01. The sequence goes on along the minus strand of CANJLB010000006.1, from coordinate 111,204 downwards.
ACGAAAATCGGGCCGTGGTCGCGGCACCAGGCGTCGTCGGTGGGATGGGCGAACAGCGTGACGCGGCCGGGATCGGCCTTTGCCTGGCGCAGAAGGAGGCGGATGCGCGCGTGCAACGGACGGGCGGCGTTGATGCAGACGGCCTCAAAGCGACTGATGAGCGCGGCAATCTCGGCAAATTTTTTCGGGATGGGCGGGAAACCGCCGGGCCACGTGGCACGCCGGTGCGGCCACGAGAGCCAGACGGCCGCCTGCGGCTCCCACTCGGCCGGCAGGCGAAACCCGGCCGCTGCGGACGTCTGGACGGCGTTTTTGTTAATCTTGGGCAGCATGTGGCGGGTTTCCGAAGGCACCGGGCAGCGTAGCGCAAGCACCTGACGGCCTGCAAGACTTACACGGCCGGACGTTCGCCGGCTGGGAAGCCCGGCCCAGACAGCCGGACGAACCGGCCGGCTGCGTGAGGATCGGTGGCGCGTCATCAAGGGAAGGAACTCCACCGACATCCTGGCGTAACCAAGGCCCGGGGTGGGCCGCCATCACGCGCTCCCGGATGAAAATTCCCCTTGCCCCTGTCCTGCTCCTGCGACCATCTCTCTTTGCGCATGAACTCAGCCGACTATCTGCCGATTCTCATCCAGGCCCTGCTCGCCGCCGGGCTGGCGGGCGGTATCGTCGGCGTGAGCCACCTGCTCGGGCAGCGCGCACGGAAAAACGCGATCAAGGACTCCGCCTACGAGTGCGGCATCAAGGCGGACGGCCCGGTGCACACGCGCTTCTCGGTGAAGTTCTATGTCACGGTGATGCTGTTCATCCTGTTCGACATCGAGGTCGTGTTTCTCATCCCGCTGTGCTTCATCTACCGCGACTTTCTGGCCAATCACATCAGCATCCTGGGGCCGATGCTGTTCTTCCTCGGGGTGCTCGTGATCGGCCTGTTCTACGAGGTGAAGAAGGGCGCGCTGGAGTGGGAAAAATAATTTTCCAACCCATCCCGGATCCCACGGGGCCAATGCTCATGGAAACTGTCCCTCCCCATGTCCACGCGGAGTTTTCAGCCTTGGGCTTTGGCGGCGCGGGAAATTCTGCGATTTGATTTTTTAACCCATGCGGCTCGAAAAGATCATCGCCCGCGGACGCATCATTGACCTGCACAGCACGGACATGGAGGGCGCGCTACGGGAACTGCTCGCGGTTTCCGTCGCCAAGTTTTCCGATCTCAAGCCTGAGCAGCTGCTCAAAGGCCTCCTCGCCCGCGAGGACACGATGACGACCTACCTGGGCGAGGGCGTCGCGCTGCCGCACGTCCGCGTGAAGATGGGCCGGCGCTACCTGCTCGCCCTGGGCCGCAGCCGCACGGGGGTCCAACACGACGGGCCCAAGGATGACGATAAGGTCCGCCTCATCCTCATGCTGCTGGCCGACGAGCGGGCGCGCGATTACCTGCAGGTGCTCGCCTCCATCGCCCGGCTCGTCAAGGAACCCGCGCTCATCCGCAGCCTGCTTGATGCGCCGACCACCGGCGACCTGCACGAACGGCTGCTGGCGGGCTTCGGCGGCCTGCCCGCGCGTCCGGTGCAGACGCAGCAGAACCGCGTCAACCGCCTCATCCTCGGCGCGGCGGAGCGCGTGGCGCGCGGCGCGGGCTGCGCGGCGGTGATGATCTTTGGCGACACGTTCAGCGGCGGCATCGAGCCGGGCGCATGGTTTCCCAAGACAAAGACCATCCTCGTCACGCGCAACCTCGTCGAGCCGGGCGACGACCCCAAGGGGTTCGCCGAGGTCATCCAGGTGCGCTCGTTCTCCACGCAACGCATGGCTCAGCTCCGCAGCGCGATTCTCGTCGCGCTCACGCGCGGCACCATCGCGTTCACCGACCGCGTGTGCTGCGTGGACGGCATCACGGGCAGCAACCAGTTCGACACCGTTGTCGTCGTGGACGTGGAGCGGGAGTTTCAGGCGTTCCGCGCCGGCCATGCCGACCTGCTGCCGGAGGACGTGAAGCCCGAGGTGCTGGAGCGCGTCGTCGCCGTTGCCACTGAGCTCGCCGTCGAAGGCCGGGAGGGCCGGCCGGTCGGCTGCCTCTTCGTCCTCGGTGACACCGTGAAAGTGGAGACGCTAATCAAGCCGCTCGTCCTCAACCCGTTTTTCGGCTACAAGGAGGAGGATCGCAATATCCTCAGCCCGTTCATGGACGAAACCGTGAAGGAGTTTTCCACGATTGACGGCGCATTCATCATCCGCGGCGACGGCGTGGTGGAGTCGGCAGGCAGCCTCATCCAGGCGACCGACAGCAGCCACCTGCTGCCGAGCGGGCTGGGCAGCCGGCATGCGGCGGCGGCGGCAATCAGCGTGGCGGCCGACTGCATTTCGGTCGTGGTCTCGTCGAGCACGAGCCAGGTCGCGCTCTTCCGGCGCGGCGTGATGCTGCCTCTGACGGAGAAGCGGCGGTGAGCCGTGGGGAGACGCATTTTTCGCGCTTGTGTCAGTGCAGGCCGGAGATTGTCCTAACCCGCCCGTCTACCCTCTCCCCCTCCATGAAAAACCGCTTCATTCTTGCTTCCGTTCTGGCTGCCGCCGCCCTGTCGGCCCAATCTGCGCATGGCGCGGCCGCCCGCCCGCTCAACGTCGTGGGCGCGCCGGTCTTCATTCCTGCCGGGCCGGACGCCGAGGCGCTGGCCAAAGCCTTTGCCATGGCCCGTGCCGGCACCCGGGCACCGCGCGGGGCCAATCCACCTCTCAACGCCGAGGGCGACTTTGTCATCGGCCCCGATTATGTGAACGCACCCGAGCTAACCCTGCCGCTCAAGCCCGGCGTGGTGGAACCGACCGTCGTACAGGCACCCCGCGGCCAGCGCGGCGCTCCTCCCGCCCCACGGCCCGAGCTCCCGGCCGGCCAGATTTATTCCGACGAACTCGCCGCCTTCCGCCGCGCCAACGCGGCTATCCCGGTCGGCCGGACCATCACATTCTCGATGAGCTCCGCCGACAGCAAAATCTACCCTGGTATCGCGCGCGTCGGCGGTCTCGGCACCATCGATCCCGACAACGTTTACACATTGCTGGTGCCCAACTCCCAGCCGCAACCCTACACGCGGCAGGTCACCGTCTATGTGCCCGCCGGCTACGTTCCCGGCACGCCAATGCCGGTCATCGTCGGCCTCGACGGCATGGGCTACATCCAGACCACCGTGCTCGACAACCTCATCGCCCAGAAACGCATCCCCGCCATGATTGGTGTCGGCATCGCCAACGGCGGCGGCGACGCGCAGGGCAGCCAGCGCGGTCTTGAATACGACACCATGTCCGGTAAGTTCGCTGAGTTCGTCGAGACCGAGGTGTTCCCGCTCGTGGAGAAAAACGCCAATGTGGTCATCACCAAGGACCCCGAGGGCCGCGCGGCGATCGGCGGCAGCTCCGGTGCGTCGTGCGCGTTCAGCATGGCGTGGTATCGGCCCGACCTGTTCCGCCGCATCATCTCCTACTCCGGCACGTTTGTGAACCAGCAGTGGCCGTTCAATCCCGAGACACCGCACGGTGCCTGGGGCTACCATGAAAATATCATCGCCGACAGCGAGGTGAAACCCATCCGCATCTGGATGCAGGTGAGCGATGGCGACCTGCTCAACCCGAACGTCATGAAGGACAACATGCACGACTGGGTGGCCGCCAACAACCGCATGGCGATGGTGCTGCGGAACAAGGGCTATCATTATCAATACTCCTACTCTCTCAACTCCGGCCACACGACCAACCCCGCCCGCAACCAGACCTATGCGCTGGCCTACGAATGGGTCTGGCAGGGCTACAAGCCGACCGGCAGGTGAGATCGCGACTGCGCGGGTGAGGCGCCCGCCGATTTTTCAGTTGCGAATAGCCCGCACGCGTGGGACACTCCGCCATGCGCCGGATTGTCGCCTACCTCGTCATCGCCCCCCTCTTCGCCATCACCGTCAAGCTCGTGTGGGACGCCTATCTCACACCGCCCGCGCCGGAGCCGACGGCACTGCCGCAGACCGCCGAGGAGCGCACCGCGCGACAGTTCGCGTCGGACTTCAGAACAAAGGTCCGGCCTTTCGTCCAGACCTACTGCGTTGATTGCCACGGGGGCGCGAAGCCCGAGGCCGAGCTTGATCTGGCCGGCTATGCGAAACTTGACGCCGTGATGAAAGATCCCGCCCGCTGGAGCCAGGTGCTGGAGCGCGTCAAGGCCGGCGAGATGCCGCCCGACGACGCGAAGAAACACCCCGCCGCCGCGCAGCGCGCGCCCGTCGTCGCCTGGCTTGAGACCATGCGCGCCGACGAGGCCCGCCGCCACGCCGGCGACCCCGGCCCCGTGCTCGCCCGCCGCCTCAGCAACGCCGAATACGACAATACCATCCGCGACCTCTCCGGCGTGGACATCCGCCCGACGAAGGAATTTCCGGTGGATCCCGCCAACACCGCCGGCTTCGACAACTCCGGCGAGTCGCTCGACGTGTCGCCGGCGCTGGTAAAAAAATACCTCGAGGCCGCCCGCAACGTTGCCGATCACCTCGTGTTCAAGCCCGACGGCCTCGCCTTCGCGTCGTACCCCGTCGTCACCGACGAGGACCGCGACAAATACGCCGTCAATCGCATCGTGGACTTCTACAGGCGGCAGGGCATCACTGTTGCCGCCAGGTTCGCCCACTACATGGGCCAGTTTCCCGACTACACCGCGTATTTCCGTGTCCTGTGGCGTTTTCAAAATCGAGCCGCGCTCGGCCAGCCCGGCGCCACGCTCGCCGGTCTTGCGACAGAAGGCGGCCTCAGCCCGAAATATCTCGGCAAGCTTCAGGAATTTCTCGCGCTGCCCGGCGAGGAGTCCGGCCCCGTCGCCGGCATCCAGCTCCGCTGGCGTGCGCTGCCGCCGCCCGGTGCCGACGGCAAGGAGCCAGCCGAGCTCGCCCCGCGGCTCGGCTACCTGCGCGACTTTATCATGGAACTGCGGCCCTTCGTCACCAAACAGGTCGCCAACCTCCCCGCGCGCGGCCTCGCCAGCGGTTCGCAGACGCTCGTGCTCTGGAAGGACCGCGAATACGCCGCTCACCGCCTGGACTACCCCGCCGGCATGGCGCTCAACGTGGACATGACCTACTACGCCGGCTCCGACCCCGCCATGCTCATCCCCGAGTCGGCGGCGAGCCGCGCCCGCTATGAGGAGGCGTTCAAGAGGTTCTGCGCCATGTTTCCCGACGCCTTCGTCGTGTGGGAGCGCGCGCGCATGTTCCTTGGCGACAACTCCGGCGAGATCCAGAGCGACCTCAACGGCCACCGCCTGCTCACCGCCGGCTTCCACAGCCAGATGGGCTACTTCCGGGACGACGCACCCCTATGCGAGCTGCTGCTCGACGACGCGCAGCAGGCCGAACTCGCCCGCCTGTGGGACGAGCTGAACTTTATCGCCACGGTGCCCTTCCGCCAGTTCCGCCAATTCGTCTGGTTTGAGCGCGGCGAGCCGCCCAGCTTCATGTTCACGCCGGAGTTCAACGCTTTCCGCTCTGAGGACGACGACCTCCTCACCGAGGCCAAGCTCAACCAGCTTGCGGACACCTTCACCACAAAAGCCAAGACCACCCTCGCCGAGGACTCGCCCGCGCTCAAGGCCGTGCAGGACTATTTCCCGGCGATGAACACCGCCATCCGCGCCCTCGAGAAATCCCGCGCTGACGCCGAGCCGCGCCATCTCGACGCGCTGCTCGACTTCGCCGCTCGCGCCTTCCGCCGCCCACTTTCGTCGGAGGAGCGCGGGAGCATCCTCGCGTTTTATCGCTCGTTGCGCGCCGAGCAGAAGCTCGGCCATGAGGACGCCATCCGCGACTCCGTCGTTAGTATCCTGATGTCGCCCGTGTTCTCCTTCCGCGTTGCGCTGCCGCAGGTCGCCGTCGCGGCTCCTGCCGCGCCCGCCGGCCCCGGCCTAACCGCCGGTGCCGGGCGCGTCGGCCCGGCCGTGAAAGTGCAGCCGCTGTCCGACTTCGAGCTGGCAAGCCGCCTGAGCTATTTCCTCTGGGCCTCCATGCCCGACGCCGAGCTGCTCGCCCGCGCCGCCGCCGGCGACCTTCACCGGCCCGAGGTGCTCGCCGCGCAGGCGCGGCGCTTGGCGCAGGATCCCCATGTCCAACGCGGCCTCGCCACGGAGTTCGGTGCCAACTGGCTCGACGTGAGACGCTTCGAGGAGCACAACGCCGTGGACCGTGAGCACTTTCCCGCGTTCACCAACGAGCTCCGCGCCGCCATGTTCGAGGAGCCCGTGCGCTTCCTCGCCGACCTCGTCCGGCGCGACGGCCCCGTGTCCGACCTGATCCACGGCCGCCACACCTTCGTGAACGCGCCGCTCGCCAAATTCTACGGCCTGCCGCTGCCCGCCGCCCCCGACGCCGACGGCTGGGCGCGTGTGGATGACGCCGGCGAGTTCGGCCGTGGCGGCCTGCTCCCGATGGCGGTCTTTCTCACCAAGAACGCCCCCGGCCTCCGCACCAGCCCCGTCAAGCGCGGCCACTGGGTCGTCACCAAGCTCCTCGGCGAGCGCATTCCCGCCCCGCCCCCCAATGTCCCCGTCATCCCCGCCGACGAGACCAAGCTCGGCGACCTCACCCTTGCGCAGACCCTCGCCCGCCACCGCGAGGACAAGTCCTGCGCGAGCTGCCACAACAAGTTCGACGCCTTCGGCCTTGTCTTCGAGGGTTACGGTCCCGTCGGCGAGCGCCGTGCCCTCGACCTCGCGGGCCGCCCCGTGCAGACCGCCGCGACCTTCCCCGACGGCATGAGCGGCGACGGCCTCGCCGGCCTGAAAAATTATTTCCACACCACGGCTGACGCCGAGTTCGAGGACAACCTCAGCCGCAAGCTCGCCGCCTACGCTCTCGGCCGCACGCTCCTGCTCTCCGACGACCTCCTCATCGCCGACATGAAGGCAGCCCTCGCGGCGCAACACGGCCGCTTCGGCGCCCTTGTGGAAACGCTTGTCACCAGCCCCCAGTTCCTTCACAAACGGGCCGACCCACCCCCCTCCGCCCTCGCCCGCAACTGACCCCCGGAAATCCCATGAACACCCGCCGCCCGAAAACCGCCCAATCTCTCCCCCATCTTTCCCGCCGCAAATTCCTGCGCGGTGCCGGCGTGATCATGGCCCTCCCGTGGCTCGAGTCGCTCCCCGTCTGGGGCGCTGAGACCGTTACCCGGCTCGGCGACCCCGTCGCCCCGCCCAAGCGCCTCGGGGTGCTCTTCATGGCCAACGGCGTGAACCCCAAATATTGGACCGCCGACTATGATGACAGCGGCGTGATCCAATTCGGGGAAAGCCTTAAGCCGCTCGATCCGCTCAAGGGCAAAGTCAATGTCATCAAAGGTCTCTTCAACAAGGCCGCCCGCGGCGTCGGCATCCACCCCGGCATGACCGGCAACCTCCTCTCCGGCCTGCCGCTCACCAAGGGTGCCGAGCTCCACGGCGGCGTGAGTTTCGACCAGTTGCTCGCCCAACGCATCGGCGAGCAGACCGTCCAGTCCAGTCTTGTGCTCGGCTGCGAGCAACCCGTCACCGGCTACCACGAGTCCAACTTCTCGATGGCCTACAGCTCGCACATCTCCTGGTCCACTCCCACCTCGCCTGTGCCCATGGAGGTCTATCCCTCGCTCGCGTTCGACGCCCTCTTCGAGAACCGCGGCAGCCAGCGCAACCTCAGCGTGCTCGACCGCGTGCTGGACCAGGCCAAATCCCTCTCCCGCCAGGTCAGCTCCACCGACAAGGCCAAGCTTGACGAATATCTCACCAGCGTCCGTGAGATCGAGCAGCGCGCCATCGGCACCAAAGCCGCCAAGGCGCAGGCCGACGAGCTCTCCCTCTCCCGCGGCCCGCAGGCGGTGGAGATGATGCCCCGCCCCGCCAACGGCCTCCCCGAGGACATCCGCGAGCACATGCGCCTCATGGCCGACATCCTCGCCCTCGCCTTCCAGACCGACAAGACCCGCATCGCCACCCTCCTTATGTGCCGCGATATCTCCGGCCTGTTCTACCCGTTCATCGAAGGCGCCAAGCACGCCCACCATCTCGCCAGCCACGACGACGACGACGCCTTCATGCGCATCAACCAATACTACGTCAGCCAGTTCGCCTACCTGATCAACAAGCTCGGCTCCATGCGCGAGGGTGCCGGCACCGTCTTGGACAACACCGGCCTCGTGTTCCTGTCCAACATGTGGTGGGGCACCCGCCACGACAACAGCAAGGTTCCGCTGCTCACGGCCGGCAACCTCGGCGGCACGCTTGAGTCCGGCCGCGTGCTCGATTACACCGAAGACGGCGACGAGAACCGCAAGCTTTGCAGCCTCTACCTCTCGCTCATGGACCGCATGGGCGTCACCCTCGACACATTCGGCGACGCCACCACGCGGCTGGACGGGATCTGAGCGGCGGCCTCGCGTCAGGCCGGCCTTAAGGGCGGCCTAAAAGCCACTTTACGCTTTCGCCGGCGTACTTTGGCCATCCGGCCTATGGTGCCAGTATCGTCACAATTTCTCCGAGATTGGCGAAAACCTCGTCGGCTCCGGCGGCGTGTAGTTCGGCGGCATTGTGGGTGCCGGTGGTCACGCACCAGCAGGCCAGGCCGGCCAGACGCGCGGTTTGCACGTCGTAGGGCGAGTCGCCGACGAGGAGCGGGGTCGGCGCGTTGGCGTTAAGCGCAACGAGGGCGTGTGTGGTGAACTTGGGGTCGGGCTTGAGCCACGGCGTGTCGTCCGCTCCAAACACACCGTCGAGCAGCGGCATGAGTCCAAGATGATCGCAGATGCGGCGGGCCGAGGGGCCGTGCTTGTTGGTGAGCACCGCCGTCTTTGCGCAGGCGGCGCGGCCGGCGGCGAGGATCTCATGTGCGCCCGGCAGGACGGTGACGTCGTCAAGCATCGTGGCGGCCGAATGGGCCCGGAAGAGCGGCAGCACTGCGGCGACGTGCTCCGGGCCGGCGAGCCGGCGGATGGCGTTTTCCAAGCCGCCGCCGACGGCGGCGCGCACTTGGGCCGGCGTCGGCACAGGTAGGCCGAGCTGCCCCATTGCGTACGCGTGGCAGCGGTGGATGGCGGCAAAGTGGTCAACCAAAGTGCCGTCGAGATCGAAGAGAAGGGTGCGGAAACGCATGGGCGGGACGGCATCCTCGCCGAAGCGCAGCAAAACGGAAGCGCGGAAGCGCGGGCCGCGACGTCCGGAGCGGTCGCCGGAGTCAGCGGCTCCTGACGGCCGCTCTTTGGTGTGACCATGCCCGGCGCAGAACGTTTGTCCCAACATTTTTAGGGTTTCACCGGGCGCTGGACGCGTTACATCTTGTCCGCCATGCCCGTCCCGTCCGTCGCCACCGCCGAAACCGCACCGCGGGTTTCCGCCCACCTCGAGGGTGGCTGCCTGCACGTCGTGCTCGGCGGGCGCTGGCGCATCACTGCACCCCGGCCGGCGTGGGCGGACGCACTGCGCGGGACGGAGGACGCGGGAAATCCACCACCCGCACGCGTGGAGCTGAAATTTGCCGGGGATCTACTCGGTTGGGACAGCGCGCTTGTTCTGTTCGTCGGCGAGGCGTTGCGCTGGTGCCGGGGCCATGACGCCTACTGCGACCTGAGCGCGCTGCCCGGCCCGCTGCGGCGGCTGGCCGACCAGCTTACGGGTGCGGCGGATCCCGCCGACGCGCCGCCGCCCGAACCGGCGGAAAATTTTCTCGCCCACGTCGGCCATGCCGCGATGGACATGTGGCAGAAAGCCGGCGAAATTACGGCCTTTGTGTGCGAATGTGCGCTCGGCGCGGCCCGCGTCGTGCTCGCCCCCCGCAAGTTCCGCTGGCGGGACTGCTTCGACGAGATGCAACAGTGCGGCGCGATGGCGCTGCCCATTGTCGGCCTCATCAGCTTCCTCACCGGCGTGACGCTCGCCTACACCGGCGCGATCGTGCTGCGTCAATACGGCGGCGACATCTACCTCGCCGACCTGATCGGCCTTGCGATGGTGCGCGAGATGGGCGCGGTGATGGCCGCCGTCGTGCTGGCAGGCCGCACCGGCGCAGCCTTTGCGGCCACGCTGGGCAATATGAAGGCCGGCGAAGAGATTGACGCGCTCACAACATTTGGCATCCGCCCTGTGGACTTTCTCGTGCTGCCGCGCGTCGTGGCACTGGGTGTGATGATGCCGCTGCTCGCGCTCTACGCCGACGCCATGGGCGTCATCGGTGGCATGGCCGTGTCCTACGGCCTGCTCAACATCTCGGTCACCGCCTACTGGCACGAGATGATGATGACCGTGACGCAGCGCTCCATCAACATCGGCCTGATCAAGGCCACGGCGTTCGGCCTGATTGTCGGCCTGTCGGGCTGCCTGCGCGGGCTGGAGGCCGACCGCAGCGCGGCGGGCGTGGGCCGCGCGGCCACCTCGGCGGTCGTCACCGCCCTGCTCCTGCTCGTCATCGCCGACGCCTTCTTCGCCGTCGCCTTCAACGCCCTCGGCTGGTGAGGCACCCTGGGCTTAAAATGAAAACAAAATCCAACCGCCAAGGCACGAAGGACACCGGGGAATTCGGCCTGGTCTGGGTGTCCCTCATGCCTCCGCGCCGGCTTAAAAACCTATGACTGGTGCCACCGCCAACGTCCCCGTCATTGCCGTCGCCGGCCTTGAGTGCCGCTACGGCGCCAACGTCGTGCTGCGCGACGTGACGTTCTCCGTGCGGCGCGGGGAGATTTTTTTCGTCATCGGCGGCTCGGGCTGTGGCAAGAGCACGCTGCTGCGCAATCTCATCGGCCTGCACCCGCCCGCTGCCGGCAGGGTGGAGTTTTTCGGCGAATCGTTCGCCGACGCCGGCGAGGCCCGGCGGCGAGAACTGCTGCGGACATTCGGCGTGCTCTATCAGGGGGGCGCGCTCTGGAGCTCGCTCACGCTCAACGAAAACGTCGCCCTGCCCCTCGCGGAATACACCGCGCTCACCGCCGCCGAGCGCGACGAGCTCGTGGCACTCAAGCTCGCGCAGGTCGGGCTCTCCGGCTACGGTGATCACTACCCGGCGGAGCTCAGCGGCGGTATGCGGAAACGCGCCGGCCTCGCCCGCGCCCTCGCGCTCGACCCGGCGGTCGTGTTTTTCGACGAACCTTCCGCCGGCCTCGATCCCCTCACCTCCCGCAAACTCGACGACCTGATCCGCGAGATCCGCGACACGCTTGGCACGACCTGTGTGGTCGTGTCGCACGAGCTTGCGTCCATCTTCGCCATTGCCGACCGCGTGCTCATGCTCGACAAATCGGCCAAGGGCGTCGTCGCCGCAGGCGACCCGCGCGAACTCGCCCGCGGCGGCAACGCGCAGGCGCGGGAGTTTCTGCTGCGAGGGGAGAACCAACCTTGACCATGCACGCCGTCCCTTCAACTCTCCGTGCCTTGCAACGCTTTTCGCCGTGAAAACCAAGCTCAGCCCCTCCGTTATCGGCCTGTTTGTACTGGGCGCGCTGCTGCTCGCGGGGATCGGTCTGGTGTCGTTTGGCAATGTCAGCCTCTTCACCAAGTCGGAGCGGTTCGTGGTCTATTTCGACGAGTCGGTCCACGGCCTCGACCTCGGTTCGCCCGTCAAATTTCGCGGCGTCCGCATCGGCCGCGTGGCCGACATCCGCGTCCGCTACGACGCCGCCACGCAGCACTCCGAGATCGAGGTTGTATGCGAGTTCAGCCGCGACACGATCAACGATGCGGCGGGCGGGGCGATCAACATCGCCGACCACACCGTGCTGAAAAAATTTGTGGCTGAAGGCCTGCGTGCGCAGCTCGGCATCCTCGGCCTCGCCACCGGCCTGCTCTACGTCGAGCTGGATTTCTTCAATGCGCGCCAGTTCCCCCCCACGCGCTCGGCTTTCGCCGGCGACACCTATGCCTCCGTCCCGGCCGTGCGCTCCAAGAGCGTTGAGCTGCAGGCCAGCGTCCTCGAAGTCCTCGCGAAACTGAAGGATGTGGACATCGCGGTCCTCGTCCGCGAAGTCACCGGGCTTGTCACCGACGCCCGCCGCCAGCTCAACGCCCTCGACCTCCCTCAGCTGGTCAACGAGTCCACCCAGACCGTCCGCGCCATGCGCGTGATCGCCAGCGACCCCACGTGGCAGACCGCGCTCACCAACGTCAACGGTGCGATCACCGACCTGCGCGGCGTGATCGCCAGGATCGACGGCCAGGTCGGCCTCACAGCGGAGAATCTCAATGCCGTGCTCACGCAGGCCAAGGCGGCGGTGGACTCGTTCAATGCCGTCGCACTGACGGCCCGCCAGTTTATCGCCGCGCAGCAGGGCCTCGGAGCCGACGCCGACGTCGCCGTGCGCCGCCTCGCCGAGGCGGCCGACGCCGTGCGGCGGCTGGCGGAGTTTCTCGAACGCAATCCCGCCGCGCTCATCACCGGCGGCAAAAACGCGGAGCCGGACGGACCCGCCCCGGCCACGCCAGCCCCACGCGGCACAACCGGGAGAAAACCATGAGGCGCGCATTTACTCGTCGGTTCGCAGGGGGGCAAACCGGCTGCGCCCTGTCTCCTGGCGGCGCCTTTTCCTCCATCGGAGGGCGCAGCCGGTCTGCACCCCTGCACAGTCTGCGGTACGTCTTGCTCCTGTTCGTCGCCCTCCTTGCCACGGGCTGCCGCATCCTGCCTGCACCGCAGACGGACCCGGCGCATTTCTACACCCTGGGCGGCAAGGCCGCCGACGCACCCGCTCCGGCACTCGCCGGCACGCTGCGCCTCGGCCTGCGCCCGGTCGAGTTGCCGGCGTATCTGCAAAATCGTGCGTTCGTCGTGCGACAGGGCGGCAGTGAAATTCGCTACCAGCCGAACCACCGTTGGGCCGAGCCGCTTGACGAGGCCGTCGCCCGTGTCCTGCGCGCCCGCCTGCTCGCCGCGCCGGCCGTTGCGGCGGTCTATCCTGCGCCATTTCCTCTCGACGAACCGCGTGACTTCGACGTGACCGTCCGCGTGCTCCGCTGCGAAGGCGAGCGCAGCCCCGAGGGCAAGGCCACCACGCGGTTCGCGGCGCTCATCGAAATCATCCGGATGGGCGGCGCTGGCGGTGCGGCCCGCGAGACCGTGGCCCGCACCACTTTCACTGCCCCCGCCACCGCCTGGGACGGAAGCAATTTCGCCGCGTTCGCCGCCGCGCTGGGGGATGCCGTGGCCGCGCTCGGCCAGGAGATCGCCACTAGCCTGCCGGCGGCGCGGTGAAAGCTTACTCCTCAATCTCCACGTTCCAATAGGCGAGGTCGAGGAAGTCCTTCCAGCGCTCGCGTTCGCGGGTGTTGAGGACGAGCGAGATCACGGGCCGCCATTTCGGACGGACGGGCTTGCGCACAAGCCGCATGTGCGCCTCGTGTGGGAGACGGTTGGCCTTGCGGGTGTTGCAACGGATGCACGAGCACACAATGTTCTCCCATGTCGTCTTGCCGCCGCGGTCGCGCGGGATGACGTGGTCGAGGTTCAGCTCCTCCCGGGCGAAGATGTGGCCGCAATACTGGCACGTGCTCTTGTCGCGCTCGAAGACGTTGTGCCGTGTGAGCTTCAGCTCCTTGCACGGGAGCTTGTCGAACCACAGGAGCAGGATGACGCGCGGAAGCCGGATTGCACGCGTCGGCGTGTGCACGGTCTCCAACGCCTCGAGCGCCGGGTTGCTGTGCGAAAAATCCATCCAGTCCATCAGCGAGAACCCACGAAAGTCATCCTCCGCATGATGGATGACCGAGGCGTGGCCGGCCGCCAGCAATGCAAAGGCCCGGCGCGCGCAAATGACATTTACCGCCTGCCAGAGGCGGTTGAGCACCAGCACCGGTTGGTCGAGGGCGGTCTCCATACGGAACCAAGCTGATAGCGGCGCCGCCGCGCGGGTGTCAAGGAGCGCGGACGCGAAAAATGGGCGGAAGGGCGTGGGTGGCCCAGTCCGGCTCCTTCGCCGTTACAACCCCGAGGTGCCCGGCCAAAACGACCGCAAGGAAAAGCCGCCCGCCCCTCCCATGCCGGCGAATTCGTCACTTGACAGCGCGGGCGGCGGCGGAAGCGTTCTGGGTGTGTATCGCAGCCTCGATGCCGACAAGATTGTCGCAACCGTCCGTGTGCTCCGCAGCCGGATCCGGGAACGGTTTCCCGAGGCTGGGCTGGGCTATGTGGCGGACGAGCTGCTGTTGGTAGCCGAAAAATCCGCCGCCAGCTCGCAGGCCATCGTCTGCCCGTTCCTGCCCTTCCGCCTCGGCATCGCGGCACTGGTGGTGGTTTTTTTCATCGTCGCGACGTGGCTCACCCTGCATTTGAAAATCTCCACCGAGATCGACCGGTTCTCCGAGCTGCTGCAGGCGCTGGACGCCGCGCTGAACCTCGTGCTGCTGACCGGCGGCGGGATTTTTTCGCTCTTCACCCTTGAAGCGAGGCGGCGGCGGAACCGCGCGCTGAAGCTGCTCCACGAGCTGCGCTCGCTCGCCCACGTGGTGGACATGCACCAGCTCACGAAAGATCCCGCCACCGTTGCGGAGCCGGCGGCGCCCACAGCCTCCTCGCCCCGGCGTGCAATGACGCGCTTCGAGCTTTCCCGCTACCTTGACTATTGCAGCGAGATGGCCGCGCTCATCGGCAAGGTCGCTGCGCTCTATGTCCGCGAGTATGACGATCCGGTGGTATTGAGCGCGGTTGACCAGATCGAGGATTTTACCGCGAGCCTGTCGCGCAAGGCCTGGCAAAAAATCATGATCAACCAGCAGTTCGAGGGCAAGCCGGGCGAAAACCCGTAGCGGGACAATCCCGCCCAGCGCGCCTGTCGCCGAGCGCAGACCCGACTGCCCGCCGGTCTGAAAGCTCGGTTTGCTGCCGCTCAACGGCTTTTGAACGCGGCGACATCCTCCGGCGTGTCGAGGTCGAGCGCCAGTTCCGGCAAGTCCACCGCCGCCGTTTCGGCCGCGTGCGCTGCGAGAAAATGCCTCGCCCCTTCCTCGCCCGTGAGTGCAGCCAGTGCCGCGAAATGCTTGCGCTCGAACAGCGACGGCACGCCCAGCCGCCCGGCGTAGCGCGCCGCCACGATGCTCCGCCCGGTTTCACGTTGCGCCGCGACGAGCCGGGCGACGGCCCCGGCCGAAAACGCCGGCTGGTCCGCCACCGCCACCAGCGCGCCGTCGAGCGCGCGCGAAAATGTCCGCAGGGTGTCCACCCCCGCGCGCAGCGACGACGCCATCCCCTCGGCCCACGCGGGGTTTTCCGTGATGAGCACGGGCTGCCGCGCGAGCAGCGGGCGGATTTTCGCCGCATGCGCGCCGAGCACGACGACCACCGGCCAGGCCGCCGAGGCCAGCGCCGCCTCCACCGCACGCACGATCAGCGGCACGCCACCGACCTCGATCAGCTGTTTCGGCGACTCCATCCGCGTCGACGCCCCTGCGGCTAGCAGCACCACGCCGAAGCGAAACGGCCTTGTCCCGTCAGCCCGGCGCATCCCGGCGGGCACAACTGGGACTCCTGGCTCCTCAGCCGGCATGAATCGGCCCGCTCCTTTCGCACAACGGCCGCGCCTCACGCCCCGTGAGCACGGCCTGGATTTCGGCAAGAATCGCCAGCGCGACCGCCTCCGGTGTCTCCGCACCGAGGTCGAGGCCCACCGGAGCGCGCATCCGCGCGCGCATCCCGGGGGTAATCGCCATGCCTTCAGCCGCGAGATCGGCGAGAATTTTTTCCGCCCGCAGTCTTGGCCCGAGCAGACCCAGATAGGCCAGCGGCGTCGGCAGCAGCGCACGCAACAGCGGCACATCGTGGACGTAGTGATGCGTCATCACCACCACCGCCGTTCGCCCGTCGGGTTGCACGCCCGCAGGCAATTTTCCCGGCACGGCGACCAAAACTTCCTCGGCTTCGGGAAACCGTTCCTTCGTTGCATAGGCCGGGCGCGGATCGAGCACGCTCACGGCCAGGCCGAGTTCCGCCGCCACGCGGCAGAGCGGACGCGCATCGTCGCCCGCCCCGAAGATCAGCAGCGGTATCGGCCGGGCGACATATTCAAAAAGCACCATCACCCCGCTGGCCTCCGCGTGATGCGACGCCCGCCGGGCCACGGCCTCCTGCAAGCCCGCGCGCAACGCCCGGTCTCCCCAAAAAAAACCGTCTGCCGTCAGGGCTGCGCGCGTGCCTAGCGCCGCCGGGCTCTCCGCCTGAAAGACGATCGCCAGAGCCGCATCCGCCCGTCGCACAAATGCACCCCGGACACATTCCACCCACCCGGCACTGGCTTCGCTCAGCCGCTCGATCACGAGATCGGCCACGCCGTGGCAGCCGAGGCCCACCCCCCACACAAGGTCGTTTTCCGCCGTCGTGTCGTAGGTTACGGACTGCGCCGCGCCGACCGCCGCGACGGCGCGTGCGCGTAGCAGCACGTCGTCCTCGAGGCACCCGCCGCTGATGGAGCCAGTGCGGGTGCCGTCGGCGGCGAGCAGCAGCCGTGCGCCCGGCCGCCGGTAGGACGAGCCTTGCACGCGCGCCAGCGTCGCGAGCGCCGCCGGTGTGGCGGCGGGCCGGCCCAGGCGCGCGAGGATGGAGCGAAATTCTTTCATCGGAGCAAACAGCGCAGGCATTGATAAAGGCAAAACCATGTTGCGCAACCCTGCGAAACCACTGACAACTCGGCCCCATCCGTATGAACCTCGACACCGAATTCATCCGCCAAGGGCTGATTTTCTACCTGCTCATCGTGGTGAGCATTTCCATCCATGAATGGGCGCATGCCATCACGGCAGACCGGCTCGGCGACCTGACGCCCGACTCGCAAGGCCGCGTCACACTCAACCCGCTCGCCCACCTTGACCCGATCGGCACCGGCCTGATTCCGCTGGTGAATATTTTTGTGCTCGGGGCCGGGTCCATCCGCCTGATTGGCTGGGGCAAACCGGTCCAGATCAATCTGAGCAATTTTGCCCCGAAGCGGCGAAAGCTGTGTGATGTGCTTATCACGCTGGCCGGGCCATTTAGCAACGTCGTGTTGGCTTTGCTCGGCACCGTGGCCGCCGCCGTCTGTCACCGCATGCATCTGCCGGCGGAAGATCCGTTGTGGCTGTTCATCAATATCAACGTCGGTCTGGTTGTTTTTAACCTGATTCCGATTCCGCCCTTGGACGGCAGCCGAATCTTCCGCTACATCGTCGGCATGAGCGAAGAAACGTTCATACGCATCGCGATGAGCAGCGGCATCTTCATTCTTGTGCTGGTCAATCTGCCCCCGTTCCAGCGGGTGATGGGCTTCCTGTACAGCTGGGCCATACGGCCTTATGAGTGGCTCTACGGAGTGCTCACTTGACATGGGCGGGACGCAGCCACCCACCGTCGGCTCCGGCTCGCCTGCGACACTCCGGGGCTGGCTGGCGCTCGCGGAAGAGCTCTACGCCCTCCACCGCCTCGCGCTCGGGCAGGTCGCGGGCGACGCGCATGACGAGGCGCTTTGGCTCTTCCTCTGCACGCTCGGCTGGCCGCTGGACAGCGACCCCGGCACCCTGGACCGGCCGCTCACCGCCGCCGCACGCGGCCGGCTCGCCGCCGTGCTGCGCCGGCGCGTGGAGGAGCGCGTGCCCGCCGCCTACCTCACGCGCGAGGCATGGTTGGGCGGGAAGCAGTTTTACGTGGACGAACGCGTGCTCATCCCGCGCAGCTATTTCGTAGAGATCATCCCCACGCTCGACGCGTTGTTTCCCGACAGCGTGAAGGTGCGGCGTGCCGCCGATGTCTGCACCGGCTCTGGCTGCCTCGCCATTCTGCTCGCCCGGCAGTTCCCGGCGGCCACGGTGGACGCCATTGACCTCTCCGCCGACGCGCTCGCTGTGGCGCGCATCAATGTCCGCACGCACCGGCTCACGCGCCGCGTGCGGCTGCGGCGCGGCGATGTATTCACGGGTGTGCCCGCCACGAAATACGACCTCATCCTTAGCAACCCGCCCTACGAGCCGAGCGCGCGCTGCGACCGCCTGCCGGTCGAGTTCAAAAAAGAGCCGCGCCTCGCGCTCGACGGCGGGCGTGACGGCCTCGACATCATCCGCAAACTATTCCGGCAAGCGCGCACCCGCCTCGCGCCGCACGGCCTGCTGCTGATCGAGGTCGGCGGGCTGCGCCACGCGATGGAGCGCGAGTTCAAGCTGCTCCGCCTCGAATGGCTCCCCACCGCCGATGGCAGCGACTGCGTGTGTCTTGTGCGCAGGGAGCGGCTCTTATCCGTGTAGGGGCGGCTGCCCGGTTTTTCGAGCTAGAGGCCGTCGTCAAGCGACGCCATTGCATTTCGACCACTCACACCAGCACCGCTCCCTGCGTATTGACGAAGAGCGAATAGACCGAGGTGCTGCCCGTCATCAGCAGCCGGTTGCGGTGCAGGCCGCCGAAGCAGAGGTTGGCGCAACGCTCGGGCAGATCAATGCGACCGATCAGCTTGCCGTCGGGGTTGAAGATGCTCACGCCGTCCATCCCTTCTTTGCCCATGCCCCAGCCGCACCAGAGGTTGCCGTCCACATCCACGCGGAAGCCGTCGGGCGTGCCGCCGGTCTCGGCGGTGATGAGGGTGCGCGGATTTATTAGGCTCGTGCCGCCGACCACGTCGTAGGCGCGGATCACGCGCGGGGCGATGCCCGCCTCGATGATGTAGAGCTTCGACTCGTTGGGGGAGAACGCAAGGCCGTTGGGGCGGTTGATGTCGCCCGCGACGACGGCGAGCTGCTTGGTCTGCGGATCCCAGCGATAGACGTTGGTCGGCAGTTCAGGGGTGGCGACATGGCCCTCGTAAAAACCGAGGATGCCGAAGGGCGGGTCGGAAAACCAGATTGAACCGTCCGACTTGCACACGATGTCATTGGGCGAGTTGAGGGGCTTGCCGTCGAACTTGTCGGCGATGACGGTGATGGTGCCATCGTATTCGGTGCGCGTGATGCGGCGGGTGTCGTGCTCGCAAGTGAGGAGACGGCCTTGGCGGTCGCGGGCGTTGCCGTTGGCGTTGTTGGAGGGCGAGCGAAAAACGCTGACGCCGCCAGTCTCCTCGTCCCACCGCATCATGCGGTTGCCCGAGACGTCGCTCCAGACGAGGTGGCGGCTGTCGCCGAACCACACCGGCCCCTCGGCCCACCTCATGCCGGTGGCGATGCGCTCGACCTTGGCGAGGGCGAGTTTGTATTTGTCGAAGCTGGGATCAATCGAGCGCACGAGCGGGTCGGGGTAACGCTGGCTGGGCTCCCAGGCGGCGAAGGCCTGGGACACGGTGGCGAGCGCGGCGAGCGCGCCGCCGGCGGTGAGAAAATCGCGGCGGTTGAGGTTTGGTTGCATGAGCTGGGTTTCCGGGGAGGAGTTGGGGTAGAAATTGGCCGACGGACCAAAATGGGAGAGGCGAGAAAAACGTGAGGCGAGGTCGCGCGGTCGGTCAAGCCCGCAGGGTGGGGGGAAGGCAACTGCGGATAACTGGAAATTGTGGGCGGAGCACTCCCTCAACCCGCCCACATCAATCACAAGCCCACCAGACTCCCATGCCGCTTGAGCCACCGCTCCGCCTCGCGCCAGCCGGGGCATGTCTCCGCGACGCGCGCCCAGAAGCGGTCGGAGTGGTTCATCTCCCGCAGGTGCGCCAGCTCGTGGTAGATGATGTAGTCGCGCACGCTCTCGGGCGTCTGCACGAGCCGCCAGTTGAGCGAGACCGTGCCGCGCGTCGAACACGAGCCCCAGCGTGAACGCTGGTTGCGGACGGAGACATTTTTCAGTTCCGCTCCTGTCGCCGCCGCCAGTTCCCACGCACGCGCCGGTAGCTCAACCTTTGCTCGCCGTGCGAACTGCGCCTCTAGCGCCGCCCGCAGGTCGCCCTCGGCCGAGCGCACCGCAAACACATCCGCCGCGAGGCAGACGCTGGGCTGCGATCCTTCGTAGGGGCGCAGACTTGCTGCGCCCGCCTCCGGGTCCTCTGCCGCGCCAGTCGCAACGCTGACCACCCGGATCTCCGTCAACTCACCCCGCCACAGCACGCGCGTGCCGGGCGTCCACACTTCCTCTCCACGCGGGCGCCGCCGCTGCCGGTCGCGCGCGCGGGCCAGCCAGTCCGCGTGCTCCGCCACAAACTGCTCCGCCTCGCGTTGCGACCCGCGCGCCGGCACGGTGGCAACCGCCGTCCCGTCGCGCCGCAACGTCAGCCGGTAGCGCCGCGCCGTCGCACTGCGGACAAAAACCACCGTCGCGCGTGTCGTCTCGACCGACGACGCGCGCACGCCGAAAAGCATTTCGTTTTGACCACCGCCGTTCACCCGCGCAGCCAAACCGAGCGGCAACCGCCAAGCGAGCGCGAAGCTCGCTTCGCCAGGTCCCGGACCTCAGCCGGGGCGCTCCGCCTCAAAACGATAAAACACCCATGTCGCCCGCACGCCGCCGCCCGGCGCGGCGAAACGCGCGTCATATCTGCGTAACTTTCCCCGCAACGCGCCCGGCGCAAGCCGGCGCACTGGCGCCGCGCCCACGCCATGCAGGCTGCGCAGGAAATCGCGCGCCGTGGGATGAGGGAACACCCGCGTCACCGCCTCGTCGCGCACCACTCTGAGCCCGGTTTGCGCCAGCGCGGCGCGCCACTCCCCCGGTGTGCGCCAGGGTAGGGAGCCGTCATCCTGCGCGATCTCCCGCCACTCTGGAAGGCTGCCGTCCGCAAACAGCGCGCCCACCACACGCCCGCCCGGCGCAAGCTGCGCGCGCCACGCGGCGAAAACCTGCTCCGGTTCCGCCACCCACTGAAGCATCGCGCAGGAGAAAATCGCCGCCCACGGCCCCGGCAGCGGTCGCTCCGCCGCCATTGTGCGCCAGTCCGCCCACGGCACGGATGCGCGCCCTGCTGCGACCATAGCCGTCGAAAGGTCTGTCGCCGTCACACCGCCCGGCCAGCCCGCGAGGTGCGCCGTGAATCCGCCCGGCCCCGCGCCGACCTCGAGCGCCCGGCCCGCGCGCTCGCGCGGCAGCCACTCCGCCAGCCAGTCGGCCAGCGCCGTCTGCACACGTGCGTATCGCGCGTAATGGGGAGCCGCCTTGGCAAAGCTTTTTTCCAGCCCGGCCAAAGGCATGGATAAGTTGCCCCTACCCGCGGGTTTTTCACCCATCTGATCCATGCACATTAGCGTAGATTCGTGGTTGGAATCATCCCGGCAAACGCCCGCAGCAGCGCCGCCGGATGATGCGTCGCGCCCGGCACGATAGAAATTTCGGGCGCGAGCGCGCGCAGCCTCGCCACATCGATCAACGGATCGTCCGCGCCACACCACGCGCACCAGCCCGCGGGCAATGCGGGTGGCGCGACGGCATTTTCCAGCCGCTCTAGGCCCCAATTCAAATCCTCCACCTTTTCGTCCGGGGCTTCGCTCGACGGAACTACCAGGCCGGCCCGCCCATAAAAATCTGCCAGGGCCGCCATCGGGTCGCGCCGGAGCCAGCGCGCCAGGAGCCTCACCTGCGCGCGGGCCATCCGCCCGCCGCGGTCATGCTCACGCAGAAACGCAAAGATCGGCGCCAGCAGCACCACCCGTCCCAACCTCTCCGCCCGTGCCGAGTCGACCAGTAGCAGCAACGAACCGAGCGAATAGCCGGCCACCCAGTCGAACGGGCCGGCCGCTTCCAGCCGTGCCAGCGCATCCGGAGCAGCCGGAACGAACGTATGCGTTGCCATCGGAAACGCCGTGCGCGCCAACGGTCCGAACCACACTTCCGGCACCGCCCAGCCGAGCACCCAGCCGATCTTGAGGGCGGCGCTCGACGTTCCGGGCATGCCCGCCATGGTCGGGCCGCCTGGCGGGCGGGCACTCATGCGCCTTCCTTTTCGGATTGGAACCGCGCAGCCCGCCATGCGTTCATCGCAGCGAGCAGACGTTGCGCGTCGGTTTCGGCGAAAGTGCGCTTGAGCGAGAGCCGCAGCCGGCTCGTGCCGGCCGGCACCGTGGGCGGACGCACCGCCCCGGTCAAAATTTGCCGTTCACGCAATCCGGCCGCGAGCGACATCGCGTCGTCCGCCCCGCCGAGCCTGACGGGCACAATGGGCGAGTCGCCGTCGGACGCATCCCAGCCATCGGCGCGCAAGCGGGCGCGCAGGCTCCGCGACGCCGCGTGCCACGCCGGCTGCTGCGGCGCGAGCTCGCGCACCCGGGTGAGCGCGGCCGATGCGGCGGCCACGTTCAGCGGGGAAAGGGCCGTCGAATAGACAAACTCGCCGGCAAAATTCACGAGGTAATCACGCACCGTCGCATCGCGGAACAACGTGTAGGCCCCGCCCGACGCGAGCGTCTTGCCGAGCGTGCCGACGAGCACATCCACCGCCTCCCCCATGCCGGTTGCGCGGACCAGTCCCGCTCCCTCCGCTCCGTACCAACCAAGAGCGTGAGCTTCGTCCGCGATGAGCTGGAAGCCATGGCGGCGTTTCAACGCGGCCAGCTGCGCGAGGTCGGGGTAGTCGCCATCCATGCTGAAAACGGTTTCGGTGACGACAAAAACTGTGCGGCCGGACGCGGGATTATTTTCCAGCAGTTCCTCAAGATGGTCGAGCTGCAGATGCTCATAACGCTGGAGCCGGGCGCCACTGCGGAGCAGACCGGCGATCATGCTGTGGTGGATGAGGCGGTCGGCGAGCACGAGATCCCCTTTGCGTGGGAGCAGGCCGAGCACGGCGCAGTTGGCCGCGTAGCCGCTGCTCCAGAGCATGCCGCAGGGGAATCCGTGCCAGGTGCAAAGCCCGGCGGTCAGCCGATCATGCGGCGGCTGCCAGCCGGTGATGAGCGGCGAGGCGGCGGCCGAGGTGCCGTGCTCCGTCGCCGCGCGCGCGACGGCGGCGGCCAGCGCCGGATCATGGGCGAGCGCGAGATAATCGTTGTCGGCGAGATTGAGGACGCGGGCGTCAGGCGCGATCACGCGCAGCTCGCGGCGGAGACTGGCGGTGTCGCGCGCGGCGAGGTCACGCTGGAGACGGGCGGGGAAAAAATTTGAGCTGGCTGATTCCAGCAATGTGAGCGGGGTGCCCTCACCCCGCATCTGGCCCGAGCGGGGCGAGGGCACCCCGCCCACATCAATCAGACTCGACCACAGCGGCACGCTGGCGGTGGCGAGCCCGGCACGGTTGGACGCGGCGACGGCGGGATCGGTGGAGAAAAATTCGTTGAGCCATACGCCGGCGGGCAGGCCGAGCACGGCGGCGCGGGCAAATGCGAGGCGGGATTGGTTAATCGCGCCGAGGCGGTCGGGCACGACGATCACGACGGCGTCGGGCGCGAGGGCCGCGGCGAAGTCGGCCCAGTCGCGCCCTTCAGCGTCAACTGGCGTGGCGATGCCGCCCGCGCCCTCAAGGATGCGCCAGTCGCACGGCGGCAGCGTGCGCAGCCGGGCGAGCAGGTCGGCGAAAGAAATTTCTTTTCCCTCGGCCCGCGCGGCGGTGCTCGGCGCGAGCGGGGCGGTGAAGCTGGCAAGCGTGAACGCCTCTATGTTATCGTGCGCGTCTGCCAACCGCCGCGCGCAGGCGGCGTCGCCCTCGGCGGGCCCACCGGTCTCGATGGCTTTCACGATTTGCACGCGTTCACCATCGGCCGCAAACTGGCGTGCGAGCGCGGCGACGACGTGGGTTTTGCCCACGCCGGTGTCGGAGCCGGTGACGAGCACGGTGCGCATGGCGAGGGCGGAACGCGTTGGCCTCAGCGCGCTGTTTCGCTGGCGCACGCAGCCAGCGCGTTGGGATCACCACGCTCCACCGACGACCCGGCGAGCGGGTGCAGGCCGAGCCGCGCGAGGAGTTTCATGTCGTCGGAGCGCTCCGGATTTGGGGTGGTGAGGAGTTTCTCGCCGAGAAAAATGCTGTTGGCCCCAGCGAGGTAGCAGAGCGCCTGCATCTCGTCGCTCATGGCGGTGCGGCCGGCGGAGAGGCGGACCATCGCCCGCGGCATGAGGATGCGCGCGGTGGCGATGACGCGCACAAATTCGATCGGGTCAACGGGGGCCGCCCCGTCGAGCGGCGTGCCGGCGACCGGCACGAGGGCGTTGATCGGCACGGAGTCGGGTTGTGGATCAAGCGCCGCAAGCTCGCCGAGCATTTTCAGACGGTCGTCCACACTCTCACCCATGCCGAGGATGCCGCCGCTGCACACCTGCAGGCCGGCGGTGCGGACGCGCGCGAGCGTCTGCAGGCGGTCGTCGTAGGTTCGCGTGGTGATGATCTCAGGGTAGAATTCACGCGAGGTGTCGAGGTTGTGATTGTAGACGGTGCAGCCGGCCTCCTTCAGGCGCACGGCCTGTGGGCCGGTGAGCATCCCGAGCGTGCAGCAGACCTCGAGGCCGAGGTCCGACACACCCCGCACGGCGTCGAGCACGGAGTCGAACTGCGCACCGTCGCGCACCTCGCGCCATGCGGCGCCCATGCAGAACCGCGCCGCGCCGCCCTCCTTGGCGCGCCGGGCGCTGGCGACGATGTCGCCGGAGTCCATGAGCTGCCCGGCGTCCAAACCAGTGTCATGGTGCGCAGACTGCGGACAATAGGCGCAGTTTTCCGGGCAGCGGCCAGTCTTGATGGACTGGAGCGTGCAGAGCTGCACGGCGGCCGGGTCATGGTGCGCGCGCTGCACCTGCTGCGCGCGGAAAATCAGCTCGGGCAGCGGCAGGTCGTAGATGACGCGGATGGCGGGGAGGGCGCAGTCGGGGGCCGGGGCGGGCAGGAGGGAGGTGGACATGGGGAAAATCAGGCGGGCAGCACGTCATCAATGGCGAGCGCAGTGCGGCGGACGAGTTCGCCCAGCTCGCGCTCGTCAAGGCAGAGCGGCGGAACCAGTAGCATCGAGTCGCCCAAAGGTCGCAACAGCAGGCCGTGCGCACGGGCGCGCAAACATACTTGCAGGCCGGTGCGCGACGCCACGGGGAATTCATCGGCAGAATCGCGTGCAGGCGCGAGGTCGAGCGCAGCGGCTAAGCCGCGCTGGCGGATTTCACGGACGCGCGGATGCACGGAGAAAACTTCCCCGAGCAGCCGGCCAAAGCACGCGATGCGGTCGCGGAGCACACCGCCGGCGATGAGCGGACGGAGCTTGCGGATGTTTTCGAGCGCGACGGCGGCGGCTAGCGGGTTCCCGGTGAAGGTGTGGCCGTGGAAAAACGCGCGGCGGCTCCCGTACGGGCCGATAAAAGCGGCAAAAATGTCCTCGTGAGCGAGCGTTGCTGCGAGCGGGAGATAGCCGCCGGTCAGTCCTTTGGCCAGACAGAGGAAATCGGGGGCCACGCCCTCGTCCTTGCAAACCAGCATCGGACCGAGACGGCCAAAGGCGACAAACACCTCGTCGAGGATAAGATGCACCTCGAATTCGCGGCACAACGCCGCGACCGCACGCACAAAGCCCGGCGGCTGCAGCCGCATCCCGGCCGCGCCCTGCACGGACGGCTCGAGGATGAGGCAGGCGGTCGTGGCGGCGTGCCCGGCGAGCAACTCCCGCAGCGCGGCGAGGCTCGCGGTGGCATCGGCGCCACGCACCCGTCCAGCCCACTCGCGACAGTGCGGGGCGAGGAAATGTCGGGCCGGAAAACACCACGGGCGGAAGCGCTCGTGAAAAAAACCACTGTCGCCCGCGCCCATCGCCCCGAACGTGTCGCCATGGTAGCCGCCCGCGAGGCCGATGACGCCGGTCTTTTCCGCGCGGCCGGTGAGCTGCCAGAATTGGAATGACATTTTCAACGCGATCTCGACCGCACCTGCGCCGTTATCGCTGAAGAACACCCGGCCCAGCCCCGGCGGCGCGAGCTCGGCCAGCTTGGCCGCCAGCTCCGCGCCCGGCCCGTGCGTGAGGCCGAACATCGTCGAATGTGCGATGCTCGCCAGCTGGCGCTGGAGCGCGGCGTTGAGCTCGGGGTCGTTGTGGCCGTGAACATTGGTCCAGACCGAGGCGTTGCCGTCGAGATAGGTCCGGCCCTCCGTGTCGGTCAGCCAGCCGCCGCGCCCGGACGCGATGGCGAGCGGCGGCAGGCCGAGGTATTCCTGCATCTGCGTGAACGGATGCCAGACGTGCCGCCGGTCGGCGGCATGGATGCATGCGGAACCCGCGCTGTCGTCGCCAACAGGGTCAGGGGGCAAAGAAGTTTCTTCCGCCACGCCGGTCATGCACGGCCATGCTGGCAGCCGCCGGACCGGAGACAAGCCTTAGTTAATCAGCTTCCGGCATCCCATTAACCAGCGCCGTGCGGACAGTGGCTCAGGTGTCGCCATCGTTGCCGATGGCCTCGACCGGGCAGCCTTCCAGCGCTTCCATGCAGAGGGCTATGTCGTCGTCGGTAGTCGGCTGGTTGAAGACGAACGAGTGTCCGCCCTCGTCGTGGCGCTTGAAGAACGCCGGCGCGGTTTCGCGGCAGAGGTCGCAGTCGATGCATTGCTGATCAACGTAGAACTTGCCGGCGATGTTAGTGCCCCACTTTTCTGCTTTGTTGGCCATGAGCCCGGCAGCAAACGACAACCGCTGTGCCTGTCAAGCGGTCAAGAGCTGGCACCACCGCCCGGCCGATCAGTCGCACCCGCCGTGGACGACCTGAAGTTTGGGTTGGACTTGCGTGCGCAAACTTCCCAATACCTTGCGCCCCATCCGGGCCAGTAGCTCAGTTGATAGAGCGCGTCGTTCGCAACGACGAGGTCGTCGGTTTGATCCCGATCTGGTCCACCATTTCTACGGCGATGCCATGGAACGCGTTGCAAACCACACAACGTTGCCAAAAAATCACGCGATGGGGACTGGCGGTTTGGCCCCCGACTTGCTAGGGTGGACGCAACTTCGCTTCTCGTCTGCTGCCAAGCAAATTACGATCACCATGAAAAAACCTGTGTCCAAACCAGCCGCCGCCTCCGTACCGGCAAAGAAAACCGTCGCCAAGCCGGTACCGAAGGCCGCGCCCGTCAAAAAGATGCCGGCTTTGCCTGCGACCAAACCTTCCCTGGCCAAACCAGCGGCCAAAAGCAAAGCCGCCGCCAAGCCCGGACCTACCATCATCACCGCGCACATTGACATCGGCTTCGGCAACGCCCTCCACCTGCGCGGCGACGGCCCGGGCCTGAGCTGGCATCAGGGCGTGCCCTTGGAATGCGTGGCCGACGACGAATGGACCCTCACGTTGCCGGAGAACACTAAGTCGGTGGTGTTCAAATTTCTGGTCAACGACCTGACTTGGTCTTCCGGCCCCGACTACGTCGTCGCTCCCGGGGGCAAGCTCGTGGTCGTCCCGACATTTTGACAGGCGGACGCCCCCGGCTAGACCACGGCTGCAGGCCCTGATGTTCTAGCGCCGGCGTCAGGGCTGATCGCCCGCAATCGCGTGGTCAGTGCGGCCACTGCGGTATCACCCGCCAGTTCGGCCGCCGTCATCCGCTCGCACTCGATTCGCACCATTGAAAACGGTTGGGGCACATAAAATCCGTCCCAGCTTCGCAGCCGCCAGGCCGGCCCAAATCGTGCGCCGATCAGCAGTACGTCCGCCCCCGACCGCCGTGCGACCGTGACGGTGCCCGGCTTCGATTCATACCGTGGCCCGCGCGGCCCGTCGGGCGTGATGCCCACATCGTGGCCCGCCCGCAACGCGGCGACGAGCCCGTGCGCCGCCCCGCGACCGCCCCGGCTGCTAGATCCGCGCACCGCACGCAGCCCCGCCAGCCCGAAAAATGCCGTCAGCCATGCCCCGTCGCGGCTCGTGCTCACCAGCGCGCACACCGGCCGCCGCCGGAAACGCCGGAAAAGCTCCGTGGCCAGGAACAGCCGGTTGTGCCACAGCACAAACGCCACCGGCCCGCGCTGGTCCCGCTCCAGATTGGCCCGCGCAGTTGCCGTCAGCTCAAAACGCAGGGTCGCACCCCACACCCGCAAGAGCAGCGCCAGCGGCCAGAGGACGAGCCGCCGCCAGCCGCCGACCTCGTGCGCCAGGACGCTTTCGTCCGGCGCGTCGGTGGCGGCTGGGGGCGGGACGGAGGTTGGTTCGTCGGGCGGTGGCACGGTGCCGACGTTGTCGCGCAATCCTCGCCGCTCGCCAAGCGCAGACTCGCGTGCTTGCACCGCACCCTTTCACTCCCTTATGCTCTTCCCTTGCTCCCTGCTCCCGTCCCGCCCTGCCCACACCTCCCACCGCCCCGCGCCGGGCTGGACTGGCGCACGCTCCATGTCCATCGCGAGGACGTGCGGGGCGCGGAGTTTTATCACGACTGTCTCGAATACGCTCACGCCCTTTGGCAACGCGGCCTTGCCGCCCGCGCCATCCTCTGCCTCGACCGCGCGCTCGGGGCCGAGCTGAGCGGCGACGAACCGGTGCTGTGCGAGTGGCCGCCACCCTATGCCGCGCTCGTGTGGCTGTTGCGCCACGCCACCTCCACCGGGCTCGTCGGCAACCCACGGGTGCATTTCCAGCATTACGCTGGCCGCCTCGCCGGTCCGAGGGCCGAAGCCCGCCGCGCCCGCGCCTGGGCCTGCTGGACGCTCACCCGTGCCGTCCTGCCCCATTTGTCCGGTGACGAAAAGCATGCGGTCACCGAGCCCACGCCCGCCGAAACCGCGGCACAGCTCCGCGCCCATGGGTGGTCCGGCGAAGCGGAGCAATGGGGAAAAGTTCTCTCCGCCGCCGGAGATTTGCCCCGGCAGACTTCTGACATCGCAGGCGGGCCATAGCATTGCGATGCGACCATGGCAGCCCCGGCGTGATTTACGCGGGAACGGGAAAATGCCTTTCGGCACATTTTTCCTCCCAGCTCAGGCCAAGCCGGCCGCCGTCTCCTCATAGACCCCGAGACGGCGGTAACGTTCGTAGCGCGCATCGAGAAGCTGGCTCACGGCCAGCGGGCGTAGGTCATTGAGGTGCTTTTGCAGCGCGTACCGCAAGGTGGCGGCGGTCTGCACAGGGTCGTGGTGCGCGCCGCCTTGCGGCTCGGAGATGACCTCGTCCACCACCCCGAGTTTCTCCAGTTCGCCGGCGGTGAGCTTGAGCGCCTCGGCGGCCTTGGGCGCGGCGGCGGCGTCCTTCCACAGGATCGCTGCGCAGCCTTCGGGCGAAATGACCGAGTAGTAGCTGTTCTCAAAAATCAGCACCCGGTCGGTCACCCCGATGCCGAGCGCTCCACCTGAGCCGCCTTCGCCGACGATGACCGAGATGGTCGGCACGCGCAGCCCGGCCATCTCGCGGAGGTTGGTCGCGATGGCCTCGGAGACGTGCCGCGATTCGGACTCGATGCCCGGATAAGCGCCGGGCGTGTCAATGAACGTGAGCACGGGCAGGCCAAATTTTTCGGCGAGCCGGAAGAGGCGGAGCGCCTTGCGATACCCCTCGGGCTGCGGCATGCCGAAATTGCGCGCAATTTTTTCCTTGGTCTCACGGCCCTTGTGCTGGGCGACGACCATGACGGCGTCACCGTTGAAATACGCCGTGCCGCCGACCAGCGCGCGGTCGTCGCCAAACTGCCGGTCGCCGTGCAGCTCCTGAAAGCCCTCGCAGATGAGACTGACGTAATCGAGCGCATAGGGGCGCTTGGGATGACGCGCGATCTGCACGCGCTGCCAGGCGGTAAGGTGGCCGTAAATCTCGCGCTGGGCGGACTCCTTGCGGCGTTCGAGTGAGGCGAGCTTGGCGGCGGTTTCCGGCGAAGGTGGCGCGCCAGACTCAAGCGTTTCCTGCCGCAACTGGTCGAGCTGCGCATCCAGCTCGCGCAAGGGCTTTTCGAATTCCAGCGTGTAGACGGGTTTATCCATGCAGCCGCCAGATTAGAAGCCCCGCATGCGGCGTGTCAACGGGTGGAAATCGCAAGCCGACGGCAGAAAGATGCGATGGGAAGGATCGCCGCAAAACGTGGCAGTGATGCAAAATCCGATCCGGTATGACCACGGATTTCAGCGATGGACACGAAAAGGAGATCCAAGTCCCGGAATATAGGAACGCAATCTGCTAGAGGAGGGAGGTTTGGGATATTCTTAAAATCCCTTCTGAATGTTAATTGCCGATAACTGGGTGGTCTGGCGGTGGGTTTGGCGAGCAAGTTCGGGCTTGAGCTTCCCGGGGCAGTCCGAGCGCCCCGCCCAAGCTGGGTTCTGCCAGCCAAGGTTTGCGCGCTATCGGCGCAGGGGGGTGGCGGCGCAACCAGGCCTAGCTGCTGCCGTGCTTTGATCGCGTAATCCCGCTGGTCATTCGCGGCAAAATCCCGCAGCGTTGCCGTCTTATGTCTGTCAGTTCCGCCGCCATGTCTGTCGCCAACCCGCCCGTTGCGCCCGCTCTCGCCGGCCTTGGCCCGGTGTTTGACCGGCTGCGTCCGCACATGGCAGAGCTGGATGTTTTCCTGCGCGGGCAGCTCGCGGCGTTCGAACCGGAGATCCGGAGCCTCGCAGACTATTGCCTGGACACCTCGGGCAAGCGCATCAGGCCGGCGCTGGTGTTTTTGAGCGGCTGGAGCGGCGGCCGGGTCTCGCCGGCGCTCGTGCGCGCGGCGGCCATTGTCGAGCTGGTGCATCTCGCCACGCTGGTGCACGACGACATCATGGACGCTGCCGACCTGCGCCGGGGCCGGGACACGGCCTCGCGCCGCCACGGCCCGGAGGCGGCGGTGCTGCTGGGCGACGCGCTCTTCGCGCACGCGCTCAATCTCGCCGCCGGGTTTCCGACCACGGAGGTCTGCCTCGCGGTGTCGGACTCGACCCGCAAGGTCTGCGCCGGTGAGATCATGCAGACGCTGCGCCGCCGCGCGACCGACGTGACCCGCGCCGATTACGACCGGGTAATCGAACTGAAGACCGCGGAGCTGTTCCGCGTGTCATGCCAGCTGGGCGCACGGCTGGGTGGGTTTAGTGAGGAGTTTGCGATGGCGGCGGCGGAGTTTGGCCGGCAACTGGGCAACGCCTACCAGATTTACGACGACTTGGCGGACTTTTTTGGCGATGAGATGCGCATCGGGAAGACCCTCGGCACCGACCTGCGCAGCGGAAAGCTAACCTTGCCGCTCCTTGTGCTGCGCGACCGGCTCCCGGCAGCCGAACGTGCCGGGCTACTCGACGAGATCGCGGGCCGCCGCACGCCCGACCCGCCGGCACGCCTGCGACAGATGCAAGAGCTGGAGGTGTTCGCCGTCGTGGCCGCCGACGTGCAGAAAACGCTCACCGCCGCCGAGGCCACCCTCGCGCCGCACGCCGCGCTGTCGCCGGCCCCGCTGCTTGGCGAGCTGGCCGGGGTCCTGCGCGGGCAGGTCGCCGGGCTGCGGGGTCCCCGGGGCTGAGGAAGCCGCCAAGTTTGGGTTTGCCCGCCGCCGCGATTTGCGCAGCCTTGTCTCCGTTCAGCCATGAACGCCGTTGCCAAACTCTTTGCCAAGCCGCTTGTGCTCTCGCCCGAGCGCCGGCTGGAGGCCGACGCAGACCAGTCGGTCGTCGCCCGCGTGCAGGCCGGCGAGGTGGCGGCGTTTGACGAACTCATCCTCCGGTACCGGGAACGGATCGTGGGCCTCATCTACCAGATGACTTCCAACCGGGAGGATGCCGCCGACCTCGCGCAGGACGTGTTCATCAAGGCGTTTCAGTCCATCCGGCGGTTTGAGGGGCAGTCGTCATTTTTTACCTGGCTGTACCGCATCGCGGTTAACACCACGCTCACGCACCTGCGCCGGCAGCGGCAGACGACATTTTTCAGCCTCGAAAAACTCCAGGAGGACGGCTCGACGGCCGGGCTGATCGCACGGCTGACGGACGCCACCGGCGCGGATAGGGAGATTTTTGCGAGGGAATTGCAGGAAAAATTGAACGAAGCGCTCCAAAAGCTGTCTATCAACCATCGCACTGTGATCACCCTTTTTGAGATTGAAGGCCTCAGCCACCAGGAAATCGCCCGCATCATGCGCTGCACGGCGGGTACCGTGCGGTCGCGTGTCCACTACGCGAAACAACTGCTACAAGCCGAGTTGCAAGCCTATTTGCGTTCTTGACCATGTCCGATCTCCGCCGTCAAAAAGTCACCCTCGACGAGCTGCTACGCCTCAAGCGCGCAGAGCGGCCGTCGGTTGATTTCTGGGCAGGTTTTGAGCGCGAGCTACGTGCCAAGCAGCTCGCCGCACTCGTTGGCCGGCCGGCGTGGTGGAGCGTGTCATGGGCGCGAGTCCGTGCCGCCATGGTGCGGGTGGTGGTGCCCCTCGGCGCAACGGCCGCGCTGGTACTGACGGCACTGAATTTCAATGGCAACGGCCAGGTGGTCCCCGCGCTGGTGAGCAAGCCCGCCGCCGTCGTGGCGCGGACCACGGCCAATGCTCCGGCCGTGCCGGCGGCTGCCTTGGCTCGCTTGGACCAGACGGAGGCGGTTGTGGTTGCCGAGCCTGCGTCCCAACCGGCGATGGACTTCGCTGCCTTCACGCCTGCGCCGCAGTCCGTCGTAGCGGAGCCAACGCCAGACAATGTGGCGCTGGCGGAGAGCGGGCCTGCCCGTTTGACGATCACGACTCCGTGGAGCGGAGAAAGCGGCCGGGCCGACGAGACGCTGGCGATGGCGGCTCCCGCTCCGTTGTCCGAGGTTGACGGCTTTGCGGCCGCGGCTCCGTTGCCCGAGTTCACGCTATCCCAGGCCGGCTTGACGGCGGAGCACGGTTTCCCAGTTAAGAGCCCCGGCTTCACCTCACCGGCGTTGTATCAGCTGGTGGCGATGTCTCGCCCATCGGACGGAGCCGGTCGGCTGGCTCCGGTGGCGGAGGCACAGGCGCGTGAGCACGTGCGCCGTGGTCTGACGGAGGACCGGCTTTTCATTTCCTCACGGTCCATGGTCGGGTTCGAGGGCAGCGCGATGAGCATGCGATTCTGAGGCTGCGGGCGGCTTGCGGGGACAGACAATGTGACCCGTTTTGACCGGTGGCCCGGTGGCCTTTGGCCCGGCAAGGCGGCCGCAAACAAAGCTCGCCAAGCACCGCCGGCCGCCCATGCTCGCGAGCGGCCCGGTGTCGCCCCCGCGCGCCAGCCTCAACCTCTCCCCGTCATGGCAACTTCCTCAGAAAAACTCGCTCGCGAACTCCGAGGCCCCGGCCTGGTGGAAATCATTTTCAGCGTCGTGCTCAGCCTCTTGCTCGGCGTGGTGCTGGGCGCGGCGCACCTCGTGTTCAAGCCGGTCGAAAAGAAGACGGAGAAAGAGCTGGCGTCGGCGCAGCCGGCCATGGCCTCCTTGCTCTACCGCAGCGTCCAGTTTGTCGAGGGGACGAACGCCGGCGGCGCGGACTGGCGCACGAAACAGCAGGCGTTCGTCAGCGGAACTCCTGGCGGGATCACCTTCAGCGAGGGTGAGCTGAACACCCTGATCGCCACGCTCGTGCCACCACCCAAACCCGCCGCACCTCCGGCCCCCGCCGCGCCGGCCAAATCCGCCGCGCCCGCCGAAAAGGCCAAGGAGCCCAAGCCCGCCGTCCCCGCGTTCACGGCAGCGCAGCTCGCGCCTGGCGTGATCAATTTTCGCGTGCGCGACGGCGTGCTGCAGGCGGCGACGGCCGGCAGCGTCAATTACGCCGGCCTGGAGATCGCGCCGCTGGTGCAGATGCGCGGCGGCTTTGCGAAGGGTGCCGACGGCTTGGTTTTCCAACCCACCGAGTTTTACATCGGTTCGCTGCCAGCACACAAAATCCCCGGTCTGCCCGCCTGGCTGCTCAATAAAATGCTCGCCGCGCAAAAAGGCATGCCCGAAGACCTTAAGACCGCGTGGCAGAAGCTCGGCTCCATCACCATCGAGGGCGACGCCCTCCGGCTATCCCCGCCGTGATGCACCGACCGGTGAGACACGCCTGCGGGCTGGCGGCGCTGGCGTTGGCCGCCGGGCTGGCCGCTACCCTGCCGGCGACGGAGAACCCGCCTGCCGTTGCCACCGAAGCGACGGACGATGCTCCCATCCCCCTGCTGCCGACGCCGATTGTTTCCCTCACACGCACGGGGCAGTTTCAAGTGATGACGTTGGACGCCGACGCCTCGCGCGCCGGGCTGGCGATGGCGGCGGAAGTCTGGCAGACGCTCGCCACACCACTGAGCCTGCCCGCCGGAGGCTTCGCGACGCCCGTGGAAGTGCATCTGGTGCTGCCCGAGAAATGGGCCGGGCCGGGCGTGTTCCGCGTCACGCCCGAGGCCGGCGGGCGCGTGAGCCTGGCCTTTCGCTGGACGGCGGAGCCGGCCGGTTCGGAAACCTTGCGCCGTGCGCTGGTGCAGGCGCTGCTGGTGCAGCGGGCCTTTGCGCTGCATGGCGCGACAGCGCCAGGGCTGAAGGTGCCGGCGTGGCTGGAGGACGCATGTGTGGTCTGGAGCATCACGCGCGAGCGGCCCGCTGTGCTGGATGCGTGGCAGGACGAGGCCGCGGGCCAGGCCGCGCCGCCGCTCGCGACGTTGCTCGGCCGGGTGCGCGGCACGCCGCCGGACCGCGCGCAGCAGCTCGCGCTGCTTTGGCTGCTGGGTCACTTGCAGGCCGATTCGGGGGACGCGGCCCGGCGGTGGCCGCAACTGCTGCGGGCGGTGCTGGGGGGCGAGGACACAGCGGCGGCCTTAACGAGGCTTTACGCGGATTATTTCAAGGACGACGGAGCACGCGAGCTGTGGTGGCAGGTGGGCTTTTACGCGCAAAACCGGCAGGCCGCGCAGGCGATCGAGACCGCCGCCGAGTCGCGCGTCTGGTTGGCCGAGCGCGTGCGCTGGCCGGCCCGGCGCGGCGAAAACGAGGTCACGCTGGACCTCGAGGAGATTTTTTCCGCGCGCACGGCGCCCTGGGTCGCCGACGAACTGCGCCAGCGGCTCGCTCAGCTCCGGGCCGGGCTGGCGACGGGCCGGCTGCATCCCTTCTACCGCAATGCCACCATGTCCCTCGGCCGCGCCTACGATGCGGCGAGGGCGGGTGACGCCAAGGCGTTCACGGCGGCGCAGGCCGACCTGCTCCGTGACATTGCCGACGGCCGAGAACTGGAACAGGCGTCCAAGGCCGCCTTGGACGCGCTGGACAAGGCTGTGAGCAGTAACCTAGGGGCTGATCTTAAGATGAAGTGACTTTTTATCGCAAATTGTGCCCGTCGTCCGAGTGGCCGGACGCGTCTTGTGACATCAAAGCCTGACTGCTCTTGCGCGAAGACAAGGCGTCTCGAACGAAAAAATCTGCTTGAAGCCACGCCGCGATTCTACGGGGTTTTCTCATCAGGGCAACATGCTCACCGACACACCATTGCTGATCAGGGCTGAGCAGAGCCAGCCGTCCCGCAGGATTTTCCAAGGCCCGCTCCAGCGCGGGATAACCGGAACCAGAGGGGTAGTGCCGCAGCTCAAACGAGATAAAGGCCGGAAGGTAAAACCGCCATTCCTCGGCATCGGAAAAATTGAAATACTCGGAGAATTTAACCAGGTCCTCCTTACGCACGTCGGCCCACACCAGCTCGGTGTCCAATTGGCCAATTTCAGCCAGAAGCGCGGGTATTAGGGGCAAATGGTCGTCGTGGGCACGCGCGATCCTTTTGGTGATGCTGGGTCGTGGGATACCCGAAAATGCGATGATGTTACGACGCATCAAAGTGTCCACCCTGTCGCGGAATGCTTGCGTATTTTCGGACAGCGCGGCCCGATATGCTGCCTACCGAAGCTCAAACAAGGCAGGCTTGCTTGCATGTTCGTCGGGCTGCGTCATGATTTTTCACACGCGGGCCAGTAGCGCCTTGAGGTCCACATGGTCGGTGATAAGTTTTTTGATGACGTGGATTTTGTCAGTGTCCTGCGGCTGGGTTTTCACGGTCATACCGAAGATTTTCGAGGCAATGGTGTAGCTTTCATCCTTGGCGGCGATGATGGGGATGTCGGTCTGCGCGAGGAGTTCGGCAATCTTGGGGTGGGGCGGGGCGTTGTTGGTGAGGACGAGGCCGGCGATAGCGCTGCCGCCGGCAAGGCGCGCGGTCGCCGTGGCGGCGAGGATGATGTCGTCGCGGTCGCCGGGGGTGATGATAAGCGTGCCGGGCTGGAGATAGTCCACGATGCCGTTGGCGGCCATCGCGCCGACGACGACGCGCGAGACGCGCTGCTTGGCACCGGCTTTGCGGCC
Organism: Opitutia bacterium; assembly: GCA_947475065.1. GTDB lineage: Bacteria > Verrucomicrobiota > Verrucomicrobiia > Opitutales > Opitutaceae > CAIYUN01. Next base: position 75,148 of record CANJLB010000006.1, on the reverse strand, counting down.
GTTGAGCCACTGGCCGCCAATCTCCTCGGCTACCTGCACGAGGTTGGGCGCGGAGAGCACGGGCTGCACAGGGAGCACGCCTAGCAGCGGCACGCCGAGGCGCCTGAGGCCGAGGCCGGCGTATTCCGCGATGAGCGGGATTTTGTCGGAATCAACCTTGTTGAGGATGGCGCCGATGATCTCGACGCCGGCCTGGTCGAAGAGCGCCTTGTTGAGCGCAATTTCGTCAATGGGCCGGCCGATGCCGCCGGGGCTGACGAGAATAACCTTGGCGCCGAGCAAGCACGCGACGCTGGCGTTGGAGAGGTCGAACACGCTGCCGACGCCGGCGTGGCCGGTGCCTTCGATGAGGGTGAAATCCTTTTCCCACGAGACGCGGTCAAAGGCCCGGCAGATTTTGTCCTTGAGCAGGGCGAGGGTCGGGCCGGGATTTTTCAGGTAGCGGCGTGTAAAGGTGCCGTCCACCGTGACTGGGCTCATGCTCTCGATCGGGACGCGGACATTGAAGACGGTGTCGAGCAGGTGGGAATCCTCGTCCACGTTCTGGCCTTGCACCTCAATGAAGCGCTGGCCGACGGGCTTGATGAAGCCAATGCGCGGGTAGAGGGACTGGAGCGCGGCGAAGAGGCCGAGGCAGGTAGTGGTCTTGCCGTCGTTCATGCGCGTGGCGGCGACGAAGATGCGGCGTGTGACCTTGTTGGTCGGCGCGGCGAGCAGCGGTAGCGCGGGCTGGAGAAAGGGGTTGGCGGGGGGCGTCGGATCGGCCATGGAAAATAAAACCGCGGGAGGGCTGGCGCAAGTACTCAGACCGAGCGGTAGAGGAGGCGGCGGTCAATGGCCTGGCAGCCGACGATGGCGGCCGCTCCGAAGACATCGTGCGCGCTCGCACCGCGGCTGATCTCGGCGGCGGGCCTGGTCAGGCCGGTGATGATCTGGCCGAAGGTGTTGGCACCGGCGAGGTGCTGCACGAGCTTGTAGGCGATGTTGGCGCTGTTTAGGTCGGGGAAGACGAGGACGTTGGCGTGGCCGGCGACGGCACTGGCGATGCCTTTGGCGGAGGCGACCACGTGGTCGAGCGCGGCGTCGGCCTGCAGCTCGCCGTCAATTTCCAGCGGGAGCATTGCGGCCTTCGCCTTGGCCCGGGCCAGATCGGTGGCGGTGCGGACTTTCACGAGCAGCGGATGGTCGGACACGCTTTTCGAGGCATAGCTGAGCATCGCCACGCGCGGCGTTTCGCCCGTGAGGTGGCCGGCGATCAGCGCAGTTGAGAGCGCGATGTCGCAGAGCTGGTCCATTGTCGGCTCGGGAATGACGCCGCAGTCGGCGAAAAACAGCGTCCCGTCGCTGCCAACCGTTTTCTCGTCGAAATCAATCACCATGAGAGAGGACGCCGTACGGACATTTTCGAGCCGCGGCACGATCTGGAACAGCGGACGCAGGCCGCTTGCTGCGGTCATGGTGGCGCCGGATACGAGCGCATCGGCCTGCCCGGTGAAGAGCATCATCGTGGCGAAATAGTTAGTGTCGCGCATGGCGGTTCGCGCCTCCGTCAGCCTGAGCCCCTTGCCCCGCCTCATCTGCTCCAGTGTGATGGCGAAACCATCGAGCTCCTCGCTATGCTCCGGCTCGATGATGCGGATGCCGTCGAGCTTGAGATCGAGCTTGGCGGCGGCGGCTTTGATCGCCGCGCGGTTGCCCAGCAGGAAGGGCACGCCCAGTTTGTGGGTAACCCACTGGCGGGCGGCCTGCAGGATACGCGGGTCGCCGCCCTCGGGGAAAACGATGCGTTTCGGGTGGCGCTGGAGCTTGGCGACGAGTTTGGGAATGAGGGACATAGGACTTATGACGGAAGCGTGCGCTTCCCATAAGCAGCGTCAATGCCAGTCGCAAGGGAGGGTGTGCAAAGCTGACGGACCGGTCAGCCGCCGAGAGGCCAGCCACGTTTGGCGGCGGCTGGAAAATGGGACGTGGCCAAAGGGGCGCTTTGACCCCGCGCGGGGCAGCTTCGGGACGGCGAAACTTGCGTCAAAGTTCAGTGAGGGGTGAGGGTGGCCGCCTGGCGGGCGAGGACGGCGGTAAGTCGCTGGATTTCCATCTCGGCGGTGCGCTTGGCAATGAGTGCGGACTCAACGGATTTCTCCAAGGCAAAGGTCTCGGCATTGAGCCGGTCCTTGGCGGCGCGGAGGGTGGTGAGTTCTTGTTGCACGCGGGCGGTGTCGGCGGCCAGTGCGGCGGCTTTGGCCTCGGCGGCGGATTGGTCGGCGACGAGGCGGACAGTGTCGGCCTCCCACCTGGCGCGGCGATCGTCCTCTTTTTTTTGTTCGTCGGTCCGCTGGGTGGCGAGGCGTTGGGCGGCGTCGGCCTGCGCCTGAAGGTCGAGGGCATGCCTGGCCTCGTCGGCCCTTTTTTGCGCCAAGATGCCGGCGGCGCGGCTGGCTTCCAAGACGGCGCGGCCGGCTGCAGCGTGCCGATAATAGACGCCGCCGAACAAGAGCACGAGGATGGCGGGAATGGTGATGTAGAAACGGTTCATGGAGGATCGGAGAAATGAAACGCGGGCAAGCAAGGGCCGGGAGGCGTAAAGTCGGAGGATGAAAATGAGCCGGTATGACAATCCGTCAGGGGGGCGGGACACGGCTGGGTGCGGTGGCGCGGGCCGATTCGGCGGCGGCGATTTTTTCGAGGAGGGCGTTGAGCGACCTGAGGTTGGCGTCGGCTTGGACGGCAAGGTCGCGGAGGAAGGTTTGTTCGGAGAGGGCGGCGGTTTTCGCGGACTCGAGCTCGGCGAGCGATTTTTTTTCTGCGGCCAAGTCCTGCTGGAGGCGATCGAGCTGACGGGCGTGGTCGGCCGAGCGCTGGCGTGTGGCGGCGAGGGCGTCGAGCGTGGCCTGCCGGGCCTCCTGAGCGGCGCGGTCGCGGGCGGTCTTGGCGGCGCGGTCTAGCTTTAGCTTTTCCTGCTCGGCGAGCGCGGCGGCGAGGGCCTGCTCCTGGGCGGTGTGCTCGGACTTGAGCCGGGCGGCGAGCGCGGCATCGAGCGTGGCCTGTCGGGCGGCGGCTTCGCGGCGGAATTCGGTGGAAGCCCGCCATTCGTAGCCGGTGAAGGCGGCGAGTGCGCACAGGGGGACAAAAAAATAAATCTTCATGCGATTTTTCAGCCATGGCCGGCAGGCCGGAATTTCAAAGTTCCAAGGGCGGGAGGGAAAGGGAACGAAGGGCCTAGCGATGGCGGGTTCACGGCGTGGCCTTTCCTTCCATGGTGGCGAGGGCGTGGCGGAGGCGGGCAAGGTCGTCGGCCTCGGCGGGGGTGGGCGAGAGCTGCGCCGCCTGGTCGAGGGCCCGGGTAGCGACGGCTGGGTCGCGAAGTTCGTAGCTCACGGTGGCGATGAAGAGGAGCGTTGACATGGGACGGTCGAGGCCGCCCCGTGCGAGGGCTGATTGGGCGTGGGCGCGGGCGGCTTCGGGCTGGTGCTCGGCGTAGCAGAGCTGGGCGAGGGCGTAGGCAAGGGGACCGTCGGCCGGAAAACGTGCGGCGGCCTTTTCAAGGCCGGCGATGGCGCGGGCAGGCTGGTGCGCTTGCTGGCCGGCGTGGACAAACAGCTCCCAGTTGCGGCGATCGGCGGCGAGCGAGCCATTGGCGAGACCGGGTTCGAGGAGGGTAATGACGCGGTCGAACTGGCCGAGATTGTAGTGGAGGCCGGCTAGGTTGAACATGTCGGCGGGAGTGGTGAGAAGGCCCTGCGCCTGTGCGCCTTCGAGGGCGAGGAGGGCACGGAGCTGGGCGTGGCGCACAGTGTTGCTGGCGGCCAGGCGCGGGCGCGCGGGGTCGGCGTCCTTTCTGGCGGTGGCCAGACTGAGGCAGGTGGTGACGAGCTGTTGCCAGTACGAGTCGTTGGTCGGGTGTTGCTGGACTAGGAGCTCGAGCACATCGGCGGCGTGGGCAAGGTCGCCGAGCTGCTGATGGCAGGCGAAGATGAGAACATAGAACCGCTCGCGGGGGTGGACGCCAAGGAGGAGGCCTCGCTCGGCCTCGGCGAGGGCGGCGGAGTAATATTGGGCCTGATCGCCCGGGCCGGGCAGCGAGGTTTGCGCGAGATTGAAGAGGACGCTGGCGGCAAAGAGCTGGGCGTCCGGTGTGGGGGTGGGTGTCTCGGCGAGCCAGCGTCGGATGAAGCCGGCGGCGCGGGCGAGGCGGGCGCGCTGGGCGTCGGGAGATTTTTCGTCGGCGGCGAGCTGGGCGGCGACCTGTGCGAGGAGATAGACTAGGTCGAGCTTCGGGCGGGCGTCGAGGAAGGGATGGGAATCGGCGAGGCGGAGCGAGGCTTCGAGGGGCGGGAGCGCCTCGGCGTAGCGGTCCTGCGCGAGGTGAACCTGCGCCTTCACCTGTGAAAGCACGAAGGTGTCGTAGCTGTCGGGAGCGGCGTCCACGAGCAGGCGGTCAGTCAACGCGAGGGCGGCGGGGTAATTTTTGGCGTCGGTGAGGTCACGGAGCTCGCCGAGGTGCGCGGAGGTTTTCTCGGAGATTTCCCGTGGCGGCGGGTCGGTGATGGTGGTGGCGGAGCGCGCGCTGGGGCCGGCCGCGCACAGAAGGAGCGCGGCGAGGACGAGCGGAAGGCGGGGAGTGGCGGTCATGGTCAGTTGGCGTCGAGGCTGAACACGATGATGCGGCGGACTCGGGTGTTGACGACGCGGCCGCCTTTTTTTCCCGGGACGAACTTGGAGAGGGACACGGCGTTGAGCGCGGCGGACTCAAACTCGCGCTGACTGGAGCGGATGACATAGGCGTCGTGCGGAGCGCCCTCGGTATCAATGATGAAACCGACCTCGACCTCGCCGGAGATGCCGGCGCTTTTCATCGCATCGGGATAATGAGGAACCGCGTCGTAACGGGTGGATGGCCTTTGGTCGAGGCTGGCGAGGTCGAAAATCGCGCCGAGCCCGGAGCCGAGGCCGGAACCCGTGCCGCCGGAAGACGGGATGGTGATGAGTCCGACCGGCCGCCCGAGGGTGGGCGGCGGGAACGGCTGGATGGGCTGAACGAAGGGGGTGTCGAGATTGACCGAAGGGAGATCCGCCTGCATCGGCGGGGCGGGGGCGGGATCGGCGGGAGGCTGGTCCGAGGAATCGGCGAGGGGGACGTCTTCGGCTTCAGGCGGTGGCAGGCTGATCTCGATGGTGGGCGGCGGCGGGGCGTCCGGGATGAGCGGAGGCGGCTTCGTGTTGAAGCCCAAGGCCAGCCAGCCATGCACGAGCACGGAAACGAAGAGGGCGATGAGGAGGTCGCGGCGCATGACAATCTACTGTCCGGAGGGGCGGAGGATGGTTTCGAGGGAGACAGGGATATGGGCGCGGCGGATTTCGTCGAGGGCACGCACAGTGTCGCCCCAGCGGGCGGCGGAATCATCGGCGACGAGAATGCGCGGGGCGGGCGTGGCGGCCTTGTAGCCGAGAAGGCGTCCCGGGAGGTCGGCGAGCGTGATGAGCTCGCGGTTCCAGTAGGCGGTGCCCGCCCCGGAAATCTGGAGCACGACGGTCTGGTCGCCGGGGTCAGGGTGTGCGTTCAGCCTGGCCTGCGGCAGTTCGACGGGTACGGATTGGAGGCGGTTGAGGGAGAGGGTGAAAAGGACGAAGGTGGCGAGGAGAAAGAATATGACGTCAATGAGCGGAATGATCTCGATGCGCGCACGGCGGCGGGGGGGGGCGGCAGTGGCGGAGAAATTTTCCTGGCGGGCGTACATGGGGCGGGAAGAGCAGCGTGGTTTATGGTCGGACCGGCGATCAGCGATGGCCGGACCTCACGGTGCAGCCGTGGAGACACGCGTCTCGATGAGGATTTTGGCGAAGCCGGCCCGGCGGACTTCGTCCACCACATAGCGGGCCGACGAAGAAAGGGCGCCCGCATCGCCGTTGATGATGAGGCGCGGATCAGCGGCGGTTTTTTTGTAGGCCTGCAGGTGGGCGATGAACTGCTCAAGCGTGACGGGCTCCTTGTTCCACGCGAGCGTGTTCCCGGCGGTGATGGTGATGGTGGCGGCACCGGCGGGGTTGCGCGGCTCGCCGGAAGCGGCGGGGGGGAGGGCGACATTGAGACCGCCCGACTTGTTCAGCGAGAGCGTAAAGAGGACAAAGGTGGCGAGCAGAAAGAAAATGACATCAATGAGCGGGATGATCTCGATCCGCGCACGGCGGCGGGGGCCGGCGGAGGAAAGGGCGGCGGCCGTGGCGGAGAAATTGTCCGGAAGGGCTGGCATGGGAGGCGGAGAGTTGGCCTGAGGGGCGGAGGCGGGGGCGCCGCTCAAGGCGCGACAGTTTTCCTGGCGATGAGCTCTAGGGCGCTGGCCGCGTCGGCGAGATCATGGCGGACCTCCTCAATGCGGCTGTTCAGGACATTATAAGGGAAGAGGCAGAGGATCGCAATCGCGAGGCCGCACATGGTGGCGATCAGCGCTTCGCCGACACCGCCGGTGATCTGGCCGGCGTTCGCTGCGATGTCACCGCCGGCGCCCAGTGCGCCGAAGGTGTTCATCATGCCGGTGACGGTGCCGAGCAGGCCCAGCAGCGGGGCGGCGGTGATGCAGGTGTCGAGCACGGCGAGGCCCTGATGGAAGCGGGTGAGCTCGCGGTTGGCGGCGCGCAGCAGCGCGGCGGAGAGCGAATGCTCGCGGTGCGTGAGCGCGTAGGTGAGGACACGGGCGACGAGATCCTGGCTCGACTCACCGAGGCGCACGGCGGCGGCGGTGTCGTTGCGGCCGGCGTAATCGAGCATCTTTTCAACCAGGTCGGGATCACGGCTGGATTTTTCACGTAGCAGAAAAATCGCGCGCTCGACGACAACCGTGAGTGCGACAAACGAGACGAACAGGATGGGCCACATCATGACACCACCGCGTTCGAAGAGCTCCATCGGCGAGTGGCCCATGAGAAAGGCAAGGGAGGGAGAGGTGATCATTGGAAAAAAGGAAAGGCCTGGATGAGGGAGGAGCGTGTCAGCGGGAACGGCCAAAATCAAGCGGCGGGGCCGTCGGGCGCGACCGCCGTGCGGCCACCGGAACAGACGGGACCCACAAGCCGGCAGATGAAAAATGGCGGTGGCATCGTCGGTCGGGAGCAGGTGGACGGAGTGGTGAATTATTCCCTGCCAGCTTATTGAGGCGTAGCTGGACGGCGGGAGAAGAAACGCCGCCAAGAGAGCGCAAAGCCGGTGCAGACCAGGAAACAGCCGCCGAGGCAGGCGAGGCCGGCCACAACCTGTCCAGGCCAGCCGAGCGCATCCTAGGTGTGGAGAAAACGGCTCCAGGCCCGGACGCGCTGCGCGGCGGGCTGGTCAGCGTAGCCGTGCGGCGAGGACCTCCCCGGTGTATGGGTGGAGCGAGAGCGCGGTGTTAACAGTGCGGGGCCAGCCGTCGCATGGATTGACAGTTTGGCAAAGTCTGCCTGCGACCGCGCCATTTCCCTCTTTACCCCCCGCTCTGGTGGCGACACAAGTTGCGCCGATGCCTTGGAACCGCCGCCATCTGCTCACCCTGGAGGAGCTCTCGCTTGATGAAATCCGGCTCATTCACGCGACCGCCGCCGCGTTCAAGCAGGACCTCCGGCGCGAGGGGCGGCGCGTTTCCGCCCTGGTGGGCAAGACCGTGGTCAACCTCTTCCTCGAGCCGAGCACGCGCACCCGACTCGCCTTCGAAATGGCCGCCAAGCGCCTGCGGGCCGACGTGATCTCATTCGATGCCGCCAGCAGCAGCACGACCAAGGGGGAAACGCTCCGCGACACGGCGGAAAACATCCGGGCGCTCGGCGCCGACATGATCGTGCTGCGCCACGCCGCCGCCGGGTCGCCGTTATACCTATCACGGATCCTCGATATCCCTATTATCAACGCCGGCGACGGCGCGCACGAGCATCCTACACAGGGCCTGCTCGACACCTTCACCATGCAGGAGCACCTCGGCTCGCTGAACGGCCGCAAGGTCGTCATCCTTGGCGACATCCTCTTCAGCCGAGTCGCGCGCTCGAACATCCATGCGCTGAACAAGCTCGGCGCGGCGGTCACGGTAGTCGGCCCGGCAACGCTCGTGCCGCCATGGCTCACGACGCTCGGCGTGACCGTCTCACACGATCTGCGCGGCGCGCTCGCCGACGCCGAGGTCGTGATGCTGCTCCGCATCCAGCATGAGCGGCAGACGACCACGATGTTTCCCTCGCTTGGCGAATACACGGGGATGTTCGGCCTCAACCGCGCCCGCGCTTCGTGGCTCAGTCCCAAGGCCATCATCATGCACCCCGGTCCGATCAACCGCGGCGTCGAGATCGACAGCGAGCTAGCCGACGGCGCGCGCAGCGTGATCCTCGAACAGGTGACCAATGGCATCGCGGTGCGCATGGCCGTGCTCCACCTCTGCGCGGGGGGTCGGCCGGAGACCGTCGAGGCGGCCCGTTCCTGACCTCTGCCCCGCCCCCTTTCCCCATGCCTGCAATCTGGATCGCCTCCGCCCGCGTCATTGACCCCGCCGCCGCGCGCGACGCACGCGGCGACCTGTTCATCCGCGACGGCCAGTTCGTCGCCTCGCTCTCCGCCGCCGAAAAAAAACGGGCGAAGAAAATGGACGCGCGCGGCCTCGTCGCCTGTCCGGGCCTCGTGGACATCCACGTCCATTTCCGTGAGCCGGGCCAGACGCACAAGGAAACCATCGCAACCGGCTCGCAGGCCGCCGCCGCCGGCGGGTTCACCAGTGTGGTGTGCATGCCCAACACGGCGCCCGTCGCCGACAACGCCGGTACCATCCAATTCATCAACGACGCCGCCGAGCGCGGCGCGGTGGTCCATGTCTATCCCACCGGCTGCATCACGGTCGGGATGAAAGGGACGGCCCTTGCGCCCATCGGCTCGCTCAAGCGCGCCGGCGTCGTCGCCATCACGGACGACGGCGACTGCGTGCAGAGCAACGAGCTCATGCGCCGCGCCCTCGAATACGCGAAGATGTTCGACCTGCCGATCATGGACCACTGCCAGGACGCCTCGATGACTGTCGGCGCGGTGATGAACGAGGGTGCGATGTCCACCCGCCTCGGCCTGCGCGGCTGGCCGCACGCCGCCGAGGACATCATCGTCGCGCGCAATGTCATCCTCTCCGAGAGCACCGGGGCGCACGTCCACCTCCAGCACATCACGTCGCGTTTTTCCGTGGACATCATCCGCCGCGCCAAGGCGCGGGGCGCGCGCGTCACCGCCGAGGCCACGCCCCACCACCTCGCGTTCACCGACGACGCCCTCGCCGGCTATGACACCAACTTCAAGATGAACCCGCCGCTGCGGACAGAGGCCGACCGCCGTGCGCTCATCGCCGGTCTGGGCGACGGCACGCTCGACATCATCGCCACCGACCACGCTCCGCACACGTCCGACGAGAAGGACCGCGAGTTCGACTATGCCCCTAACGGGGTGCTTGGCCTGGAGACCGCGCTCGCCGTCACGCTTGATGTGCTGGTGCGGAAAAACAAGTTCAAGCTCGCCACGGTCATTGACCTGATGACGCGCAAGCCCGCGCAGCTCCTGAAACTTCCCGCCGGCACGCTCGCCCCCGGCGCGGTGGCCGACGTGTGCATGTTCGATCCCGACGTAAAATGGCGCTACGACGCGAAGGCCGGCTTCAGCAAGTCGGCCAACTCCCCATGGCACGGTCTGACGCTCACCGGCTGTGTGAAAGCCACCATCGTGGCCGGCCGCATCGTATACGCGGACGGAAAGATTTCTTCCTGAATTGCCGGGCTGCTCCCCGCTTTGCCCCGAAGCGCGGGGGCAGGACTGGTTTCCCCTCAGCTGCGGGTAAACGGCGTGGCGCTTCGGGTCGAAGTGGAGAGCACGACGCCGTCGGCCGCGATTTCATGGAGCAGGCTGGTCAGGTAGGGGATGAGCTGTTTTTTACGTGAGACGACGCCGGGGAGATCGTAGATTTCATTTTCCACGACGGTCGGATGGGTGATGCGTTGGAGAAACACGGGGTCACCTTTCACCAAAAGCAGCGAGTTCTGGGTGTTGATGTCGGTGACGAGCAGCGCGGCGAAGGCCAGGCGTTCGTCCTCGCGCACGGCGGCGAGGGCGTCGGCCAGCGCGCGGGCGTGGGTATGAAAATTGTCGAAACCCAGCTCCTCGACCTGCGAGACGGCGAAAGACACGCCATCCTCGTCGTAGAGCTTGAAGTCGGCGCGCACGGATTTCGCCGGCGGACTGGCGAGAATCACGGAACCGGAGCTGAAAATTTCCTCGGCGAGCCGGCGCGAGTCCGCGCCGGCGATGTTGCCCAGCCAGGCGAGAATGAACGCGTCCTTGCCTGTCGTGGTGGGGCTTTGCAGATGGAGCGTGTCGGAGATGAGGCCGGCCATCATCAGGCCGGCGACCGCGGGCGTGGGCAGCAGATTTTCGCGGCGGAACAGGTCGGCCACGATGGTGCAGGTGGAGCCGACGGGCTCGTTGAGAAACAAAATCGGCTGTGGCGTGTGCAGCGGGCCGAGGCGGTGATGGTCAATGATCTCGACGACGTTTACCTGATCCGCTCCGGCAACGGCCTGGCTGAGCTCGTTGTGGTCCACGAGCACGAGGCGCGTGGTGGCGGGCTTGAGCAAATCACCTTTCGAGAGCACACCGATGAGCGCGCCGGCGTCGTCCAGGACCATGAACGCGGGCGTCTGCATGTCCCGGGCGGGAAACTTGCGCCGGATGTCGGCTGCGCGGGTGTCGGGGTGGACGGACACGAACTGCGGCTCGACCACCCGCGTGATCGTGGCGGCGGCGCGCACCACCCAGGCAGTGGTGGCGGAGTCGTGCGGGCTGATGAGCACGCCGGTGCCGCGCGCACGCGCCTGCGCGACGATGTCATCGTCCACCGGCAGGTTGCTGGTGATGATGAGCGAGCGGACGCCGAGCTCGATGGCGCGCTGCTGGATCTCGCGGCGGTCGCCGACAATGATGAGCGAGCGATCGGCGGGGATGTTTTCCTGCTCGGAGACTTTCCAGAACGAGCGTGTGGCCATGGTACCGAGGCGGACATATAGCTCCTCGACGCGGCCCGGATCGCTGGCGTGCAGGACGCGGGCCGAGAGCGCACGGGCAATGTGACCGAGCGAGGTGTGAACCTGCCGCATGAGGCGCGGATCGCTGGCGCGGGGGATGAAAATGCCGCCGAGGTGCGCGAGTGAGACCGTGCCGACGACGCGCGCGCCGGGGCCGGTGACGGGCAGCAGGCGGAGATTGTGCCGGTCGAGCAGGTCGAGCGCCTCGGCGCACGTGGCCCCGGTGTCCACCGCGATGACGTCGCTCACCATCAGGTCACGCACGCGCGGCGAAACGTCGCCGAGAAAAAGCGGCAGCGGCTGGCCGAAACGGGCGAGGATGGCATCAATGCGGGCGTTCGAGTTGCCGCAGCGGGCGGCGACATGGCCGCGCTCGCCGCGCACCTCCTTGTAGGCGGCGTAGGCGATGGCCGAGCAGATGGAGTCGGCATCGGGGTTCTTGTGGCCGATGACGTAGGTGGTGGGCGGTTGGGCCGGGGCACGCATGTGGCGGCGGAGCTTGAGGAGGATGGGACGGGGCCGGAAGAAAATAAAAAGCCCCGCCGGTTTGGGCGGGGCCGTAAGCTCTGGCTGATGTTTCAGCGCGCAACTCCGGGATCATTTTTCCGGAGTGGTCCCACTAGGAGTACCAATGCTGGAGGCGATGCCACCGGGGCCATAAAATAACTGAGTAGGTTTGGTTCCACGTTGCTTGACAGTTTTCTTGATGTTGCTGGTTTTCTCTTCAGTGGTGCTGGTTAGCTTATCCTTAACTCCACCCTGAAAGGTGGCAGTGCTTCCGTTCAGAAAAACCATATGTCCGCCCCAATCGGCATAAACACCCTTTTTAAGTTCCCAAGTGCCAGCGGTTGTTAGACCGCGCGTATAGGCGATGGGGGTTGTGGCCGCATCACCGGTTTTAAGACCACCGATGAGTTCCCAAGCCTGTGTTTCACTGGTCATCGTGTCATCTACACCGACTCTATCTTTTTTGAGTATGCTGGCGGGTATGTCTTTGGGAGCGGGGAAATTTTTGTCAATTTTTGAGAAATACATCTTAGGATCGGTCATGTCGCCAGATTTGGCCAGAATAGCCATCCAAGTGTGATAGAGGTCACCGGCGGGCTGTTTTTCACTTTTTGGATCAGGCATGAAGCCATCGTTGGCGGCACCATAGGCGAGGGCGCCTTGTCCGATACTGCGGAGATTGGTGGCCTCGACGCTGCGCTTCACACCTTCCTGGACGGCGCCAAGCGTAGGGATGATGATGGACGCCAAGATGCCGATGATGGCAATGACGGTCAGCAGTTCGATGAGGGTAAAGCCCGCTTGCGGGCGTCGGGTGGAGTTGGACATGAGGGGGAGTGGAGTTTTCATGGAAAAACGAAAGGGAACTGTTTGGGAAAAGCAACAGCAGAAACAAAAGTTTTTGGCGAGGCTGGACAAACTCTCCGCGCACTTCCTACGCTGGTGCAATGAAAATCTTTTTCGATGGCAAATTTGTGGACGAGGCCGACGCCAAGGTCTCCGTTTTCGACCACGGCCTCCTCTATGGGGACGGCGTGTTCGAGGGCATCCGGCTTTATGCGGGCAACATCTTCCGTCTCGAAGAACACTTGGAACGTCTGGAGTATTCCGCCAAGGCCATCCTGCTCACGCTTCCGCTCACGCGCGCCGAGCTGCGTGCAGCCACCTGCGAAACCTGCCGGGTGAACGGCCTGCGCGACGCCTACATCCGCCTCGTGGTCACGCGCGGCGTGGGCGACCTTGGTCTCGCGCCGTGGTCGTGCGCGAAGCCCACGGTCTTCATCATTGCCGGGAAAATCTCCATCTATCCCCAGGAGCATTACGACAACGGCCTCGCCATCGTCACCGTGCCCACGCGCCGCATCGGGCCGGCCGCGCTGCCGCCCACGGTCAAGTCGCTCAACTACCTCAACAATATCCTCGGCAAGATCGAGGCCCGGCAGGCCGGCGCGCTTGAGGCCATCATGCTCAACGACCAGGGCCATGTCGCCGAATGCACGGCGGACAATGTCTTCACCGTCCACAAGGGCGGGCTGTTCACGCCATCCGCCTCGCATGGTGCGCTCAAGGGGATCACGCGCGGTGCGATCTTCGACATTGCGGCGGAACTGGAAGTGCCAGTCAGCGAAGCCGCCCTGACGCGCTACGATATCTGGTGCGCGGACGAGTGCTTCCTCACCGGCACGGGGGCCGAGGTCATCCCGGTCGTCAAGCTCGACGGTCGCGAGATCGGCACCGGCAAGCCCGGCCCCATCACGGCGCGCGTGCGTGCTGCCTTTGCCCGCCGCGTACTCAGCGAAGGCACCCGGATTTGAGCGTGCCGTGCCCGTCACCGTGCGCCGGCCCATGTCAGCCCGCCGATCCGTTTGAGCCCGGCCTTTTTCCGGCTGAGCTTTCCCTGCCGTAGGAATCTGGCACCGGGGGATTCTCCATCGTGCGCTTGCCAGCGCGCACAGTCTTGGCATGGTGTACGCTCATTCACCTTGATTTTTCGTCCAACCGCCCGATCTTTCCCTATGCCCAGCCCGCTCAAATGCGACCTTTGCAAGCAGCCTGCGACCGTCCATCTCACCCAGATCGTGAACGCCAAGGTTCACAAGGTGGACCTGTGCGAAACCTGCGCGCAGGCCAAGGGGGTGACGGACCCGAGCGGCTTTTCGCTGGCTGATCTCCTGCTCAAGGCCTCGCTCAACCCCGGCCCGTCCGCCGCCGGGTTGCGTTGCGAGCAGTGCGGTGCCACGGCCGGCGACTTCAAGAAACACGGCCGCTTTGGATGCCCGCGCTGCTATGAGACGTTTTCCGACCTGCTCACGCCGCTGCTGGAAAATATGCACAAAGGCGTCACGCACACCGGCAAGGTTCCCTGCCGGGCATTGGAGCGGAAGTCCCTGTACGACCGCCTGACCAAGCTGGAACTCGACCTGACCGAGGCGATCAAAAGCGAGCGTTATGAGGACGCCGCGCGGACCCGGGATGAGATTCATCAGGTGCGCGAGTCCATCGCGCCCGAGTCCGGTCCGGCCAAACGCTGAAACATGAAAATCACCGACCTCCTCGCCGCCCCTTCCGAGCTGACAGACAGCGCCAGCAGCAAGACCGCCATCGTGCTGATGACGCGCATCCGGCTCGCGCGCAACCTCGACGGCCGGCCGTTCCCCGGCCGGGCCAAGGCCGCGCAGCGCACGCAGGTGCTGGAGGCCTGCCGCGCCGCCGTCGTGGCCGCCTCGCCGATGAAACGCGCCGCCAGCGCCGTGGTCGACGAGCTGTCCGAACTCGACCGCCAGATGCTCGTCGAGCGCCATCTCATTTCCCGCGAACTGAGTGGCTCGTCCGGCCAGGCCGGCGTGGTCATCAACCGGGAGCAGACGGTTTCCGTCATGATCAACGAGGAGGACCACCTCCGCCTGCAGGTGTTGCGCTCGGGCTTGCAGTTGAAAAAGGCCTGGGCCGCGATTGACGGCCTCGACTCCGAGCTGGAGGAGCGGCTCGACTTCGCCTTTTCTCCCACCCTCGGCTATCTCACCGCCTGCCCGACCAATCTCGGCACCGGCATGCGCGCCTCGGCCATGATGCATCTGCCCGCGCTGGTCATCTCCGGCCAGATGGAGCGCGTCGTCCGCGCCGTCAACCAGCTTGGCCTCGTGGTGCGCGGTCTCTTTGGCGAGGGTTCCGACGCGAGCGGCAGCATTTTTCAAATTTCCAACCAGACGACGCTCGGCGAGACGGAGGAGCAGATCCTCCAGCGCCTTGGCAGCGTGCTCAACACCATCAACGAGCATGAGCTCAACGCCCGCGCCAAGCTCCTCGAGACCGACGCCCACAAGCTGCTCGACAAGATCGGCCGCGCCTACGGCATCCTCCAGTACAGCCACCTTCTCAGTTCCAGCGAGGCGATGAACCTCCTCTCGCTGCTCCGCCTCGGCATTGACCTCGGCGTCTTCCCCGCCGTCGCGCGGGCGGTCATTGACCGGCTGCTGATCGAGTGCCAGCCCGGCCACCTCCAGCACGCGGCCAAGGGCAGGTTTGAGCCCGGCCAGCGCGACGTGCTACGCGCCGGCGTTTTGCGTTCCGAGTTTGCCAATTTTACCAAACCGGACTTCATGGTGTTAGGCCGCAACTGAACCGCACGAAAACATGGACGGACAACTCAACAACTTCACGCCCCGCGCCCAGCAGGTGCTCGCGCTCGCCCGCAAGGAGGCCGAGCGCTTTCACCACAATTACCTCGGGACCGAGCATCTCCTGCTCGGCCTGATCAAGCTCGGGCAAGGCGTCGCTGTCAGTGTCATCCAGAAGATGGGACTCGACCTGGAGAAGGTCCGCGCCGAGGTCGAGAAACAGGTTGGCACCGGCACGGAAGGCGGGGTTCAAGGCAGCGTCCCTTACACCCCGCGCGTCAAAAAGGTGCTTGCGCTCGCCGGCCGGGAGGCGAAGGCTCTGAGCCATTCTTATGTGGGCACGGAGCACCTGCTGCTCGGCTTACTGCGCGAGGGCGAGGGCGTGGCCGCCCGGGTCCTGAAGGAGCTCGAAGTGGATATCGAGCGTGTGCGGCAGGAAATCCTGAAGGAGCTCGACCCGCAGTTTGGCGGCACGGGCAGCGGCGAGAGCGGCGACGAGTCGCACGCCGGCGCCGGCAACCCGCAGCGTCCCTCCGGCGCGACCGACGACAAGAAGGAGTTGAAGACACCCGCGCTCAAGGCCTTTGGCCGCGACCTCACCGAGCTGGCGCGCAAGGGCCAGCTCGACCCCGTGGTCGGCCGCAAGACCGAGATCCGCCGCGTCGTCCAGATTCTCTGCCGCCGCACCAAGAACAACCCCGTGCTCATCGGCGAGGCCGGCGTCGGCAAGACCGCCATCGTCGAGGGTCTCGCGCAGGAGATCGTCAGCGGCATCGTCCCGGAGCTCCTCCTCGACCGGAAGGTCATCACCCTCGACCTCGCCCTCATGGTCGCCGGCACGAAATACCGCGGCCAGTTTGAGGAGCGCATCAAGGCCGTGATGGACGAGATCCGCCGCTCGAAGAACGTCATCGTTTTCATTGACGAGATGCACACCATCGTCGGGGCCGGCGCGGCCGAGGGCGCGATGGACGCGTCCAACATCTTCAAGCCCGCGCTGGCGCGCGGCGAGCTCCAGTGCGTCGGCGCGACCACGCTCACCGAATACCGCAAGCACATCGAGAAGGACTCCGCCCTCGACCGCCGTTTTCAGTCGGTCAAGGTCGAGCCGCCGTCCGTCGAGGACACCATCACCATTCTCAAGGGCATCCGTTCGAAATACGAGGACCACCACAAGGCGACGTTCACCGATTCCGCCCTCACGGCGGCTGCCAAGCTTTCCGACCGCTACATCACCGGCCGTTTCCTGCCCGACAAGGCCATAGACGTGATGGACGAGGCCGGTTCGCGTGCCCGCATCGCCGCGCTTGTCCGCCCGCCCGACCTCGAGGGGCTCGGCAAGGAAATCGAACAGGTCTGCGCGCAGAAGGAGGCCGCCATCGCCGCCCAACGGTTTGAGGAGGCCGCCAAGTTCCGCGACCACGAGAAACAGCTCCGCATCCGGTTGGAGGATACCACCTCGGCATGGAAAAAGTCCCGCGACGAGAAACGCGTCGTCGTGGACGAGGAGCTCATGACGCAGGTCGTCGCCGACTGGACCGGCATCCCGCTCTCGCGGATGGAAAAGAAGGACAGCGAGAAATTGCTCCTGCTGGAAACGGAGATTACCGCGCATGTCGTCGGGCAGGAGGTCGCCGCCTCGGCCATCGCGCGCGCCCTGCGCCGCTCGCGCGCCGATCTCAAGGATCCGCGCCGTCCCATCGGGTCGTTCATGTTCGTCGGGCCCACCGGGGTCGGCAAGACCGAGACCGCAAAGCAGCTTGCCGCCCAGATGTTCGGCAAGCAGGACGCGCTCATCCAGCTCGATATGAGCGAATACATGGAGAAGCACACCGCCTCCCGGCTGGTCGGCGCGCCTCCCGGTTACATCGGCTATGACGAGGGCGGCCAGCTGACCGAGGCGGTGCGGCGCAAGCCTTATGCGGTCGTGCTCTTCGATGAGGTCGAGAAGGCGCACCCCGATGTGCTGCAAATCCTGCTGCAAATTCTGGAGGACGGCCGCCTGACCGACTCGCTCGGCCGCACGGTGGATTTCCGGAACACCATCATCATCATGACGAGCAATGTCGGCGCACACCTCCTGCAGCGCCAGACCTCGATGGGCTTCGCCGCCGCCTTGGGCGGCAATTTCGGCGACGCCGAGAAAATGCGCGAAAAGGTCCTTGAGGAGGCCAAACGGGTCTTCAAGCCCGAGTTTCTCAACCGCATTTCCGACGTGATTTTCTTCCGCCCGCTCGACAAGGCCGACCTCATCAAGATCGTCGAGTTGGAACTGACGAAGTTTACTCAGCGGCTCACCGACCGAAAAATTACCTTGGAGGTCACGCCTGAGGCGAAAACGCTCCTCATCGAAAAAGGCTACGACGAAAAATACGGCGCGCGCCCATTGCGCCGCGCCGTGGAGCACTACCTTGAGGATCCGCTTGCCGAGGCTCTGCTCCGGGGCGAGGTGAAGGATGGCGTTCTCGTGCACGTAATCCGCACCGGCGACAAGCTTGAGTTCAAGCTGCTGACCCCCGCCGCCCAGCCGCCTGCCGACACCGGCGTGGCGACCTGAGCGGGCGGGCCTCCGCGAACGGGGTGCCGTGCAGGGTCCCGCCGTCTGCCAGATTTTCCGTGCCAAGCGTGGGGACGTCGCGCAGAGTGGGTTTCCGTTAACCCGTGCGTCTGCTCAACCAAATCTCCGGCCAAGCCCGGCCGTTTTTCACCCTCGGCGTGGTCGCGCTGGCATGGCTGGTCGTGCCGGCGTTCGTGAAGCGGTTTGCGCGCACCGCGCTGTTTGAGGCGCAGGCACCGGCGCTGGTCACCGCGGGCAAGGTGCGGCAGCTGCAGGAGTACTGGGCGCTGCGTTCGCGTTCGGTCAATGAATTGATCGCTGCTGGCAGCGACACCGCCACTGCTCTGGCCGGTTACGAGCTTGGCGTGGCCCGGCTGGAGCAGGTCATGGACGAAAACCGCCGTTATCGCGAACTGCTCAATCTCCGGCCGCTGCCCGGCTGGCGCTACCAGCATGCGGGGGTCATGACGCGGGATTTTTCCGCCTGGTGGCAGCAGCTGGTCATCGACAAAGGCTCGGACTATGGCATCCCGCTGAACGCGCCGGTGGTGTCTGCAGACGGGGTGGTCGGGCGCGTAACCGAGGTGCACGCGCACACCGCCGTGGTCGCGCTGGTGGGCGATCCGGGCGTGCGGCTTTCGGTGGTCGTCGAGGGCGATCTTTGGCCGGTCAGCTATACGGGCGGGGACAACCCCGCGTTTGGGCCGGCGCGCGGCACGGTCGAGTATTTGCGGTCCGACCTCACCATGGAGGCGGGCGGCCGGGGGCGGCGGTTGCTCACTTCGGGCAAGGGCGGGGTGTTTCCCGCCGGGCTGCCGGTCGGCCTGCTCACCCGCGTCGAGCCGAGCGCCGACGGAATCTTTCAAAACGGCGAGGTGCTTCTTCCCTCCGGGCTGTCCACGCTCGACAATGTCACGGTGCTGGTCCGGGACCCGGCGCCGGCGGTCCCGATGCTGCCGGCCGCCGGCGGGTCCCTGCCATGAGCCGCGCGCAACGCCAGACGTTCGCGCTGCTGTTGGGCAACGCCATCCTGTGCCTCGTCGTCGCGCAGGCGAACCACGGGCTGGCGGGCTGGCAGCTGCACCTGTGGCCGGGGGGACTGCTGGTGGCGACGGCGGCATTGCAGGCCGGACCGGGGGCGGGCACGACCGCTGTGTTTGTTGCCGGGCTGGCGCTCGACGCCGTTGCGCCGGTGCCGTTTGGCACGCAGGCGTTTGTGCTCCTGACGGGCCATACCGCGCTGTTTTCCCTGCGGCGGCGGCTGGCGCACAAGGCGACGCCCGTGCGCGTCGCCGTCGCTGGGCTGGCCTGCGGCGTGACACTGCTGGCATTTATGATCGCCGTGGCGGTCGCCGGTCTCGGTCGTGCCGGGGTGGGCCGGGTGCTCGCCGACTTTGTGGTGTCGCTCGGGGTGACGGCGCTGGTCGCGCCATGGTTTTTTGCCCTGCAAGGCCGGCTTTTGGATCTGGCGCAGGCGGGCTTGCGCGCCGAGGAGCAGTGGCTTGACTGACCGTATGAGCCCCGCCGCCCAACCTTTGCCTGAAGGTGTCCAGACCCATCCCGGGAGCGACCGCGGGATCGGGCTGTTTTACACGCTGGTGGGCGTGTTGTTGCTCACGCTCGTGGGTGGGCTGGCGCGGCAACAGCTCCTGCAGGCGGATATGCACTACGAGCGCGAACAGCGGCAGGGTCTGCGCCGGGTGATTGTGCCGGGACCGCGTGGACGGATTTTCGACCGCGAGGGCCGTCTGCTGGCCGGGAGCCGTCCGCGTTTCGCAGTCACGCTCGCGCTCGATGAACTGGGGGCGGAGTTTCGTGCCGAATACCGGGTCGTCCGGGACAATTACCGTGCGGCCGCCGGAAAAGACCAGCCGACGACCGCCCAGCTTGAGCAGATCGCGCGCACCTCCGTCGTTCAACGACGCCTTGATTCGCTCGACGGCATCCTTGGCCGGCACACGCAGCTTGATCAGGCCGCGCTCCAGCGCCATTTTTCCGAGCAGCCGCTGCTGCCTTACCTGCTCCTGAACGACCTGACGCCAGAAGACTATGCCCGGCTCGTCGAACAGCTTCCCGTCAATTCACCGATGCAGGTGTTTGCTTCGAGCGTGCGGGAGTATCCGCTCGGTGCGCTGATGATGGGTGCCGCCCACACGCTCGGTTACGTCGGGTCCGGCGAGAGCGCCGGGCCGCCGGAGGATTTTCCCGGCAACAACCTCGACACGTTTCAGCTCAAGGACTGGTTTGGCCGCACCGGCCTGGAGCAGCGTTTCGACCAGCAGCTCCGGGGCGGGGAAGGGGGGGCCATCTTCCGGGTCACGCCCGCCGGCTACCGCATCAACCCGCCGAAGGTAAAAATCACCCCGAGCCGCGGCCGTGACCTGGTGACCTCGCTCGACGCCGACATGCAGGCCGCCGCCGAGACCGCCCTCGGCGACCAGTCGGCTTCGGCGGTTGCCCTCGATGTCCGCACCGGGGAGGTGTTCGTGCTCGCCAGCACGCCGGGCTACAACCTGCAGGACTTCACCCCGCGTGCCACCCAGGCCGCCGTGGACGACATCAACGCGCGCGGGGCGTTTTTTAACCGTGCCCTTGACGGCTATTATCCACCTGGCTCCACGTTTAAGCTGCTGATCAGCATCGCCGGGTTGCGCACCGGCGCGTTCACTCCCGATCAGGTGATGGACACGCCGTGCGACGGGCGCATCCGGATTGGCAACAGCTGGAGAACCTGTTTCAACGGCAATGAGAGCCATGGGGCGATTTCGCTCAGCGCGGCCATCGCCGAGAGCTGCGACATTTATTTTTATCAGGCGGGGCTTTTGACCAATCCCGATGCCATCGCCGCCGAGGCCCGCCGTTTCCATCTGGCCGCCCGTCCAAGCCTTGAGCTGCCGGCGCTCAAGGACCGCTCGTTCATCCCCGATCCGGCGTGGAAGAAAAATTCCGGGCGTGGGGCTTGGTTTGACGGCGACACGGTCAACATGTCCATCGGGCAGGGCGATGTGCAGGTCAGCCCGCTCATGATGGCCTGCTTCGCCGCCTCGCTCGCTCGCGACGAGGTGTTCACCCAGCCCACGCTCCTGCACGACCCCGGTGCGCCCACCCAGCACCACGAGCGCACCGGCCTCACCCGGGTCCAGCGCGACGCGTTGCTCGCCGGCATGGAGGGTTGCACGACGACCGGCGGCACGGCTCCCAACGTGACCAATCCCAAGCTGCCCTCCTACATCCCCGGTCTGCGCATCGCGGGCAAGACCGGCACCGCGCAATATGCCGACCACGGCGCGAAGAAAAACATCGCCTGGTTCATCTGCTTTGCCCCGGCGGAAGCTCCCCGGATCGCCGTGGCCGTGGCCGTCGAGAGCGATGAGTTGGGTCGCAATGAAAGTTTCGTCGGCGGAACCAACGCCGCTCCGATCGCGCAGAAGATTCTCAAGGTGTGGTCAGACAAGCAGGCGCGGGCCGCCGCGACGGCGCCCGCCGGCCAGACCATCAGCTTTCCTCTGCCCTCCGGGCAATGATGCTCCCGGAGATACCCGGAGCTGTGAATCCGCCGCTTCACGGCAGCCCTTCAGTCCTTCAGCCCTTCGGTCTTTCCTTCAGCCGGCATTTGTGCCGTGAGCTTCTCCTTCTGCTTTTGCAGGGCCGGCTCATTCACGGCGCCGAGCTGCCTGCGAGCCTCGGCGGCTTTACCCTGCTTGAGCAGCACGTTGGCTTCGTGCAGCCACACCGTTTGCCGTTCCACGCCCGCCTTCACCCGCGATTCCAAGCCGCGCCAGAATTGGAGTGCCGTGTCCCAGTCGGCGTTTTCCACTTCATAAAACGACTCGCCGTAGCGGTAGGTGAACTCGATCCGTGCCGGCGCGAGCGCCGCCGCCTGCCGGAATGCGTCCTGCATCGCCCGGTCCAGCGTCGGACGGGTCCATTCGCCGCTTTTTAGGAAATCATCGCGCCCTTCGCTGAGCAGCGTGCCGAGCTGGTAGTGGTAGAGCGGCTCCTCCGGAGCGAGCCGCACGGCGGCGAGAAAATAGTTCACCGCCTCCACCAGGCGGCCTTCCTCGGCGAGATAGTTGCCGAGCTGATTTTTGACAACCGGCAGGTCAGGGTCGAGGTCATTGGCCTTGAGCAGCAGCGCGGCGGCCCGGCGGCGTTCCCCCAGCACCGGCTTGCCCAGCAGCAGCGCGTAGCTCACATAGCCGACGGCAACCGTTGGGTGGTCCCCGAGGTATTGTTCGTAGTCATTGACGAGCTTCTGGAATTTCGGCCGCAAATCTTCAAGGCTGGCGGCGTCGGTGGCCTTGTCCGCCATCGCCAGCAATGCATGCTGCCGATCGACCAGTGCCTTAAGCTCGGTCTGGGCCTTGGACTCGGCGGCGGGCGGGATCGCCTTCGCTGGCGCCGCCGCTTGCAACGGGATCACAACGAGCAGCGCCACGCCGCAGAGTTGGATGAATGATTTGAGGGAAGACATGGGCCGTTCAGATCGACAGGAGTGAAAGGAAGGCCTTGATGATGACAAATCGGTCGCACAGCGCAACCGGGTGTTTTTGTCGGCCCTAATATCCCGTAACGGCCCTTCTAAAGCAAATTTGCCAGCTTGGCTCGTTGTAGCAGGCTGCCTGGTCACTGTCTTCCAAATTCCCCTCAGGCCATCCGTGCGCTCGCCGAGCACGACCCCCGCTGAGGCTCAGGCTTGCCCGCCGCGCCGCCGCCGTTTCCACTTGCCCCATGCCCGCCCGCGAATTTGCCATCGGTTTCGACGCCGACGACACCCTCTGGCGCAACGAGGATCTTTTCGCCACGATGCACGCCCGCTTCGGCGCGCTGCTCGCGCGCTACCACGACGCGGCCACCGTTGAGCGCGAGCTCCTCGCCACCGAGCTCCGCAACCTCGGACCCTATGGCTATGGGGTGAAGAGCTTCACGCTCTCCGCCATCGAGACCGCCATCCATCTCTCCGCCCGTCAGATTTCCGCCGACGAGATCCAGCACCTGCTCGACCTCGGACGTGCGATGCTCGACCACCCGGTCGAGCTCCTGGACGGCGCGGCGGAAACGCTGGCCGCGCTCTCCGCCGCCGGCGCGCACCGCCTGCTGCTCATCACCAAGGGCGACCTCCGCGACCAGCAGAGCAAGCTCGCCCGCTCCGGCCTCGCCGCGCATTTTCACCATGTCGAAATCCTCGCCGACAAACACGGGCCGGCCTACGCCGATCTCCTGCGCCGCCACGCCATCCTGCCGGAAAATTTCCTGATGGTGGGCAACTCGCTCAAGAGCGACATTCTCCCCGTGCTCGCGCTGGGCGGGGCCGGCGCGCACGTGCCCTATCATCTCCTCTGGGCGCACGAGCGCACCGCCGAAACTCCGCGCGCCGCCGACCGTTTCTTCGAGTTGAAAAGCCTGCGCGACCTGCCGGCCGTCGTCGCCGAGTGGGGCGCTGCGACTCAGAAGAAAATCAACCGAAGCAGGAAGCCATGAGGCCAGGAATAAAACTTGGAACAGTCCGGCCCCTGGGTTCCTGGTTTCACCCTTAAAAAATCTCCGCGCTTGTTCCTTCCGCCCGCCGAATATTTTTGCGGCTTTTGCTCCTCTTTGCGGCCAACTTCCGGTTTCCATTCCGCGCTCCGAAATCCGCATTCCGCATTTCTCCTCTCCATGCCCGCCGCCAAGCCCTTCGCCTTCGTCTGCGGAGCCGACGACTTTCTCGTCGGCCGGCTTGGGCGTGAGCGGTTTGACTCGCTCGTGGCCGAGGCGGGTGCGGATGAGTTTTCGCGTGAGATCATCAGCGGGTTCGCCGGCAACATGGGCGAGGTCGAGATCGCCGTGAACCGCCTCCGCGAGAGCATCCAGACCGTCCCCATGTTTGGCGGACGGCGTGTCGTCTGGCTCAAGGACGTGAACTTCCTCGCCGACACGGTGACCGGCCGTGCCGAGGGCACGCTCAAGCTGGTCGAAGATTTGCAGGCGCTGCTGGAACGGACCAATCCCGCCGAGACCGCCGTGCTCATCACCGCCGCGCCGGTGGACCGCCGCCGCTCGTTTCCCAAGTGGTGCGAGAAAAATGCCGAGTGCACGCTCATCGGTGGCGACGGCGAAGGCGCGGCCGAGGCGCTCGCCGGCGTCGTGCTGGCCGAGGCCCGCACGCTCGGGGTCTCGTTCGAGCCCGACGCGCTCCAGTTGCTCCTGGCCAAGGTTGGGACCAACACGCGCCTCCTCATCGCCGAGACGCACAAGCTCGCCACCTACGCGGTCGAGGGTGCGACCATCACCGAGGCCCAGGTCGGCGAGCTCACGCCCAATGTGGCCGAAGGCGATTTTTTTGAGGCGGCGGAGGCGTTTTTCAGCGGCGACCTGCGCTGGACGCTCGCCGCGCTCCAACGGCACTTCTTCGCAGGCGGTGACGCGCGCCCCGTCATCAGTTCGTTGCAAAACCGCAACCGCCTCCTCCTCCAAGTACGCGCGCTGCTCGACGCCGGCGACGTGCGAGTCGGCCTGCGTGGGCTCGACGGCCTGCCCCGTGCGCAGGCGGCCTACGCGGCGCATTTCACTGGCGCGACGGAAAAAAGTTCCTACCATCTTTTCACACAAAACCCGTGGTATCTGGGCAAGCTCGCCGGAGGCGCGAAACTCCCCGCGTTGCGCCGCCTGATTGACAACCAGCAGGAGTTTGTCGCCGCCTTCGAGGAAATTATCGCCCGCCCCCGTGAGCAGGAGGCGGTCCTTCGTGACGTGGCGGTACGGTGTCTGAGCACGGCTTGACTTGTGTTAACCTTGCGCATGAGCGGTGGGCTTGCTCCGCAGCATTGGACTTGGTCGGAAGACAACGAAAAGACATCGAAGTGCGGGGCGGTCGGAAATTGATCCGAGGCAAAGGTCGTTGAATCCACCTATCGGGCGCATCTCGTTTCTTGCAACCGCCCATGCGCGCCGGGCCTTAGCACGGTCAGTCTGACCGTGCTGCTCGGAAACGCGGTCAGGCTGACCGCGCTACGAGCAGACCGCCGACCCAGGTGCAAGAAACTGAGATGCGCCCCCACCTATCCACCCGGCAAAAAGATTGTCGCCCCCACGGACCATCCTGTTTCACTCGTCGGACGCCATGCCCAAGCCCGCGCCCATCCCCAACGTCCTCGCCGACCGCTATGCCTCGCCTGCCATGCGTGACATCTGGTCACCCGCCGGCCGCGTCGTACTTGAGCGCGACTACTGGATCGCGGTGATGAAGGCGCAGCGCGACCTCGGCGTCGCCATCCCCGCCGCCGCCATCGCCGACTACGAGCTCGCCAAGGGCCGCATCAACCTCGCCAGCCTTGATGCCCGTGAACGCGTCACGCTCCACGACGTGAAGGCGCGCATCGAGGAGTTCAACGCCCTCGCCGGACGCGAGCACATCCACCTGGGCCTAACCTCGCGCGACCTGACGGAAAACGTCGAGCAGCTCCAGGTCGCCCGCGCGCTGGGCGTCGTGCGCCTGAAAACCGCCGCCGCGCTTCTCGGCCTCGCCCGCCGGGCCAGGCAGTATCGCGCGCTCATGCTCACGGGCCGCACGCACAACGTCGCCGCCCAGCCCACCACGCTTGGCAAACGTTTCGCCATGTTCGGGCAGGAGCTGCTGCTCGCCTTCACCCGCCTCGACGGGCTGACGGCGCGTTATCCCGTGCGCGGCCTCAAGGGCGCGGTCGGCACCCAGCTGGACCAGCTTACGCTTCTCGGCGGCGATGCGAAGAAAGTCGCTCGCCTTGAGCAGCGCGTGCTCCGCCACCTTGGGTTCCGTCACGCGCTTTTCGCCGTCGGGCAGGTCTATCCGCGCTCGCTCGATTTCGAGGTGGTGAGCGCGCTGCATCAGGTCGGCGCGGCGGCGGCCAGCTTTGCCACGACGCTGCGCCTCATGGCCGGACAGGGGCTCCTCACCGAGGGTTTCCAGAAGGGGCAGGTCGGCTCCTCCGCGATGCCCCACAAGGTCAACGCGCGCAATTGCGAGCGGATTTGCGGCTTCTCCACCATCCTTTCAGGTTACGTGACGATGACCGCCGCGCTCGCCGGCCACCAGTGGAACGAGGGCGACGTCTCATGTTCGGTGGTCCGCCGCGTGGCGCTGCCCGACGCATTCTACGCCGTTGACGGCCTGCTGGAAACGTTCCTGACCGTGCTCAGCCAATTGACGGTGTTTCCTGCGGTCATCGCCGCCGAAAGCGAGCGCAACCTGCCCTTCCTGGCCACGACGACGATGTTGATGGAGGCGGTGAAGGCCGGTGCGGGCCGTGAGACGGCGCACGCCGCCATCAAGGAGCACGCGCTGGCCGCCGCCGCCGCGATTCGTGCCGGCGCGGAGCCGGAATTGCTCAACCGCCTTGCCGCCGACTCCCGCCTCGGCCTCCCGCGCGCCAAGCTAGCCGCGTTGTTGCGCGACGCCAAACGCTTCGTCGGCGCCGCCCCGCAGCAAGCCGACACCTTCGCACGCACCGTCGCTCCGCTCGCGAGAAAAGTTGCCGGCGCCGGGAGCTACCAGCCGGGAAAATTGCTCTGAAAAGCCGCTCCTGGATGACTGGGCGCCCGCCGGTTGCGTTCACGGCTTTGCATCGCTGCACGCATCCTTTTTCTGCCCCGCCCCGGCGGCGAACATTTTTGCCATCCGGTTTTTCATTTCCTCCAGCGAAACGTCCTCGCGGTGGGTCAGCAGCATCCACCGGTGGCCGAACGGATCCATGAGGGTGCCGCTGCGGTCGCCCCAGAATTTGTCGGTCACGGGCTCCTTGATAGTCGCGCCCGCCGCCACCGCGCGGGCGAACGCCGCGTCCACATCTTCCACATAGAGCGCGAGGCCGACGGTGGTGCCGTTGAGCGTCTGCGGGGAGTGGCTGCCGTAATCCGGAAACTCGTCCGCCATCATCACGATGGAATTGCCGATCATGAGCTCCGCATGGCCGACCTTGCCGTCCGGCATCGGGAGGCGCCCACGTTCGGCCGCGCCGAAAGCGCGCTGGTAAAACTCGATCGCCTTCGCCGCATCGCGTACGGTCAGATAGGGCGTGGCGGTGTGGAAGCCGTCGGGGATGGGTTTGGTGGTGGCAGCCATGGGGAACGGTGGAGGAAAGGGGGGAAAGGAGCGGCCGGCAGAAAAAGCCAGGCGTTGGGCGGTGTCCAGCACTGAGAATCCAGCGCCGCGAGGCGAGGCCGGCATCAGGTCAGGCACGCCATGGATCTACTGGTTTTTGGGAAGCGGCCTTTGCTGCGGTCAGGCTCCCTGGGCCACATGCGCGCCTTGCGCCCGCATGGCCCGATGCCACGACCGCCAGCCGCCGAAGGCCAGCGCCAGATAGACGGCGTAGAGAAACGCTGTGAAGGCGAGATCGGCCTGCCAGTAGGAGGCGATGGCGACAAGGTCCACGGCGATCCACACCGGCCAGTTTTCGATGTTTTTTCGTGCTTGGAGCACCTGCCCCGCAACGCTGAACGCCGCGATGAATGCGTCACGAAACGGCATCACATCATTCGTCCAGCCGAGCAAGCAAAGTGCCCACAGCAACGCTGCGTCCACCGTAATTCCAACGACGAGCAGCCGGGCACCCCACGTGAGTCGGGTGACAGGCAGCTCTGGTGCCGCACCGCGTCCGCGCACCCAATGCCACCAGCCGTAGGCCAGCGCGACGAAGAAAAAAACCTGCACGGCTGCGTCGGCATATAATCGCGCCTGCCAAAACAGCTTTGCCTGAACTATGACCGCCGCCAACCCGACAGGAAACGCCCACAGGCTCAGCCGGACCATCAGCCAGACGCCGGCGATGCCGAGGACGAGGTTGGCCACATCGAGCCGCGAGCCGCCGATCAGGCCGGCCCAGATGTTGTGGAAAATTTCCTGCATGGGCGGGCGTTCTCGCGGACGCGACGGAGGTTGGCAACGCCCAAGGTGGATGCGTGCGAATCCAACTGCCTTGCAGTCCGGGCGCATGGGCTGCCGGGTCGGACGGCCATTTATGTTCAAT
The DNA here is from genome assembly GCA_947475065.1 of Opitutia bacterium. Taxonomy (GTDB): domain Bacteria; phylum Verrucomicrobiota; class Verrucomicrobiia; order Opitutales; family Opitutaceae; genus CAIYUN01. The sequence continues at coordinate 47,417 of CANJLB010000006.1, read as the reverse complement.
TTTACACCCGAAAAAATTACCGCCTCCCCTGTTTCGGCGGTTGCCTTGTCCGCCGCCTGTGTCAGGGTTCCCCTTATGTCCCAACCTTCCGCGCCCCGTGCGCACGTCGAGGAGAAGTTCTCCCTTCCGCTCTTCCTGTTCACCGTCGCCATCTCGCTGGCGGGGCTGGCCGGGCTGCTCTGGCTGCTCGCGCCCGCGGCCGTGTGGCAGGCCCAGGTCGGAACCACGTTTGGCCGGTTCGCGGGGGCATTTCTCGTTTTCACGCTGTTCAACTGCTTCGTCGAATTCTTTTTTCACCGCTATGTGCTGCACAAGCCGGTGATTCCGCTGCTCAGCCGTCTCTATCGGCAACACACCCTGCATCACAACCTCACCCGCATCGCGCGCCGGCGCACGCCAGGCGGGCGCGATGTGCCGTATGTCGAAAACATCTATCCGATCACGACGAAGGAGCAGGGCGAGGCGTCGTTTTTCCCGTGGTTCACGCTGGTGGGCTTTGCGGTGTTTGTCACGCCGCTGCTGGTGGTGCTCCAGTGGCTCGCGCCGTCGTTTCCGTGGTTTTTTGCGGGCTACGGTGCCATCACCGCGTCGCTCTGTCTCTACGAGACGTTTCACGCCATCGAGCACTGGTCGTTTGAGACTTGGGCCCCGCTGATCGAGCATCCGCGTCTTGGCTGGTTCTGGCGCAAGGTTTACAGCTTCCACCTGCGCCACCACGCCGTGATTGACTGCAACGAGGCGATCTCGGGCTTTTTCACGCTGCCGGTGGCCGACTGGACGTTCGGCACGTTCATCCTGCCCAAATCGCTCTACATGGATGGCACCGAATGGCAGGCCGACGAGTTTACCAGCCCGCAGCCGTGCGCATTCATCCGCTGGTGCGACCGCACGAGCGACGCGATGGTCAAAAGCCGCCGCCAGCGCGCCCAGAGCGGCGCGACACCGGCCGAAACCGAAGCCGCCGCAGACGTGTCTGCGGCTGACACACCGCCGGTCGTCGGATCCAAGGCCGTGCTCACCCGCACCTGAGCGGGTTTGTGACTGGAGCGCGGGTCTTGCCCGAGGTGGAGCGCGTTGACTCCAACGCGCCTGAGCATTGCGGGCGCCAGCATTTGCTTCTCAAGCCCCGCCGAGGGCTTTCTCGAGCTTGCGAACTTTCGGGGCAATGACGGCGGCGCAGTAGCCTTGGTTCGGGTGCTTCGCGAAATAATCCTGGTGGTAGTCCTCCGCCGGCCAGAATTTCACCAGCGACACGATCTCCGTCGTGATCGGATCGCGATAGATTGCCTGCGCTGTCGCGCGCGACTGTTCGGCGGCGGCCTGCTGAGCGGTGTCGGCGGCGAGGATGATCGAACGATACTGCGGGCCGTGGTCGTTTCCCTGCCCGCCGACCTGGGTGGGGTCATGCACCTTCCAAAAAAAAGTGAGCAGCCCGGCGAGCGGGACCTGCGCGGGGTCGAAATCAATTTTGACAACCTCGGCATGGCCGGTCGCATGGTTGCAGATTTGCTCGTAGGTCGGGTTCGGCTCCTTGCCGCCGGCATAGCCGCTGGTCACGGCATGCACGCCGGGCAGGAGCCGGTAGGCGGCATCAAGGCACCAGAAGCAGCCGCCGCCGAGGACGAGGGATTCGGTTTTGATTTTAGCGGGATTCATGGAAGGGAACAAAGCGCAAAGACGCTAAGAGGCAATGGATAGAACTTCACCGGCGTGAGAACTTTGAGTCCCCGGATTCATTCCTTCGCAGCTTTGCGGCTTTGTGCTTCAATTCTACCCGCGCGTGAGCTTGCGGTATTTGATCCGGTGTGGCTGGTCGGCGGCCTTGCCTTTGCGGCGGCGGAAGTCCTCCAGATAGCCGGAGTAGTTGCCGTTGAACCAATGCACCGTGCTGTCGCCCTCGAACGCGAGGATGTGGGTCGCCACGCGGTCGAGGAACCAGCGGTCGTGCGTGACCACCACCGCGCAACCGGCGAAGTTTTCCAGCGCCTCCTCCAGCGCCCGGACCGAGTTCACGTCGAGGTCGTTCGTCGGCTCGTCGAGCAGGATGAGGTTGGCCCCGGCCTTGAGCAGACGCGCGAGGTGGACGCGGTTGCGCTCGCCGCCGGAGAGCACGCCGACCTTCTTGCTCTGGTCGGGTCCGGTGAAGCCAAACTGCGCACAGTAGGCGCGGCTGTTCACCTCGCGGCCGGGCAGCCGCATGATCTCCTCGCCGCCGCTGATGGCCTGCCAGATGGTTTCGCCGTCGGGCAGCGTGTCGCGCGACTGGTCCACGTGCGCCAACTTCACGGTCGGGCCGACCCGCAGCTCGCCGGCGTCGGGCTGCTCCGCGCCAGTGATGAGACGGAACATCGTCGTCTTGCCAGCGCCGTTGGGTCCGATGACGCCGACGATGCCGCCGGGCGGCAGCGAAAAATTGACGTTCTCAAACAGCACGTTGTCGCCGTAGCTCTTCGCGAGGTTTTTCGCCTCGACCACGAGCGCGCCGAGGCGCGGACCGGGCGGGATGAGCAGCTCAAAATCGCGCTCCTTTTCGGCGACGTTGGCCGTGAGCATTTTTTCATAGGCCGTGATGCGCGCCTGCGACTTGGCCACACGCGCCTTGGCTCCCTGCCGGATCCACGCCAGCTCGCGCGCCATCGCCTTCTGCCGGCGGTCCTCGGTGCGCTGCTCGACCCCGGCGCGCGCCTGCTTCTGCTCCAGCCAGCCGGAATAGTTGCCTTTCCATGGGATGCCATGGCCATGCGCGAGCTCGAGGATCCACTGCGCGACATTGTCCAAAAAATAACGGTCGTGCGTCACCGCGATGACCGTGCCTTCGTAGCGCGCGAGATGCTGCTCAAGCCAGTGGACGCTCTCGGCGTCGAGATGGTTGGTTGGCTCGTCAAGGAGGAGGATGGCGGGCTTTTGCAGCAGCAGCCGGGCGAGCGCGACCCGGCGGCGCTCGCCGCCGGAGAGCTTGTCCACCGACTGGTCGGGCGGCGGGCAGCGGAGCGCATCCATCGCCATCTCCACCTGCGGCGCCACGTCCCAAGCGCCAAGGGCGTCAATTTTTTCCTGCAGCCTTGCCTGCTTGTCCGCGACGGCGTCCTTCGCCGCTTCGGTTTCCGCCGCTGCCAGTTCGTCCCACGTCGCATCATAGGCGGTGGTGAGATCGGTGAGATGCTTCACTCCCTCTTCGACGCACTCGCGAACCGTCGCGCCGGGCGTGAGATGCGGTTCCTGTTCCAGGAAACCGACGGGATAGCCCGGCTCGAAATGCACGCGGCCGTCAATCTCGGTGTCGCGTCCGGCGAGAATTTTCAGCAGCGACGACTTGCCGGAGCCGTTGAGGCCGAGCACGCCGATCTTCGCGCCGTGGTAGAACGACAGCGAGATGTCGCGGAGGATCTCCTTGCGCTCGATTTTCTTCGAGACGCCGAGCATGGAGAAGATGATCTTGGGAGCTGTTTCAGACTGGGCCATGCGTGGGAGCGTGGCCAAAGGCGCGTGAGATTCAAGCTGCGCGAAAGCCGCGCACGATCATGCTCAATCGGTCAGGCGTTAAGCTCACTCATTCCTTGATCCGGTTGGGACAATTTCCAAGCTTCCACCAGTGCAAATCCACACGGCAGCCAAACGGGGCGACATTGACGGCCTGAAATACTGTCTCTCACGTGGCGTGCCGGTCGATCGGCGGGACCGGACGGATGACACCCCGCTGATTGCCGCACTCCACAGCTTGTATACTTTTGACCGGCCCAAAGGGCCCAAATGCGGACTGACAACGGTCCATTTCCTGCTTGATGCCGGAGCCGACATAAATGCCGTCGGCCAATTGGGCAGAACGCCGCTTCACCTGGCGGCGTCAAGCGGCCAGCCTCAGTTGGTGCGTTTCCTTTGCGAGCGTGGTGCCGATCCGCATCTTCGAGCCAAGGGCAATTTCACCACCCTGGTCTCTTCTTGTTTTCAACCGCCCTCTCCGGCCAAGCTTGAAATTATCCAATTTTTGGCCGGGTGTGGAGTGCCACTTGACGACGCCTCTAGTTACAAGGAGTCGCCCGTCAGCACCTGCTATCGTTTTGGTGATTTTGAAGGGATCAGCCTCCTCCTTGACTTGGGCGCCTCACCGTTGCCGCTCGAGTGGAACGAGCTTCACAGGTTGACCGCGCGGGGAACGCCGGCTGAACTTGGCCGGCACCATAGTACAGCCGCTGAACTAGCAGGCAAGGGGAAGCGTTGGGAAATCACACCCTTTCTCTTGGCCGTAAAAATGGGCGACGTGGCCAAGATCAGCAAACTTGCGGAACTCGGTTCCCCCCTTGACCAGCCGGGTCGTTTGGGCGCCAGCCCGTTGCACATCGCGGCCGAACACGACCGAGCCGAGGCTGTCGCATGGTTGCTGAAGTCTGCTGGCGCAAATGCCGAATCTGCCGACAGATTCGGGAAGACCCCATTGATGATTGCTTGCGAAAATGACAGTGTCCGCACAGTCGAACTGTTACTGGATGCGGGCGCGGCGATTGAGGCCAATGAGAAGCGGGCGATCAACGAAGCCCGCTCCGAAAAGGCCATGAAACTGCTGGCTGAGAAAGGCGGAGCGGACATAAATTCCATTGATGATTCCGGCAGCTGGCCGTTGGCAGTGGCGGCGGCGGCCAACGACACCGCGTGGGTGGACTGGCTCATCAGGCACGGCGCGCAGATTGATCTCACCAGCACCGGAGCGACCGCCTTGCACTCCGCCATCTGTGCCGACGCGCGCGAGGCCGCGCAACTGCTGCTGCAGCATGGGGCCGATCCCAATGCGCAGGATGTGGACCTTCGTACGCCGCTGTTTGAAACGCAATCTCGGGAGGCGATCCAGTTGCTGCTTGGTCACGGGGCCGATCCAACAATCACCGACCAATGCGGCTGGCTGCCCAAGGCCATGGGTTCAGATGAGGATCCCTTGCTCAAGGAGCTGCTGCAGGTTTAGTCGGCCCCTTAGCGCTGGTCTTCACCAGCCACGCCTCTTTTGTTCGTCGGCGTTTTTCCAACATGAAACGCCCCCGCCCTATCACCCGCCGCCGCGCCGTCGCCGTTGCGCCCCGTCCGCCCGGCGATGCCACGCTGTTCATCGAGCCGTCATTCAAGACCCCGGTCAGCTTTGCCGATGCGGACCGCCGGGCCGGCGCGCTGCTCGCGCAGATGACGCGCGAGGAAAAGCTTTCGCTCATCACCGGCCACAACTTTTTCTCCATCCGCGGCCTGCCGCGCCTCGGCATCCCGGAACTCTATCTGTGCGACGCGACACAGGGCCTGCACCTTCGCAAAAACTACAATGCCACGCTCGCGCGTTCGGTCGCGTTTCCCTGTCCCATTCTGCTCGCCGCGACATGGAACCCCAACCTCGCGCATCGCTACGCCCGCAGCGTCGGCGAAGAGTGCCGCGCCGGCGGCGTCGCCGTGCTGCTCGGGCCGGGCGTGAACATCTACCGTGTTTCCCAGTGCGGGCGGAACTTCGAGTATTTCGGCGAGGATCCGTTCCTGATTTCCCGCCTCACCGAGCGCTACGTCGCCGGCGTGCTGGAGACCGGCACGATCCCGACACTGAAGCATTTTGCCGCCAACAACACCGACCACCACCGGCGCACGTCGGACTCGGTAATTGATGAGCGCACGCTGCACGAGATTTACCTGCCGGCGTTCAAGGCCGGCATCGCCGCAGGCGCGATGGCCGTGATGACCGCCTACAACCTCCTCAACGGCGAGTGGTGCGGCCAGAGCCGCGCGGTCATCACCGACCTGCTGCGCCGTCAGCTCGGCTTCAAGTGGCTCGTCATGTCCGATTGGTGGTCCGTTTGGGATGCCGAAAAAATCATCCGCTCCGGGCAGGACCTTGAGATGCCCGGCGAGAAATTTCTCGCTGCCGATGCCGACCGCCTGCTCAAGAGCGGCAAAGTTTCCACCGCCGAGACCGACCGGATGGCGCGCAGCATTCTCCGCACCGGCATCGCGATGGGCCTTCACGACCGGCCGGTGCGCGACGACTATTTTTTGGAAAAATTCCCCGAGCACGAACAGGTCGCGCTCCAGACCGCGCGCGAAGGCATTGTGCTGCTCAAAAACAACGGCGTGCTCCCGCTCCGCCCGAAGGCGGCCGGCAAAATCCTTGTGACCGGCCTCTTCGTGGACCGCCTCGCGCGCGGCGGCGGCTCTGCCAACGTGGATGGCTACAATGTCGTCACGCTGCTCGCTGCGTTGCGCGTCACCTACGGTGCGCGCCTCGAGTTCGTGAAGGAGCCGACCGACGCGCAGCTCAAGTCGGCCAAGGCTGTGCTGCTCAGCACGGGCACGTTTGACAGCGAAGGCTGGGACCGGCCCTTCGCGCTGCCCGAGGCAGAGGAGGCGCGGGTCGCCCGCGCCGTCGCGCTCAACCCGCGCACCGTCGTCATCGTCAATAGCGGCGGCGGCATCCGCATGACGGGCTGGCACGCCCGCGCGGCGGCGATTGTGTATGCATGGTATCCCGGCCAGAACGGCAACCGCGCGCTGGCCGAGATCCTCTGCGGCGAGACTAACCCCTCCGGCAAGCTGCCGATCACCATCGAGCGCCGCTTTGAGGATTCGCCCGGCCATGGCTACCTCCCGCCGGACGAAGATTTTTACGTCGGTCCCGAGGCGGACAACGACATGGCGCACCCGATCAACCGCATCGAATACTGGGAAGGCGTCTTCGTCGGCTACCACTGGTATGAGGCCAAAAAAATCAGGCCGCTCTACGCCTTCGGCCATGGGCTTTCCTACACCACGTTCAAGTACACCGGTCTCTCCATCGCGCCCGCCGTGCTCTCGCCCGGCGGCCGGCTGGGTGTGGAGTTTGCCGTCACCAATGCCGGCAAGGTCGCCGGGGCCGAGATCGCGCAGGTGTACGTACAGCCCGTCAATGCCCCCGTGCCGCGCCCCGTCAAGGAGCTGAAAGGTTTCGCCAAGGTCGCGCTCCGTCCCGGCGAAACCCGTGCCGTGAGCGTGCGTCTCGCAACGAAGGACTTTGCCTATTGGGATGCGGCGAAGCACGCCTGGCACGCCGAGCCGGGAGAATATCGCATCCTCGTCGGTGGTGCGTCCAACCGCATCCTCCTGCGGGGCAAAGTCACCTTGCGCTGAGGATTTCCCCACTGAAAACCTCTGCTTTCGCCATTTTGCTTCCTCTTCCTGCGGCGGTGGCCTTAGCCCAGCCGGGACCGGGCGGCGAAGTTGGAGCCGTTCGGCAGATGCTCAAAGCATACGCTATCATGGTCATACGGACCGCGCATCCCTGTTTTTTGCCTGCATTCAGCCCGCCATTGACAACGACATGCCAAACGACAGATTCCCTTCCGCATGAAACCGGTCAAGATTCCCGCGTTTGAGCATTTTCTGCACGAGATGATCCCGCTCGCCAAGGCGATGGACGTCGGCGTGGAGGTCAGCGACGCGCATGCCCTCGTGCTCACCGCCCCCAAGGAGCCGAACAAGAATTCTCTTAACACCGCCTTTGGCGGCAGCCTCGTTTCGCTCGCCACGCTCGCCGGCTACGGCGTGGTCTGGGAGCTGATGCGCGACGAGAAGGATGGGGCAAAGCCCACCTGGCACATTGTCGTAAAAGAGAGCCGCGCCGCCTACCGCCGTCCCGTGATCGGCGATCTCCGCGCCATCTGTGAGCGCCCCGCGCAGGCTGCCGTTGCCGAGTTCAAGGAAGCCCTCGCCCGCTACGGCAAGGCCAAGCTCAAGCTCCGCGCCCGTGTCATCGAGTCCGGCCAGACCGCCGTGGACGTGACGGCGGCGTTTGTGGTCACGCGGTGAAAAAAGTTATCGTTCACAGTTCACGGTTCACCGTTGCCTATCTGACTGTGAACTCCGCACCGTGAACCGATAACCTCTGCGTCAGATGTGCTTCGAGTCCGCCTCGTCCTTCTTGGCGTAGCCGCTCTCTTGCCGCTGGTGATTGACTTGGTTTTTCTTGAGGTAGGCCTGATAGACATCGTCGGCGCTCATGCCGAGGGTCTGTGCGAGCGAGACGAGGAAGTGGAACAGGTCAACGACCTCGACGCGGGCGTTCTGCTCGTCGAACTTCTGGTATTTCGCCCACCATTTCCACGGCACGCTGTCAATCAGCTCGGCTGTCTCCTGCTGCATGGCGCGGGTGTAGTTGAGCACCCACTTGGTCTTTTCCTCGTCCGTGGGGGGCGGGAGCTTGACGCCGATGCGCTGGTTGAGGGCGTCCTGCATGCGGAAAATTTCCTCGAGTTTGTCCATGCGGGCGACGGTGGTGGCGCCACCGGCGCGTGGCAAGCGGGTAGTGGGGGGGGCGGACGTTTTTCTTCCCTTTCGCACGCAGTCGGTTTCACTCGCCGGCTTCATGATCGAAGTTTCCCACCTCACCCGTGTGTTCCGCACCTACAAGAAGCCGCCCGGCTTCTGGGGCGGCGTGCGCGGGCTGTTCAGGCGCCAGTTCGAGGAGACGCGCGCGGCCGACGATGTGTCGTTTTCCATCGCGGAGGGAGAGTTCGTCGGCTTCCTCGGGCCCAACGGTGCGGGCAAGACCACCACGCTCAAGATGCTCTCCGGCCTCATCTACCCGACGGGGGGCACGGCGCGCGTCGCCGGCTTTGACCCGACGAAGCGCGAAAACGCCTACCGTCGGATCTTCGCCCTCGTGCTCGGCCAGAAAAACCAGCTCTGGTGGGATTTGCCCGCGCAGGAGTCGTTTCTCCTGCTCCGTCACATCTACGGACTGCCGGCCGACCAATACCGGCAGACGCTCGACGAGCTCGTGGACCTCCTCGACGTGCGGGCCAAGCTCAATGTCATGGTGCGCGAGCTTTCCCTTGGCGAACGGATGAAGATGGAGCTCATCGCCGCCTTGCTCCACCGACCACGCGTGCTTTTTCTCGACGAGCCGACCATCGGGCTTGATGTCGTTTCGCAGCGTGCCGTGCGCTCGTTTCTCCGCGACTACAACCGCCGGCACCGCGTCACCATCCTCCTCACGAGCCACTACATGGCCGACATCAAGGAGCTGTGCGAGCGAGTCATCATCATCAACAAGGGCAGGAAAATCTATGACGGTGCGCTCGCGCGACTGGAGGGCGGCACCGGCAGCCCGAAAAAAATCGTCCGCTTTGTGCCCGGCGATGGCGGTGCGTTTCCCGAAAGCTGGCAGTCCTCGCACGGCGCGACGACGCGCGATGGCGAGGGCAAGTTCACCGTGCGCGTGGCCGGCGAGCAGATCGTCGCCGTTTCGCAGGAAATCCTCAGCGCCGGCCCCGTCGCCGACATCACCATCGAGGACGTGCCGCTGGAGGACGTCATTGCAGAACTGTTTGCCGCGCCTTAGGAACGGATGGCCTTTGGCACTGGTTGGGTCGCGCGCCGCCGGACGGCCATAAGTCCACCATGCTGCGCGGGACGCCGGGGCTAATGCTTGGAGGTGGTACCGCGCTGAGGCCGATTTCAGGGGTTGACGCGCGCGCGGGCATTTGACTTCGTCAATCTTTTTCACTTTACCCGTCCCGCCCTTTGTCCATGTCCCGCCTAGTCAAAACCTCCTTCCGCCTGCTCGCGCTCCTCGCGACCAGCCTCCCGGCATTCGCCGCGGAGGCGGCGCATGAAGGGGTTGCTCCCAAGGGACTGCCTCTGTTTGAGGTCGGTGGCTTGGTGATCACCAACAGCATGGCGACCACGTGGGTCGTGGCGTTGCTGGTGCTCTTGGTGTTTCGCCTCGCGGTAAAAAAACCCCAGCTGATCCCTTCGCGCGGGCAGGCGGTGGTTGAGCAACTGGTCGGAACGATGCGTGATCTGTTCGCGCCGATCGTGGGCAAGAAGGCCATGCCGGCGGCCTTTCCGGTGCTGATCTGCTTTTTTATCTTCATCCTCATGCACAATTGGAGCGGCCTGCTGCCTGGTGTCGGCACCATTGGCTGGGGCCATACGGATGCCGAGCGTCACTTCCATCTCACGCGGCCGTGGATTCGCCCGGCAAACTCGGACTTCAATGGCACCATCGCGCTCGCCCTCATTTCCTTTGGTGCGTGGCTGATCCTGATTTTCAAGTATGCCGGCCCAAAAGTGATCCTGTTCGATCTCTTCGGCAACAAGGCCGACAAAAAGGATCTTCCCGGCGCAATGTACTACGGTTTTTCGCTGGTTTTTCTCTTTGTTGGTCTGATTGAGGTGCTCTCGATTTGCATTCGTCCTGTGACACTCTCCGCCCGGCTGTTCGGCAATGTCTACGGTGGTGAAAATCTGCTCCATTCAACTTGGTTCGCCCCGCCGTTCTACTTCATGGAGCTGCTGGTCGGCTTGGTGCAGGCCTTTGTCTTTACGCTGTTAAGCGCGGTCTACATCGGCCTGCTGTGCAACCACGGCGACGGCCACGACGAAGCTCACGGCCCTGCTGACGGCGCGCATGCCGCCCACTAACATCCCTTTGCAGCCGGGATCATGCTCCACGCGTGGACGGCTGAACTAAAAACCACAACCACATACAACTAACACCCACCATGATCAACATCCTCGCAGAACTCAGCGGTAACGTCGGCGTCGCCGGCGCCTTGCTCGGCGCCCCCCTCGGCGTCGGCCTCATTGGCATGAAGGGCGCCGAAGCCGTCGGCCGCAATCCTGCCGCCGCCACCAAAATCCTCATCCAATCCATCCTCGGCATGGCGCTTGCCGAAGGTCTCGGCATTCTTGCCATCATCTTGGTCAAGTAATCCGTTCGGTCTCAACCTTGGTGCCGCCCCCTGTGGGCGGCACCCTCCATTTTTCGCCATGTTCCCCGTACTCCTTGCTGCCGCCGAAGCCACCGAAGCCGCCCACGCCGCTGGTGCGACCAACATGCTGGAGCAATTCGGCATCGAGCCGGTGTATCTGGTGATGCAGATCATCAGCTTCGGCATCCTCGCCGGTGTGCTCTACAAGTTCATGATCAAGCCGGTCATAGCCACGACCGACGCACGTACACAGAAAATCGAATCCGGCCTTAAGTATGCCGAGGAGATGAAGGCCAAGCTGGCCGCCACGCAGCAGGAGACCGCCGCCATCCTCAAGCAGGCCTCGCTGGACGCGGGCCGGATTGTGGACGAAGCCCGCAAGTCCGCGAAGGACTTTGTGGAGAAGCAGACGCACGAGGCCGCCGCCAAGGCCGCCGAGATCCTCGCCAAGGGCCAGCAGAACATCGAGCTTGAGCACAAGAAAATGCTCGCCGACGCCCGGACCGAAATCGTCCGTCTCGTCATCAAGACCACCGAGCAGGTGCTCGCCAAGAAGCTTTCCGAGGCCGACCGCGCCGCCTACAACGAGAGCGCCGCCCGCGAGCTCGCCGGCGTCTAGTTCGCCCCGATCTCGCCTTCGCTCCCTCCCCCGACTCCGACTTGCAGCCCCATGGCTTCCGGCAAAAAACAAATCCAGGCGCTCGCCCGCCAGCTTTTCAAGCTGAGCTTTGACGGTGGCGTGCTCACGGCCGATCGCGTCGCCGGGGTGTTGGCCTATGTGGAGAAGCACCGTCCTGCCAACACCAATGCCGTGCTCAAGGCCTACCACCGGCTGGCCGTCGCCGAGGTCGCGCGCAGCCGCGCCCTGGTTGAGCACGCCGGCGCAGTCGGCGAGGCCACGCTCTCCGCCATCGCCACCGCGATGACGAAAAAATATTCCCGTCCGATCGCCGCTCTCGCCCGGCCCAACGCCGGGCTGCTGGCCGGTCTCCGTATCCGTGTGGGCGACGACCTCTATGAGTCTTCCGTTGCCGGTCAGCTCGCCGCGCTCGCCGCCACTGTCTGACCAAAGGCTGAAAAACTGAAGGGCTGAAGAACAGAATCCCAAATCAGCCGAACCAAACCTTCCCTCATTCTCATCCCGACCCTTTCCCGCCAATTTTTCGTCCGCCACTATTATACCAATTTCAGCCCTTCAGTCCTCCAGCCTTTCAGTCCTTCCCTCAATGAGCACCGTCCTCGAACAAATCGAACAGCAGATCGCCAAGCTTTCCAGCAAGGCCGTCAAGAAGAACACCGGCAACATCCGCACCGTCGCCGATGGCGTCGCCAAAATCGACGGCCTCTCCGCCGTCATGTACAACGAGATGGTGCAGTTTCCCGGCGGGGCCATCGGCATCGCGCTCAACCTTGAGGAGGACGAGGTCGGCTGCGTCGTCCTCGGCGATGTTTCCAAGCTCAAGGAGGGCGACGAAGTCCAGACCACCGGCAAGCTCCTCTCTGTTCCGGTAGGCAAGGCACTGCTCGGCCGCGCGGTGGACGCGCTCGGCAATCCCGTGGACGGCAAGGGGCCCATCGCCGCGACCGAGACCTATCCCGTCGAGAAAATCGCCCCCGGCATCATGGCGCGCAAGTCCGTCAACCAGCCGCTTTTCACCGGCATCATGGCCATTGACTCCATGATCCCGATCGGGCGCGGCCAGCGCGAGCTCATAATCGGCGACCGCGGCACGGGCAAGACCACCATCTGCATTGATACGATCATCAATCAGGCGAAGATCAACAAGGTTGGCCTCGCCAGCGGCGACCCGAAGTTCCGTCCCGTTTACTCCATCTACGTCGCCATCGGGCAGAAAAACTCCAACGTCGTCCGCACGATCGGCGCCCTTGAGGCCGCCGGCGCGCTGGAATACACCATCATTGTCGCCGCACCCGCCGCCGACAACCCCGCCAACCAATACCTCGCCCCATTCTCCGGTGCCGCGATGGGCGAGTGGTTCATGGAAAATGGCATGGACGCGCTCATCGTCTATGATGACCTCTCGAAGCACGCGGTCGCCTACCGCCAGATTTCGCTCATCCTGAAGCGCCCTTCCGGCCGCGAGGCATATCCGGGCGACGTGTTCTATCTCCACTCCCGCCTCCTTGAGCGCGCTGCGCGCCTCGACGGCAAGGGCTCGCTCACCGCGCTGCCGATCATCGAGACGCAGGCCGGCGACGTGTCCGCCTACATCCCGACCAACGTCATCTCGATCACCGACGGCCAGATCTTCCTCGAGACCGACCTCTTCAACCAGGGCATCCGCCCCGCCGTGTCGGTCGGTCTTTCCGTCTCGCGCGTCGGTTCCTCCGCCCAGATCAAGGCCACGAAGCAGGTGGGCGGCAAGCTCAAGGGCGAACTCGCCCAGTTCCGCGAGCTGGCGGCGTTCGCCCAGTTTGGCTCGGACCTCGATGCCAAGACCAAGGCCCAGCTTGAGCGTGGCGCGCGCATCGTCGAGCTCTTCAAGCAGCCCGCGCTCAGCCCCGTGCCCATCGAGCTGCAGGTCGCCGTGCTCTTCGCGATGCAGAAGAATTTCTTCGATCCGATTGACGCGAAAAAGGTCGTCACCGCCGCCGCGGCGCTGAAGGAGTTTTTCATCGCCCGCAAGGACTCGCTGCTCACCGAAATCCGCACGAAGGCCGCCCTCGACAAAGAGATCGAGGCCAAGCTTCAGGCCGCCTGTGACGAATGGAAAGCCGGCTACGCCGGCTAAGCCGAAGTTATTCTGGCTCCTGCATTCTGAATACTGACTCCTTCCGATGGCCTCCACCCGCGACATCCGCCGCCGCATCAAGTCGGTCAAGAACACCCGCCAGATCACCAAGGCGATGGAGCTGGTCGCGGCGTCGAAGATGAAAAAGGCGCAGCAGGCCGCGCTGGCCGGCCGGCCCTACGCCGAGCTGATGGCGCAGATGCTGGCCGCGCTCGGGCCGCGCGTGGAGGAGCTCCAGCATCCGTTTTTGGCCAAGCGTGAGATTCGCACGCGCGGCATCATCCTGATCACCTCGGACAAGGGCCTCTGCGGCCCGCTGAACACGAATGTCTTCAAGCTGGTGACCGACATCAAGACTCCGGCGAAATACGCGGTCATCGGCCGCAAGGGGGCGCAGTTCATCGCCCGGACCAAGCGCGAGCTGCTCGCCGACTTTCCGGCCAACGACCGCACCACATTCGCCGACATCCGCATGGTCGCCGAGTTCATGGTGAAACAGTTTCAAGAAGGGGCGGTGGACACCGTGGAGGTCATCTGGCCCCGTTTCCGGAACACGCTGGTGCAGGTGCCGACGCTCATGCCGCTGCTGCCGCTGTCCAGCGTGCAGGCGGTCATCGCCGACCTCCACGCCGATGCCGGCCACGCCGCCGCGCAGGCCGCCCGGCCCTCCGACAGCCAGATGCTGTTCGAGCCCAGTGCCACCGGCGTGCTCAGGGCGCTGCTCCCACTCTATGTCCACCGTGAGCTCTTCCAGCAGGCGCTCGACGCCAAGGCCAGCGAGCACAGCGCCCGCATGGTCGCCATGAAGACTGCCAAGGACAACGCCACCAAGCTCCTGGGCGACCTTACCCTCGAATACAACAAGGCCCGTCAGGCCGGCATCACGCAGGAAATTCTCGAGATCTCCGCCGCCGCATTTGCGGCGTGACGCCGTAAACAACGGCTGAAGGACCGAATGCTGAAAGGCTGAAGGTCCCCAAGTCGCCTCCCACCCACCCACCCTTTTTTACTCAGTCCTTCAGCCTTCCGTCTTTCAGCCCTTCTACCATGAACACCGGCAAAATCGTCCAAGTCATCGGCCCCGTCGTTGACGTCCAGTTCGCAGAAAGCACCATACCGCCCATCTATCAGGCGCTCACGATCGAGTTCACCGTCTTCGGCAAGACGGAGACGCTCACGCTTGAGATTCAGCAGCATCTCGGCGGCGGCGTTGCCCGCGCCATCGCGATGTCCTCTTCCGAGGGCCTCGTGCGTGGCATGACGGTCACCGACACCGGCGCCCCGATTTCGGTCCCGGTCGGCAACGGCGTGCTGGGCCGTATCTTCGATGTTTGCGGCAACCCCGTGGACGGCAAGGGCCCTGTCATCTTCGACAAAAAATACCCGATTCACCGCGCCGCCCCCACCCTGACCGAGCAGAACACCAAGGCCGAGATCCTTGAGACCGGCATCAAAGTCATTGATCTCATCTGCCCCTTCATCAAGGGCGGCAAGGCGGGTGCGTTCGGTGGTGCCGGCGTTGGCAAGACCGTTGTCATTCTCGAGCTCATCAACAACATCGCCAAGGCGCACGGCGGCATGTCCGTGTTCGCGGGCGTCGGCGAGCGCTCCCGTGAGGGCAACGATCTTTACCATGAGATGTCCGAGGCCGGCGTCATTGACCAGAAGGACTTGTCGAAGTCCAAGGTCGCCCTCGTGTTCGGCCAGATGAACGAGCCCCCGGGCGCCCGTATGCGCGTCGCCCTCTCGGCCCTCGCCATGACCGAGTATTTCCGTGATGAGAAAAATCAGGACGTGCTCCTCTTTGTGGACAACATCTTCCGCTTCTCGCAGGCCGGCTCCGAAGTGTCCGCCCTCCTCGGCCGCTCGCCCTCCGCCGTCGGCTACCAGCCGACGCTCGCCAACGAGATGGGCCTGCTCCAGGAGCGCATCACCTCGACGAAAAAGGGTTCCATCACCTCCGTGCAGGCCGTGTACGTCCCGGCCGACGATCTCACCGACCCGGCGCCGGCGAACACCTTTGCGCACTTGGATTCCACCATCGTGCTGGAGCGCTCCATCGCCGAGCTCGGCATCTATCCGGCCGTGGACCCGCTGGCCTCCGTCTCGAAGGCCCTCCAAGCTGACATCGTCGGCGAAGAGCACTATAAGGTTGCCCGCGAAGTCCAGCGGGTCCTCCAGCGCTACAAGGACCTTCAGGACATCATCGCCATTCTCGGTCTGGACGAGCTTTCAGCCGACGACAAGCAGACCGTTTACCGTGCGCGCAAGATCCAGCGCCTCCTCTCGCAGCCCTTCGCGGTCGCCGAGGTGTTCACCGGCACGCCCGGCAAATACGTCCCCGTCAAGGAGACGGTCCGCGGCTTCAAGATGATCCTCGACGGCGAGCTCGACCACATCGCGGAAGGCGATTTTTACATGAAGGGCGGCATTGACGAAGTGATCGCCGCAGCCAAGAAAGCCTGAGTTTTGAACCACAGAGACACTGAGCACAGAGATTTACCTTTCGACCTCCTCCGTGTCCTCTGTGCCTCCGTGGTTAAAATAAATATTCGTCCATGTCGCTAATCCTCGAAATCGTCACCCCCGAGGCCCGGGTCTATTCCGACACCATTGAAACGGTCGTCATCCCGACGACGTCGGGGGAGGTCGGCATTCTCCCCGGCCATATCCCGCTGCTCACCGAGATCGAGCACGGCGAGCTACGGGTGACGAAAAACGGCCAGACCCAGTGGCTCGCCGTCAGCGGTGGCTTTGCGCAGGTGGACGGCGACCGCGTCACGGTCCTCGCCGAGCATGCGATCACCGAGGAAAAAATTGACGAAACCGCCGTCGAGACCGCTTTGAAGCGCGCCGAGGAGGATATCCGTTCCGCCAAGGATGGGGATCCCGCGCAATACGAGCACCTGCAAACCCTGATCCGCTACAGCGGCGTCCAGCTAGCGGTCAAACGCCGCCGCCGGTGATTGGATGTAGGCGGGGTGCCCTCACCCCGCGCGTCGGATCAGTCGTAGGGCGCGTGTTTTGCACGCGCCGTGATTGGCCAAAGGTGGAGCGGCTTGACCTCAAGACGCTTTCAACGCTTTGGGGTCTCAACACGCTGAACCGGTTGAGGTCAACCGGTTCCACCCTCGATCATCAGCGCGGGTCGGTCACGCGGCCAAGGAAGAGGCACGCGCCGCTGTCGCGGTGCTGGATGGCAAAGAGAAAGGGGTGGTTCACCAGAACTTCTGGTGGCTGGCGCTGCGGCCCTCCGCCGGCGCCTCCTCTGGCAGAGGTGGCGGCGGACGCCTCGGTGCCGTCCTCATCCAGCGCCAAAAAGGTCTTGTGAATGACCTCGGAAATGTAGAGATAGCCACCGGGCTTGCGCGGTGCCATGCGGTCGAAATTGGCACTGCCACGCGGTTCGTCGAAGGCGGTTTTCATCCCGAGGAGCTTGAGGTTTTTAGCCAACTCCAAGCTCGGGCCTTGCACCTTAAATTTGGGCAGGCTAAGGGTGACCGGCTGGAGATCAAGTTTGGCATTTTCGGCCAGCTCGGCGGAGGTGATGGAGGCCGCGAGCGAGTACACCCCAGTCGGATCGTCGGGCAGCAGGATAAGAAACTGCAGTTCTCCGCCAAGGTAGGGCACCGTGACGGCGGTATAGCCTTCGCGCTTGGCGTAGCCCATTCTGTCGTCCATTCTCATGGTCGGCACGTTGACGGGCGTGGTGCCGCGCACCTTGAAAGGTTGATCGCTGGTTCTCTGTCTGGAGAAGGGCGTTTCCCACGGCACCTTCAGGTAGATCGCGTTCACCAGCACGAGCCTAGTTTGCTCGGTGATGATCCTTGCCTGGGGAGGTGGAAGGAGATCGAGAATTTTGTCTTTCGTCTTCTCGGCAACCCATTGGTTGATGAACAGACGGGCTGCCTCAGGGGCGGCCTTGAAGTCGAGTGGCTGTAAAGGCGCGCTGTAGCTGTCGCGTAACAAGTCGAGGAACGCAGGGCGAAATTCATAGTCCGACTGGCCGAACAGCCGGTTGGCGACGCGCCACTCAATCGGCTGCACCGGGGCGGTGGCTCCGCGCTGGCGGCCACGGCGCGCGGCCGCAATCTGGACCGAATTGTCAAGGGCGACGTCGAGGACGTCGCGCAGTTGTTTGAACGCTGTGGCGAGGGTCTCGTCGTCCGCCGGATAGTGAAGCACGCGAGCCATTTCGGAACGGGTCTCGCCGTCGGCCCCAGCATAGGTCATGGCAAGCGCGCTCTGGATGGAGTAAGGCGAGATGAGGGCGTTAGCGCTGGGATCAGTGCTGGCGACGAGGCGGAAGAGGTCGAGGCCGGTCTGATTGGTGGACTGGGCGGCCGACACGTAGTCGGCGGCGAAGACGGCGACCGGGGCGGGTGGAAGTTGGGCGGAGATGGGCGGCGGCGGAGGATTTTCCTTGGCCCGCCAGAGAGCGAGGATGGCAAGGCCGGCCACGATGGCGGTGGCCGCGGCAAGAGATTTGAGGGTGAAATAGGTTTTCCCCGCGCCAACGACGGTCGCACCGCTGGCGGTGGAGAGGGATTTCGCTGTCACGCTCGCAGCCAGCCCGGCGGGGGCGGGGGTGCTGCCGTGGACGCCGAGGGTGAGCGAGAGCAGCGCAGCGGTGGTGGTGACGCCGCGTTTGGAGAAGTGCGCGCGGAGCCGGGCCAGTGCGCGGGCGACGCGCATCCGGGCGGCGTCCTCGGAGAGACCGAGCTGCGCGCCGAGCTCGCGGTGGCTTTGGTCGGAAAAGAAACGCAGCAGGAGTGCGTCGCGGTCGGCGTCGTCGAGGGCGGCGACGGCGTCGTCGAGCACGGGGGCGAAGCGCGCCCAGGCGGCGTCGGGGGTGGTGTCAGTTTCGTTCATGGCGTAGGCCTCCTGTTCGCGCTCTCGGCGGCGGTGCTCCGTTCGCACAGCATTGAGGGCGAGAAACCGCGCCGTGTGGTGCAGCCAGCCGGCGAGCGTGGCCCGGTCGCGCAACGCGCCAGCCTGCCGCGCCAGCTCGGTGAAGGCCGCCTGCGTGACATCCTGGGCGAGGTGCCTGTCGCCGCCGAGCAGGCGCAGCGCGGTCGCGTGGACAAGGCCGAGATGGCGTTTCACCAGCTCGGCGAAGGCGGCTTGGTCGCGTTGGTCGGTGTAGCGCCGGAGCAGGTCGGGGTCGGTGTCCATCGGGTTGTTCGCCCTATGGTAGCCGTCGGGGGCGTGAAACCGAACAAAGAAAATGCGCGTGGCCTGTCGGCCGCCTCACTTCGCTTTCGGCGCGACGTGCTTTGCCAGAAACGCCAGCGCCACGGGCCGCAGGTCGCGCGGCAGCTTCGGCTTGCCGTCGGCGGGAACGGCGATCTCGAAGTCGAACGAGTGTCCCACGCCTTCGAGCGGCACAAATTCATGCTCCACGCCGCGTTCGGTCAGCACCTTGTCCAGTTCGATGGATTGTGAGAACTCCACCGTCGGGTCGGCCTGGCCGTGGAAGATGAGCACGGGAGGCTTTCCCTTTGCGGCGAACCCCGTGGGTGATGCGTTGCGCAAAGCGGCGCGGGAGAAGGCCTCGGCATGCTTTGCAGGGTCGCCGGTCGCGACGGAAGGACCGCCAAATAAAACGGGCGCGCCTTTCCAAACGGCTTGCGAGTCGGCTATGACCTTTCTCATGCCCGGAAAGGGATCTGTGCCCCCTGAGGCAGGCGGCAGCACGAGGTTGGCCGGACCGTAGAGGTCAAGGATGGCGCGGACGGCGTTCGACACGCCTGGATATGGCGCATTTGGCTCCAGTCCTGATTTATCGAGGTCGGTAGTGAAACCGACCATGAGCGCAAGATGTCCGCCCGCCGAACCGCCGCCGACGGCGATGCGGTCGGGATCAATGCCATATTCCTCCGCATGCACGCGCAGGAAACGCACGGCGTTCTTGCAGTCGAGCAAGGCCTCCGGCCAGACCGCCCCGAGCTTGTAATTGATGCTCACCGCAACATAACCCGCGCCGGCGAGCGTGCCGCAGATCTCCTTTGCCCGCGCCTCTCCTTTGTCGCCTCCGATCCAGCTTCCGCCGTGGATCCACACGAGTGCGGGTGACTTCACCCCTAGTGCACGGCCTTCGGGCAGATAGACATCAAGTTTCTCCGCGCGGTCAGGCGCGAGGTAGGTGACGTTGGTCAGGACACGCATGGCGGGAGTGGCAGGGGCGGGAGCGCTCACGGGAGGCGCACCGGCCGCAGCCGGTGCAATCACAGAGGCCGGGGCGGCGGCGCGGACCGTCGCAAGCGTGAGCAGCAGGGACAGGGGCAGGGCAAGGGCAAGGGCAGGGGCAGAAATGCGGGGTGACATGCCCTCGATGTTTTGGGCGGCACCGCAGGCTGGCAAATCCAATTTCGTGGCTGACCCAGCCTCAGCCGTTTTTCGGAGTGCGCTGCGATATCGGCACCGGGCCGGGGCCGGGCGTGCCGCGGAGCTGGCCGACGAGAATGCCGTCAAAGCTGTAGGTCCCGTCGAGGTCGGCGTCGGCGATGATGTCAAAGCCATGGGCGACGAGCGCAGCGCGGCACTCGGTGTGGAGCGCATTGGTGTGCGTCGAGACGAAGGCGAAGCGCACCTGCCGGGCCGCGAGCGTGCGCGCCGCGCCGCGCAGCATGTCGCCCTCGAAGCCCTGGATGTCGCAGTGGAGGATATCAATCTGCCCCAGTTTGTGATCGGCCACCAGATCGTCCACGCAGGTCATCGGACCGAGCCCCGGCAGGTAGCCGGACTTTGCGCCGATGCCGGCACGGACAAAATCGCCAGCAAGACCATTCAGGCGGAAGTTGGCCTTGCCCAACACGAGGTTTTCGGCCGCCGGTTCGACGAGCACGCAACGTGCGTCCGGCACCGTGCGGGCGAACCACATCGAGTAAAATCCCCAATACGCACCCAGCTCGACCATCACCCCGCCGGGCCGCACGTGCTTGAGCACTTCGGCAAACACCCGTTCCTCCTGGGGCTCATGGATGCCGCCGGTCGCCGCAAACATGAGGGTCCCACGCCAGCGATAGTAGCTGCCCTCGACGACGCGCAGGCCGTTGTGCATCGTTTGCACGCCGTCCGCCACCATCCCGGCTCCCGGCACGCACGGCAGCGAGCCGCGGTCAGGGCAGGCAAGCACGTCGTCAATGCGAACCTGCCACGCCCGGCGCCGTCGCCGGTGCTTGGCCCGCAAAATCGTGCGCGCGGTGAAGGCGTCGAACACGCGGCGGAACCGGTGACCGATCCCGCGCAGTTGTTCCGAAAAAGTGGGTGGCGGCATCGGCACCCGCCGACAAAGAGCATTGGCCCAAACACCGGCAAGCGGATTTCACGCCCGCTTACCCGCAACAAGGGCGTCTGTCTTGCAGACGCCGCCTCTCCCGTAGGGGCGCAGTCTTGCTGCGCTCATCGAGATTTTCCTCAGGACGTGCGGCGACCACGCGTCGTTATGACTGAGCTTGCTCACTCAAGCCGCCGACAGACGAAAAACCGTGACTTCGGGCCGGCAGTTGAAACGAACTTTCAGCAGATGGCCGACCCCACGGCTGATGTACAGCCGCCGGCCGTCGGCGAGGGCAAACTCGCCCGCCGTGTAGCGACGGTTGTTCACCGGGAGAAGCGGCGGTGGGAGAAAAGGCGGCTTGCACTGGCCGCCGTGCGTGTGGCCCGACAAAATCCAGCCGCGATAATCTCCCCACCCGGGCAGGTCACAGGTGTCGGGATTGTGGCTGAGCGCGAGGGCAGGCCGGTTGCGGTCCACCGACTTGAACACAGCTTCGGGCGCAAAACGGCTGGCCCAGAGGTCATCGAGGCCGATGACTTGCAAGCCGGCGATTTCAGTCATGGCGTTGCGAAGCACGTTGATGCCCGCTCCGGTCAGCACGGCCTCAACTCGCCGGGCAATGTTGGCGTCATGGAAAGTCAGGCCGTAGTCGTGGTTGCCGAGGATGGCGACGGTACCCAGCCGGCCGCGTGGAAAATGCTCCAGCAACCTGCCGGCCTGCGTGATTGGGCTGTCATCCTTCCAACAGGTGATCAAGTCGCCCGTATGGACGACAAGATCGGGCTGGAGCGCGGCCACGCGTTGGAATGTTTCAGTGACATAGGCGTCGTCCACCTCCGGCCCGATGTGAATGTCGCTCAGTTGCACCAGCCGTTTTCCGGCCAGTGCAGGCGGCAGGCCGGCGATGGGCAGATCGCGATAGACCAGCTCCAGCCAGTGCGGCTCAATGCGCCAAGTGTGAAAAACCGTCAGGGCCGAGCCGGCGAGGCCGGTTGCGAGAAAGCGGCGGCGCGTGAGCCAATATCGCCTTGGGAATGACTTCAAGTGGTCGGGAATGGTAAGAGGAGGTGTCATGCCTGCTTCAAGGCCCGGAGGGGGTGTTTGTTCTCGGATACGTTTGGGCAGAATCTTGCTCAAGCCGATGCCGGGCGGGTTGAATCCACCGGGAAAAACCGCCGCAGCCAGATAAGATAGCCGAGATAAGCCAGGCCTGAAACGACGGGGAAAGCCACCATCAGATCACTATGGATCAATGGATTGTTGAGAACCTGCTCCAGCTGCCATTCAGGCAGCCCGGACGCACGGTAATATTCTGGCAGGCCCACAACCAGAAACGTCACGGCCATGGAGATCATTGCGGTGATCATCGTGCCCATATAAGCGAGCCAGACACCCCGGTTCAGCCGGTAAAAACCACGTGCGGCGTAGAGCGAAAACACGGCGAAGCCCCACATCAGCACCCGGCCGGCCCAGCCGGTGGCCAGATACCCAAACAGGGGGAAAACTGCGCCAGATCCGGGTAGAGCCAGCACGGAAACCGACCCGGCAACTTGCAGGAGGCATAAGGCCAGCACCGGCAGCGGGCAGCGGTCGGTCCAGCGTTCGACAGGGTCACGGACCTCACACGTTTGTTTTACATGGCGGCTGCGATAAAACAGGACGAGCGCACCCGGGCAGACCACATACATGATGAAGACCATGGCAGCCGCAATGATCTTGACGACGAGAAGCATCCCCGGAGGCACCTGCTGCCCCTGTTGGAGCATCTTCTCATCCATCGAGCTGAGGAGGGGGACAATGGCTACGAGGGCAGTCACACCCACGACCAGACCCATTGAGGAGAGGCAAAGCAGCAACGCCCGCGCCCAGCGCCGGGCCAGGATCGAGCCGACCCCGAGCCAGACCAACCCCACCGCCATCAGACCCAGCATCAGCAAGCCCGGCAAAGCGAGCGACCATTCAAAGGGATGGTCGTTTTGCTTTGCTTCCGTCATCTGGCCGACGAACACCAGCGGCGTCAGCAAGGCGCACCCGAGGCCGGCGAGCACTTCCAATGACCCAAATATGATGAGGCCAAGGTGGCGGTCTTTGACGGGCGCGGGGATGGGCGGGGGGAGCGATGGGGTGTCCATGGGTGGAGTGCAGTGAGGGGGCGGGTGATGCGGTGGCAATTTGTCAGCCCGCCAATCGCTCACAGCAGGGCACCTTGCTCGTTGCGGGCCAGTTGGAGGCCGATGGCGGCGTAGCCTTTCGCCGTGAGCGCTCGGCCTTGCGGCGTGCGTTGCAGGTAGCCCTCCTGGATGAGAAATGGCTCGTGGACTTCCTCCAGCGTTTCGGCCTCCTCGCCGACGGCGACGGCGATGGTGCTCATGCCGACGGGGCCGCCCTTGTAGTTTTCGGCCATGATGCGGAGCATCCGCTTGTCCATCTCGTCGAGACCGCGCGCGTCAATCTCCAGCAGCTCCAGCGCGGCGGCGGCGGCGGTGCGGGTGATTTTGCCCGACGCGCGCTCCTGCGCGTAGTCGCGGCAGAAATTGATCAGATTGTTGGCGATGCGGGGCGTGCCGCGCGAGCGCGTCGCGATCTCGTGCGCGCCATCATCGTCGAGCGCGACTTTGAGCAGGCCGCAGCTGCGGTGGACGATGCCTTTCAGTGTGGCGTGGTCGTAGTAGTCAAGGCGCGTCTGCAACGTGAAGCGTGAGCGCAGCGGCGCGGTGAGCAGCCCGGCGCGGGTGGTCGCGCCGACGAGCGTGAAGCGCGGGAGCGAGAGGCGCACGCTCCGGGCGTTGGGCCCCTGGTCAATCATGATGTCGAGCCGGAAGTCCTCCATCGCCGAGTAGAGGTATTCCTCGACGGTCTTCGGGATGCGGTGGATTTCATCAATGAACAGGATGTCCCCCTCCTCCAAGTTGGTCAGCAAGCCGGCGAGGTCGCCCGCCTTCTCGACGACGGGGCCGGAGGTGACGCGTACGTTTTTTCCGAGTTCGTGGCCGAGGATGAACGCGAGCGTGGTCTTGCCCAGGCCGGGCGGGCCGGAGAGCAGGATGTGGTTGAGCGGGTCGCCGCGCTTTTTGGCGGCGCCCACCATGACTTGCAGGCGTTCGATGGTCTTGGCCTGGCCGGTGAAATCCGCAAACGAGAGCGGGCGCAGCGCCGCCTCGGCGGGCGACACCGGCGCGGCGAGCGCCGAGGAGATGTAACCGAGGCCTTTCGGCGTGGAGTCGGGGGCGGGCGCAGGCATGATTTGATCAGGTTCTTTCCTGACGTTGGGTGAAAGGTTCGCGGAGGACGAGAGAAACAAGCTTAACGCGATGAAAAGCGGAAACACGAAGCACTTTTCAGGTCTCCGCCCTTTGGCATACTGGAGGCGAAAAACACCGGACGGTGGGCTGACCGTGGCGGGACGGCTGGCGCGAGTCACCGAACCTTCATCGTTGCTCAAGCCGGCGGAGCAGCAGGCGTTGCAGGAGGATGAAGCCGAGCAGCAGCGCGCCGATGATGATGCGCGTCCACGCCGGGTCGAGGCTGCCGTCGAAGCGGATGGCGGACTGGATGACGCCGAAAATCAGCAGGCCCAGCAGGGTGCCGAGCATATGGCCGCGCCCGCCGGAGAGCAGTGTGCCGCCGATGACGACCACCGCGATGGCGTCGAGCTCGAGGGCGACGCCGTCGCGCGAGTTGCCGGAGCCGGAGTTGAGCATGAGCGCGAGGCCCGCAAACGCGGCGCAGAAGCCGCTGAAGGCATAGACGCCCACCCGCGTCGCGCCGACGGGCAAGCCCATGAGCCGCGCCGACTGCTCGTTGCCACCGAGCGCGAGGAGGTTGCGCCCAAAGCGCGTCATGTGTGCGAGCAAGCCGCCGAGCACGAGAAACGCGAGCAGCACGAGCGCGGACATTTTTAGCGCCGCCCGGTCGGTCAGCGGCAGCTCCCAGAGCGACAGCCGGTTGAAGAGCGGGTTCGTCAGGCCGGCGGACTGGGTGCTGATCCAGAACGCCCCGCCGCGCATCAGGAACATCCCGGCGAGGGTGATGAGGAAGGCGGGCTGGCGAAAAAAGTGGATGAGCGCGCCCATGCCCGCGCCGAGCGCGGTGCCGACAGCGAGCGCGGCGGCGGCGGCGAGGACAGGATGGACGTGGTGTTTTTCCACGATCGTGGCGACAAAGATGGAGGTGAAGCCGACGACCGCACCGACGGAGAGGTCAATGCCGCCGGAGAAAATCACCAGTGTCATGCCCACGGCGGCAATGCCGAGCGCGGCGTTGTCGGTGAAAAGGTTGGCGGCGACGCGGGCGGAGAAAAAGTTGTCGTAGCTTAGGCAGGCGGTGACGTAGAGCGCGGCAAGCACGGCGGCGGTCGCGAGGAGAGGCAGGCGGCGTTGGAGGGCGGGGCTCATGGTTCGACGCGGCTCGCCACCGACGCGGCGGGCTTGTTGGGCAGGAGATTTTTCAACCAGCGGCGGGTGAGGTCGGACTGGAGCACACAGACGATGAGGATGAGCATGGCCTTGGGGACGGGCTGGACGGGCGGATCCACACCAAGAAACACGAGGGTGGGCGTGAGCGTCTGGAGGAGCAGCACCCCCACGAACGAGCCGAGCAGGGTGAAGCGACCGCCGGTGAGCGCGGTGCCGCCGACAACGACGGCGAAGATGGCGTCGAGCTCCATATTTTGCCCGAGGCCGAAGGGGTCGGCGGCGGCGTTGTTGGCGGCGACCATCGCGCCGGCCAGCCCGGCACCGAGGCCGCAGAGGAGGTAGGCGAGGCATTTCACACGGGCGGTGGCGAGGCCGGCGAAGCGGCTGGCGACAGGGTTGTCGCCGATGGCCTCGATGAAGAGGCCGGCGGCGGTGCGGCGCAGGACGAGCTGCGCGAGGGCGTAGAGCGCGACGGCCAGCAAGGCGGCAAACGGCAGGCCGAGCAGAAAGCCTTTGCCGATGAACTCAAAGCGCGGCTGCGTGATTTTCAGCACCTCGCCGCGCGAGATGAGCTGGGCGATGCCGCGGCCGCTGACCATGAGGACCAGCGTGGCGATGATGGGCTGGATGCCGGCATAGGCGACGAGCATGCCGTTAAGCAGCCCGGCGAGCGCGCCCGCGCCGAGGGCGGCGGCGAGCACAAACAGGAGGGAGCTGTGGCCGTGGGTGACGCACCAGCCGGCGGTCATGCCGGCCACGGCCATGACCGAGCCGACGGAGAGATCCACGCCGCCGGTGGCGATGACGAGCGTCATGCCGAGCGCGAGCACGAGCGTGACCGCGCCGTGGGTGAGAATGTCAACGAGCTGGCCCTCAAGGTGGCCCTCGCGCACGCCGAGGCGGAGAAAACCGGGGTCGTTGACGAGGTTGACGACGAGCAGCAGCGCGAGTCCGGCGATCGGCCAGACGAGCGGCGAGCGGAGGAGGCGTTGGAGGTGCGTCTCACCCATGGGCTTGGTGGCCGCCGGCCATGGCGTGCATCAGGCGCGGGGCGGTGAGGGCGTCGCCAGAAAACTCGCCGACGCGGCGGCGCTCGCGGAGGACGACGGCGCGGGTGCTGTTGCGGACGACCTCATCCAGCTCGGACGAGATGAAGAGGACGGCGAGGCCGTCGGCGCGGAGCTGGGCGATGAGCTGCTCGATCTCGGCCTTGGCACCGATGTCAATGCCGCGCGTCGGCTCGTCGAGGATGATGAGCGCGGGCCGCGTGGCGAGCCAGCGGGCGAGGAGAACTTTCTGCTGGTTGCCGCCGGAGAGATTTTTGACGGGCGTTTCCGCAGTCGGCGTCTTGATGCGAAGGGTGCGGATGTAGTGCTCGCAGAGCTTTTCCTGCTCGGCGCGGCGGAGGGGGCGGGTCGCGCCCTGGCGGGCTTGGAGGGCAATGATGAGGTTTTCGCGGACCGAGAGGTTGGTCAGGATGCCCTCGGTCTTGCGGTCTTCGGAGCAGAGCGCGAGGCCGAGCGCGATGGCGTCGCGCGGCGCGCGGATGCGGGCGGGCCGGCCCTTCACGCGCAGCTCGCCGGTGTCGCGGCGGTCCAGGCCGAAGAGCAGACGGGCGGTCTCCGTGCGGCCGGAGCCGAGCAGGCCGGCGAGGCCAAGCACCTCGCCGGCATGGAGGTCGAGGTCGAGCGGGTGCAGCGCGCCGGCGCGGGAGAGATTGCGCGCGGTGAGGACGGGGGCGGTCGGCTCGTTGGTGCCCGTCGCCACGGTAACAGGAGCGTGGTCGGGCGCGGTGATCTCGCGGCCGAGCATCTTGCCCACGAGGGCGAGGCGCGGGAGGTCGGCGGTGGCGAACTCGCCGACGAGCGCGCCATTGCGGAGCACGGTGATACGGTCGCAGACGGCATAGACTTGGTCTAGAAAATGCGTGACGAAGACGATGCCCAGCCCCTCGCCGCGTAGGCGGCGCATGATGGCGAACAGGTCGGCGACCTCCTTTTCGTCGAGACTGGCGGTCGGCTCGTCGAGGATTAGAAGCTTGGCCGAGAGGTCGAGCGCGCGGGCGATGGCGACCATCTGCTGGAGCGCGACGGAAAGGCTGCCGAGCTCGGCATCCACGTCGAGCTCCAGCCCGAGGCGCGCCAGCGCGGCGCGGGCGTGGCGGCGCAGCGCGCGCCAGTTGACGAAGCCGAGCCGGCCGGGCTGGCGGCCGAGGCACAGGTTTTCGGCGACGGAGAGCGAGGCGACGAGGTTGACCTCCTGATAGACGGTGCTGATGCCGCAACGCTCGGCGTCCTTGGGCGAGGCGGGGCGGACAGGCTGGCCGGCGAGATGGATGGTGCCAGCATCGGCCGCATAGACGCCGGTAAGCACCTTGATGAGGGTGGACTTGCCCGCGCCGTTCTCGCCGAGGAGCGCGTGGATCTCGCCGGCGCGGACGGTGAAGTCCACGCCGTCGAGGGCGGTGACACCGGGGAATTTTTTCCCGATGCCGCGGAGGGTCAGGAGCGGAGGGGCGGAAGTCATCGGGGAAAACGTGAAATCGGGAATCGTGAAATCGAAAATCTTGAAAATGCCCGGAAGGCCGGGCGGTGAAATTTTCAGTTTAGCGATGTCCGATTATCAGATTTCATGTTTCCCCTACCCTCAATACTTGCGCGTGGGCAGGGCGGCGGCGGCGTTGGTGGCGTCGAAGACCTGATCCTTGTTGGCGGAAGACTTCGGGACGCTCTCGCCCTTCAGGATTTTTTCGACGGTGTCGTAGATTTTGGGGCCGAAGAGCGGGTTGCACTCGACGGAGACGTTCATCTTGCCGGCGACGATGGCCTTGAGCGCGGCCTCGATGGCGTCCACAGAGACGATGAGGATATCCTTGCCGGGCTTGAAGCCGGCCTCCTCGATGGCCTGAATGGCGCCGAGGGCCATGTCGTCGTTGTGGGAATAGACGATCTGGATCTCCTTGCCGTGCTTTTTGAGGAGGGACTCCATGACCTGCTTGCCCTCGGCTTGGCGGAAGTTGCCGGTCTGCGAGTCAATGATCTTGAACTCGGGGTGGTCCTTGAGGGCGGCGGCAAAGGCGGTCTGGCGGTCGTTGGCGGCGGAGGAGCCGGGCTCGCCCTGGAGCTCGACGATCTTGGTGCGGCCGCCGGCGTTCTTGGCGAGCCAGTCGGCGGCCATGCGGCCTTCCGCGGCGAAATCGGAGCCGACAAACGCGACGTAGAGCGACTGGTCAGCGACCTTGACCATGCGGTCCATGATGACGACGGGGATCTTGGCCTTCTTGGCGTCGGTCAGGACGGGATCCCAGCCGGTCTCGACGATGGGGGCGATGACGATGGCGTCCACGCCCTGGGCGATGAAGGAGCGGACGGCGGCGAGCTGGTTCTCCTGCTTGCTCTGGCCGTCGGAGAGCTTGAGCGTGATGCCGCGCTTGGCGGCCTCGTCGCGCATGGAGTTGCTGTTGGCGGTGCGCCAAGCACCCTCGGCGCCGGTCTGGACGAGGCCGACGGTGAGTTTTTTCTTGTCGGCGGGGGCCGCAGCGGAGCCGGAGGCGGGAGCCTCGGATTTTTGGCCGCAGCCCACCAGCATCAGGGCGGCGGCGAGCAGGGGGAGCAGGAGAGGGGAGGGGGATTTTTTCATAGGGTTGGCTTCGCGCGACCGTAGGGACGGCGGCGGGGCGGTCAACGCTGGAAATGAAACAGCCGCTTGCGTTGCTGCCGTGCGCCGGCATTCCCTCAAAGCGCCGTGACCCCAAGAACGGGACCGTCAGCAACGACAGATATCCTTCCTCCCATGCGTGCCATCCAATTCACCGCCGTCAACCAGCTCGCCCTCGCCGTAGTCCCCGCGCCTGTGCCTGCGCCGGGCGAGGTGGTCGTCGCCCTCCGCGCCGCCGCGCTCAACCACCGTGATCTGTGGATCAAGCTCGGCCAATACGCCGGCCTCAAGTTTCCCTGCATTCCCGGTTCCGACGGCACTGGTGTGGTTGAGTCTGTCGGTGTCGGAGCGGATGCGGCGTGGGTCGGGCGCGAGGTCATCATCAACCCGTCGTTTGGCTGGGGGGCGGACGCGCGTGCGCAGGGCGGGGAATTTAACATCCTTGGCCTGCCGCGCGACGGCACCCTGGCCGAAAAAATCGCCGTGCCCGCCGTGCAACTCGCGCCCAAGCCCGCGCATCTAGCGTGGACTGAGGCGGCGGCACTGCCGCTCGCGGGGCTGACCGCGCACCGCGCGCTGTTCGCCCGCGCGCGGCTCCAGCCGGGCGAAAAGATTTTGCTCAGCGGCATCGGTGGCGGCGTGGCGTTGTCCGCCTTGCAATTTGCCACAGCGGCGGGCGCGGAGGTGTGGATCACGTCGGGCAGCGAGGACAAAATCGCGCGCGCGATGGCGCTGGGTGCAAAGGGCGGCTTTAACTACGCGCGACCGGGCTGGGCAAAGGACGCGGCGGCCAAAGCGCCGGGCCTTTTCGACGTGATCGTGGACAGCGCGGGCGGCGACGGCTTTGAGGCGCTGATTGATCTCGCTGCGCCGGGTGGGCGCGTGGTGTTCTTCGGTGCCACGCGCGGCAACCCGCCCGTGCTGCCGATGCGGAAAGTCTTCTGGCGGCAGCTTTCCTTGCTCGGCACAACCATGGGCGGACCGGCGGATTGGACGGCGATGTTGGAGTTCGTCGCTCATCACCGTCTCAAGCCGGTGGTGAGCGAGACTTTTCCGCTGGCCCGTGCGGGCGACGCGTTTGCCCTCATGGAGCGCGGCGGGCAGTTTGGCAAAATTGCGCTGGAAATTTGATTGGCACCGACGCAGAGGAGTGTGCAAGTTTTCCGATCATGTTCACCCTTGGCATTGATTATGGCACCAATTCCGTGCGTGCGCTTGTCGTGCGCTGCGCAGACGGCCGGGAGCTGGGCTCGTGCGTCGTCAACTATCCCAGCGGCCGCCAGGGCGTGCTGCTCGACGCGCGCGACCACCATCTCGCGCGCCAGCATCCGGGTGACTATCTGTTTGGCTTGGAAAAAAGCGTGCGCGGCGCGCTGGCGCAGGCGCGGAAGACGCGAGGCTTCGACGCGCGCAAGGTCGTCGGCCTCGGGGTGGATACGACCGGTTCCAGCCCGATTCCGGTGGACGCAGGCAATGTGCCGCTCGCGCTTTCGCCGCAGTGGCGGAAGAATCTCAACGCGCAGTGCTGGCTTTGGAAAGACCACACCGGCTGGCGCGAGGCGGCGAAGATCACCGCGGCGGCGGCGAAACATCGGCCGCAGTTCATCGCCAAGTGCGGCAACACCTATTCCTCGGAGTGGTTCTGGGCGAAAATCTGGCACTGCCTCAACACGGATCCCAAGGTCTTTGCTGCCGCGCACTCGTGGGTCGAGCTGTGCGACTGGGTGCCGAGCGTGCTCGCGGGCGTGACCGATCCGGTGCAGGTGAAACGCAGCGTCTGCGCGGCGGGCCACAAGGCGCTCTATGCCGCCGACTGGGGCGGGCTGCCCGACAAGGAGTTTCTTGGGCTGCTCGATCCGAAGCTCGCCGACCTGCGCGACCGCCTCTACACCGAGGCGCACGACGCGTCCGTTTCGTCCGGCGCGCTCTGCGCCGAGTGGGCGAAAAAGCTTGGCCTGCCCGCCGGCATCCCCATCGCCATCGGCGAATTTGACGTTCACTACGGCGCCATCGGCTGTGGCGTGATCGAGGGCACGTTGGTCAAGGTCATCGGCACCTCGACGTGCGATTGCGGCGTTGTTTCCGCGCGCAAAACGGTACCGGACATTCCGGGCATCTGCGGGATCGTGAAGGGTGCAATCCTGCCGGGTTACTACGGCATCGAGGCCGGGCAGTCGGCCGTCGGCGACATTTTTAAGTGGTGGGTCGAGGTCGTGTGCCGGGGAGATTCCAAACTCCACGCACAATTCACCGCCGAGGCCGCGAGGCTGAAGCCCGGCCAGAGCGGGCTGCTCGCGCTCGACTGGAACAACGGCAACCGCACCATCCTCGTGGATCAGCGACTCACCGGCCTGCTGCTCGGCCAGACGCTCCACACGACGCCGGCCGAGGTCTACCGCACGTTGATCGAGGCGACGGCGTTTGGAGCGCGGGCGATCATCGAACGCATCCGCGAGCATGGCGTGCCCATCACGCGCGTCGTTTGTGCCGGCGGCATCGCCGAAAAAAACCCGCTGCTCATGCAAATCTACGCCGATGTGACCGGCTGCACGATGCGCGTCGCCGGTTCGTCGCAGGCGTGCGCGCTCGGTTCCGCGGTTTCGGCAGCGGTGCTGGCGGGCGCCCATCCCGATTTTCCGGCCGCGCAGGCCGCCATGACTTCGTTGAAAAAAATCTCCTACAAGCCGAGGCCCGCCGCGCAAAAAGCCTACGAGCGGCTTTACACGCTCTACCGGCAGTTGCACGACGCGTTCGGCGGCCTCGAACAGAAGGCGGATCTCTCGCGGGTCATGAAGGAGCTGCTTGAGATCAAGGAGCGGGCGGCGATCGGCGGATAGCGAACGGCCGCTGCCGTTGATTTTGTTCTGCGCGCCACTATCCCATTCTCAGACATGAAAAATTTACCCGCACCCAAAATTTGGTTCGTCACCGGCAGCCAGCACCTTTACGGCCCCGGCCCGCTCCGGCAGGTCGTGGCCAACTCGCGCCAGATCGCCGCCGCGTTCGCCGCCTCGCCCCGTCTGCCGCTTAAGGTGGTGTTCAAGGCGCTCGTCACCACGCCGGACGAGATCACGCGGCTGTGCATTGAGGCGAACACCGACGCCACCTGCGCCGGTCTCGTGCTGTGGATGCATACATTCTCGCCCTCAAAAATGTGGATCCGCGGGCTGACCGCGTTGCAAAAACCGTTTGCCCATCTCCACACCCAGTTCAACCGCGACCTGCCGTGGAGCACGATCGACATGGATTTCATGAACCTCAACCAGGCCGCGCATGGCGACCGCGAGGCGGGCTTCCTGCACACGCGGATGCGGCTCGGCCGCAAGGTGGTTGTCGGTCACTGGGCCGATGCGGAGGTGCAGGACCGGCTGGGCGCGTGGATGCGCGCGGCCCACGCGTGGCATGACTGGCAGGGGGCGAGGTTGGTGCGCTTCGGCGACAACATGCGGCAGGTCGCCGTCACCGAGGGCGACAAGGTTGCCGCCGAGCTGCGGTTCGGTTTTGCCGTCAACGGCCACGGCATCGGCGACTTGGTGGCGAAAATTTCCGACGTCGGCATCACCGACCGCGCGGTGGATCGGCTCTGCGCGGAATACGCGGAGCGCTACACCGTGGCGCGGGAGTTGCGCAAAGGTGGCACCCGGCATGACTCGCTCCGGTATGGCGCGCGCATCGAGCTGGGGCTGCGCGCGTTTTTGGTGGAGGGCGGATTCAAGGGCTTCACCACGACGTTCGAGGATTTGCACGGACTGCGGCAGCTGCCCGGCCTAGCGGTGCAGCGGCTCATGGCCGAGGGCTATGGCTTTGGCGCCGAGGGTGACTGGAAGACGGCCGCGCTTCTCCGGGCGATGAAGGTCATGGGCGGCGGCCTGCCGGGCGGCACCTCGTTCATGGAGGATTACACCTACCATTTGCATCCGGACGGCCACCTCGTGCTCGGCGCGCACATGCTCGAAATTTGCGAGACCATCGCCGCCACGAAGCCTTCCCTCGAAATTCACCCGCTTGGCATCGGCGGCAAGGAGGACCCCGTGCGGCTGGTGTTTGACGCCCCGGCCGGTCCCGCGCTCAACGCCTCGCTCATTGACCTCGGCAACCGGTTCCGGCTGCTCGTCAACGAGGTCGAGGCCGTCGTGCCCCCGTCGTCGCTTCCCAAGCTGCCGGTGGCGCGCGCCGTGTGGCAATGCCGGCCTGATTTCAAGACTGCGTGCGCCGCGTGGATCCACGCGGGCGGTGCGCACCACACCGGCTACAGCTATGCCGTCACCACGGAGATGCTGGAGGACTTCGCCACCATTGCGGGCATCGAGCTGGCTGTCATCAACGCGGACACACGCCTCGGCGAATTCAAGCAGACACTGCGGAACAACGAGGTCTATTACCACCTCGCGCAGGGCATCAGGGGCTGAGTGTCGTCACCGGTCTCACCGGACTCGGCCGGAAGTTCACGGCGGGAGCATCAAATTTTATCGCACCGGGAGCGAGATTGCCTCTCTGTGTCACCGGCGGGCTGCGTTCTGTGTCCGCTCTGAAAAACTCAACTCTTCATGTTCACCGAACTCAAACGCGAGGCCTACGAGGCCAATGTCGCCCTGCCACGGCACGGCCTCATCAACCTCACCTTTGGCAACGCCAGTGTGCTGGACCGCCGGCGCGGGGTCTTTGCCATCAAGCCGAGCGGCGTGGCCTATGCCGTGCTTCGTCCGGCCGACATGGTGCTCGTGGACCTCGACGGCAAAATCGTCGGGGGCAAACTCCGCCCGTCGTCCGACACGCCCACGCACCGCCGTCTCTACCTCGGCCTGGCCAAAATCGGCGGCATCGTCCACACCCACTCGACGCAGGCGACGGCCTTCGCCCAGGCGGGGCGGGCCATCCCGATTTTTGGCACGACGCACGCGGACTATTTCAACGGCGACGTGCCGGTGACCCGCAAGCTGACCGCGAAGGAAATCGGCGGTGGCGCCTACGAGTGGGAAACGGGCAACGTCATCGTCGAGCGCTGCCAGCAACGGGACCCCGCCGATTTTCCCGGCGTGCTGGTCAACCGTCACGCGCCCTTCACGTGGGGGCCGACGGTGGCCGCAGCGGTTGAGGTGGCGGTGGCCGTCGAGTGCATCGCCCAGCTTGCGCTGGCGTCGATCCAGCTTGCGCCGAAGCTCACGCGCATCGAACCCGCCTTGCTCGCCCGTCATTTCAAGCGCAAGCACGGCCCCGGCGCGACTTACGGGCAGGCGGACCGGAGCTGACCGCCCCGCCTACTGCACGGGGCGCATGAGCAATTGTGTACTCAGTCCCGGCAGGCGTTCGGAAAATTCGTCGCCGGCGCCAGCCTGCCGCAATGCGCGCTGCACCATGCCCATCTTGGCGTCGAGGTTGTCCACCATCGAGACGAACACCGCCTCCGGCGTCCCCGCATAGACGGCTGCGCCCCACTCGGGCTCTCCTTGGTGTGAGAGGATGATGTGCTCCAGCCGCTCCAGCCGCCCGGCGTCGAGCCGGGCCTTGATCCCCGCCTTGCGCGCGAGCTGGTAGCCGAGCACGACGTGGCCCTGCAAAATTCCCCGGCGGCTCCGCTTCGTCGCCAGCGTACCCTCGTATTCGAGCGCTTTGCCCGTGTCGTGCAACAGCACGCCGGCCAGCGCGAGGTCGGCGTCCACCTCGCGGTAGAGGGGCAGCAGCGCCCTGGCCGCGCGCGCCATGTGGACGGTGTGCTCCAACAGGCCGTGCCGGTAGGCGTGATGCATGGCGACCGCCGCCGGGGCCCAGCGGAAGGTCTCGCCGATCTCGTCGAAGACCGCCTGCACCGTGGCGCGCAATTCCGGGTGGGAGAGGCCGGCGATGAAGCCGTTGAACTCCGCCCACAGCGCTGCGGCATCCTCGGGCGCGACTTCGACCAGGTTTTCAATCATCCCGGCCGCGCCCAGCTCGCTTTCGGGCACCACCGTCACGCGGGCCAGCTTCGGCGACAGCCGCCCTTGGTAGTGGTCAACTTTGCCCTCGACGCGCACCACCGCGCCTTCGCCGGCGGTCTTGAGCGCGTCGAAGCCGGGATTGTCGCTGAAGATCGTGCAGCCAAACGAGCCGGTGCGGTCGCCGAGGTCGGCGCTGAGAAACGGGTTGCCGTTCGACGCGGTCTTGACGGCGAGCTTCTTCACGACGAGCAGCGCGGTGAAGGCGCGCCCCGTGGCATTTTCCAACGATTTCAGTCCGGCGACGGTGAGGGTGGGGGTGGCTTCGGGCATGGGATTTTTATGGGTAATATTTTTTGCGCGCCTTCACCTGCACGAACTTGCGCTCGGGCAGCACATAGGCGGTCAGGCTGCCGCCCATCGCGCAGGCCGTGTCAATACCCACGGACCACTTGCGCCGGTAGGCCTCGGGGCGCGGGGTATGCCCATAGATTACGAAGGGCGGCCCGTTCCACAGGTCGGCCCACGGCGGGGCGCCGGGTGCATCGGCGCGTTTGCACGGACGGCCGTCGCGGTCCACGACTTGGATGCGCGTGACGACCTCGGCGGACTGCTTGCGCCACGGTGTGTCGGGCAAAAACCCGCCATGCACGCACACCACGTCGAACTCCGGCTCCTCCAACGTCAGCGGCATCGCCTCCAGATAGTCCCAGTCGGCGGACTTCAATTTTTCAAAGGTGTCGAGGTCGGTTTCCTTGATGTATTTTTTATCGCCGGTACGGCGATATTTCAGCAGCCGCAGCTCATGGTTGCCCAGCAGGGCGACGGCCTTGTGCTCGCGGGCGAGCTCGATCACCTTCCGGCTGTCGGGGCCGCGGTTGACGAGGTCGCCCAGCAGCACGAGCCGGTCCTCCCGCGCGGGCTCGAGCTGCTCGAGCAGCTCGGCAAACTCGGCGTGGCAGCCGTGGATGTCGCCGATGGTGATGAGACGTCCTTTCATGGTGGCGTGGGCCGGAAAGTGCTGGCGTCGGCCCGGTGTGCGCGCAACAAGAAACCCGCATGGAACTGCATCTTCCCCCGCTCGCCGCCAACTGCGCCGCCACCGGCCGGCCCTTCGCCGTCGGTGACCGTGTGGTCAGCCGCCTCGCCCGCGACCCTGCGACCGGCGCCCTGGCACGCTTCGATGTGACCGAGGCCGCCTCCGCCGGCTTTGCGCCGCCCGGTGTGCCCGTCTGCCAATGGGTTCAGCTTTACAAAGCACGCAC
Source organism: Opitutia bacterium (assembly GCA_947475065.1). Classification (GTDB taxonomy): domain Bacteria; phylum Verrucomicrobiota; class Verrucomicrobiia; order Opitutales; family Opitutaceae; genus CAIYUN01. The sequence goes on along the minus strand of CANJLB010000006.1, from coordinate 11,421 downwards.
TTCCGAGGCTGATTCCGCCCGCCTGCTCCGGCTCAACGCCGAGAACCTTTTCCTCACGCTCGCCGACCCGGTCGCGCCGCCCGCGCCGGAGAACGCGCGGCTCATCCAGTTCCTCGCCCTCGTGCTGGAGCGCAAAAAAATCCTGCGCCCGCGTGGCCCCGCCGCCGACCGTTCAGCCCAGGTTTACGAGCACGCCAGGACGAAGCAGCTCTATGAGGTGCCCGCCGGCGAGCTCAGCCCGGAGTTTTTCCTCTCGTTGCAGGAGCAACTGGGCGTGCTTGTGGGCGGGAAGTGAGCGGGAAATAGCTAAGTCTGAAAATTTGATCTGGCGCATCATGGGCTCCTTGGGCGGTGGAGGCGGTGTTATCGGGATGGGGCTTCGGGTGGCGAGCCCCCTTGCCCAGGTTATGGCTTTCCTGTTACCCAGCCTTGACCTCGCCTGCACGAAGCCCCATGCCTTGACCCTTTCCCCTCTTCCAACCGCCACCTTTCCCCCTATTCCCATGCCCTCGCAAGCAATCAACGACCTCCGAAAAGGTCAGGTCATCAAATTCAACGGCGAGGCGCACCTCGTGATGGAAACGCAGCACCGCACGCCGGGCAACCTGCGCGCCTTCGTGCAGGTGAAGATGCGGAACCTCCGCTACGGCAAGTCCCTCGACCAGCGCTTCGGCTCGACCGACAGCGTCGAGGTGCTCGCTACCGAGAAGAAGACCCTCGAATTCAGCTACGCCGACCGTGACACGTACGCGTTCATTGATCCGAACACCTTCGAGCAGGTCGAGCTGAATGCGACACTCATCGGCGACACGAAGAATTACCTCACGGCCAACGGCAAGGTGGACGTGCTCTTTGTGGACGATAAGCCGCTCACCCTCGAGCTGCCCAGCGCCGTCAACCTCAAGATCATCGAGAGCGCGGACGGCGTGAAAGGCGACACCGCCTCGAACGTCCAGAAGCCCGCCAAGTTGGAGACCGGTCTGATGATTCAGGTGCCGCTCTTCATCAAGGAGGGAGAGACCGTGCGGGTGAACACCACCGATGGCAGCTACCTCGGGCGGGCATGATCAGGCCGGATTGGGCCGCACGCTCATGATCCGGGACACGGGTGCGCCGTTCGTGCAGCTGGTGGTATAACATGCGGCGATGATACTGCGCCCCAAGGGGCAGTTGCCAAGGGCGGGGCCGTTGGCTTGTCCCTGCCGGCGTAGATGGGGGTCGGCAGTGTTCAGCCCTGCACATGGAAGCAGGGAAAGGGCGCGCGCCCATCTGGCGAGGCCGTTCACCCGAAGATCCGGAACAGTCCGTAGCCGAGCAACCCCGTGACCGGCAGGGTGAGCACCCACGCCCACAAGATGCGCTTGACCACGCTGATTTTCACCGCGCTCAGACGCTTCGCCGCGCCCACGCCCATGATGCTCGTCGTGATGGCGTGCGTAGTCGAGACCGGCATGCCGAAATGCGCCGCGACCATCAGCACCGTCGCGCCGGTGGTTTCGGCCGCGAAACCGTGGATGGGTTGCAACTTCACCAGCTTGTGGCCCATGGTGCGGATGATTCTCCAGCCGCCGGCGGCAGTGCCGGCGCACATGGTCAGCGCGCATGCGAACGTGACCCAGAGGGGAACATGTTGGGCGTCGCCCTTCACCGCCGGCGGGACATAGCCAAATTGCAGCCAGGAAGGCAGATGAGTAATGGCCCAGGCCATGGGGGAGAGATGGTCCGCCGGCGTACCCTCGCTGGTGGCCAGCCAGCCGAGCCAGGCGGGTGCGGTGGCGATCAGGCCGGACTTGGTCGCGGCGACGAGGGCGAGCGTGATGACGCCCATGGTTTTCTGCGCGTCGTTGGAGCCGTGGCTGAAGCCCATGTAGCTGGCGCTGATGAGCTGGAGCTTGCCGAAGACCTTGCCCACCGTGTGCGGCCGCCACTTCCGCACCAGCACGTAGAGCAGTGACATCAGGACCAGACCCAGCAGGAAGCCTAGCAGGGGCGAGGTGATCATGGGGATGACGACCTTGTAGAGCAGGCCGTTGCTTTTCCACCAATGGTCGGGTGCGGGCTGCGCCCAGATCAGCGCGTGCCAGTTGCCCTTGGCCGAGGCCAGCGTCGCGCCGCACAGGCCGCCGACCAGCGCGTGGCTGGAGCTGCTCGGCAGGCCCAGCCACCAGGTCAGCAGGTTCCAGAGGATGCCGCCCAGCAGCGCGCAGATGATCGTCTGCTGACTGACGAAGGCCGAATCCACCAGCCCCTTGGCGATGGTGCTGGCCACGGCGGTGCCGACGAGCGCGCCGATGAGATTCGTGGTGGCGGCCAGCACGATGGCCTGCCGGGGCGTGAGCACCTTGGTCGAGACGACCGTGGCGATCGAGTTGGCCGTGTCGTGAAAGCCGTTGATGTATTCAAACACCAGCGCCACCAGGACGACCGTGAGCAGCAGCGTCATGGGGCGGGATCAGGAGTATTTCAGCACGATATGCACGATGACATTGCCGGCGTCGCGGCAGCGATCAATGACCTTCTCCGCCAGCTCGTAGAGCTCCTGTAAAATGACGAGTTCCTTGGCGGTGCAGTCGCCGTGGTAGAGCTCCTTGATGAGGCCGAGCATGACCTTGTCGGCCTCGCCTTCGGTCCATTGGAGCTTGTCCTGCGACTCGGCGATTTTTTCCATATGGGTGCCGCCGCGCAGCTCCTTCACCATTTTTACGACGATCTCCGCCGCCTGCGTCATGAGCTGGGTCTGGCGCTGGAAGCCCTCGCGCGGCAGCTTGCCGGGATAGATCGAGAGGCGTTCGACGATTTTTTCCACCGTCTTGGGCACGCGGTAGAGGGCGACGGAGAGCGCCTCGATGTCCTCGCGCTCCAGCGGGGTCACGAAGGTCTTGGCCAGCTCCTCGCTGATCTGGCGGGTGATCTTTTTGTCCTTGCGGCGGCTGTGGATGAAGTCGTCGAGGTCGCCGGTCGAGGTGTAGGCCTCGCTGCGCTGGAGGTAGCTGGCGAGGAGCTTGGTGCTCGCGAGCGCCTCCTCGGCGCTGGCTTCAAGCAGGTCGTGAAACTTGTCCTCGTGGCCGAAAAGTTTGCGGAGGGGGGAAAGCATGGCGCGGCGAGTGTGGGCCGGGTCGGTGACGTTTGTGAAACATTATTTTATGCCGCCGGCCGGATGGGTGCGGAAAGGATGTTGCTGCCGGCGGAGTGTCCTCATTTCGCCTCCGGCTTTACTTCGCGCCGGCGAGATCCGGCGCGGGCGCGGTTTTGCCCCGCAGCCACACCCACAGCCAGCCGATGCGCTCGCGCATGGCCCAGGTGCTGCGCTGGAGCGCGGACGGGTCCCAGGTCAGATACGGCCACAGCCCCTCGCCACCGGGCACTGGCGCGGCGGTGAAGTCGGCGGGACAGGGGAGTGTGTTCACCCCCACATGGCGGAAGAGCGCCACCGCCCGCGGCAGGTGCCAGGCCGAGGTCACGAGCGCCACCGGCGCGCCGTTCGCGATCTTTTTCACCGCGGCGGCTTCGTCCTCGGTGTCCCGCGCCGTGTCAATCAGCACGATGCGCTCGCGCGCCACGCCCAGCTCCACGGCGGCGCGTGCCAGCACCTCCGCGTGGGTGGGCCTGCCGGGCCTGCCGGGGCCGCTCACGGCGAGCCGCGCGCCGGGCAGCTCGCGCAGGAGGCGTACGCCCTCGGTGAGGCGCGCAAGGCCGTTGGGCGAAAGCTGGTTGTTGGCCGAAAGTGCGGGCGAGTCGGCGTGGCCGCTGCCGAGCACCACGACGAGCCGGCACGCCGCCAGCGCCGGTGGCACGGGCGTCTCCGCCGCCAACTCCGGCACAGCAGGAAACTGTCGCTCCAGCGGACGCACAAGCAGGTTGGCCACGCCGTTGTTGCCCATGAGGACGAGCCAGCCTGCGCCTGCCGCCACCAGCCCACGCCGCCAGCGCGGCGCGCGTTTCAGCAGCCGCAGCGCAAAGCCTGTCAGGATGAGCGCCGTGGCGAACGGCACCGGCATCAGCAGATAGCCAACGAGCTTTTTGAGGAAGAATCCCACCCGGCCATCTCGCCTGCGCGGCGCGGCCGATGCAACAAGCTTTCCGGGCGGGCCGTGCCGGTCGGTTGCGACGGTCGGAGCATTCCTACGCTGGCCGAGATTCGTTGCTGCCAGGCTTCACCGTATCTCCCTGAGATCAGTTTGGGGCGGTGCGAGGTGCTCCCTTGGCCGCGTGGGCCTTCGCCACCTCGACATATTTCTCAGCCCATGGGCGCAGGCCGCTCTGCTCCTCGGCGGTGAGCGGGCGGATGACCTTTGCGGGCGAGCCATAGACCATCGAGCCGGTCGGGCAGGAGAAGCGCTGCGGTACGAGCGAGTTGGCGCCCACGATGCTGCGCGGACCGATGACCGCACCGTCAAGCACCGTCGCGCCCATGCCAATGAGGCATTCGTCGCCAATGGTGCAGGCGTGGATGATCGCGGCGTGGCCGATGGTGCACCATGCGCCGATGACGGCGTCGAGATCGTCGGCAAGATGGACGATGGCGTTGTCCTGGATGTTGCTGCCCTCGCCGACGACGATGCGCGCGATGTCACCGCGCAGCACTGCGCCGTAAAACACACTCGACTGCGCCCCGAGCGTCACGTCGCCGACGACGGTGGCGGAACCGGCAACGAACAACGCACGTGCAACGTCAGGAGTCTTGGTGAGATGGCGCGCCAGGAGCGTTTGGACTGGCACGGGCGAGGGATTGCTCATGGGGGATTAAGGGACGCTGATTGGGTTATTGCGGAGCCGAACCTTGGCGGAGGCTGAAACAGCCCGATGAGCGTTAACCAGCCACCAACCGGCAGTCGCACCGCGTTCACGCGGCGCTATTTCTTCGCCCACGTGCCCTTGTCGTCCTGCACCCAGACGCCCTTGGCGCTGCTGGCCGCGATCTGCTTGGCGCGGGTCTTGGCGACCTGTTCGGCCGTGGAGCCGGCCTGCTTGGCGAGCGCGGCGTAGACGGTCGTGCGGTCCTTGTTTTCATCGGCGGCCACGGTGGCTGCCTCTTTGACGGCGGCATCGCGCACCTCAAGCAGGCCGGCGTTGTTCTCCCCGAGCGCGTCCTTGAGCTTGAGGGCGTCAATGGCCGAGATGCGCGCGGTCATGCGCGCTTTGACGGCGGCAAGGTCGTCAGTGGCGGCACGGGATGTGGTGGCGAGGCCGAAGAGCAGGGCGAGAGCGAGCAGGAGGCGGGGGAGGATCGTTTTCATGGCTTGGAAGGGGCGGGGGCGTTGATGGTCGTGGACTTTTGGTCGAGGTCGCCGAAAAAATCGCCCAACGCACGGTCCACGCGCAGGTTTACGTCGAGGGTGCCGTGAAAATCGTTGGGGATGTTGACCTGGATGCACGCGGTGAGCGCAAGCAGGCCGAGCAAGGGAAACACGCGGTTCATGGTGGAAAGATGAGTTAGAGACCGTCGGAGGCAAACAATGTTTCACGGTTTCCCGACCGAGAGGTTTTCTTTCAGACCCATCTTTAGCAATTCCTGCAATGGTCCGTCCACGTTCACGTCGAGGCTTACCTTGGGCACGAGGCTCGCCTCAACGGGCTGCGCCACCAGTTGCAGCCGGAGCAGATGCCCGCCGCCATCCGCTTTGGGCTGTGCCCGCAGTCCGAGCGACTCGATTCGCAGGCTGGTGCGGCCCAGCTCGATGTCGCGCAGCGGCGCAAACACCGGGTTGCGTGCGGCGGTCCAGCGGCCTAGCGGGCCGAGCCACGCGGGTAGCAGGACAAAGCTCTCCGGCATGTGGGCTGTCAGCAGCCCCGGCGTGGGGGTGAGGCGGATGATGGGTGCCGCCGCGCCGGGCGTTCCAGCCAGCTGCATCTCGCCTCCGAGAAACCCGGCGCGGGCCGACCAACGCAGCGTCATCCGGCCGTCGAGCCGGCCCTGTGCCGAGGAAATGCCTGTCTTCGTCAGCAACGGCAAAATTTCCTTCAGGTCAATTTGCGCCAGCCGCGCCTGTGCCTGCACCTCGGCCGCCGGGTCGGCCAGCGTGAGCGCAAACGGCTCTGTCTCCATGTGGCCGCCGAGCACCTGCACGCTGGCTTGCGTGATGCGAAGCGTATTTTCATCGGGCAGGGAAAACGCCACCCGCCCGTCCGTCAGTGTCACGCCGCCGGCTGTCGCGGTGCGGAACGTGACCACCTGCTCCGCCGAGGCGCGCAGCGGGCGCAAGCTGTCGAGGTGGAGGTCGGCGGACACTCCTTCCAGCGTGACGGCCGCGTCGGAGTGGGTGAGCGTGGCATCACGCAGTGTCACGGCGAGGGTACCGTCGGGCACTCCGGCGCGCAGCACGCCTTCGCCGGTCAGGCGGACTATACCGGTGAGCGTGAGATCTTTGAGTTGCGCGAGTGAAAATGTCTCGGCGATGACTGGCAGCCAGATGGCGGTGTCCATCGTCACATCGGCCAACCGCCACGAGCCGTCGCGCGTGGCGGGATCAATCTCGATTTCGCCGGAGAGCTTCACCCCTTCGGCCTCTGCTGTGACGAGCAGCCTCTGGCGACCGGCGGTGGCGGCCGTGGCGGTGGTGACGCGCCAGCGCACCTCAGGCAGCCCGGGTGTGGTGAACACGCCGGCCGCGTCACCGCTGATGGCCGGCAATGCCCATGCGGGAGGCGCGACGGACGGCTCAGCAGAGAAAGCCGAGGCAAGCGCGAAGCCGAACGCGAAGGAAAGGCGTGGGAGATTTCTCAATGGTTGTTCGCCATCGCTTGCTGGGTTGCTTCAGCATCGGACATTGGCGGTATCTGAAATAACCCGATGAGCGACCGCCAGCAACCAATAAGCAGCCACACGCCTGGCGAGGCGTGTCACGGGCGGAGGGGAGCGGTGGCGGCCGCACTGTGAAACGCCGCCCGGCGGAACTCCGCGAATTTTGCCGCCATCTCGGCATCAATGCGGTCGCGCAACGAGGGCGTGATTGCCGTCCCGTGGTCGCCGGGCACGATTTCGACATAGCCGCCGAAATCCGTCGTCACGAGAAAAGAACGCAGCAGTTCCGTGGCATGCGTGAGATAAAAGGTGTCGGTGTCGCCCATGAGGACGTGGAGCTTGCCCTGCAATTTCGGGCCGAGCTTCGGCCAGTTGGTCTGGAGCACCAGGCGGATGTCGTAGGGCTTCCACGCCTCGACGACCTTCGCGCTGATGGCTCCCGTGAGCTGGTCCATCACTTGCAACGGCCGGCCATCGGGGCCGCGCGGGCTGAAGCTGGCGTCAAACGAGCCGAGCTGCTGGCCGTGGCCGAGGACGCGCTCCCAGCGGCCCATTTCAGGATACGTCATCACGACCGCGCCGCGCTGGCGGGCGAGCGGGTGCGGGGTGCCGTCGGGATAAAAATAGCCGTTTTTATCGGTGTAGAGGTCGGAGGTCTGAAACGCACGGAAGTCCACGGGGTCGGGCGACGTGCTCCAGCAACCGCCGAAATCGTCGGGATACGCCACCTGCAGCCAGAGCGACGCCCAGCCGCCCGACGAATGCCCGCCCACAAAGCGCGCGCCCGGCTCGGCGATGGCGCGGAAGCGCCGCTCGATCTCGGGAATGAGCTCGCGCACGAGCGCATCGCCGGCGGGGCCGTTGTTGGCGGAGTTGGCGAAGACCGAGTGGCCGAGCGGCACGTCGGCATCGAGAAAGACCTGGAGCATTTGGAGCGGCACCGCCCCGCGCTGCCACGCCTGCCCGCGCGCGCTGCGGATCCAGTTCCACGCGGTCGTGTGCGTGCCACCGAAGCCGGGGACGCTGTAATAAACGGGAAATTTCGCCTCAGGCTGAGTAACGTAGGTTGAGGGTAGCACAACGGCGGCGCGCAGCATCACGTCGCGGTGGTGGAAATCGCTGAGGAGCCGGCTGCGGATTTCGACGAGCTTCACCCAGTCGGTGTCAGCGGGCCCGCGCGGGGCGACGACCTGGTCGGCCGTGAGGGTGAACGTGCCGCCGAGGTCGCCGTGCAGTTCGCAGACGAGCGGCCGGCTGTAGAGGTTGCCGGGGCCTTGGTTCAGGTCGCGGGCGGTCTGATCGAGGTCAATGACCGCCTGCGCGCGCCACGCGCCGGACGCGAGGCGGCGCAACGGACCGGGTGAGGCGAGGGCGTCGGGCGCGTCGAACACGTCGGGTGCGAAGGTCACGGCCGTGCCGGGCGCGAGATTTTTCACGTCAATCGCATAGACGGGATCGAGGTGATAAAAGCCGCCGGCGAGGCGCGGCTCGACCGGGTCACGCGAGAGAAACAGCAGCACGCGTCCGCTCACGGGCGTGGCGCGTGCCGACGCCGGGAAGGTCACGGCAAACTTCAGCGGCTGGGTCGCGGCGCTGGTTGGGGTGGCGACCGCCGGCGCGAGCAGGGCAGGCGCGGGCTGCGACCAGCCGACGGCGGTGGCGAGGGCCGTAGAGGCGAGCACGGCGGCGGTTGCGCGGCGGAGGATGAAACGAGGCGGAAGACGACACATGGGGAGGGGAAGCATGCTGATCGGTCATCGGTTGACGCTGGTTGGGCCATCAGCCGCCGAGATAGGCGGCCTTGAGGCGGGGGTCGGCGCGAAGTTCGGCGCTGGGGCCGGACATCACCACGCGGCCGGTCTCAAGGACGTGGGCGTGGGAGGAAACTTCCAAGGCCAGGCGCGCGTTTTGCTCGACGAGCAGGATGGTCAGGCCGTGGCTGCGGTTGATCTCCTGGATTTTCTCGAAAATCGTGCCGACGAGCCGGGGGGCGAGGCCGAGCGAGGGCTCGTCGAGCATCAGGAATTTCGGGCTGCCCATCAGCGCACGGCCGATGGCGAGCATCTGCTGCTCTCCGCCGGAGAGCGTGCCGGCGGACTGGCGCAGGCGCTCTTTCAGCCGGGGGAAGATGCCAAAGACGTAGTCGCGGTTTTCCGCGATGCGTTGCCGGTCATGCTGGAGGTAGGCGCCCATCGCGAGATTTTCGTCCACGGTGAGGTTGGCGAAAATCATGCGGCCCTCGGGCACGTGGCCGAGTCCGCGCGCGACAATCTCATGCGGCGGAAGGCGGGTGAGGTCGGCGCCGTCGAAGGTGATGCTGCCGCCGCGTGTGCGCAGCAGGCCGGAGAGGGCGCGCAGCGTGGTGGTTTTGCCGGCGCCGTTGCCGCCGATGAGCGTGACAATCGCGCCCGCCGGCACGGCAAACGACACGCCGTCCACGGCGTTGATCGCGCCATAGGAAACGGAGAGGTTTGCGACGGAGAGCATCGGGAAATGCGGAGTGTGGATTGCGGAGTGCGGAATTCAGAATTCGGAATCTGAGATTTGAGTTTAGGGATTTGAAATTCGCGGTGGTTGGCGGCTGCTTTTCATTTGATTCCGCAATCCGCATTCCGAATTCCGCATTTGAATCAGTGGTGGGTCAGCGAGGCTTGGTGGTTTTCGCCGAGGTAGGCCTCGATGACCTTGGGGTCGTTTTGGATCTCGGCGGGCGAGCCCTCGGCGATTTTTATCCCGTGGTCGAGCACGGCGACGCGCTGGCAGAGGCCCATCACGACTTTCATCGAGTGCTCGACGAGCAGGATCGTGAGGCCGAACTGCGTGTGGATTTGCCGGATGAGCGCGCAGAGCGCCAGCTTTTCGGCGGGATTCATGCCGGCGGCGGGCTCGTCGAGCAGGAGCAGGCGCGGCCGGGTGGCGAGGGCGCGGACGATCTCAAGGCGGCGCTGGTCGCCGTAGGGCAGGCTGCGCGCGGGCTGGTCGCGGAAACGGAGGAGATTGAACATTTCCAGCAGCTCCTCGGCGCGGCGGAGGATGGCGGCCTCGTCGGCGCGGAAGGCGGCGAGGCGCACGAGCGTCTGCGCCGGCGAGGTGGCGCGGTGGAGGTTGCACGCGACGCGCACATGGTCGAGCACGCTGAGGCTGGCGAAGAGCCGGATGTTTTGAAACGTGCGCGCAATGCCGAGTGCCGCGATGCGGTGCGGTCGCAGTCCGGCGAGCGGCCGCCCGGCAAAGGCGGCCGTGCCGGACGTCGGCTGATAGACGCCGGTGACGAGGTTGAACAACGTGGTCTTGCCCGCGCCATTGGGGCCGATAAGGCCGACCAACTCGCCTTCGGCCACGGAGAGATCCACCTCGCACACGGCGGTGAGGCCGCCGAAGCGGATGGAGGCCCCGGCGAGCCGCAGGAGCGGCTCGCCATTTTGGATTTTGGATTTTGGATTTTGGATTTCCACGCGACGGCTGGTGGCTAAGGCTTCGCTTTGCCCGGCTTGAAATTGAACAGCCCCTGCGGGCGCACGAGCATGAGCATGATGAGCAGGAACGAGTAGAGAATCATCCGATACTCGGCGACGGGACGCAGCACTTCGGGCAGCAGCGTGAGCAGGACCGCGGCGAGGATGACGCCGAGCGTGTTGCCCATGCCGCCAAGGATGACCATGACCACGATCTCGATGCTCTTGGTGAAATCGAATCCGCCGGGCGTGATGGTTAGCCGGAAGTGCGCGTAAAGCCCGCCCGCGATGCCGGCAAAAAACGCGCCGACCACAAACGCCACGATCTTGTAACGCGTCGTATCGAGGCCGATGGCGGCGGCGGCCACCTCGTCGTCGCGCACGGCGAGAAAGCCGCGCCCGTAGGTCGAGCGCACGAGGCAGCCGATGGTGAACACCGTGAGCGCGGCAAACGCCAGCACCCAGAAAACGGTCGTGTAGGGAGGGATGCCGTTCAGCCCGAGCGCACCGCCGAGCGGCTCAAGGTTTTGAAACATCACAACGATAATTTGACCGAAGCCGAGCGTGACGATGGCGAGGTAGTCACCGCGCAGCCGCAGCGAGGGTATGCCGACCAGCAGCCCGGCCAGCGCGGAGGCCAGCCCGCCCGTGAGCAGCGCGGCGAGAAACAGGGCGCCCGTTGCGAGCGTGCCGCCGCCGTCCTCGCCAAACAATTTGGGCACGAAATGGAGTGTGACGGCGGCGGAGAGATAGGCTCCGACGGACATAAACCCGGCATGGCCAAGCGAAAACTGGCCGGTGTGCCCGTTGACGAGGTTGAGCGAGACGGCGAGGATGACGTTGATCCCGATGTTGGTAAGGACGTCGAGGTGGTAGGGATCAATGCGGCCGGCAAAAAATGCGACACCCCCGGCCATGAGCAGCGCGGCGAACAAGGCGACGTGGGCTCCCGGAATTTTTGATTTTGGATTTTTGATTTTGGATTCCACGGAGAGCAGAGTTTCGGATTTCTTAACCAGGGATTTCACGGATTAACACGGATCAAAAAAGGCCAGCCACCCGAAACGGAGTGGGAACACAGAGCAGCGGTGTTAACGGACAAGGACAAAGTGAGGGTCGGCGAGCAACCGATTGAGGACGTGGAGCATCTTGCGCATGACGGCGATGAGCGCGACCAGCTTGGGTTTGCCGGCGGCGACCAGACGAGCGTAGAAGGCCCGCAGG
>CANJLB010000005.1 GCA_947475065.1 Opitutia bacterium | reverse complement strand
CACAGGTCGGCCAGGTAAAAGCGCCCGCTTTGCGCGAGCACCACGAATCGGTTGATCTCTTCCATCGGTGAGAGGTGGCTCCAAGGCATAGCCCTACAGTGTAACCTACGTCCCCGGACAATCTGTCACCTAGGTCCCCGGATCATACCGTCGGTTGGCCTCACGGCTTGGACTGTTTTTCCCAAAGCGCCTCAAGTTGCTGCCTCACCACAATGAGCCGCTCGGCGGTTTTAGCTACAGCCTGGAACATCTGCGACGGATTACCCGCTGTGAGCGTTTGGAATGTGCCCGGAAAATCCAGATGGATCGGCTCATTCAGCACCCACCCAATCTTCTCCATCCACTCGCCGGCGGCGACCCGCGCCTCGATCGGCGGACCGGAGGAGGCGGCGGGAAAGAGCGCCGGCCCGGCCATTGTGGGCAAGGCCACCACCGCACCCGTGGCCGCGCCCAGAGCCGTGATTCTGGTCTGCGAGCTTGAAATCGCATCCATGGCCCAGAGCCGGTCCTCGGTGCCGACGATGCGGTCGGCCACCGTGGTGGCCGCCTGCAAGTTAGCCAACGCTGCCGCAAAGTCACCGGCCTTCGCCTGTGCCTCCGCGAGGCGGGTTTCGAGCGAAATCGTTTCCCGCCAGCCGTTGAAGAGCTCCATACGCCGTACTGTTTGCTCCACGCTCCGGAGCGTTTCGAGCGCACCCGTCAGGTCACGGGCGTCGGTTTGAAAGCCGGCAAGGATGAATTGGACCTGGATTTTCGAGCCATATGGGCCGGATTTGTCGAACCCAGTGTCCGCCATGGTTTCCGCCATCTGTTGTACCAGCCGCAAGCTCGCCATCGCTTCGGTGAAATTGCCCGCTTTCACCTGCTCGACGCCGATGGAGAGTTCCGCCGAGGCTTTTTCCTTGGTCGCCACGATCTGGTCGGCAAGCTCCTGAGCTGCCGCAGAGTCACCCTTGGTGGCAAAGTTGCGCGCGATCTGGGAGGTGGCCACATCCCGCTTATGCTCATCGGCAATTTGCCGCAATGCCGCCAGCGCCCCCGCCCTGTCCCCTGCCTGCATCTGCGCCGTGATCAGCCAGGATATCCCCTTGTCCCTCGCCGGCTGGTCCGCCATTTGGCCGAGGGTTTTTTGCATGAGCCCGATGACCGGCCCCGCTCCCTCGATATCACCGGCCAGGGTCTGGTTCTGGACGAGTATTTGTTCTGCCGTGATCCTTTCGCCCGGGTCGGCAATCAGCTCGACCGTTTCCCTCGCTCCGACGAAATCGCCCGCCTTGGCCTGTTGGTTGGCAATGTCTCGCAGCGTCTGGATTTTCAACGCGGGATCGGTCAGCTGTCCCACCATCGCTTTGGCCCCGGAAAAATCTCCCGCCGACACCAAGGCGGCGATGGCCCGCGCTCCAGCCCGGGTTTCGGCCTTTTTCTGCACCTCGACGATGGCAAGCTCTGCCTCGGCCCTGACCTTTGCGTCCGTAATCTGCGCCACGGTCTCGCGCGCCTCGGTGATCAGACGGGCAACCCGCTGCATAGTTGTTTCCGTATCCCTCCGGCTGTTGCCGGTTTGATGGGCATACTCGGCGACACGTAACACCGCATCGATTCTGGTCTTGGGGTCGGCAATTTTATCAACAATCTGACCGGCCAGAACGAAGCTGGCTTCCGCCTCCGCCGTGTCACCGACCATGGACTGGGCAAGAAAAACGGCCGCCATCGCCTCACTGCGGCTCTTCCCCTCCTCCACTCGGATGGCGGCTTGTTTCGCCAACAGACTGGTGGTCTTCGCCCCCTGCCTGTCTCCCTCTATGTACTGGTCGATGGCAAGGTTGAATAGCGCGGCGCTGCGACTCTTCGGGTCATCAATCCGTCCGGCGGTTCTGAGCGCCTCCGCATATTGTTTTGCGTCCGACAACCCCATGGTGATGTAAACTTCCGCGAGTCCTCTGCCCTCGGGGTCCTCTATCTGCGCGGCGATTTTTTTGCGGCTTCAAATCCGTTGGTTTCCCAGATGATCCGCCGTGCCACGCGTGCTTCACCTTTGCCCCGGACCTTGGGGTCGCCCATCTGTCGCACGGTCTGGAGCGCCCCGGCCTGATTTTTGGCGATGACCTGCTGTTCGGCGATGATGTATTCGGTCTCCACCATTTGAGCTTGGTCCGCCGTCAGCACGGCAGTCTGGCGGGCGGCTGGAAAGTCCCCCGCCCTCGCCCACAGCTCGGCCACCTTGCCGAACGCTTCCACGCGTTCCGGTCCGGTCGCCAGCCGGCCGGCGGCGTCCTGCGTGGCCACCAGCACCCGATGTACGGTTGCGTCAAACTTGGGCCGCAGTGCATCCATCGCCACAACCACCGCCATCTCATCCGGCGGATGGCCGGGACTGACGGCCAGATAGGCGCCATACCAGGCAAAGGCACGCATTTCGCGTCCGGGTATTTTCGATTCGGCGTCACCGAGGTTGCGATAAACCCCGGGCTCGGCCGGGGCAAATTTTTGAACCTCCTGCAGTTTGCCGCTCGCACCCTCCCAATCCTGCTTCGCCAACGCGAGCAAACCCTGCCGCATGGCTTCCTCCACCTTGGGTGGAAGTTCAGCCCGCGAGATCATACCTCCGGCAACGGCCAGCAAAAGCATCAAACGACAAACCGGACGGGGCGACATGGCCAAATCCTGATGCCGGAAAGCCACAAAAATGGAAGCATAAAGACTCAGCCCCGGCAGTCCGCCTAACAGGCATTTTAAAACTGGAGATGCGGCCGAGGGGGTATGTCTTAAGTCTTGTTGGCCAGCCAGCCATTGCTCGCTTGGCCGAGCAACTGGATCGGGCTGACTCCGTCCTCGGGTGGAAACCAGGCGCGGGTCAGGAGCTGCTTGAACGCTTCACAACAAGACTTAAGACATGACCCACTTCCAGCGGGCTGCGGGCGGGGAGCCGCAGTTCCGTGAAACGCACCAGGCCGTTCGCTGGCTGCGGCTTGGTCGGAGTTGGGGTGAGGCCCGCGGCACGGCGTTGCACCCAGGTCGCAAACGTCGGATACACGATCCCCTCCCGCCGCGCGAACGCCGCCCCACTCAGCCCGCTCGCCTCATACGCGAGCAGCAGTTCCGCCCGCCGCTCGGGCGTCGTGATCCGGTGGCCCCTCCCGTCCCGCTTCTGGCCGTCGGCCATCAGCTCCGTCGTGATTGTTTCCATCCCCGCATCGTAGCGGGGAAATTGTTATTCGCCTAGAGGGTCGCCGACCGGCTTTCAATTACCCACATTTTTAGCATGGAGGGAGAAGCCAAGCGCGATGTCGGTGAGCCGTGACAGTCCACGCCATATGACGATATTGCCCGGATCAGGATCGTGTGTCCGTGCCAGATAGCCACCCAGTCTGGCGATTTTGGTCAGGTAGTGGGTGAGCGTTTTCATCGCCGGCATTCGGTCTGCCCGGTCCGCGACCAGATGATCGAGCAAGTCCAATTCCATCTGGGTTAATGCGACGGTAGGGGCGGCCGCCGGTTGCTCCCGGTTAATCATGGTCATCCAAAAGATTCGCCAGCTCAGGATGCAACATGTCGCGAGCAGGTTCACCAGGCGCTCGGCGGTGCGCAGGCGTGACGCCTCGACCTTGCAGCCCGACTTCATGATTTTATGGAAGACCTCGATTTTCCAGCGCAGCGCATACCATTGGAGTTTTTCGATCGCGGCCTGCGGCGAGGCCACAGGCAAATCCGTCAGCAATTTCCAATCAATCTTTTCCCGCCCCTGCGGCGTGCCTTGCTCCTGGGCGTGGATGACCGTCAGGGTCAAAGCCTGATATCGCCGGCGCTTGCCCACCGGGGGGAGGATCCGGAGCCGGTGATATTTGAGTTCCAGCACCACCGTGGAAACCTGCCCTTTTTTGTCGCGCACTTCGAGCCGGTGCAGCCCCTTGACGGCCACTGCCGCCATTTCCTCGGCCACCGTGGTCCAGCCTTCTTCGGCCAGACGATTGACACTGGTGCGCACAAGAAAGTGCGTGCCCGCCTCTTGGGCGGCACAAAACAGCTCGAAGATGTCGCTGGCGCGATCCCCCACATGCACACACCGCCGGGCGTCGCCGAGCCGTTGCGTGGCCTGCTGCAGGTTTTGCAGCCAGCGCAGGCTTTCCTTCTCCTCAATCGGCACCCGCGTTGGATTGATCGTGCGCTTCAGCGCGTTGCAGCCCTTGAACTCCTTGCGGGTCCAAAACTTGGCCGCCGCCAGCCCGAGCGGCAGGCCGGCTGGCGTCACCACGAGGCTGGAGTGCATTGAGATCCCGCAGAGCGGGTGTTCCCGTCGCCAACGCTCGTCGGGACCGTATTTCGGCTGATGCAGCAGGCCGATGTTGTTGCGCCGGTAGGAAAACTCCGTCGTATCGTGCAGCACCAGGATGGGGCCGACGGTGCCGGCGAACCGCTCCCGCGTCGAACGAAAGTGCCCAGCCAGAATGTCCGCCTCCGTGACCCGCGCATTGGCGAAGAACCGGTACGCGGCCTTGGTATTCGCCCAGTCCTGGCACGCGAGGGGAATGCTTTCGGCCGTGGCTTCGGACAGATCCTGCAACACGGCTCGGAACCGTTTGCCCAGTCGTTCGTCGGCAAACTCACCACCGACCAGTTCCTGATCCATCCACGTATCGACGGATCGCCTCGATCCCTCGGCTGATAGTGTTGATTCGGGTTGGGTTTTCATCCCGAATTATATGAGGCTTATGCAATGTTTGTGTTATTTATATGTAATATTCTCGCGACAGTCCGGCCTCTTCGCGGACGTGAAAATGTGGGTAATTGAAAGGCCGACCGGACGCTTACGGAAGCCCGGTGCGGGTCAGGAGTTGCTTGCACGGCTCACAACAAAACTTAAGTCATGACCCCCTCGGCTGCCTGACCCCCGGCTGCCTCTTCTATTCATAACTTTCATTTTTTGGTAAAGCGACCGGCATCAATGGCCGAGGAGATCATTGTGTCAGCGGCCTCATAACGCAACTTTAACTTTTCAAGAACAGAATTTTGTTGAGATGTTAATATGACCTTACTTCGCTCTAACGCCTCGGCCGATATGACATTTACGCCAACGAATCGATTATCATTGACAGTTGGCCTATAAATACTAACAAGTTCGATCAATTGATCGGACTGTTCATTAGTTAATGCTGAAAAGCCAGATTGTCTAATCTCGTTCTGCATGGGATTGACGACCTGCATTATAATTCTGTAATCAATCATATATTGGCTCAAAACCGAAAAATCATTTTCACCAAGCAATTTCTTAATCAATGAATCCAACTCAACTACATCAGGCGAATTGTTGATCGTCGACAAATTTTTTTCGGAAGCATCAGCCGGATAATCCACCAAGGCCACCATTAAAGCGCCATTGGGGTCGAAATCTCGAACCGAAATTTTATTAAAATTCTTTCCAATGATATCAGCCAAAAACAGTCTCGTCACAAGAAGATCGGTCAGCGTCTTCTGTTTTTGTTGATCAAGGTTTAATTTTTTGAAAAGATAATCATATGTCCGATTTACCACTTGCGGCATCTGCTCCAATTTGTTTTTAAACAAAAAATTCTTTTTTTTCGGATTATCATCAGGCAGAGATAGCAAACGTATGATATCATTATTTGTATTTGATCGTTGATCATGCTCTTTATCATAATTAGCAGTTTCAGCATACACCATATTATTAGAAATAGCATTTAAGCTTATTTTTACTTTATCTGTGTAGATATGGATTCTGTAAGCAATGCAAATTAGCCCAAAGCTTACTGCAATAATAAAAGATATTCTCTTAAGATTCATATATATAATATTTTACCGTAAAGGCCTAGGAAAAAGGCCGAGGGGGGCATGTCTTAAGTCTTATTGTGAGGCATTCAATCCAGTCCTGACCCGCACCGGGCTTCCGCCTGAGGACGGGGACGGAATGGCTGACCGTGACGGCGTCCCCCATGTGCTGTTGTCCGGCCAGCCAACCCTTGCTCGCCTGGGTGTGCGGCTTGAGGCAGGAAGCCACCGCCAGTTTCCACGCGACCGATTTGGGCAGCCCGCTCGATGTCCGCAGCGGTTTGGTCCTGCACATGCAGGCAATTGGGCCTGTGTGGGCCCTCCGCCACCTGCCGCGTCAGATCCTGCGGGTAGGCCGCCCGGTCTGCGCGGGCACCCGGGGCGACACTTAAGATTCTTTGGCGCAGAAACATTCACGACACGGGGTGATGCTTGAACGATGCAGATAAGTCAGTTTGCCTGTTTTTCCGGCCCGTTCGACACCATCGGGGCGGGCACATAGAGGGTGGCGAGCTGGCGGAGGAGGGTTTCCAACTGGGCGTAATAGGCGGTGTCACCGAGCGCGGTTTTCTGGTTACGGAGTGACTCCAACTGCTGCTCCAGTTTTGCGCGTTGCTGGAGCTGCGCGGCGGTCATGGCTCGTTCGGCGTCGCCCGGGGACAGGGCGAGCAGCCGGGAGCCCGTGCCGTCGGCCTGGCCCTGCGCAGGGCGCTTGATGAGACGCGTGCCCTTGAACCAGTCTGCCGGCGTGCTGGCCTTGTCACCGTTGTCGTCGAGCTGCGCGTGCTCGCTCAACATGCGGTTGTTGTCGGTGTAGAAACCCTGCACCTTCTGTCCGGCATAGACAAACGCCTCCAGCAGCGAGACCTGTCCGTCCTGGTCAATGTCGGCATCGTCGCTGGCGACGGCTTCGGCGAACCGCTCGCCGAAACGCGCATAGTTGAGCTCGCTGCCGGCGCGGGTGGCGGTGATGATGATGCGACCGGGGCCGGAGAGCGCGGTGATGAAGGGCGCGCCGCCGGCCGAGCCGCCGTGGATGAAGATGAGCTGGCGTTTGATCGGTTTGAACCATGCGGCCAGCTCGGTGGGCACGACATCGGGACCGCGCAGGTTGAGGTGCGCCTCCCGGCCGTCAAAGGTGCCGTGGCCCACGTAGGCGATCCAGACGTTGCCGCCGGCGGCCGGGTCAATTTTTTTCAACCACTCCTGCACGCGGTCCTTGTCGGTCGGTGCCGCGTCAGGATCCTTTTTCTCGTCGAGACCGATCACGGTGCAGACAAGGTGCGCGCGATCGGCGGCAGCCTGCCAGTTTTTGGCCGCGGCGGCGAAGCCGGGGGCAAACGTGTCCTCACCCGGCGCGCCGATGATGACCAGCACCTCGTCGCGAGCCGCCGCAGCGGCGAGGGGGGCGGGTGCGTCGGCGGCCAGCAGGAGACCGGAGACCGGAGACAGGAGACTGAAAAGCAAAAGCCAGGCCCGCAGGCGGGGGAAATTTTTCATGGCAGTCCTTTCCAACGGCGCCAGCCCCACTCGGAGAGGAAGCAGGCGAGCACGGCAAGAAACACCCATCCCTGCTGCCAGAGCGGCTGGGAGAAATCCTCGGAGATGGGCGCGGGCGCGCGGCCAAGCTTGGCCGCGAGCGAGGCCAGGCCGGACCAGGGGACAACTTCGCCACCGGTGCGGCGGGCCAGTTCCTCCAGCAGCGCGAGGTTGGGCGTGAGCGAGCGGAATTCCTCGGCCGCCGGGTCGTGCACCCAGCCGGCCTGCGCATGGCCGAGAACCTTGCCGGTGCGGTCGGTGACCTCGACGTCGGCGAGGTAGGCGCCGGCATCACGCGGCGCGAAGGTCGCGACGTATTGGCCGGGCGCATCGGCGACGGGATCGGCGGGGAGCGTAACCGAACTGAAGGCCGGCGGGGTGGCGGGGCTGCCAGCACCAGGCTCGGAAACCGCGCCGGGAGCTGAATCCGCGGGCTTCGGCTCGGCCCCGACACGTTTCACCGTGATCTTGGCGTTGGCGAGATCGAGGGGCTTGAACTCCTCGTCGCGCGCGGTCACGCGCAGCGTCATGCCACCGGCCTCCTCGGGGGCGGGTTCGACGCGCAGTTCGACGGGCGCGGGCACATCGGTTACCAGCAGGCGGGCCAGCTGCCGCCAGAAACGGTCGAGGTCGGCGTGCTCCGCTTCACCCTTCATGCCCCAGCTCCAGAGATCGCCGATGCCGGTGACCACGACCCGGCCCGCACCATAATGCTGCCCGACAAGCGCCGGATAACGATGGCCGGCCTGGTCGGTGAACGTGGCCAGCACGGTGGCGGCCGGTTTGATGCCACGCAAGGCGTTGCCCACCTTGAAGGTCGGCATCGCGGTGAGACGGGTGCGCTCGTCCTTCTCCAGCGCGCGGACGCGCGTCCACGGCTCCAGCCAGCCCTCGCGGGTGAGCTCCCATTTCAGGGCAATGTCTTCATCCTGCTGGATGGGTTCGCCCAACCGGTCGAGATAAACGGGCAGCACGTCGCGCAACGCGGTCTTTTCATAGCCGCCGTCGTCGAACGAGTCCACACCGCCGAGCATGAGCAGGCCGCCGCCGCGCTCGGCCACGAAGCGGCGCAGCAGCGCGAGCTGGTCGCCGGTGAAAAAATCCGCCTCGACGTCGTCGAGAATGACGGCGTCGTAGGAAAAAAGCTCGTCGGGATTGCGCGGAAAGCCGGCCTTGAGCTTCAGCCATTCGTCCTGGTCCTTTGCATTGACCGGCTCGAGCACGGGCTGGTCGTAGCGCTGGGTGTCGTCGGCGACGTTCCCGGCGCCGCGGAAGAGCGGGTTGGTGCTTTCGCCCACCCGGCCAAGAAACTCCATCTTGGGCTCGCGTTTGGCGAGGCGGATGATGCTGGGGAGCTGGAGCTGTGGGTCGTCGGCGAGCGCGCGGTTGAGAAATTTGAACTCCCAGTGCGGCCGGCCGGAGACATAGAGGATGCGGTACACCGGCCGGCCGCGGTCCACGAGGACGGCCCGACGGTTGTTGAGCCTGGTCGCCTCGTCGAAGGCCGGCAGGCCCTTCGCGACGACCGCCGTCTCGTAAAACTGGATGCCCGTGCCGGCGGGCCGCCAGTCAAATTTCACCTCGGCCGCATCGCGGTCGTTCAGGACGGTCGTGGTCTGCGGCGCGGGCAGAATTTCGGCGGACGAGCCCGTGCCGCCGGCCACGAGCGGGCGGACGGCCACGCTCAGATCCCGCCCGGTCGCACCCTGCCCGGCGACCGCGACCGTGAGGGACACGGGGGCGTCATCGAACGCCGTCAGGCGCATGTCGGCGCGTTCGACGCGAACGTCGCGCAAGCCGTCGGGCGAGCCGACGACGACGGGATAGACCGGCACGCCGCCGGTGTCACCGAGCCCGTTGGGCAGGTCGGTGGCGTTGCCATCGGTAAACAGCAGGATGCCGGCGAGCGGCTGGCCATTGAGGCGCTCCCGGAGTTTTTTCAGCGCCCCGCCAAGCGCGGTGCTGTTGCCCTGAAAATCCAGCTCGCTGAAATCCCGCACGCGCTTGAGGTCGCGGTCAAAGATGTAGGGGCGCACCTGAAAGGTGTCACTGACGGCCTCGAGCCATTTCGCGCCCGGCTCGGTGAGGGCGGTGCGGAGCTTTGCGCCGCGCGAAACGGATTCGCCGGCGTCGGCGACCTGCAAACCCTGGCTGTTGTCAGCCAGGATGGCGAGGAGGTTGGCCCCTTTTTTCGGACGCGGCGAAACCCACTGCGGGTCGAGCAGACAGAGCAGCAGGAGGCCGAGGCCGAGCGTGCGCAGGCCGAGGCCGAAGGCGCGCGCGCCGGCCTGCGGCCCGACCGGGCGCAGCGCCAGCCAGGTGAGGGGCACAAGGACGGCGGCAGCGGCGAGCGCGAGCCACAGCCAGGCGGCGTTGGCAAAGGCAATGGCGGCGAGCGGTGTCACGCGGGGGAGGGCGGGGCTTACTTGGCGGCGCCGAGCGCCTCGAAGTAACTGGAAACGGCGTCCGCATACTTCGCGGGGACGGGATCGCGGTCGGCGGCCTGCAAGGTGTCGGGCTGGTTGCGGCGGGCGAGTTCCTTGGCGATCTCCGTGCGCACCATGTTGAGCGGCGTCAGGACAGTTTTTTGCACCTCGGCCCACTGCGGCGGGGTGCTGGTATTGTTGAAACTGCGGCGCAAGGCGTCGGCGCGTGCCCGGGCGTCGGCGACCTGCTGGCGCAGCGCAGGGTCATCAATCAACTGCTCGACGGTGCGCAGGCGGTCGGTCCATTGCACATAATTCTCGCCGGTGAGCGGGCCAAACTGTGGATCAAGGTTGCCGAGATTCTGCGCCAGCTGGTTGAGGCCGGCGAGGGCGGGATTGAAAGTGTCTCCCCCATTGAAATTTCCCCCGTTGTTGAACGCGCCGCCACCACCACCGCCATTCTGCCGGTTGCCACCGTTCTGCGCGAGCTGGCCGCCCGGCTGGCCCTGCCCGCCACGCTGGCCCGGTTGTCCCGGCTGTTGACCGCCGCCGGCACCGGCCTGACCGGGCTGCTGACCACCGGGGTTCTGGCCGTTTTGCGCGAGGCCGCCAGGCTGCTGACCGCCCTGACCACCACGCTGACCCGGCTGCTGGCCGCCACCGCCCTGTCCGCCGGGTTGCTGCCCCGCACCGTTCGGATCGTTCTGCGCGAGATCACCAGGCTGGCCCGCCTGGCCACCCTGCCCCCCGCGCTGGCCAGGTTGTTGTCCTTGTCCTTGTACACCCCGCTGCGCACCACCCTGAGCAAGCGCGCCAGGCTGATCACCCTGACCGTTCGGCTGGCCCGCGCCACCTTGGCGACCTTGGCCCTGACCACCGGGCTGCTGGCCGGCACCGTTCGGATCGTTTTGCGCGAGATCACCCGGCTGACCGCCCTGACCGGCCTGGCCGCCACGCTGGCCGGGCTGCTGTCCGGCACCGCCGCGTTGGCCCGGCTGCTGGCCCTGCCCGCCACCGGGCTGGCCGCTGTTTTGGGCAAATTGCTCGCTGGTCGCATCGCCCTGCCCCGGCTGGCCCTGCGCCCCGTTTTGGCCGGGCTGACCGCGCTGGCCGGCCGCGCCGTTTTGCGCGAGATTGCTGTCGGGAGCCTGATTGCGAAAATCTTCCGAGGTGCCGGGCTGCGCACCTTGTCCGCCGGGCTGGCCAGGCTGCCGGCCCGCGCCGTTGGGATCATTTTGCGCGAGCGCACCGGGCTGATTGCCTTGGGCACCCGGCTGCCCACTGGGATTCTGGCCACCGGGCTGGTTGCCGTTTTCACCTGGATTGTTTCCTCCCGGCTGCGCGCCTTGTTCGCCGGGCCCGCCGTTTTGGGCGAGCTGCTGCTGACTGTTGGCGGCCGCGGCGGCGGCATCTTGCGCGGCCTGCTGGCCGCCGGCTGAGTTCTGGCGATCCTGCTCGAGCTGACGGGCGAGGTCGTTCAGCTCGTTCTGCGCAAACTGGAGCGTTTGCGTCTCGTCGCCGAGGACGGAGTCGGCGGCACGCTCGACGCCGCGGCGGAGCTGGTCGAGACCCTGGGCAACTCCCGCCTGTTCTTCGCGCGACTGGTCCACAAAGCCACGCCGGAGCAGCTCAGCGCCGGCCTGCAGGCGATTGCCGATATCCGTTTGGGCCTGCGTCTGGGCCTGCTGCCGGAGGAGATCGTAAAGCTGGGTGTGCAGAGCGGGTTCGGTCGTCTCACTCGCGTCGGTGACCTCCTGCAGGTTCTGCATGAGACGGTCGAGATTGGCGCGCTGGCGGTCCAGATTCTGCGCGAGGGCCTGCCGCTGGGCAGAATCGTCGAGCTGGCTGGCACCGGCCTGGCCGGCCTGCTGGATCTGCTGCTCAATCTGCTGCTGCTGGCTGGTGAGGTCGCGGGCCTGCTGCCGGGCCGACCGCATCTGCTCGGCAAACTGGCTGGAGGACTGGCGCTGGAGCTCCTGCCGGGTCTGGTCGAGCTGCTCGCGCGTTCGGTTGCCGGCGGCCAGGGCCTGCTGGATGTTGTCCTGAGTAAGCTGCTGGTCGGCGCGCTGCGTGAGCTGTTCGACCGCACGCTGCATGTCCTGCCGGGCCTGGTCCAGCTGCTGACGAGTCTGCTGCGTCTGCTCGCCGGGCTGAAGATTTTCGACCCGCTGGCGGGCCTCGTCGAGGGTGGCGAGCATGTCGCGCTGCTCCTCCTCCAGGCGTTGGAGCTCGCGGCGGATCTGCTCCCGCTGGGGCTCGTCGCGCGCGGCATTGAGGGCGGTCTGCAGCTCCTGCAGGCGCTGGTTCACATCGTTCTGGCGGCGGGCGAGCTCGTTGAGGCGGCTCTGCACGGCCAGCTGGTCGCGCTGCTCCTGCGTGGTGGGTTCCTGGGCCTCGTTCTCCGTCTGGTATTCCTGCTGCTGGCGCTGCTGGTTGAAATCAAGCTGGTTGAGCTGCGACTGATTGCGGCTGCGCTGCTGCTGCTGGCCGCCCTGGCCGCGCTGCTGCTGGGCGACGCGGGTTTCGCGCGCCTGCAGCTTGAGCAGCGCCTGATAGGCGCCCTGCGCCCCCGTCCACGCGGGCGAAAGCGGGTCGAGGGACTTCTTGTCGCCGGCGGCCGCAAGGTTTTCGGTGACCTGGTTCATGAACCGCGCGGCCTGCTCGGCGGCGGCCTGCTGGCGGGAGTTGGTAAGGTCCGCCTTGGCCTCCTCCAACATGTCCTTCGCACGCTGCTGCTCGTCGCGCAGGGTCTGCAAATCCTCCGCGTAGGTTGCGCCGGGCTCGGTCTGCTTGCTGAGGTTGAAGATGGCCGTGGAAATCTGGCGCTGGAGGTCGAGCAGCTCGTCGTTACCGCCCTGCTGCTGGCCGCCGCCCTGCTGGCGCTGCTGCTGCTGGCGCTGCTGGGCCTGCGCCTCGGCGGCGGATGCCTCGAGGAAAATTTCCTCAAACGGCCGCACCTCGGCAAACGCCAGGTCGCTGGTCGCACGGCGCGGCTTGCCGTCGGGGCCGAAGTCCTCGGCCCACGCGAACCACGTCACGAGGTCGTCGGGCTTGATCCCCTTGGGCTCGAGCGCGAGCATCTCCTCGAAGCGCGCCAGCACGGCGCTGTTGGGCTGATTGGCTGCGGCCCCACCGCGGGCCGGGGGAGCGGCGGGTGTGGGTGTCGGCGGGGCGAGGCCCTTGAGGGAAACATACGTGGGCGCCTGCTCGCCGACAGCGATGGCGATGCCGTAATCATTGAGGCCGATGTCGTCGGTGGCGCGCGCCGACAGGCGCATTTCCTCCAACGAGGAGACGCGCACGTCGCTGCGCGGGAAAACGAGCGCGACCGTCGGCGGCTTGTTGTCAACGGCGGCGATGATGATGGGCGTGGCGGCGGGATTGGGCCGGGCCTGGTCGTCGGTCAGCGCGAGCGAGTAGGTGTGCGTCGTCGCGATGGTCATGCTCATCGTGAACTTGGTGCGCTCAGCATTGGCGGGCGTGAGCTTGGTCTCGGCACCGGTTTCGTCGCGCAGCACGGCGCTGGCGAGCGGCTTGTTCACCGTGAAGTCGTACTGGAGCTGCGTGCCGGTGATGGCGCTGACACGGCGGGTGTTCTGAATGGTCTGGTCGGCGCGGCCGACGTATTTTGGGAAGCTTAGCGCGGCATCGGCGCGGACGAGCGCCGGCTGGTCAAAGACAGTGACCTTGAACTTCTCGGTCTCGCCGCCGTCGTAGGCGACGAAGTAGGTGAGGTCGGCGGAGACGCGCGGGAGCGTGGAGGCATAGACGGGGTCGCCGAAACTGCGGCCCATCGGCAGCCGGCCGCTCTTGCCGGCCGCGTCCCGCCAGACGAGTTCGACGCGGCGGACAGAGCGGCCGCCGGTGATGCGCGCATCAATGACGAGGGTGGAGCCGCGCTCGCGCTCGACATTGCCGGGCGAGACCGCGACCTTCTGCGCCGTGGTGACCCACGGCACCGGCACCGGGCTGCGTTGCAGCACCAGCGTCGCGATGGCGAGCGTGGCGCCAAGGGCCGCGCCGTGGCCGAAGAGCATCCAGCGCGCCTGCCGGCGGGCGCGGAGCGTCCACGGATGCCGGCGCGCGTGACGGAGCGACTCGTCAATGACCCGGCGCTGGAGAAAATTGAAGCGCCCGCCGGCCTCCTCCGGCGTCTGCTCCGCCGCCGTGCGCAGGACCAGCTTCAGGTCGGGAAACTCCTTTTCGATGATCTGCGCGGCCGCCGCGTGGTCGAGGGGCGTATGCCGCGCGACCAAAAAGCCGCGCAGGAGGGCGACAAAAAACACGACGGCGAGCGCGACCCCCGTGAAAGTAGTGAACTCCTCCCTCCACGCGCGCAGGCTGAGCAGGGCGACGCCGAGGGCGGTGACGATGAGCCAGCGCCACATGGCGAACCGGTGCAGGAGCGTGGCGCGCAGGCGCGCCGCGACGGTGTGCAAATGCGCGGCGAGCGAAGGGTCCATGCGCGAGGGGTCGGGGGCGGAGGGAAGGCTCATGGTGGTGGGCGCGAAGGGGCTGGCGGATAAGACGCTGAAAAAGGGCGCAGGTTTTATTTAAGTGGGTGCGGGGGCGCCGGACTCCCGGCGGGCAAGGGCATAAGAGAAGAGGCTTTCGATGGCAAGCAAACCCGCCGCCGCGACCAGGAGCCAGCGCCAGAGCTTTTGGCGGCCTTCCAGAACGGCGGAGGTCTGCGTGCCCGGCGGCGGTCTGGGCGCGCGGCCGGCGTCGGCCACCCCGGCCACGCCCGCACCGCCCCGGAGCGGGACCCCGAGCTTTTCAAAATCATCGGGCGAGACCACCATGACGTTGCTCTCGGCCGCGGGCACCTGCAACGCGACAAGGCGGGCCACCCCACCCTCCTCCAGCAGCTCATAGACCCCGGGCTGCGCGGGCGCGGTGTTCACATAGGTGGTGCCGGCCTCCAGCGCGTTGCGCCATTGCGCCGCGCCAGTGACCAGCCGGCCCGTGTCGCCGACTTCGGAGACCGACGGGCGCACCGCCCCGCCGACCGAGCGCTCGAAGAGGGACTGAAGCCAAGGGACAAATTTGGTGGAGGTAACCCACTGGCCGGCCGCAGTGGACCACTCTCCGCCCCACACGACCAGGCGGCCCTTGCCGACGGCGACCTCGATCACCGCCGGCGAACTGTCGTCGAAACGCGCGACGACGGCGGCCTTGCTCGCGGCCGGCAACAGGAGCGACTGCGGCGACCAGAAATGAATGCCCGCAAAGTTGCTGTAATGCGGGTCGGCAAACGGCGAGAAGAGCGGGTGCTGGAAATCAATTTTGCCGAGCAACGCGTGCGGTTGCGCCCCGGCCCCGGCGAGCTTGGGTGTGAGGGAGGACCAGCCGGTTTCGTTTGCCAGCGCGGCAGCGGTCTCCACCATCGCCGGCTCGTTGAGCAGCACGAGCGCAAAGCCCCCGGCGGCGAGGCGGTCACGCAAGGTTTTCACCCGGTCGGCGGCGAGCGGCTCGGCGACCACGGCGAAGTCGTTGGCGGCGGCCGGGACGGCGGCGGGTGCAGGGTCGGCCATGGCCCGGAACTTCACCACCGGGTCCTTCCAGCCGGCGGTGGCGCGCTCCAGATAAAAGCGCGCATGCTTGAGATCGTCGGTGCTGTGCGCGCCGTAATAGCTGAGCGTGACCTCGCGCGGCGTTGGCCGCACGAGCCAGAGTGTGTTGTCGAAGTTCTCGGTGTCACCCGTGAGCTCGAGCTTGAGCGGTCCGTCGGGTGCGTCGGCGGGGATGGGGACCAGTGCGACCTGCGCCTCGCCGGGCGGCACGGTCAGCGTCTGTTCCGGGCCGAGCGCGCGGTCGGAGCGGGCATCGCGCAGCTGCAGGCTGAGCACCGGGGCAATCTCGCCGGCGCTCTGGACCACGCGCACGCGGGCGACGGCCTTGGGCGGGGCGCCATTGCGCGCGGGCACGCCGGCGGCCGGCGCGGCTTCCGGCCCGACCGCCCAGCCGAGCCATTGCAGGCCGGCGTTGGCGACGTGGTCGGGCTTGAGGGTCTCGAGCGCGACTTCGCAATTTTTCGGCCACGGCAGGCCGGCGAGGCCCGCGATGCGTGCGCCGGCGGCGAAGTCGGAAACGACGACCAGCTTCTTGCGCGCCGTGCTGTCGGTCGCCTCGGCCATCTGCTCCCATTGGATGACGGCGGTCTCGATGGCGCTGTCGAGCTGCGTCGGGCCCCAGCCGGGCGAGCGGGCGGCCAGCGCGGTGCGCACGAGATCGGTGCGGCCGTCGGCCGCAGTTTTCAGCCACGTCTCGCGGCTGATGACCTCGGTGACGCCACCCGAGGCGACAAAGAGGACGAACTGGTCGCCGTCTTTCAGCGACGCGGCGAGGTCGGTGATTTTTTTCCGGGCGGCGGGCCAGAGCCCGGCGCGCTGCATCGAGGCGCTGTCATCGAGCACGACGACCACGCTCTGCGGTGTGCCGGTGCCGGGCAGGAGCGGAATCTCCGTCCGCAAAAATGGCCGCGCAAATCCCGCCGCGAGCACGGCGACGATCAGGCAGCGCAGGGCAAGCAGCAGCGGATGCTGGATGCGGCTGCGCTTGCTGAGGCGCGGCGGCGACTCCTGGAGGAACCGCATCGCGCTGAACTGCTGCCGCTCACGCGTAACCCGCCGGATGAGGTGCGCGATGATCGGCCCTGCAATGAGGGCGGCGCCGGCGAGGAACCAAGGGGAGAGGAAGTTCATGGGGTGGACCGCAAATAACCGCAAATAACCACAAATAACCGCAAAACGACCGCCGGCGGCCGCACCGCCCCAGTTGCGGCGCGGGAGCGCGTTGCAAACACGACGAGGCCGTCGCATCCCGGGCGGAAAGGATCAGCGCGAGTCGGCCGGCAGGGAGAAAGGCTGTTCACAGCTGGATCCTCCGTTGTCCAAAGCGCCGCGCCGCGCCGCGCGGCTGGATGAGCTCCAGCAGGGCGAAGTCGAGCGGCTGGTTGGTGGTCACGACCTGGTGCGCGACGCCCCGCGCATCGAAGGCGGCGCGCACGGCGGCAGCATGGGCGGAGAATTTTTCCCGGTAGGCGGCGCGCGCCTGCTGCGGGTCCACATAGAGCTGGCGGCCCGTCTCCATGTCCTCCCAGACGGCAGCGCTGCCGAACTCCAGCGACTGCTCCGCGGGGTCAAGCACCTGGACGACGCGCACGTCGTGGTGCGCGGCGGTCAGGTGGCCGAGCGCGGCCTCCCACTCAGCGACCGGCGAGAGAAAGTCGGAGAGGATGAAAATGAGGCTGCGCTTGCGGGCGAGCAGCGCGGCCTGGCCGAGTGCGTGGGCGAGATTGGTGTCGCGGCCGGACGGCTCGCGTTCCAGCGCGGCGACGATGCGGCGGAAATGGCCGGGGCGCCAGCGCGGCGGCACATAGTCGGCGATGCCGTCGGCAAAAAGCGCGAGGCCCACGACATCGCGCTGCTGGTGGAGGAAAAGGGCGAACGTGGCCGCAAGCGTGCGGGCGTAGTCGGCCTTGGTCCAGCCATGCGAGCCGAAGAGCATGGAGCGGCTGGTGTCCACGAGGAAGAGGCAGCGAAGGTTGGTTTCCTCCTCGTATTTGCGGATGAACTCGCGGTCGGTGCGGGCGAGCACCTTCCAGTCGAGGTGGCGCAGGTCGTCGCCGGGCGAGTATTGACGGTATTCGGTGAACTCCACCGAGAAGCCAGAGTAGGGCGAGCGGTGCAGACCCGTCCACAGCCCCTCGACAACAACGCGCGCCCGCAGCTCCAGATCGCGGATCGCGAGGAGCGCCTGCGGGTCAATGCCGCGGGCGGGAGGCGGAGTGGTGGAAGGGGGCATGGAAGAAACGGCGTGGTTTAATAACCTGGGGAGCTCACGTCTCCTTCGGCACGGCGGCGACGAGCTTCTCAATGACCTGCTCGACCGACACGCCGTCGGCCTCGGCGCGGTAGTTGAGGAGGATGCGGTGGCGCAGCACCGGCGCGGCGAGCGCGCGGACATCGTCGCCGGTGACATGCGCACGCCCCTGCCAGAGGGCGCGGGCCTTGCTGCCGAGGATGAGCGCCTGCGCGGCGCGCGTACCCGCGCCCCAGTTGACCCAGCTGTTGACAAAGTCGGGGGCGCCGGCGCGCTTCGGGCGCGAGGCGGCAGCGAGGCGCACGGCATAACGCACGACAGCCTCGGCGACGGGGACGCGGCGCACCAGTTCCTGAAACGCGAGCACATCCTCGGCCGTAAAGATGGGGGTGAGGGGCGCGGCTGCGCGCGAGGTGGTCTGCTGGACGACGGCGACTTCGTCGGCCTCGGGCAGGTAGTCTATGAGGACGTTGAAGAGAAAGCGGTCGAGCTGCGCCTCGGGGAGCGAGTAGGTGCCCTCCATTTCGACGGGGTTCTGCGTGGCGAGCACGAAGAACGGCTCGGCGAGGACATGGCGCGTGCCGGCGGCGGTGACCTGATGCTCCTGCATGGCCTCAAGCAGCGCGGCCTGCGTCTTGGGCGGCGTGCGGTTGATTTCGTCGGCGAGGATGATGTTGGCGAACACGGGGCCCTTGACGAAGGTGAGGCGGCGGCCCTCGGGCGTGTCACTGAGAATTTCGGTTCCGGTGATGTCGGCAGGCATCAGGTCGGGCGTGAACTGGATGCGGTTGAACTTGAGGTGGAACACCTGTGCGACGGATTTCACGAGCAGCGTCTTGGCAAGGCCCGGCGCGCCGGTGATGAGGCAATGGCCGCCGGAAAGCAGGGCGAGCAGGAGCTGCTCGACAACAGCGCGCTGGCCGACGACGACCTTGGCAAGCTCGGCCTCGACACGGGCACGGTTGCCATGCAGGCGCTCAAAGGCGGCCTGGTCACTGGGCGCGGCGGTTTTGGCGGGGAGGGCGGGAGGGACGGTGGGTGTGGACACGGGTTTTGGGAAGGATGTGGGATGAAAGTTGCAGGATTGGAAAGGAGCAGGGAAGTGGGTGCGGCGGCTCAGTGGCTCATGATGTAAAAGAGAACGTTGATGATCATCGGGTAGGCCTGCGGCTCGGAAAATTTCTTAAAATACTCGATGTTCTCGCCCTCGCGTTCCCAGCCGTCGCCGAAGTCGGTGTTATGGCAGATGAGCATCATCAGCCGGCCTTTCTTGTCGAAGATGCCCTTGTAATGGACTTGGGTGGTGTCGTGGCCGCGCCTGGCCCGGTCAAAGTTCTCGCCGGAGCTGAAGTAATTGTTGATGTTGGGAATCTGCGGCCTGGCCTTGAGGTCAAAGACCGTGTGAAAAATCGGGTGCTCCAGGGGCAGCTCACGGATGGAGATGGTGCCCTCGGCATTCGCACCGGGGGAATCGGCCGGGAGATTGCGCGGCAGCTCGGGAAACACGCGGTTGAACTGCGCGTAAAAATTGTCCCACTCGGCGTCGCCCCAAAAGTCGTCCACCATGAGGAAGCCTCCGTTCAGGAGATGATTTCGCAGCGCCTTCACCTCCTCCTCGCGGAAGTACAGCCGGCCTGGCTCGACCATGTAAACGAAAGGGTTCCTGGCCAGGTTTTGCGGGGTGATCTCGATGTAGTTGTGGCCGGGGTGCACCTTGAGGCTCGTCATCATGTGGAGCCGGTAGGCGAGAGAGGAGTCGGCGTCGCGCCCGTCGCGATTGGTGACGGACGTGTCGGTGGCCCAACTGCCACCGCCGCCCCGGCCGCCACCGCCGGAGTCATAGATCAACCGCGTGAAAGCAAAGGTGTCGGCCTTGAACGCCGGGTTCACCGGCCAGTCGAGCGCGGGATCCAGCGGCGCATCCAAGCCGCCGAAGTTCGCCCGGCCGCCACCGCCAGGGCCGCCAAAGCCAGCTCCGCCACCCCCGCGGCCACCGCCGCCCCTGCGCCCACCGCCACCTGCACCGCCGAGGCGCTGTGCATCACACAACAGGCTCGTCGCAAGCAGCACCACCAGCAAGGCGGCAAGGCGGCGGCCCGGGAGGCGAAAGAAGAAGAGGCGGCGGGGCATGGGAGGGAGGGTTGCAGGGATAACAGCTCGGCGGGACGCGGGGGGCTTGGTTTGGTTCAAGGCTAGGGAGCGGGTGCCCCCGGGAACGGCGGCGCCCCGGCCCCGGTTGCGGCCTCGGGCGACGGAAGCTTGGACAGCAGCTCATAGGCGGCGCGGAAGCGCGGGGCATCCTCCAACGCCTGCAACACCTGCAGGCGTGCGCCGGCAAGGTCACCGGTCGCCTGCAGCTGTTTCGCCAGACGATAGTGGATGCCAGGCAGGTCGGGCGGGTCGAGCTGGAGCAGCACGCGGGCGGACTCAATGGCACCGGCGGCGTCACCTGCCTCGTGCGCGGAGAGCAGTGCGCGCCACGGCGCGGCGGCGAGCGGGCTGATGGCAATCCAGGCCTCCGCCCAGCGGGTGACGGCGGGCCAGTCTTTTGCCGCCGTGGTGAGGGCGAGCAGGCGCGTGACGGGCCCGACGTCGTCGGCCTCGTGCTCGGCGATGGTGGTCAGCGCGGCCTTTTCGGCGGCAGTATCACCGAGCTTCGCGGCGACATCGGCCAGCAGCTGGTGGGGATTGTCCGCACCCGGAATGTAGGCGCCGCCGGCGGTGATCTCGGCGAGCTTGGTTTTCGCGCCCACCCAGTCTTCCTTTTTCGCGAGGTCGCGGACTTGTTCGAGGCGGAGGTAAAAGTTACGTGGATTGGAGGTGGTGAGAATGACCGGACCGTCGGTCTTTTCCGGACGGGTGAGGTCGAGACCCCCGCCGAGCTTCTGAGCCTCGGCCTGGGCAAAGGCCACGAAGGCCGGGTCGAGCTCGGCAACCGGGGCGAGATGCTGGGACAACGCGTCGTTGATAGCGGTCCCGTCGGCGAGGGTGCGGAGGACGGCCTTGAGCTTTTCGAGCCCGTATTGCTCGACGAAAAATTTCACGATGAGCGACGACTGGAAGTAGGCGAAGCCGACGGCGCGTGGGTCCGACGCGGTGAGGAACGCCGCACTCATGTTGCTCACGGGCTTCATCTTTCCCTCCAAGATCAGGTCGCGGAAATTCGGCGACATGAGCTGGCCCCAGCCGGAACTGGCCTGCTCCTCCTCATAGACGGAGATGCCCTCGCTCAGCCAGCGTGGCATTTTGTTCTGTGTCATCGTGAGCGTGATGACGTGCGTGAACTCGTGCCAGAGCACCGCCTCCCAGTTGGCGCTCGACAGCGCGGGGCTGTTGACGGTGATGACCGAGCCGAAGCAGACGGCGAGGAAGCCGGCCTCACCCGGCGTGCCGAATGTCCTCACCTGAAAATCGCCGGGCGTCGCGTAGATTTCCACCGTGGTCCGGACCGGGAGATCGAGGCCGTATTTGGCGGTGAGCGTCTGCCGTGCGCGTTCCAGCAGCGCGAGCGCACGCCGGCCATAGACCGGGGCCTCCTTGCTGTCCATGCGGATCAAAAAGTGTTCGTTCTCCACGTTGGTGTAGGTGGCGAGGCGGTCGTGCAGCGAGACAAGGTTGAACGCCTCCACGTCGTAGGTGTCCTCCTTGTGGGCCTGGTCCACGAGCGCCCAGCCCTCCTCGGTCTGGCCGAGCCGGAGAAGGTCCTGCGCGAGCTGGATGCGCGCGGGGGTGAACTTCGCGTCAAACGCAAGCGCACGGCGCTGCGCGGCGGCGGCATCGGTGAAGCGGTAGTTGCGAGAGAGCTTCTGGCCGATGCTATAGTCCACGTGCGGATTGGCCGACCAGGTGGAGAGAGCCTTCGCGCGGTCGGCCGCGGCCCGGTCGGGCTGGTTCTGGAGCTGCTCGATGACCGAGCGCAACGCGAGGGCGTCGGGCTGAAGTGCGTTGATCGCAAGAATTTTTCCGATCGTCTCGCGGGCGAGGTCGTATTGCTCGGCCTCGAGCAGGTGCCCCGCCATCAGCAGGAGCGTGGGGATGTGGCGCTCGTTGCGGTCGAGGGCCTGCCCGGCGTAGTCGAGGAACTTCTCCGCATCGCCGCTGCCCCGGAAGGCCGCCGCAAGGCCGGACGGCATGGCTGGATCTTCGGGGAAGAGCTTCAGGCCGTCGGAAAACGTGCGCGAGGCGAGGTCGTGGTCATGCTTGTCGAGCGCGAGCCGGCCGACGGCGACGACGGCGTCGCGCAGGCTGACGCGCTGGCCGGGGCGCAGGAAATTTTCGAGCACGAGCTTCGGCTCCGCCCCAAGGATGAGCGCAGCCTCGCCCACGGCGGTGAGAAACTCCGACGAGCGGTCGGTGCGGCCGCGCGTGTCAATCAGGCTGCGAATCTCCACCAGCCGGGTGCGGGCCTCGTCCTCGTGGTGCGTGAAAAACGCGGCCTCGCGGTCGAGCAGACGCAGACGGACGCTCTGGGTGTTGTAGCGCAACGCGCGGGTGAGCTGCTCGTGAGCCTCGGTATAGCGACCGAGCGTGAGCAGCACGTCGGCACGGAGCCGCCACCAGCCCTCGTCAAACACGTCCGATGTCGAGCCTTTTTCGGCGGCTACCAGCGCGGCCTCGTAGTCGCCATGGTTGAACAGTTTCTGCGCTTCCGCCAGTTCTGCGGAAATCGGGGCAGGAGCCGACGCCGTGACAGCTGGAGCGACGGCCCCGCGGGCGGGCGCACCCCGCCGCGCGGGTTGCGCGGCATTGGCCGACAAGGCGGCCGACAGCGCAACGGCCAGGCCGAGGCGGAGAGTGGGGATTAGGGCAACGCGGCGCGGGCGCGATGAGGGCATTGCATCACCAAAACCGGCGCGCCCACGGGTGGCAAGGGTGTTGCGCGAATAATTTTTCAGCCCGGCGGACACAAGTGACATGTCCCTAAGACGCGCCACGCGGGAGATTGTTGCGGCCGGCGGCAAGCTTTCTTGCTCTTTCCTGTCCCCCGTGGGCCAGCGCGAGGCGGGCACCGGGCCGAGGAAGACCGCCTCGCCCACAGGCCAAACCGAAACCGGCTGCGGTATCCGGCCCCGGCGTTCTGAAGGTGGGCCCGTGTTTGGTCAGCCGCTAATTTGCGCGATCGTTGCTGAACGCCTCCTCCTGCGCCAGGCTACCCGGAACCCGTGCCAGCGCGGACCACGAGGAGGGGGACGGCGGTGTTGTGCCGCACTTTTTCAATCGTGCTGCCGAGAAAGATGTCGGCGATGAGCTTGTGCCCGTGAGAAGTCAGCGCGATGAGGTCGCACTGCTCGGCGGCGGCCACCCGGATGATTTCCGTGGGTGGGTTGCCCAGCGCGAGCAGCGTCG
Organism: Opitutia bacterium; assembly: GCA_947475065.1. GTDB lineage: Bacteria > Verrucomicrobiota > Verrucomicrobiia > Opitutales > Opitutaceae > CAIYUN01. The sequence continues at coordinate 91,609 of CANJLB010000005.1, read as the reverse complement.
TGACCGTGAGCCCGCCGGCGCGCAGGGTTGCCGCCGTTTTCTCCAGATACTCGCGGTCAGCGCGGATCTCGTCGGACTCGGCGAGCTTCAACTGCTCGAAATTGCGCGCGGCGAAACCGTCGGCCACGTGGACGAGCAGCAGCGCCGAGCCGAGCTGGCGCGCGAGCGCGGCGATGTGCGGCAGGAGCGTGCCGTCAGCAGGGCCGTTCTCGAGGGCGACAAGGATTTTGCGATACATGGGGCGTGATGCGTGGCTAGCGGCCTGCCTCAAGATCATTCCAGCCGCCCCACGGTTGCGTCCAGGCACGTGTCTTCGAACGGTAGAGGAAATGCAGGGCCAGGGCAACCACGGTCCAGCCAGCGACGGCCGGCCAGAACCAGTCGCATTGGTGGAACGCAATCATGAAGGCGATGCCGGCGCTCCATTTCACGATGCGGAACCAGACCGGCTGCGCGCGGCGCGAAAAGGCGACACACAATTCGCGGCGGAGGGCGGTGGTAAGGACGCTCATGGGTTGGGAGTGGTTGCGGTTAGCTGCCGATGAGGCCGAAGATATCAAGGAGCAGCTTCACGTTGAGCGTAATAATGACAAGCGTGATGCTCCAGCCCAGCAGCTTGACCCACCATGGGTTGACGAACTCCCCCATCTTGGCCCGGTCGCCGGTGAAACGCATCAGCGGCCAGCATGCAAAGCCCAGCTGCATCGAGAGGCACACCTGGCTGGCGACGAGCAGCTCCGTGCTTTTCTCCTCACCATAGAGGCCGATGACCACCACCGCCGGCACGATGGCGATGCCGCGCGTGATGAGCCGCCGCAGCCATGGGCGCAGGCGGATGTTGAGGAAACCCTCCATGACGATCTGCCCGGCGAGCGTGCCGGTGAGCGTGGAGTTTTGCCCCGAAGCCAGCAGCGCGACGGCAAACAGCGTGCTCGCAAAGGTCACGCCGAGCACGCCGTCGAGCAGGTGAAAAGCCTCCTGAATCTCGCCCACGCCCTCGTGCCCGTTGCCGTGAAACGCGGCGGCGGCGAGGATCAGGATCGCGGCGTTGATGAAGAGCGCGAACATGAGCGCAAAGGTCGAGTCAATCGTGCCGAACTTGATCGCCTCGCGCTTGCCGCCGGCGGTCTGCTCATATTTCCGCGTCTGCACGATGGAGGAGTGCAGATAGAGATTGTGCGGCATGACGGTCGCGCCGAGGATGCCGATGGCGACATATAGCATCTCGGAGTTTTTGAGCACTTCGAGCCGGGGCATGAAGCCCGCGAAGACCTCGCCGAGCGCCGGCTTCGCCACCAGCAGCTCCACCGCGAAACACCCGCCGATGGTGAGGATGAGGGTGATCACGAGCGCCTCGATATAGCGGAAGCCGCGTTGCTGGAGCAGAAGCACGATGAGCACGTCGAGCGCAGTGATGACGCAGCCCCACACCAGCGGGATGCCGAAAAGCAGTTGCAGCCCGATGGCCGAGCCGACGACCTCGGCCAGATCGCACGCCGCGATGGCCAGCTCGCAGAGAATCCACTGAAACCACACGACTGGGCGCGGGTAATGGTCGCGGCACGCTTGCGCGAGGTCGCGACCCGTGGCAACGCCCAGCTTGATGCACAGATGCTGAAGCAGGATCGCCATGAAATTGGAGATCATGATGACCGACAGCAGCGTGTAGCCGAACTTCGCGCCGCCGGCGAGGTCGGTCGCCCAGTTGCCGGGATCCATGTAGCCGACCGCCACGAGGAAGCCCGGGCCGGAGAACGCGAGCAGCTTCCGCCAGAAGCCGGCCCCCGCCGGCACCAGCACGCTGCGGTTGACCTCCGGGAGGCTCGGCCCGGCGGCCACACGGCGCCAGCCGGTGGCAGGCGCCGGGGACGCGAGAGGGACAGCGGCAGGCTCGTTCATGCGGACGAGGGGAGCACGGTTATTTTGATTAGTCAAAATGAATCTTTTGTTGCCTCAAACGTAAACCGGGGCAGCCTGCCCGCATGGCCACCAGCACGGTCGAGAACTACCTTAAGCACATCCTGCTCCTCTCCGAGGCGGGCGCGGCCGGCGCGCTCGTGCCGATGGGCGGGCTGGCCGCCGCCCTCGCCGTCGTGCCCGGCACCGCCACCACGATGGCCAAGTCGCTCGCCGACGCCGGCCTGATCGAGCACCGCCCGCGCCACGGTGTGCGCCTCACCGCCGAAGGCCGCCGGGTGGCGCTCAACGTCCTGCGCAAGCACCGGCTCGTGGAGACCTTTCTCGTGAACGTGCTCAAGATGGACTGGTCAACGGTCCATCCCGAGGCCGAACGGCTGGAGCACGCCATCTCCGACGAGGTGCTTGACCGGCTGGATGCGCTGCTGGGCCACCCGGCCACGGACCCGCATGGCGACCCGATCCCCAGCGCGCAGGGCAAACTGAGCACGGAAGTTCACGCCACGCTGGCGACCTGTGCCACGGCCCGGCCGCTGCGGGTCGTGCGGGTGACGGAACAGTCGGCGGAGTTTCTGCATTTCGCGGAGAAAAACGGCCTGGCACCAGGCGCGACCGTGCGCGTGACCGGCCGCAATCTCACGGCCGGACTGGTGACGGTCAAAAAAAACGCCGGCCGTCCCCTCGCCCTCAGCCTCGCTGCCGCCGGCAAAATCCTCGTCACCCCCGTGCGCGGGTAGCGGCCGGATTTTGGCACTGCCGCGCCGGGTTCCGTGGAGCACGGCCACCGCCTCTCGCCATCGCATCTGATCCTAAATTCCGCAGTTCAATCTGAACACGATTACACAATAACACGGATACAAAACATGATGGAAACATATCATGCCAAATTCCTTTTCCCTGCCGGGTGAAAGCTGGAAATTGCATTTCTGATTGATAATCCGTGCCCATCCATGTTCCGAGCGAAGCGACAGTCTGACAATCCGTGGATACAGTCAGACCAACTAATTGGGGTCACGGCTTTGGTTTCTTCAAAAGATAGTCGTGGGAGCCATCCGGCTTAACGACAAAAGAGTCCACGGTCCATCCCTGGTCGGTGCGCTCGTTTATTCCGCCGATGGTATGCACCATCTGGTATTCCCATTTGGTGGCTCGATTGGTGTAACAACCCGCGGTCAGGAGCAGGCTGGACACCAGCAGGGATATGATGGCTGTTTTCATGGCATGTTTTGCGTGCAATGGGTCTGACATGCGGCACCAAGCTGGGCGGACGGCGGGCACCGTGCAAGGCAGAAGTCGCCGCACCGGCCTGGCAGCGGCAAACAGCTCAAAGATGCATTTTCTGGCGGGGTGCAGGGCGCATCCGGTCACGTCATTTTCAAATCAACAACCCTCCTGGTTAATGTACGCGCCTTCGCCTCTTCGCCCCTTCGCGATTAATACCGATAAAAACCACCGACAATATCCGCCGCCCTCACAGCAGCTTGGCCTGGATGAGCTTGCTGGCGGCAGCGAAATCTATGAGCCCGGCCTCCGGGCTCTGCTTGAGCGCACCGATGACCTTGCCCATTTCCTTCTTCGACTGCGCGCCGGTCGCGGTGATGGCGGCGGCAACGAGCGCCTCAAGTTTCGCGGGATCAAGCGCCTTGGGCAGGTATTTTTCCAGCAGGGCGATTTCGGCGCGGTTGGCGGTGACGAGGTCGGCACGGCCGCCTTTCTCGAACTCGGTGCATGCGTCGGCGAGATTTTTCACGGCCTTGCGGAGGGTGGCCAGGGTGAGCGTATCATCAATGTCGCGGTTGGCGTCCATCGCGGCGCGTTTGACCGCGGCATCGGCGGTGCGCAGGGCGGTGGTCGCGACTGAGTCGCGTGCCTTCATGGCCACGATGATGTCGGCACGGAGAGTTTCGTAGAGGGAGGGCATGGGGAGGGGAGAGAGGCGAATTTTTAAGCAGGAAGCCAAGAAACCAGGAAACAGAAAGGGAATGGAGAACGAACGCTCAACGCACCACCCGGGCGCCGCCGCCGGCGAAGGTCTTTTCGACTTCTTTGCGCGTGGCCATCGAGGTGTCGCCGGGGGTGGTCGAGGCGAGCGCGCCGTGGGCTGCCCCATACTCGACGGCTTTCTGCGCGTCGTTGAACTGGAGGAAGCCGAACTGCAGGCCGGAGGCAAACGAGTCGCCGCCGCCGACCCGGTCGAGTATCTCCAGCCCGGGATATTGGCGGCTTTCGTGAAACTTGCCGTCGTGCCAGAGAATCGCGCTCCAGTCGTTCTTCGTCGCGGTGATAACACGGCGGAGGGTGGTGGCCGCGACCTTGAAGTTGGGGTAGGCCATCACCGCCGTCTCAATCATCTGCTTGAAGGCATCGGTCTCAATGGTGCTGAGGTTGTGATCCGCCCCCTTCACCTCGAAACCGAGCGAGGCGGTGAAGTCCTCCTCGTTGCCGATCATCACGTCCACATTTTTGGCGATCTCACGGTTGACCTCCTGGGCCTTCTTGAGCCCGCCGATGGTTTTCCAAAGCGAGGGACGGTAGTTCAGGTCGTAGCTGACAATCGTGCCGTGCTTTTTCGCGGCCTTCACGGCCTCGACGGTGAGCTCGGCGGTGGTGGCGGAAAGGGCGGCAAAAATGCCGCCGGTGTGGAACCAGCGCACGCCCAATTTCCCGAAGATGTGCTCCCAGTCGAAGTCGCCGGGCTTGAGCTGCGAGGCGGCGGTGTTGCCTCGATCCGGATTGCCGACGGCACCACGGATGCCGAAGCCGCGCTCGGTGAAGTTCAGGCCGTTGCGCACGGTCCGGCCGATGCCGTCGTCCTCCTGCCACTTGATGAAGTCGGTGGCAACGCCGCCCTGCATGATGAAATCCTCGATGAGGCGGCCGATTTCGTTGTCCACGAAGGCGGTGCAGACGGCGGTCTTCAGGCCGAAGCACTTGCGTAGGCCGCGCGAGGTGTTGTATTCGCCGCCGCCCTCCCAGGCCTTGAATTCGCGGGCGGTGCGGATGCGCCCCTCGCCGGGATCGAGGCGGAGCATGATCTCGCCGAGTGAGAGTTGGTCAAAGGCGCAGGAGGCGGCAGGTTTGAGGGAGAGGCTCATGGAACTAGAGGGGAGACGATGAGGGGTGAAGGTTGAAAGCCGCGCCGGGCGGCGGGTCAATCACCGAGGTGCGATCTACCGGGTGGCCGGGGCGACCTCAACGCGCTCCGAGTGCCAACATGCCCTACCCCACCCCCTCGCCTTCCCACCCAAAAATTACGCTTGCATTGTCGCCGAACTGTCGTTTCCTTGGGTGCTTATCGTCAGAGCAACGTTAGGTGACAGGCACTGGTGGGTCGTCAGTGGGAGGCAGCTCCTGGGATGATTTGAAACCCGGCATTCGGGAACAGACTGGCAGCGGACGGGATTCGACGAATCATCACATATCATGAGCAATTCCAAACTTTACGTTGGAAACCTCTCCTTCAAGACCACCGAAGACGAGCTCCGCTCGGCCTTCGCCGCCTTCGGCAGCGTCACCGACGTTTACGTGGCCTTCGACAAAATGACCGGTCGCCCCCGCGGCTTTGCCTTCATCACGATGGGCACTGCCGAGGAAGCGAAGGTCGCGGCAGAGAAAATGAACGGCACCGATCTCGGTGGCCGTGCCCTCACCGTCAATGAGGCCCGTCCCAAGGAGGATCGCCCGGCCGGCGGCTTCGGTGGCGGCGGCGGCGGCGGTTACCGTGGCGGCGGCGGTGGCGGCGGCGGCGGTTATCGCGGCGGCGGCGGCGGCGGCGGCGGTTATCGCGGCGACCGTGGCGGCGGCGGTGGCGGCGACCGTTACTGATCGCTTCCCAACCTGATTTCGAGGGACGGCGCTCCTCCGGGGTGCCGTCCCTTTTTATTTTTGCCCGTCCGGGCCTTTCCTGCGCTGCTCAAGAAGCCAGCGGGCCAGGCCGGTCGGCTCACACCCGCAAGCGGCGCCGCCGCAAAGCAGCCACGAACGTCCCGTTGGATTTTTCGCTGCCTCCATAGATAGAATCACAGACCCAATTTTCCCATGCCCTTCAAATCCCTCAATCTTTCCGAGCCCGTCCTTCGCGGCGTGCAGGCTGCCGGTTACACCGACCCGACGCCCATCCAGCTCCGCGCCATCCCGGTCGTCCTCGGCGGCGGCGACCTAATCGGCTCCGCCCAGACCGGCACTGGCAAGACCGCCGCATTTGCCCTCCCCATTCTGAGCCGCCTCGGCCAGCACCAGCCGCGACCGCGTGTGCTGATCCTCGAGCCGACGCGCGAGCTCGCCGCCCAGGTCGAGACCGCGTTCCGTGACTTCGCCCGCTTCACTAATCTCCGCACAGTCGCCATCTTCGGCGGCGTCGGCTATGGCATCCAGCGCCAGGAGCTCAAACGCGGCGTGGACATTATCGCCGCCACGCCCGGCCGCCTGATGGACTACCTCAAGACCGGCGAAATCAACCTCCGCGACATCACCATCCTCGTCCTGGACGAGGTGGACCGCATGCTCGACATGGGATTCCTGCCCGTCGTGAAAGACATCATCGCCCGCTGCCCGCGCGAGCGGCAGACGCTGTTTTTCTCCGCCACGGTTCCGCCCGAAATCGCCGCCATCGCCAACTTTGCGCTCCGCAATCCCACCCGGATCGAGGTCGGGATCAACCGCTCCGTCAACGAGTCGGTGAAGCACGCGCTCTACCCCGTCGCGGCCACGCAGAAATTTGAGCTGCTGGAGGCGCTGCTCGCCAAGACCGACTTCGACAGCGTGCTCGTGTTCTCCCGCACCAAGCACGGCGCCGACAAGATCGCGCGCCGTCTCAAGGCCGCCAACCATTCCGTCGCCGTCCTCCACGCCAACCGCTCGCAGAACCAGCGCATCGAGGCGCTCGCCGGATTCAAGAGCGGCAAATACGAGGTGATGGTCGCCACCGACATCGCCGCGCGCGGCATTGATGTCGCCGGCATCTCGCACGTCATCAACTATGACGTGCCCGAGAAACCCGAGGACTACGTCCACCGTATCGGCCGCACGGGCCGCGCGCAGGCCGTAGGCGACGCGTTCACGCTTGTCACGCCGGAGAATGCCGGCGACATCCGCGACATCCAGCGCTTCATCGGCCAGAAAATCCCGGAGCTGAAACTCGAAGGCTTCTCCTACCAGCCCATCGTCGCCGGACCGCCCAAACCCCCGCAGCAGCAGCGTGGCGGCGGCGGACGCCAAGGCGGCGGAGGCCGGCCGGGTGGCGGACCCCAAGGCGGCCCGCGCCCGCGCCCAAACCAAGGCGGCGGCTGGAGCGGCTACGGCGGACGCGGCCGGTCGTGATTCGTTTTGATCACGGATCACGTGGGTGATTTTACCCGGCGGATGGCATCCGCCGGCCGCGCATCGAGGAATCTTATATTCCTCGATCGCGATTGCGTTTTGGGCCGAAGCGGATGAGTTGGATTCAATCCCGCTGCTCTGATAACCCTCCAATGGAGAACCCCGCCATGAACGAGCATATATCATCTCCGGTTTCCCACGCGCTCCCCGCAGCCGATGCACCCGACCCGACAGTTGAGGCCACGGTGCGCAGGGTGAGCGCGCATCCGCCTTGGAAAATCCGCGCGGGCTTTCTGTGGACCATCCTCGGTCTCGGCCTCGGTCTTTTTCTCCTCGACCTTTTCATGCCGGTCTTCGGCGGGTATTGAAACCCGCCGCCACTCCGCCATGGCCCTGCTCTGGCAGATCGTCCTTTCCAGCCTGGCATTCATGGGGCTGTCCCTGCTGCTGTTTGCGCCGCTGGAATCGCAGCTGTCTGCGAGGAAAAATCCGGGGCGTGCGCCATGGGGCGACTGGATTCATTTCTGGGCCAACCCCACCATCGGCGCGTGGGTAGCCCTCACGGGCATCGCCTTCCTCGGCGCCATCCTCCGCGCCCTGCTGCCCGCCTCCCTGCTCCACTGGATGGGGGACCGGCCGTGGTGGGTGCAGGTCCTGCTCGCCCTCGTGCTGGCGGAGCTCTGGGGCTACTGGGCGCACCGGCTGGCCCATTCCGTTCCCCTGCTCTGGCGGTTCCATCGTGTGCATCACAGCATCGAGCACATGCGCTGGGTCTCGGCGCACCGGCAGCATCCGATCGATGTCATCTGGACGGTTGCCGGGGCGAACCTGCCGGCGTTTGCCCTCGGGGTGGATTTGCGGCCGCTGGCGGCTTTCATCCTGTTTGAGCGCTGCTACACGGTCTTTCTGCACGCCAACTTGGACTGCTCCTACGGGTGCGCCGGCCGTTTCATCGCCTCGCCGAGGTTTCACCACTGGCATCACGATGCCGGGGAGACCGGCCAGCAGCGGAATTTTGCCGGGATGTTTTCCTGTCTCGACTGGATTTTTGGCACCTACCATCCGCCCGACCGCCCGCCGGAAAAATTTGGCTGCCCCACGCCGACACCGCAGGGCTACGTGAACCAGATCCTCACGCGAGACCCGCCCGGGGAAATAGGAAACTGAGCGGACTGGCCTCTTCCATCTACCCCACCCCATGCAGGGTGGACAGACGTGGAGTCCAACTCACTGACAGACACTGCCCAGACTCATTTTTGATTCCAATATTTATAAGTCTCTTCATCAATCTTCGCCTGAATTTTAGATTTTTCAGCAACGAATGATTTCAATCGAGCAAGCTGTACGCCGCTCAAATAATTAGCGGCATCCAAAATCACCTTATCCATATTAAGAGGAACGATCCTGCCAGAATATTTATAATTTTGGTCAGCCGAATGCATTGAATCTACTAATAATTTCAATTGATATTCAGTAAGTTCAAGCCCCGTCTGATCCGAAAAAGTGCCTGGAGGCGACAGAACTCCATTCAGTGGAAATGTGTCCATGAAATATTGATACTGCTCATATTTTTCCTCGCCTAAAATTGAACGAATCTGCAGCTCTTGTTCTGCGGTTATATCCATAACCTCCTGTTTCCTCAGACTTCCGTCGTCGGAGAATATTGTAAGTTGATAAGTAACTCCATCTAATGAAAAAGAGATGGCCTTGGCGCCTTTTCTAGGAGCAATATCCTGCGAGATGTAATCCCTTGCCACCATGGCAGCTTTTAAATCTCCCAGCTCCTCGTTAGACATTCCAAGAGAATTGAAGAATGCCTGATAAAAAATGTTTTGTTCGTATAGAGCCAACGATGACACTATTCGCCATGCTTTTGCTTCATTTAGATTGGGTCCATATTTTTTCATAAGCAATTCTATATTTTTATCAATAAAAGCTTTAGTATCTATGGTTTTCACTTCTGCCTGCAGATCCGGCGGGGGGACTAAGCGATTATTATTATGCTCAGGATCAGCCAAACCAATAACCATCGAATCATAGGTTTTATAAAATGTAATTATTATTAAAACACCAAGTAATGCCATTATAACAAGAGATAGCATCGCCACAGTAATCTTTTTTAGATTGCCAGCAGTGTGATTATGTTTTATGTTTTTCATTTGACTCGCAACCCTTGTTATAACCGACCTCAACATCTCCCGCTTAGAACTCCTTCACGTATTCCAACCCGACCGCATCGGCGAAGGTCAGGCTGTGCAGGGCAATTTTCGTGAGACGGAGTCCCAGGGTGCGGTCCACGACATCGCCGACCTTGAAAACCTGATTGTTCAGAACCGCGCGCGATCCGGCGGATGAGACGGTGTTGACGCGCATCACTTCAATCACCGCCGTCACGCGCGGGTCGGGCTTGGGTGTCGTCGGCACGGGCGGTGGTGGGGGTACGGCCGCGATGACCGGGGTTGCCGGTGCCACGGCCGGGACCACCACCACGGGCGGCGGCACGGTGGCGACAACAACCGGTGTGACCGGGACGGCGGGCGGCGGACTGACCGGCGGTGGCGCCGTTGCAACCGGAGGCGGCACAGCGGTGACGGCGGCCGCCGGAGGAGCAACCGCATCGGGCGCTGGCAGGGGAAATGCAACCGCCGTCGGTGCAGGTGAGGGTGCCGGCATCGCCGCGGACACGGGCCTCGTATCTGCTACCGGAGTGCTGGCGACCTGCGGCGCCGGCCGGATGGGAGCAACGGGTGTTCCCTTGGGCCAAAGAAACACGACCAGCATTCCTCCCACCACGAGCAGTCCGCTGCCAATGAGCACCAGGAGCACCGGCGTGGTCAGCCGCAGGCGTCCCGGCGCGGTGCGTGACACACCTCCCACCGGCAGGGTGCCGTCCCCCGCCGACGGGGGCTCGCCGCGCTGGCGCTGGGCTTTTTTGAGGGCTTCATTGATGAGGCTCATGGCGGATGAGGGAGGGTGACGTCGGTCACTCGACGAGGGTTTTCATTTCGTTGATGGCGCGGCGCGCGTCCCAGTAGTTGACCTCGTCGGACTCACGGATAAAGGCGGCGAGCAGCGACTTGTCACAAAGGTTATTGATCACCCGCGGAATTCCCCGGCTGTGCCGGTGGATGGCGCGCAGCGCCCACTTCGTGAAGGCGGGGCGGCCATCGCCGCCGGCCAGGGTGAGGCGGTGATGGACGTAGTGCGTGACATCGCCGAGCGTGAGCGGGCTCAGCTCGCAGTGGACGAGGATGCGCTGCCGGAGCTGGCGGAGCTCCTCGCGCGCGAGCACGTCCTTCAGCTCGGGCTGGCCGATGAGCACGGTCTGGAGCAGTTTCTGCCGGTCGGTCTCCAGGTTGGAAAGCAGCCGGATCTGTTCGAGGACCTCAAACTTCAGGTTCTGCGCCTCGTCAATGATGAGCACGATGTCGCGGCCGCGCTCGATGCGCTCGAGCAGCACGCGGTTCATCTGCGCGACGAGGTCGTGCTGGCTGCGCGCGAGCTTCGTCTCGCCGAGCTCGGTGAGGATGGCCTTGAGCATCTGCGTCTCGGTCACCCGCGGGTTGAGGATGAGCGCGGTGTCATAGCGGGCTGTGTCGAGCTCGTTGAGAAACCGCCGGCAAATCGTGGTCTTCCCGCACCCCACCTCGCCGATCAGCACGATGAAACCCTTGCGCTGGCTGACCCCGTATTTCAGGTGTTGCAGCGCCTCCTGATGCGTGGGGCTGAGGTAAAGAAATTTCGGGTCGGGCGTGATGTTGAACGGCAGCTCACGCAGCCCGTAAAAACTCTGATACATGGCGCGACCTTGGCGCGCTGGCGGCGGCAACGCACGCCAAAAACTGCGCGCCAAAAAATCCTTGCCTCAGAACAAACGCCCGCCCAGCATCAACCATGCCCTCGCCGCGCATTATCCCCGTGTTCTGCATCCTGCTGCTTGCAGGCGGAACTGCGGCCGCCGGCGGGTATTTTTGGGAGGCCCGGCAGGAATACCTGAAGCTCGCGCAGAGCGAGGCGCAGGTTCGCCGGCGCGTCGCCGAGGCCGAAGCCCGGCTCAAGCAGGAACAGGCCGAGGTCGAGCGCCTCCGCACCGACCGCGCCTACGTCGAACTGAAAATCCGCGAGCGCCTCGGCTACGCCAAACCGGGTGAATTGGTCTTTAAGTTCGAAAAGTGACCGAGAAAGACCGTTCCGGGATGACCACAAGGCCATGAAGTTTGGGTACTGGGGTCTTTGAATTTCGGCTATCAATCATCAAATGGCCTTTGTACGTAAGGTTTGGAAACGCGGATCACCTTGTCGTACCTCCCTACAACAGCCCGATCATGGTCAGCCGGGTCGCGTTGGGTGATCTCCAGGTCAATGTCGATCTTCAGCGAGTGGTCAGAGAGGTGAGTTAAGCGAAGGTTCCAAGGGGTTGAGATTCCGCCATCACGCGGAAACTGCGTTATCAGAGCATCCACTTCCCATCGAGTCATACCGACCCTGAAAACCTCAAAATCCTTCAGGTGTTGTGCCATTCCGGTCTGAGGTGATCCGATATTGAAAACCGAAGGGGGCCGGACCGTGGCCTGAGAGCTTTGGGCACAGGCTTGCAGCAGTGAAAGGATGATGATGCTTACGCAGGCTGAGACAAAATTGGCTGCGGGCTTCTTGGCGGCTTTGCGGGTGGTCTTGGGCATAGGGCGAGCGTGGTCCCATCCCCTCACCCGGCAAACTGAAATTCAAAAGACCCCACTACCGCGCACTCGCCGCGCAGCTCACCACAGCGAGCAAGCTCCGGCAACGGAGGACAAACGTGGCGTGACGAACACGCTACCCCGGAAAATTCAAACGGTGCCACCACCGAAAAATCTGGGTCGCCAGTCAACATCACGATGGCGGCAAAAATTTCCGTCAAAGCGCGCGCCATAACACCCAGCCTGGATCGGCTGGTAAATATTCCCTTAACCGTTTGTTGTGCAATGCTTAGACACCGCAGAAATCGCCTTGGCCCAAATCGTGCAGTTCGCGCGAACCATGCTGTCCTCGACCGCTTCCTGGCCATCGCCCATGCCCGCGACGGGCTTCGTGCCTGCCTCTGACGACGCCGTCCTGCCCGCGCCCCGCCGGGCCGCGTCCGCCCTGCCGGTGCCGCGCGCGCTGCTGTTTTTCCTCTCGCATCAGGACTCCTACCGCCGCCCGCTGTTTTCCCCGCATGAAATTTTCTGCGGGCCGGACGCCGAGACACGTCCCGCCGCCGTGAACCGCCCGGCCGCGTTTCGCACCCCGGTGGGTTCGTTCGACGCGGGCGACATCCTCGCGTCGCTTTCCGCCGCCGAGCGGCCCGAGCTGGTCATCGTCAAGGCCGACGCCACGGCCCGCAACTTTCCACGCAATCTCGCCCGCCTCGGCTGCCCCCGCGTGCTGCTCGTCGGCGACACCCACCACCTCCGGGATCCGCTCCAGACGGTCATCCGCTATGCCCGCGAGGAAGCGTTTGACTTCATCATCCTCGACCACACGCGCCACCACGCGCCCTGGTTTTTCGACGCCGGCCTCAAAAATGTCTTCTGGCTGCCGGCACTCGACTACGGCTTCCTGCCACGCGCGCTCCTGCCCGCGCCCAAACGCCCCCTCACCTTCGTCGGCCAGACCGGCGCGCACCACCCGTGGCGCCGCCACGTGCTCGCGCAGCTCCGCGCCGCCGGCCTCCCGCTGGAAACGCTTTCCGGCCCGCTCTCCGCCACCGCCGACATCTACGCGGACTCGCAGATCACGCTGAACATTTCCCTGAACGGCGACCTCAACCTGCGCGTCTTCGAGGCGCTCGCCGCCGGCGGATTCCTGCTCACCGACGAGCTCCCGGCCTCGTCGGGCCTGCCGCTGCTTTTCACGCCCGGGGAACACCTCGACACGTGGCGCACACCGGACGAGCTCGTGGAAAAAATCCGCCACTATCAGGACCGCCCCGACGACGTCCGCCGCCTCCGCACCGCCGGGCAGGCGGAAATCATCTGTGCCCATCACCCGAGAATAAAACTGCGCGAGTTCTACGACCTTGTCTTCTCCGGCGCGGTCAATCCCCGCTACGCGCTGGCCGCGCCGGCCAGGCAGCAATTTTCCGGAGCCGGCCCATCCAGCCCCGCCACTCCCGCAGCGGCGCCGCTTCCGGCCTACGAACTGCTCCAGTCGCTGCACCAGGCCGCCGAGCGCGTGCTCGTGTTTTGCCCTGTCGCGCAGGTGGCCGAAGTCAGCGCGCTGGTCGCACTGCCGCGCCTGCAGGTGCATCCGGTCTCCGCCCTCGGCGAAGCGACCGCCGACCCGCTCGCCACGCCGCCGCCCGGCCGCCTGCCCGAGCATCACGTCCTCTGGTGGCCAGAACCTGCCGGCACCGACAGCCACACCGCGGACCTCGTCGCCGCTCTCGCGCACTTTCGCGGCCGGCACATCGTCGCGCCGGCTGCCGCCGGCGAAACGCTGGCCGCATGGGGATTTGCGGCGGCCCGCCCCGGCATCTTTGATTTTGCCGATGCCTCCGCCTGGCTGCGGAGCATCTCCCGCTCCCCGGCGGTCTGTTCCACCACCCGGCTCGCACTCCTGCTTGCGGCGGCTGACCGCGCCGAAGATGCGCTCACCATCGCCGAACTCGCCGGCCAGATGGAAAACGGCCCGTTCTACAAGGAGGCGCTGCAACGCGCCATTTATCTCGACCGCAACTGCCAGCCCGCCCTGCTCCAGCTCGCCAGCCTCTCGCTCGAGCTGGCCGAACCGGCCGCCGCCGCCGTGCTACTGGGCGAGGCCGCGCGCGTTGCGCCGCTGGCGCCGGAAATTGACGCACTGCGCGCCGGACTGCTTGCTGACCATGCCGCGCTGCCCGAAATAGCCGACTACCTCGCCAAGACCGGCCAGCGCGGCCCGGTGCCCGCCACGGCGCCGCGGCGAATCCTGCTCGTCACCAACTTGTTTCCGCCCGAGGAACTCGGCGGATACGGCCGCATGATGTGGGAGTTTGCCCACGGCCTGCGCGCGCGTGGCCACGAAGTCCGCATCGTCTGCGGCCACGCTGCCTATCTCCGCCAGCCGCCCACCGCCGAGGAGTCCGCGCTGGAGCGGCACGTCTCGCGCGAGCTCGCGCTGCTCGGCGAATGGCGCGAAGGCGCGGCGCGGCCCGCCGGCCGGCCGGACCAGCTGGCCAGGCTCGCCGCGCAAAACGCCCGCCGCACGGTGAGTGCGGCGCTCGCCTTTGGCGCCGACCTCGTGCTGCTCGGCAATCTCGACTTTCTCGGGGCTGAGCTCCTCCACGCCGCGCTCGCCGCCGGTTTCCCCGTGCTCCACGCGCTCGCCAACGCCACCCCGGGCTATGCCCCCGCCGCGCAGCCCGTGGCGCCCGGCTACTGGGTCACGCCGTGCAGCGACTGGAACGGCGAGGCCTTCCGGCGGGCCGGCTACACCCCCGCCCGGATCGAAACGCTCCATCCCGGTGCCCGGCTCGAAAACTTTCACCGTTATTTTTTTCCTGACACGCGCCGCTTGCGGCTCGCATACGCCAGCTTGGTGATGCCCTACAAGGGTGCCCATGTGCTCGTGGACGCACTCGCACGCCTACACCAGGCGGGCATCAGCTTCACCGCAGAGATCGCGGGAGGCAGCACCGACGCCGCGTTTTTGCAAAAGCTGAAGGATTTTTGCGCCGCCACCGGCCTGGCCGGCCGCGTGAAGTTTACCGGTTTTCTCGACCGTCACGGCCTCGCCGCGCTGTTTGCTCGGAGCAACGTGCTCGTGTTTCCCAGCCAGTTTGAGGAGCCGTTCGGCATCTCCCAGGTCGAGGCGCTCGCCGCCGGCCTCGTCGTGGTCTCGTCCGGCACCGGCGGCGCGGCGGAGGTCATCCGCGACGGCGTGGACGGCCTGCTGTTTCCCGCCCCCGACGCAGAGGCGCTCGCCCAACGCCTCGCCTCGCTCGCCCGCGATTCCCGCCTCTTCCAGACGCTGCAACACCAGGGTCGGGCGCGCGCGCAAAACTTTTCGGTGGCCGCCGCCGTGGCCGGGATCGAGCGCCTTGCCGACGGGCTCTGCGGCCGGCCCGCCTTGCGAATCTCCGCCTGACCGAAGCCCCATGCGACCGCCGCCCGGCCAGTTTCCGCCTGCCGTCCGCCTATGGATCTTTTGCCCGTGGGCCGGCGCACCGACCCGGGCCTCGGCGTTTCTGGCGGCGCTGCCGCAGGCCGACCTGCGCGCACGCATCAGCGACTCTGCCGACGAAAATCTCCTCCGTCTCGCACGGCTTGACTGCGACTGGCACGGCGAAAGCGTTCGCTGCCTCGACGCACTGGTCCAGCCCGGCATCGAGTTTCGCTCCGCGCAGGTGCTGGGCGCGGCGGGCCTGGCGGAATTTGCCCGAGCCTGCGTCCAATGTCCGGCCGACGAAACCTGGTGGCTCGTTTTTACCGGCCAGCATCCCGGCACGCTGCCCGGCGACCTGGCCGCGCAGGTCTCCGCGCATATCCGCCGCCATGGCGGACGCGTGCTGTTTTATGCCTTTGACGAGGCGAGCCGCACGATGCCGGGCTGTGCCGCGCTCGCGCCGCACCTTGATGTGCTCATCCACGACGAATCGCCGCTCGCACCGGCCGTGGCCGCACGGCTGCCGGCCGGCTGCGTGACGGTGCATCGCAGCTGGGTGGCCAACTTCGTGCCATTCGCCGTGCCCTTCCATGACAACCCCGGGCCCAGCATTGTGTTTCTCGGCTCCCAGGCGGGGCTCACGGCGCATCGCTCGCGGCAGCTCGCGTTTTTGCAGGACAGATTCAAGGACTGCTTCACCGCGCATCACGACCACACGGTCGCCGTCTCCTCACGCGACCAGCTCACGCGCCACCGCGTGGCGCTCTGTCCCGAAGGACGAAAATTCACCACGCCCGCGATGGCCCGCACGCACACCGACCGGCCCTTCTGGTCAGGCTGCCTCGGGCTCGTGCCGGTCGCCGAAGACTCGCGCACCGGCGACCGCCTCACCGGCCTCGCCAACGCCGGCCTCATCATTCGCTACCCGCATGGCGACCTCATGGCACTCGGTGAGGCCTGTGAACGCGCCCTCGCCCTGTCCGAAGCCGAACGCCAACGCATCTACCGCCATTTCAACACCCACGAGACCATCGGAGCCGTCGTGGCCGGGGCGCTCGCCGCCGCCATGGCACCGTCGGTGCCACTCGCCCGCGCCGGCTGAACTCCACCCATGCGCCAGCCCAAGGAAAACAGTTTCGACGCCGCCTACGCCCACCATCGGGCCGGGCGGCTCGTGCAGGCCGTCGGCCTCTACCGCCGGCTGCTCGCCGCCGCACCCCGTGACTACCGCGTGCTGCATGTCGGCGGGGCCGCCTTGTTCCAGCTCGACCGGCCCGCCGAGGCGGCGGAGTGGCTGCGCCTCGCGTCACGCCAGATGCCCGCCTCCGGCGCGACGCGCATGTGCCTCGGCCTGGCGCTCGCCAAACTCGGCGAGACCGCCGCCGCCGAGCGCGAGCTGCGCGAAGCGTTGCGCCTCGAACCGGCCAATGCCGAGGCCGCCGGCAACCTCGGTTCATTTCTCCTGCTGCGCGGCCAAACCGCCGACGCGCTCGCCACGCTGCGCCACGGCGTCGCGTTGCGGCCGGACAGCGCGCACGCCTGGAGCTGCCTCGGCTCGGCGCTGCTCGCCACCGGCCAGGCCGCCGACGCTCTCGCCGCGCAGGAGCGCGCCCTCGGACTCGATCCGCACCATGCCAAGGCGCGTTGTGCGCGCGCGCAGGCGCTCAGCTCGTGCCACCGCCTGGACGAAGCGATCACGGAATTTGAGACGACCATCGGACGACACCCGGCCGAGCACGAGGCGCGCAGCTTCCGCCTGCTGCTGCTCCACTACCTCGACCATCTGCCCCCGGAACAGCTTTTTGCCGAGCACCTCGCCTACGGCCGCGCCGTCGCGCCCGCCGCGCCCCATACGCCCGCGCGCCGCCCCGGCGCCCCGGCACGGCTGCGCGTGGCGTTTCTCTCGCCCGATTTGCGCACGCATTCGGTCGCCTTCTTTCTTGAGCCGCTGCTCGCGCACCTCGACCGGACGAGATTCGAGGTGGTGCTCTACCATGATCACTTCTGCCATGATGCCACGAGCGAACGCCTGAAAAACTGCGCCGTACTCTGGCGTAATTTTGTCGGCCTTCCCGACACGCTCGTCGAAACCCAGGTGCTCGCCGACGCCCCCGACCTCCTTGTGGACCTCGCCGGTCACACCGGCTACAACCGCATGGCGCTGCTCGCCCGCCGCCTCGCGCCGGTGCAGGTTGCCTACCTGGGATACCCCGACACCACCGGCCTCGCCACGATGGACTTTCGCCTCACCGATGCGCTGGCCGACCCGCCTGGCACCGCCGACGCGTTGCACACGGAAAAGCTCGTGCGCTTCGCTCCAACGGCGTGGTCCTACCAGCCGCCGGCGGCCGCGCCCGCCGTCGTCCCGCCACCGTGCGCGCAGCTGCCCGGCGCCGCCGTGACGTTCGGTTCCTTTAACAACCTCAACAAGCTCACGCCCGCCACGCTCCAGCTGTGGGCCGAGGTGCTCGCCGCCGTGCCCCAATCGCGGCTGCTCATCAAAGGCTACACGCCCAACCCCACCCACCTGCTGGCCGAAGCGGCCCGCGCCGGCCTGCCGCCCACGCGGGTGAGCCTCATCCCTCCCACCGCCGGCCTAGCCGAACATCTCGCCGCTTACGGACGCGTGGACATCGCGCTCGACCCCTTCCCGTACCACGGCACGACAACGACCTGCGAGGCGCTCTGGATGGGCCGGCTGGTCGTAACTCTCGCCGGGGACCGCCATGCGAGCCGCGTTGGCGTCTCTCTGCTCACCGCCGCCGGTCAGGCAGACTGCGTCGCCGCCACCCCTGGCGACTATGTCAAAATTTGCGCCAGGCTCGCCGCCGATCCCGCCGCGCTCGCGGCACGGAGCGCCGGCCTGCGCGCCGCGCTCCAGGCCTCGCCATTGCTCGACCACGCGGCACAGGCGCGGCGTTTTGGGGCAGCGTTGCACCGCTGCTGGGAGGAGGGGAAGCATGCGCCGGCCTGATTTTTCCACGCAGCTCCAGGAAGCCGTCACGCACCACCGGGCCGGCCGGCTGGAACCCGCTTTCCGGCTCTATGCGCAGGTGCGGCGCGGCGCTCCGGGGGCGTTTGACGCGTGGCACTTGGGCGGACTCGCCGCGCATCAGCTCGGCCGGCATGGCGAAGCCGAGACATTGCTCACCCGCGCGCTAAAACTCGCCCCCCGCTCCGCACTCTGCGCGATGCGGCTCGGCGCAGCGCAGCACGCGCTCGGCGCGATGGGCTCCGCGGCCGCCAGCCTCCGCCACGCACTCGCGCTGGATCCCGCCATGGCCGAGGCGTGGGAGCATCTTTCCCTGGTCCATCAGTCGAACGGCGACGCCGACGCCGCGCTCGCCGCCGCACAGCACGCCGCCACACTGCGCCCGGAGTCAGCGCCGCTGCACGAACGCGTAGGCGCGCTGACGGCCGGCCGGCAGGGCTTCGCGACCGCTCTGCCCTGGCTCGAAGAGACGACCCGCCGTTTTCCCACCCACGCCGCCGGTTGGAAAAACCTCGGCATCGCCTACGCCACGCTTCACCAGGCCGAGCATGCGCTCGCCGCGCTGGAACACGCGCTCGCGCTCGATCCGGCCCTGCTGGCGGCCCGCCTCGGGCGGGCACTGGCCCTGCAGGAGGCATTTCGGCTGCCAGAGGCGATCGCCGAATACGAGGCCGTGCTCGCGCGCGACCCGGCCAACGCCGAGGCCGGCAGCGCCCGTCTGCTTTGCCTCAATTACGCGGAAAACATTTCTGCAACCGATCTTAGGGCAGCACACGACGCCTACGGTCGCGCACACCCGCCCGCAGCACCCTCCTCCCTTGTTATTGCGCCCGTCGCGCCAGCCGGACTTTCCGCCCTGCCCTCACGCCCGCTTCGGGTGGCGTTCCTTTCGCCCGACCTGCGCCGCCACGCGGTCGCGTCGTTCGTCGGGCCGCTGCTCGCGCACCTCGACCCCGGGGAGTTTGAGGTCTGGCTTTATCACGACTATCCCGTGGCGGACGAGGTGAGCGCCCGCCTGCGCACGCACGCCGCCGGCTGGCGGCATTTCGCAGGACAACCCGCCGCCGTCGTCGAGGCCGCGATCCGCGCCGACGCACCGGACATTCTCGTGGATCTCGCCGGCCATACGGGCATTAACCGCCTGCCGCTGTTCGCCCGCCGCCTCGCGCCGGTGCAAATCACCTATCTCGGCTATCCCAACACCACCGGGCTCGCGACGATGGACTTCCGCCTCACCGACGCGCTCGCCGACCCGCCGGGCGAGACCGAGGCGTTTTACACGGAGAAACTCATCCGCCTCGCGCCAACCGCCTGGACGTGGCAGCCGCCCAAGGATGCACCGCCCGTCGCCCCGCCGCCTTGCCTGGCAGGCTCCGGCAGCGGCGTGACCTTCGGCTCGTTTAACAACCCCGCCAAGCTCGCCGACGGCACGTTACGCCGCTGGGCCGCCGTGCTCGCCGCCGTGCCGGGCTCGCGCCTGCTGCTCAAGGGCCACGGCCTCGACACCACCGCGCGCGCCACCGCGCTGCTTGCACGCTGCGCCGCCCAAGGCCTCGATCCCGCGCGCGTCGGGCTCGTCGGCCGCGTCGCCGGCACAGCGTCACACCTGGAGCTTTACGCCCGCATGGACATCGCGCTCGACCCCTTCCCGTATCACGGCACGACGACGACCTGCGAGGCGCTCTGGATGGGCCGTCCCGTCGTCACGCTCGCCGGGACTGAACACCGCAGCCGCGTCGGGGTATCCTTGCTCCACGCCGCCAAGCATCCCGAGTGGGTGGCCGAAGACGAGGAAAATTTCATCCGTCTCGCCGCTACACTCGCCGGCGACCGCGTCCGGCTCGCAACGCTCAGCGCCGGGCTGCGGGACGACTTATGCGCCGGACCGCTGCTCGACCACGCCGGACAGGCACGACGGCTGGGTACGGCGCTGCGGGCGTGCTGGGCGGAAAAATACCCAGCATGACCGACGCCGAAACCCAGCACCAGCTCGGCACCAACCTGCGCCGCCAAGGCCAGGCATGCGAAGCCCTGGGGCCCCTCGAAGCCGCGGTCCAGCTCGCGCCAACGAACCCCCTTTTCCGGCTCGACCTGGGCGCCACGTTGCTCGGGCTCGGCCGCGCCGCCGCCGCCGAAACCATCGCGCCTGCCGTCGCGCTCGTGCCCACGCTGCCCGAGGCGCGCAACCTCCTCGGCTGCGCCCTGCTCGCCGCCGGGCGCACCACCGAGGCGCAGGCGGAGTTCGCGGAGGCGCTGCGCCTTCGCCCCGGCTACGCCGCCGCGCATGACAACCTCGGGCGCGCGTGCCGCGCACAGGGCCGCATGGCCGAGGCGTTACGGCATTTTCAACTGGCCCTCGGCCGCAGCCCCTCACCCTCGCCAGCGACCCACTCGAATTTCCTGCTCGCGACCAACTACGCCGACAGCCTGCCGGCCGCCGAAATCGTCGCGCGCCACCGGGAGTGGGACGCCCGCCATGCACGGTCGTTGAGACCGGGGTTCCCGCCCGCCATCGCGCCGTTCGCCGGCCGCCGGCTGAGGATCGGATACGTCTCGCCCGATTTTTGCCAGCACGCGGTCGCATTTTTCTTCGCCCCGGTGCTCGCAGCGCACGACCGCACCCGGTTTGAGATTTTCTGCTACCACAGCGGCAGCGTGCGTGACGCCGTGACCGCACAGCTGCGAGCAGCGGCGGAGCACTGGCGGGACATTGCCGCGCTCGACGATGACACAGCGGCCGGGCTGATCCGCCGCGACGGCATTGACGTGCTCGTGGATCTGGCCGGCCACACCGCCGGCAACCGACTCCTCGTGTTTGCCCGCCGGCCCGCGCCAGCACAGGCAACATGGCTCGGCTATCCCAACACGACCGGCCTCGCCGCAATGGACTGGCGCCTCACCGACGCGACGTGCCTGCCGCCAGGCGACGACGCGCGCCACGGGCCAGAAAAATTGTTGCGGCTGCCGGATGTTTTTTGCTGCTACCAACCTCCGCCCGACTGCCCTCCGGCCGAGACGCCGGCAACCGACCGGCCGCCCACGTTTGGCAGCTTCAACAACCTCGCCAAGCTCTCACCCTCGACCATCCGTCTCTGGGCGCAGCTCCTCGCCGCGCAGCCTGCGGCGCGCCTGTTGCTCAAATCGCCCGGGGCGAACGACCCGGAGACTCAGAATTTTTTCCGCGCACAGTTCGCGAGCCACGGCGTCGCACCCGAACGCATCCGCTTCAACGGCGAGGCCCTCCCCATGCGCCAGCATCTCGCGCTCTACCTGGGGTGCGATGTCGCCCTCGACCCATTGCCCTATAATGGCACGACCACGACCTGTGAGGCGCTGCTGATGGGCGTGCCGGTCGTGACACTGGCCGGCGAGACTCACGTGTCACGCGTCGGCGCGAGCTTGCTCCGTTGTGTGGGTCTGCCTGAGTTCGTCGCGACAACCCCGGCCGAGTATGTCAGCCTCGCCACCCGGCTCGCCGCCAGCATCCCCCGCCGCGCGGAGCTGCGCGCCCGCCTACTCACGAGCCCTCTCGGGGATACCGTCCGTTTCACCCGAAACTACGAAACGGCAATGCTGGAAGCCTGGCAGGCCTCGGCCGCAGCAGCGGCGGCCTGAACTCGGCCGCCTACGCCCGGCCAGATGGCGGCCGATGAATCAAGCCAGCTTGGGTGTTTCCGCCAGGGCGGATTCGAAGGACTTGAGCATCGCGGCGATGGTCTCGTCGGTCTCATCACCCATGTTCGAAATGCGGAAGGTTTTGCCCTTCAATTTTCCGTAGCCGCCGTCAATGACCAGCTTGTGCTTCGACTTCAGCGTCTTGTTGAGCGCGGCAAGGTCAATGTTCTGCGTGTTGGCGAAGCAATTCAGCGTCACCGAGCCGTAGCCTTCCCTTGGGAAAAGCTTGAAGCCCTTGGCGAAGATGAAGTCGCGCACGGCCTGGTTCAGGCGCGCATGGCGGGCGTGGCGTTGGTCGAGGCCCTCGGCCTTGATGTCCTCAAGCTTGGACTTGAGCGCGTAGATGAGCGGGATGACGGGGGTGCTGGGCGTCATGCCATTTTCATGATTTTTCTGAAATTCGATCAGGTCGAAATAGTAGCCGCGGCCCTCCGTGGCGGCGGCACGGTCCAGCGCCCGCTTCGACGGCGAACAAAACGACAGGCCGGGCGGCAGTGCGAAGGCCTTTTGCGAGCCGCTGATGAGAATGTCGATGCCGAGCTCATCCTTCCTGATCGGCATGGCGCTGAAGGAACTGACGGTGTCCACGATGCTGATGACGTCGGGAAACTGCCGGATCACAGCCATGAGCGCGGGCAGGTCGCTCATGCAGCCGCAGGAAGTCTCGTTGTGGATGAAGGTGATGGCATCGTAGGCGCCGGTGGCGAGCTCACGGCGCACGGCCTCGGGGTCCACGGGCTGCCCCCACTCGGACTTGAGCGCTCCGGCGGGTTTGCCGCAGCGCAGGGCGACGTCGTTCCACTTGTCGGAAAACGCCCCGTTCATGCAGTTGAGCACCTTTTTTCTAGTGACGTTGCGAACGGCCCCCTCCATCAGGCCCCACGCGCTGCTGGTGGAGAGATAGACCGGATCCTTCGTATAGGCGAGCGCCTGCAAGCCGGGCTGAAGCGACTGGTAAAGCGCGACAAAGTCGGTGCTGCGGTGGCCGATCATGGGCTGGGCCATGGCACGGAGCGTTTTGTCCGAGACGGCGATGGGACCGGGAATGAAAAGTTTATAGCTCATGGAAATGATTGGGCGACAACGAAGCGGCGCGCGGGCTGGAGCGTCAATCACCTAAAATGCGATCTTCGCAGTCGCGGCGCACGGTGCGGCCGGTGACGGCCAGCCCCACCGGCTTTCCCGCAAAGATTTAGGTTGCGCCTCCCTCACCCCCGCCTTTGCCTTTCGTTCCCGCAGCTGAGTTTGGCTGCGGCAAAACACTGCGGGGTGTAGCTTAGCCTGGTAGAGCGCTACGTTCGGGACGTAGAGGCCGCGAGTTCGAATCTCGCCACCCCGACCAGTTTTCCGCCAGCGGCCCGACGGGCGGCGGCGTGTTTTGGGATTGCACCCCGGACTGGCCACGCGCGTCTTGGGTGAGTTTATTCCCGTTGTCCACGCCGCCCGACCACGCCCAAGCCATCGCTGCCTTGCAGACGCGGATCGCCCACACCTTCGGCGACCCCGCGCTGCTCACGCGCGCCGTCACGCATCCGTCGTGGCTGGCCGACCATCCGGCCGGGACGGAGAGCAACCAGCGGCTGGAATTCCTCGGCGACGCCGTGCTACTGCTCATTCTCACCGACGAGCTGTTCCGGCGGTTTCCCACCGAGCGCGAGGGGGTGCTCAGCCGCCGCCGCGCCGCGCTGATGAAAGGGGGCTTTCTCGCGCACATCGCCCGCGAGCTGGACCTCGGCCAATGCCTGCTCCTCGGTGCGGGCGAAGCACGGGCCGGGGGCCGTGACCGGCTGGCCGCGCTGGAGGACGCCTTTGAGGCACTCGTGGGCGCGCTCTATCTCGACGCCGGCCTTGAGACCGCGCGCCGCGCGGTGCTCGGTGCCTATGGTGATATCGCCGTGCGGCTCGCGACGGTCGAAGACGCGGAAAATCCCAAGGGCCGCCTGCAGGAGCTCGTGCAGCCCATGCACGGCAACGACGCGGTGCGCTACAATGTCCTCCGCACCGGGGGCACGCCGCATGCGCGTGAATTCGAGGTCGCGGTGCTGCTGCATGACCGCCCGCTCGGCACGGGACGCGGTTCCTCCAAGAAACTGGCCGAGGAGGCCGCCGCCGCCGCCGCGCTTGCCACGTGGCCGCCGGGCGGTGTGTAGGCCAGGCAGGGCGCCTCGGACCTCAGCCCTTCTCCACGCGTTTTTGGAGAAACGTCAGCACGTCCTCAAACCGGGCTCGGTTGGCCGCGTCACAGGCGACCAGGTTTTGGTGCGCCTCCAGGGCGAGGCGGGCGTTGGCCAGCTCGTCTTTTCCCGCGGTGCTCCCGAGCGGAGAACAATTGCCGGCCGGACTGTCACCGGCCTCGACGGTGAGCAACCGGTGCAAGCCAAGGTTTTGCAGCAGCTCAAGGTTGCGCGGCCCGGCCCCGCGGACGACGAAGCTACCCGCCGGGACGAGCCGGCGCAGCTCCAGCGCCGCACCCGCCAGCACGCCCAGAAAGGTGCTGTCCATCCCCGTGCACTGCCCGAGATGCAGGACGAAGCTCCGCTGGTCGTGCGCCAGCATGGTGGCAAAAAAATCCCGCAGGCCGGCGCTGTTCTGAAAACAGGCGCGGCCTTCGACCCGCACCACCACGGGATCGGCGGCGGTATCCACAAGATAGACGGGCTTGGCAGGTTCGGACATGGGAAAAAGAGAGAGGAAAATTGCATCCAACCGGATGCAAAGGCAAGGCCGGTTGCATAAACTTAGCCAAGCGCGACAAAGACTTTGCGCTCCTCCTCACACGGCCGGCGGCCATGCGATACCAAACAATTGTCGCCGATGAGCAGATCGCGAGAACACCAGGACGAGACGGACCATTGTTTCTCGGCTGGCCGGGAGGTCGTCAGCCACGGCGGTTCAATTTTCCGCAACAATCTGGCGCAGCACATAGGGCAGAATTCCCCCGTGCTGGTAGTAATCAATCTCGATGGGCGTATCAATCCGGCAGCGGACGGGGACGTTTTCGACCGCGCCGCCCTGCCGCGTGATCTTCAGCGTGAGGTCCTGCTGCGGCCTGATGTCGGCGGTCAGGCCGATGACGTCGTAGGTCTCGGTCCCGTCGAGCCTGAGGGTCTGGGCCGTCGTGCCTTCCTTGAACTGGAGTGGAAGCACACCCATGCCGACGAGGTTGGAGCGGTGAATGCGCTCGAAGCTCTGCGCCACGACGACTTTGACGCCAAGGAGATTGGTGCCCTTGGCGGCCCAGTCGCGTGACGAGCCGGTGCCGTATTCCTGTCCGGCGAGGACGATGAGCGGGGTCCCGTTCTTCTGGTGGGCGATGGACGCATCGTAAATCGAGACCTCTGCGCCGTCCGGTCCGATGGTGTTGCCGCCCTCTTTGCCGCCGAGCATGAGATTTTTGATGCGGACGTTGGCGAACGTGCCGCGGGTCATGATGCGGTCGTTGCCACGACGCGAGCCGTAGCTGTTGAAGTCGGCGAACTCGACTCCGTTCTCGCCGAGGAACTTCCCGGCGGGCGAACTCTTCTTGATCGCGCCGGCGGGCGAGATGTGGTCGGTCGTGACCGAGTCTCCAAAGATGCCGAGGGCGCGCGCACCGGTGATGGGCTGAATGCTGCCAGGCGTGAGCGAGAAACTGGTGAAGAACGGCGGCTCCTGGATGTAGGTGCTCTTCGCGTCCCACTCATAGACGTTGCCGACGCTGGAGGGGATCTCGTTCCACTTCGGGTTTTGGGCGGCGAAGTTTTTGTAGAGCTTGCGGAAAATTTCCGGCTTGAGCGAAGACTGCATCGCGTCGCGCACCTCCTGGAGCGTGGGCCAGAGGTCGGCGAGATAGACGGGCTCGCCGTCCTTGCCCTTGCCGAGCGGCTCACAGCTCAGGTCGAGATCCACGCGGCCCGCGAGTGCGAACGCGACGACGAGCGGTGGCGACATGAGGAAGTTGGCCTTGATGTTCTGATGGACCCGCGCCTCGAAGTTGCGATTGCCGGAGAGCACGCTGGCGGTGATGAGGTCGTTCTTCACGACGGCGTCCTCGATGTTGACGTCGAGCGGGCCGGAGTTGCCGATGCAGGTGGTGCAGCCGTAACCGACGAGATTGAAACGGAGCTTGTTGAGGTAGGGTGTGAGGCCGGTCCTCCTGAGGTAGTCGGTGACGACGCGCGAGCCGGGGGCAAGTGAAGCTTTCACGGCCGGGTTGACCTTGAGGCCTTTCTCGACGGCCTTCTTCGCGAGCAGGCCGGCGGCGATCATCACGCTGGGGTTCGAGGTGTTGGTGCAGCTCGTGATCGCGGCGATGAGCACGGAGCCGGTGCCGATGGTGGCCTTCTTCTTAGAAACCATCTCCACTTTCACCTTTTTGGAGAAGTCTTTGCGCGTCTTGCCGAAACCATTGTCGGTGACGGGGCGTTGGAAAGAGCTGAAGAACTCGCGCTGGAGATTCGGCAGCTCGATGCGATCCTGCGGGCGTTTCGGGCCGGCGACGCTGGGCTTCACGCCGGCGAGGTCGAGCTCGATGACCTGCGAGTAATCCACCTGGCCGGCCAGAGGGATGCCCCAGAGCCCCTGTGCCTTGTAATAGGCCTCATAGAGCGCAACGTGTTTCTCGTCGCGACCGGTGGCGCGGAGGTAGTTCGAGCACTCCTCGTCAATCGGGAAAAAGCCCATCGTCGCGCCGTATTCTGGGGCCATGTTGGCGATGGTCGCGCGATCCACGAGCGGAAGCGCGGCGGCGCCAGGGCCGAAAAACTCGACGAACTTGCCGACGACCTTCGCCTTGCGGAGCAGTTGCGTGACGGTGAGTGCGACATCGGTGGCGGTGACGCCCTCGCGGATCGCGCCGGTCAGATTCACGCCCACGACATCGGGCGTGAGAAAATAAACCGGCTGGCCGAGCATGCCCGCCTCCGCCTCAATGCCGCCGACGCCCCAGCCGACGATGCCAAGGCCGTTGATCATCGTGGTATGCGAGTCGGTGCCGACGAGCGTGTCGGGATAATAAACGCCGTCGGCGGAGAGCACGCCCTTGGCGAGATACTCGAGATTCACCTGATGCACGATGCCGATGCCGGGCGGGACGACCTTGAAGGTGTCAAATGCCTGCATGCCCCATTTCAGAAACTGGTAACGCTCGCGGTTGCGCTGAAACTCGATGTCGAGGTTCTTGGCGAACGAGTCCGCGGCACCCGCCGCGTCCACCTGCACCGAGTGGTCCACCACAAGGTCAACGGGCACGAGCGGCTCGATGATCTTCGGGTTCTTGCCGAGCTTCGCCACGGCGGAGCGCATCGCGGCGAGATCCACAAGCAGCGGCACGCCGGTGAAATCCTGCAGCACGATGCGCGCAACCACGAACGGGATCTCCGCCGTGCGTGTCTCGGTGGGCTGCCATGCGGCGAGGTCGCGGATCGCGGGCTCGGCCACGCGCTTGCCGTCGCAGTTGCGCAGGAGCGACTCGAGCACGATGCGGAGGCTCACCGGCAGGCGGGCGACACCGGGGAACGATTTCGCCAACTCGGGCAGGGAGTAGTATTTTTTGCCGCCGTCGAAGGACTGGAGCGTGTTGAAGGGATTCGGATGATTGCTCATGTTGATCTGATAATTGTGGCGAGGTGCCCTCACCCCGCCGATTACGCGGAAACCGGTGAGGGCACCCGGCCCACACCAGAAGCAGTTATTTCGCCAGCGCGGCTTTCACGGCGGCGAAATTGGGCAGGTCTTTCGGCGTCGCAGTCTGCTCGGCGTATTTCACGATGCCGTCCTTGCCGATGACAAACGCCGCGCGCGCGCTCGTGTCGCCCACGCCGGCCAGCATCGGGAAGAGGACATCGTAGGCCTTGGTCACCGTCTTGTTGAGATCGCTGACGAGCGTGAGGCCGATCTGGTTGGCATTGGCCCAGGCCTCCTGCGCAAACGGGCTGTCCACACTGATGCCGATGACGCTCGCCCCGAGCCGTGTGTAATCGTTCAGATTCGCGGTCGTCTCACACAGCTCAGTCGTGCAAACGCCGGTGAAAGCCAGCGGGAAAAACAGCAGCACGGTCTGCGTCTTGCCGAAATTGTCGCTCAGCTTGATGTCCTTGAGACCGTCGGCGGTCTTGGTTTTGAGGGTAAAATCCGGGGCTTTGGAACCAGTGGCGATGGGCATGGGAGGAAGGGATTGATGAGTGGTTTGGTTAGCCGGCGATGTCCGCCAGAAGGACATAGGAAAGAGGCGGAGCCGGCGCGTGCAACCGTTTTCGGCCCGCCGGAGCCCGTCCCGTTTGGCCTCTTTACACCCGCTTAACCATTCTCCGGTCCCCGCACACCCCGCGCTAACAATCGCCGCGTCTTGCCTGTTGAAACCAATCCAACCCTGTCCCCGCCAGTCCCTCCTCGCACCGCCACCTCAATCACGCCCTGACTATGAACTTCCGCATTCTCATTCCTCTCCTGATCCTGCTCACCACCCCACTGCTGGCCCAACCGGCCATCGAGTTCAATGGGGTAGTTGTTTCTGGCGGAAAAACTCGCGTCAGCCTGCTCGACCCGGCCACCGGCCAGGCTGGTTGGGTCACGATCGGCGGCCGGTTCGGCGACTACATCCTCGCCGCCTATATTCCTGCGGCCCCCTCTCCTGCCATCGGCAGCACCAAGGCCGATGCGGTGGTGCTGAAGCGGGCAAGCGACGGCCAGCTCATGCCGCCCATCGGCCTGAAAGACGCCTTCCAGCCCGAATCGTCGCCCTCCGACCGGACCGACCCAGAATCTGGCCCGCCCGCCGGTGACGGGTCATGATCCGACCGGG
The DNA here is from genome assembly GCA_947475065.1 of Opitutia bacterium. GTDB lineage: Bacteria > Verrucomicrobiota > Verrucomicrobiia > Opitutales > Opitutaceae > CAIYUN01. The sequence goes on along the minus strand of CANJLB010000005.1, from coordinate 62,822 downwards.
TGGTCGGGCAGTTCCGATTGCCAAGTCGTCAGATGCTTCACTTGTCGCGATTTTTCATCCGAGCCTCTCCACCTTGGTCGTATTGCCCTCGTCCACCTGTCGGTCCTCCCGGCACAAAGCCTGCCGGTGCCGTACGTTTTCTGACTGCATGGCGTGCCTCTTACTTCGCTCCGCCCATCACCATGATCCGGGCAAATTCCCCCGCCGTCAGCGGCATGACCGAGAGCCGGCCCTGGCGCACGAGCATGATGTTGGCCAGGGTGGGCTCTGCCTTGATCTGCGTCAGCGTGACCGGCGCGGACAGCACGCGGACCGCCTTGAGCTCGACCGCCACCCAGCCAGGCTCGTCGGCCGTTTTATCCGGAAACGCCGTCTTCGTAACTTCGGCCAGGCCCACGACCGCCTTCGTCGTCACGCTTTCATAAAACAGCACGAAGTCACCCGGTCGCATGGCGTTCAGGTGCAGGCGCGCTGCGAAATTGCGAACCCCCGTCCATGCCGTGCGCCCGTCGCGCACCAGGTCGGACCAAGCATATGCGTCCGGCTCAGATTTCACGAGCCAATGGGCGCGAGTGCGGGCGGTGTTTTTAGATGCGGGCATGGATTGGGACAGAGACCAGCCAGTGTGAATGCACCAAACCACACGGCGCAAGCAAGATGGCACAGATGAACCCGCAGCACTTCGGTTTGGAACACCGGAAACACCGAGAATCGAGAAACAATCCCTCTGTGACCTCGGATGGAATTCTCCGGGTGCTCCGTGTCAACCCCCTGCGCTCCGAGGCTGCCATCCTTAAAATTCCGCTTTCAGTTTTTCTATTTCCGCCTTTTCCTCGCCATCCTCCATGAGCCAAGCTCCCGCCTCCCTCTCCACCTGGGCCCGTCACATCTCGCCTTCGCCGACGCTCGCCGTTGACGCCAAGGCCAAGGCCCTTGCCGCCGCCGGCGAGGACGTTTGCGGTTTCGCCGCCGGTGAGCCCGACTTTGACACACCCCTGCATATCAAGGAGGCCTGTGTCGCCGCGCTGATGAGCGGCAAGACCAAATACGCCCCCACCCCGGGCATCGAGCCGCTGCGCGCCGCCATCGCCGAGAAATATGCCGCCGACTACGGCCTCAAGATCGCCCCGTCGCAGGTCATCGTCTCACCCGGCGGCAAGTTTTCCTGCTACCTCGCCATCCTCGCCACCTGCTCGCCCGGCGACGAGGTCATCATTCCCGCACCGTATTGGGTAAGCTATCCCGAGATGGTGAAACTCGCCGGTGCCGTGCCGCGCTTTGTACTCGCCGATGACACCACCGGCTTCCGCCTCACTCCCGCGCAGCTGGAGGCCGCCATCACGCCCAAAACCCGGCTCGTCATCCTCAACTCTCCCTCCAATCCCACCGGCGCCGTCTACACCCGCGCGGAACTGGAGGCCCTCGTCGCCGTCGCGCTCAAGCACAACCTCTACCTGATGTCCGATGAGATCTACGAGCACCTCATCTACGACGGTCTCACGTTTTCTTCCCCTGCCACCTTCAGCAAAGAGGCGGAAGCCCGCACCCTCATCGTTTCCGGCTTCTCCAAGACCTATGCGATGACCGGCTGGCGGCTCGGCACCACGGTCGCCCCCATGCCCATCGCCAAGGCCATCGCCGAACTGCAAAGCCAGATATCGTCCAATGCGACCACCTTCGCCCAGTTCGGTGCGCTCGCCGCGCTCAAGGAGAAGGAAAAGACCGCCGCCGCACTCAAGGAAATGCTCGTGGCCTTTGACCGCCGTCGGAAGTTCCTCCACGCCGAACTCAACCGGATCCCCGGCATTAACTGCCAGCTCGCGCAGGGCGCGTTTTATCTCTTTCCGAACATTTCGAGCTTCGGCCTCAAGTCCGAGGAATTCTGCACCCGCTTGCTCGACTCAGAAAAGGTCGCCGCCGTGCACGGCAGTGCGTTCGGAGCGGAGGGCTACCTGCGTCTCAGCTACGCAACCAGCGATGCCATCATCCAAAAAGGCGTCACCCGGCTCGCCCGGTTCTGTGCCGGGCTGAAGAAATGAATCTATATTACCGGCAAAATCCGATGAGCGCGAGTTGAATTAACCTAAAAAATGGAGTTGAAACCACGGATTGTCAGACTGTCGCTTCGCTCGGAACACGGATGTGCAGAGATTCTCAATCAGAAATGCAATTTCGAGCTTTCACCCGGCAGGTGAAGAAATTTGGTGTGATATATTTCCATGATGTTTTTGTATCCGTGTTATTTGTGTAATCCGTGGTCAAATTGAACTGCGGAATTTAGGATTAACGCAGTTTCCCGATTTAGTTTTTCGTACACGGATATGCAGGAAAAAGGCGGTCACCTGTGCGTCTTGCAGCGAGGGATGTGCGGCCACGGTTTCAGCCGATGGGCAGGGCTCGGCGAAGCGCTCCAGGGTGAACCCGGTGTCGAGGAGGAGGTTGAGCCATTCGCTGATGGGATGGTGAAAACGCGGCGCCTTGAACATCGGCATGCCGCGCCGCAGCGATTCGGGCGCGGTGCCGAAAATCCATTCGTCCACCCGGCCTGCCGGATCCACAAAGTAGTCCCCAACCTCGATGGCGTGGATGACATTGTCTTCGTCCCGGCATTTGCGCCGGTGCGGCGGATGGAAGCAGGGATGCAAAATCGAAAACTGAAAAAAGCCACCCGGCCGCAGCACGCGCCAGGCCTCGGCCAGCACGCGCTCCGTCTCCGGGATGTCCATGAGGCTCATGAGGGCGGTCGCGAAGTCAAAAGTGCCGTCGGCAAACGGCAGCGCGACCGCGCTGGCCTCGCGATAGGTGATTCCGAGCGGTGCCCGCGTCTCCTCGGCCTGCGCATGACGGATGAACGTCGGCGCGATGTCGATCGCGCTCATGGCCGCGCCGCGTCTGGCGAGCAGCCGGGTGTTGTGCCCCTCACCGCAGCCAAGGTCGAGGCCGGACAGCCCGGTCACCGGCGGCAGCAGTGCAAAAAAAGCGGGCGTGTTGAGGTGGTCACGGTACACGTCGTGGCCGGCGCGCGCGAGCTTCGTCCACGCCTCGGCGTTGGCATCCCAGAATTTCCCGGCAGCAAGATGATCCATGCCCGCATCTCACCGCGTCGTGGGCGGCGAGGCAATGTCCGACCTCCAGGATCGAACGCCCGGCATTCGGCCGAAAGGCTCACATCGCCGCCAGCAGGCGGCGGAGCGTTTCGTCCACGAGCTTGGGGCTGGCCTTGCCTTTGGCGGCTTTCATCACGGGTCCCTTGAAGGCGTTGATCGCGCTGTCCTTGCCCGCCTTGAGCTCGCCCAGCGCCTTCGCATTGGCGGCGATGGCGTCGCGGCACCATTGCTCCAGCTCGCCGACGTCGGTGGGCACGGCTTTGAGTCCGCGCCGGTCGGCGATCACATCCGGCATCTCCCCGCTGCCAAACATCTCCACAAAAACTTCCTTGGCCGCATTGTTGAGCAGCGTGCCGGCATCAATGAGCCGCACCAGCGCGGCGATGTGGGAGGGCCGCACCTTGGAGTCCGCCAGCGCGAGCTGCCTAGCCCCGAGCTCGCGCAGGAGATCGTTGACGATCCAGTTGCCGGCCACCTGCGCCTGGCCCACGCCGGCGAGCTTCGCCGTCTCCTCAAAAAAATCGCTGAGACTGCGGTCGGGCACGAGCACGGAGGTGAGCGTGTAGGGCAGCTGATAGTCAGCATAAAAACGGCGCTGTTTGTCGAAGGGCCGCTCGGGACATTCGGCCAGAATGCGCGCCTTCCACGCCTCGTCCACTTTGACGGGCATGAGGTCTGGATCGGGAAAATAGCGGTAGTCGTGCGCCATCTCCTTCGAGCGGAGCGACTGCGACGCACCGGTCTGTCCGTCGTAGTCGCGCGTCTCCTGCACCAGCGTGCCGCCGGCCGCGAGCACGGCCACCTGGCGCCTGATCTCATGCGCGATGCCATCGCGGACATACGAGATCGAGTTGAGATTCTTCAGCTCCACTTTCACCCCGAGCTTCGTCTCGCCGACGGGGCGGATGGAGATGTTGGCGTCGCAGCGGAGCTGCCCTTTCTCCATGTCACAGTCGGAGATGCCGCCATAAATCATCGTGGTACGGAGCGACGTGAGGTAGGCAAACGCTTCGTCGGCCGTGTGCATCGCGGGTTCCGAGACGATCTCCATCAGCGGCGTGCCAGCGCGGTTGTAGTCAATAAGCGAGTCCTTGGCGCCATGGTTGAGCTTGCCCACGTCCTCCTCGAGGTGGATGCGCGTGAGCGGGATTTTCTTGTGCTCGCCCATCACGTTGCGCGCTGCGCCGGGCAGCTCGATTTCGACGGAGCCGCCGAGGCAGATGGGCTTGTCGTATTGGGAAATCTGGTAGTTTTTCGGCGAGTCGGGATAGAAGTAGTTTTTCCGGTCCCATTTGCAAACCGGCGCAATGTCACAGCTAAGCAGCAGACCGGCCTTGATGGTCGCGTCGAGCGCGGCCTTGTTCATCACCGGAAGCGTGCCGGGCAAGGCGAGCACGACCGGGTCGGTGAGCGTGTTGGGCTCGTACCCGTAGCCGGCGGCGGCCCGCGTGAAAATCTTGGAGCGGGTCTTCACCTGCACGTGGACCTCAAGACCGATGACGGCTTCGTAGTTCATGGGAGAGATCAGGAATGGGTCACAGAGGACACGGAGGGGAAGAGGAGTTCACAGAGCCAGACGGCGCAAGCCCCGGGTGAGGACAGGGGAGCGGAAGTTGAACAACAAACCGATGTGGCAGCCGGTGAATTTGAGGTAGGTCAGGACTTGCACCTCGTGAACGTCGAGCAACGCATCAACTGTCTTTAACTCCACCACAACCAGCCCGCCGACAAGGAAATCGAGACGATAGGCATCCTCGACCAGAAGGTCTTTGTATTTCACGGGACAAAGTTTCTGCTCTTCGAAAGCCATGCCACGCAGCTTCAGCTCATGGGCCAGCGCACGTTGGTAGGCTGACTCCAACAGCCCCGGCCCAAGCTCGCGGTGAACCTCCATGGCCGCACCGATCACCTGTTCCGTCAGTTGGTTGATTTCAGGATTCATCTCTGTGATCTCGGTTTGCGCTCTGTGCTCTCTGTGTCTCAAAGGCTGGGGTGCCGGTTTTTCCAGTCGTGCGCCTGTTCGTAGGTGCGCGCGATGGCGAGCAGCTCGGCCTCCTTGAAGGGCTGGCCGATGATTTGTAGGCCGATGGGCAGTCCGCTGCGCGAAAACCCGCACGGCAGGCTGAGGCCGGGCAGGCCCGCAAGGTTCACCCCGATGGTATAAATGTCACAAAGATACATCGCCAGCGGGTCGGCTTTCGCGCCGATCTTGAACGCGGGCGTGGGCGCGGTGGGGGTCAGGAGCGCGTCCACCTCACGGTAGGCGTTGAGAAAATCCTGCCGGATGAGCGTGCGGACTTTCTGCGCACGCAGATAATAGGCGTCGTAGTATCCGCTGCTGAGGACGTAGGTGCCGAGGATGATGCGACGCTTCACCTCCGCGCCAAAACCCTCCGCGCGCGACTGGAAATAGAGGTCAAGCAGGTCTTTGGCTTCCTTCGCGCGGTGGCCGTAGCGGATGCCGTCGTAGCGCGAGAGATTCGAGGAGCACTCGGCCGTGGCAATGATGTAATAGACCCCCACCCCATGCTCCGTTTGCGGCAGCGAGACTTCTTTGATTTCGCAGCCTTGCGCCCGGTAAAACGCAATCGCCTGTTCCACCGCCGCCGCCACCTCCGGGTCGAGGCCCGCGCCGAAATACTCCTTCGGGATGCCCAGCCGCCACGGGCCTTTGCGTTTCGTCAGCTCGGTGCGGTAGTCGGGGATGTCCGCCCTGAAGGAGGTCGAGTCGCGCCCGTCATGACCCGCGATGGCCCCAAGCATGATCGCGGCGTCCTCGATGGTGCGGGTGAACGGACCGATCTGGTCGAGCGACGAGGCAAACGCAATGAGGCCATAGCGTGAGACGAGGCCGTAAGTCGGCTTGAGGCCGACCACGCCGCAGAGGGCCGCAGGCTGGCGGATCGAGCCGCCCGTATCGGAACCGAGCGTGGCGATGGCCTCGCCTGCCGCCAGCGCCGCCGCGCTGCCGCCAGACGAGCCGCCGGGCACGCATGTGAGATCCCACGGATTGCGGGTGGTGTGAAAGGCGGAGTTCTCCGTCGAGGAGCCCATGGCAAACTCGTCCAGGTTGAGCCGGCCCCAGCAGACCGCCCCGGCGTTTTTCAGCCGAGTGGTGACGGTGGCATCGTAGGGTGAGACAAAATTCGCCAGCATCCTGCTCGATGCGGTGAGCGGCTGGCCGGTGACAGCGATCACGTCCTTGAAACCGACCGGGATGCCTTCCAGCGCTCCCCTGGCCTGGCCGGACGCGCGGCGGGCATCGGACGCCGCGGCCTGCGCCAGAGCGTCGGCCTCGTCGTAGGAGTTGAACGCCTTCACGCGCCCATCCAGGGCTTTCGTGCGGGCGACGACGGCCTGCGTCAGCTCAACGGAAGAAATCTTCTTCGCGTCGAGCAGGGCGGCGAGTTCGGCGATAGGTTTGTAATGTAGCTCGGCGGACATTCGGAAAATCAGTTTTGAACAACAGGAAACGAAACGGCCTGGGATGGAGGCCGGCCCCAGGCTGAGGGGGAGCCGGTTTTACTCCACCACCTTGGGGACGACGATCATGTGGTCGCGCTGCGCGGGTGCGTTCCGCAGTGCGGCCTCGACGGTCAGGCCGGGCTGCGCCACATCCTCGGCCCAGACATTGGCCACGGGAAACGCATGCGCCGTCGGCTCAACGCTGGAAACATCCACCTTTTTGAGCTGCTCGATGGACGCGAGCACGTCGCCGAGCTGCCGAGCGAACTGCTCGCGCTCACCGGGCGTGAGCGCGATCCGCGCGAGGCGGGCGACATGGTCAATGTTGAGATCGGCGGGAGCGGACATCGGGCGGAGAACGGAGCAGGGAAACAGTTGCAGGGCAACGCTGTTTCACGCGCACCGGAAAAGACCGTGCCTTCGGGATGGACACGGCCCGGCTTCGCGCAATCCTGCGGCCAAGCATGGACCACCTCGACCACCTCTTTGCCCAAAACCGCGCCTGGGCCGACGCCATCAAGCGACGCGACCCGGAGTTTTTTGCCAAGCTCTCGCGCCAGCAAAACCCCAGCTACCTGTGGATCGGCTGCTCCGACAGCCGCGTGCCGGCCAACGAAATCGTCGGCCTGCTGCCTGGCGAGCTGTTCGTCCACCGTAACATCGCCAACGTCGTCGTCCACACCGACCTGAACTGCCTGAGCGTGATCCAGTTTGCCGTCGAGGTGCTGCGCGTGCGGCACATCATGGTCGTCGGCCACTACGGCTGCTCGGGCGTACGCGCCGCGCTGCGGTGCGAGCGGGTCGGCCTCGCCGACAACTGGCTGCGTCACGTGCAGGACGTGCGCGAACAGCACGAGGCCTGCCTCTGCCGCCTCCCCGACGAGGCGGCGCAAAGCGCGCGGCTGTGCGAGCTCAACGTCATCGAGCAGGTCCGTCACGTCTGCCAGACCTCGCCCGTGCTCGATGCGTGGAAACGCGCCCAACCGGTCAGCGTGCATGGCCTGATTTATGGGCTGACCGACGGTGTGCTGCGCGACCTGCGTTGCGCAGCGGGCAGTCCCGAGGAGGCCGCCGCCAGCCACCGCGCAGCCGTGGCCGCCCTGAACACCTGAAGCCTTCCGTCCCGGCGCGTCGGTTGACTTTGCCCGCGCCGGGCGTTGTGTCGCCGTATCGCATGGCCGACTTCCTCGACTCCACCCGCCCCGCCAAGCTTGAGCGCGCATTTCTTGTCGGCGTCCAGACCGCCCAGATGGCCGACGGTGAGGGGGCCGAGCTGCTCAACGAGCTGACGGAGCTGGTCGAAAATCTCCGTCTCGCCATCACCGCCCGCGTGCTCGTCCAGCTCCGCGCGCCCACGCCTGCGTATCTCCTCGGCAGCGGCAAGGCCAAGGAGCTTTGCGAGCAGGCCAAGACCGAGGGTGCCGACGTGATTGTGGTGGACGAGGCGCTCTCACCCGCGCAACAACGCAACTGGGAGGAGCTGTTCGGCGGCGCCGTCATTGACCGGCAGGAGGTCATCCTGGAAATTTTTGCCGACCGTGCCCATACCCGCGAAGCCATCCTTCAGGTCGCGCTGGCGCGCATGGAGTATTCACTGCCCCGCCTCACCCGGGCGTGGACGCACCTCTCGCGCCAGCGCGGCAAGGGTGCGATGGGCGGCGAAGGCGAGACGCAGCTGGAGAACGACCGCCGCGCCGTGCGCGACCGCATCACGCGCCTCAAGGAAGAGCTGGCCAAAGTCGTCTCCCAGCGCGGCGTGCAGCGCACGCGACGCCAGCGCGTCCCCATCCCCACCTGCGCCATCGTCGGCTACACCAATGCCGGCAAATCCACCCTTCTCAACGCCCTGACCGGCTCAACCGTCCTCGCCGAGGACAAGCTCTTCGCCACGCTCGACCCCACCACGCGCCAGCTCGCGCTCCCCGGCAACCACAAGCTCCTCATTACCGACACCGTCGGGTTCATCCGCCGCCTGCCGCATGGACTCGTTGAAGCGTTCAAGGCCACACTGGAGGAGGTCGTCGTTGCCGGTTTTCTCATCCACGTCCTCGACGTGACCAGCCCCAACGTCGAGCAGCACCACGCCACCACACTCGGCGTCCTCGGCGAGCTCGGCGCGGCCGGCAAGACCATCGTCACTGTTTTCAACAAGACCGACGCCGCCAACGCCGCCCAGCTCCGCCGCGCCCGCCAGCTCGTGCCTGACGGGCTCTTCCTCAGCGCACACACCAAGGCCGGCCTCGACCGGTTGGAGGTGCGCTGCCTTGAGCTCATCGCCGACACGGACAACCTCACGGTGCTGCTCATCCCACCCGCCCGCTACGACCTCATCGCCCGCCTCCACGCCAGCGGCCATATCCACGAGGAAACGCATGAGGACGCCGGCGTCCGCCTGAAAGCCCGCGTCCCCCCCGCGAGCGCCGCACTCTTTGCGCCCTTTGTCGTCCGCTCCAAGCGCAGGAAAAGGTAGGGCGTGACGGCCGGGCAGAGCGTGAAAGCTGAAAATGGGGCGGACGTTTCCGCTTGCCCACGATCAATCCGGCCTCTTGCTATGCATTCTTTGAAAGGTAAGCTGCTGCGCGCTGAACCTGTGCTACACCCATGAGCAACCACCGAGCATCTCCGCTTAAATGGAGTGTTGACTGGAACAACCTCAAACCCACTGACAAATTCATGATGTGGTTTCCTCTGATTGGTCCTCAGAGGCGGATTTTTGCGGACATTCTTTGTCAGTTGCGTGCACGCCCTGCTCGAGAATTTCATGCATGGGATGAGCTTGGCGTCGAAATACGCGACGCTGCTGCGAGCGTTACCAAAATTTTGATCGAAAATTTGAATTGGCCAAAGACGGCGGTTTTCTTGCCGGGAGACCCCGGCGATATTCCGTTTTTCGACATGACTGGAGATTTGGCAGGGGTTGAAGTCATCCTCGCGGTGGAGGAGCATTTTGCGGTTAAAATTCCTGAAAAATTTTGGGCCAAACTTTCCGAGATCACTTTTGGCGAAATAATCGCCGAGCTGGTCAAATTGAGGAAAGCAAAACAAGTTACTTGAGCGTCAGCCTGCCAACCACCTGGTAAGCTCAACGACATTGTGCATTGTCGCGCCGAACTGATAGTCGTGATCGAGCACGCGCGCATAGGCCGGCTCGATGAAACGGCGGCAGTGCAGCAGCACCTTCGCCCGCTGGCCGGGCGCGCGCACGAGTCGGCCCAGCGCCTGGTTCACCCGCTGCATCCCCGGCACCAGATAGGTCCGCGCAAACGCCGCTTCGCGTGTCAGCCCGGCCCGCTCCAGCGTGGCCAGACGGGCTGTCTGCACGGCATTGACCTCTGGCAACGCGGGACCGACGACCATCGCATGCGTGATGCGCCCGCCGAGCAGGTCAATGCCCTCTGCAAAGCTGCTGCCCAGCACCAGAAACAGCGCATCGGCCAACGCCAGCGACTCCTCGACCCACGCGGTCTGCGCCGCGAGGTCGGCGAGCTTGGGCTGGCGGATGGCACGCAGCGCGGGGTGGGCTTTATCCAATTCACGCTGGATGGCCTCCACGTAGGCGTAGCTGGGAAAGAATACCGCGACGCAGGGCGTTGTCTTCGATACGGAGCTGAAACTTGAAAGCTGAAGGCCGGATTTGCGCGCGGCGGCTTCGCACAGCGCGGCGATGGTCGCGGCGGTGGTCGCATGGTGGCGGACACGCTGGCGGAAGGTGGTGTCCACACGGACATCGTAGGCGATGTCATAGGCGCCGTCGCGCCACGGGGTGCGCGCGGTGACGCAGGCGAGCGAAAATGCGTTGTCGATTCCGAGTGCGGAAGTTTGGGGGTGGAGCGCGACGTCCCCGACGCGCTTTGTCGGCCCAAAGCGCGCCGGGACGTCGCGTTCCACATTTGATCCCGTCAGCCCGCAGGCGGCGGCGAAAATTTCCGGCGGCCCCGGCGTGGCGGTGGCGAAGACGACCCCGCCGTAAGCCCGCACCGCTTCGCCGATGAGGGCGGAGGCGTCCAGGCAGGTGAAGCGCAGCTCGCCGGAGCGCGGGCTCCAGAGCAGGCGTGGAAAATCCCCCTCGCGCCGCCAGGTGTCGAGCGCGGGCAGCTGCCAGAGCAGTTCGGCGAAATGCGGGCCGAGCGCGGCATGGTCGGGAGGCAGCGCGGCGATCTGCGCCGCGACCGTGGCGAGCGCGTCGGCCAGGTCGTCCTCCTGCGCCGGGTCGAGCGCATCGCACGGCCGGAGCGCGGCGGTGAGCCGGGCCAGCGCTTCGACCGCGCGCTGGAGCGGACGGGAGGCGGACTGGTGCTCCAGTTCGGCCAGAAGCGCACGGAGGTCGTCCGCCAGCACGGCATGCGAGTGCGCATCGGCCACACGTGCCGGCAGATTGTGCGCCTCATCAATCAGGAGCAGGGTGGCGGCGGGGTCGAAGCCGGGCTGGTCGTAAAAAATACCGCGGCTGCCAGGGGCGAAAACGTAGTTGTAATCGCCCACCCACACATCGTTAAACGCGAGCGCGGCACGCGTAATCTCATAGGGGCAGAGCCGCGCTTCGCGTCCGGCGGCGCGCAGAGTCTCCAGGTCCCGCGGCTGATTTTCGACGAGGTAAAAGCGCGCCAGCCCGCTGCGCGGCCAGCGGGCCTCCAGGTCCGCGAGATGGACGCAGGCGTCGCGCGTGCAGTGAAAGACCGGGTTGATGCAGTGCTCGCGCTTGTTCCGCACATGCCAGGCCGCGACCCCCTGCGCCGCTGCGTTCACGGTTTTCAGTTCACGGTTTTCGGAGGCGGCGGCAGGTGGCGCGCTCGCCGCGCCACGTTTGGGCTGCAGGGGCGCAGTCTTGCTGCGCCCACGTTGCGCGGCGAGCGCGCCACCCACCTCGGAAATTTCAGCCGCGCCGTCGGGCACGGCCGTCATTGCGGCGAGCGTCTGGACGACATGGAGCTGGCCGGTGGATTTGCTGGTGAGATAGAGCAGGCGGCTGAACCGGCCGGCGCGGAGCTGCGCGAGCGCGCATTCGAGGAGCACACCCGTCTTGCCGAAACCGGTCGGTGCCTCGAAGAGCACGCCCGGGGCGGACGCGAGCGCGGAGGCGAGGTCGCTGCACGCGGTTTCCTGTCCGGCCCGGAGCGCGGTGAAGGCCGGGCGGAAGCGGAGGGCGCGCAGCCGCTCACGCGCACGCAGGCGCAAAGTGAGAAATTCCGTGACCGCCGCCAGCCGCGCGCGAAAGAGGCCGTCGTCCGCCGGGGTGAGCCCCACCGTCTGGCCGAGGCCGCTGCCGGCCTCGACGAAGAGCAGCTCGGCCCGCACAGGCTGTTCCGGCGCCGCGAGACGGCGGAGCGCGACGTAGGCGGCGAGCTGCGCAAAATAGTGGGGGTAATCCGCCCGCAGCTCTTCCTCGGACACGGGCAGCGGGCGGAGGACGGTCTTGATCTCGCGCAACAGCTCGGGACCGCCCGCTTCCTCCGCCGGCAGCACCTGATCAATGCGACCGGTGAGCGTAAGCGTCCAGCCGCCATGGAAAATCTGTCCCGCGATCGCGGCCTCGAACTCGGCGGCCGCAGTGGTGGCCGCAGTCTGGGCCCGCAGCTCCTGATGCCAGCGCGTGCCGAGCTGCGCGCGCCAGACGCCCGACGGGCCGTCACCGGCGTCACGCGGGCCAATGGCAAAGCCGGCCAGCTCGCCCACGCCGAGCGCGACGGTGCGTTCATCAAGGTTGAAATCCATGAGCGGGGCTCCGCTCAGGCCGCGCCGACCTCGCGGAAGCACGCCTCGGCGAGCGCGGGGGCAACGTCGTCACGCGTGACGGCCTCGCCGAGCGATTTCAGCACCACGAAGCGCAGACGGCCCGCCCGCACTTTTTTGTCACGCGCCATCGCCGCCATCAGCACGGTGAGCGGGAGCGGTGTGCGCAGACGAACGGGAAGCGCGTGCGCAGTCACGACCGATTCGACGCGAGCGACATCGCCCACCCCGATCAGCCCCAGCTTTTGCGAAAGACGCACCGCCGCGCACAGGCCGATGGCGACGGCCTCGCCGTGCAGGTAGGCGCCGTAGCCGGTCGCCTGCTCGATGGCGTGGCCGAAAGTATGGCCAAGATTGAGCAGGGCGCGACCTCCGTCCTTGGCAGTTTCAAACTCGTCGGCTTCGACCACGCTGGCCTTTAACGCGCAGCAATCGAGTATGCGAAGGGCGAAGTCGGGACTGGCGACGGTGAGGGCCGCGCGCTCCAGCCGGACGAACAGTTCCGCATTGCCCAGCAGGCCGGCCTTGATGATCTCGGCGCAGCCAGCGGCGAACTCGCGCGGCGGCAGTGTGGCGAGCAGGTTGGTTGAAATGAAAACACCGCGCGGCTGATGAAACGCGCCCACGAGATTTTTGCCGGCCTTGAGGTTGATGCCAGTCTTGCCGCCGACGGAACTGTCCACCATCGCGAGCAGTGTCGTCGGCACCTGGTAATATGCTATGCCGCGCAAATAACTCGCCGCCGCGAAGCCAGCGAGGTCTCCTATTACTCCGCCGCCGGAGGCGAAGAGCGCGTCGCTGCGGCCAAGTTTTTTCTCCGACAAAAAATCGAGCACGCGCCCAAGCGTCTCCAACGACTTGCTCCCCTCGCCTGCCGCGACGGTGAGCACAGGAGCGTCGCCAAACATCGCGCGCAATGCCGCCGCCTGCGCGGCGGCGACGTTGGCGTCGGTTACAATGGCCACGCGCCGCCCCTCCGCCGCGAGCGCGGCGACCTGCGCCGCCACTGATGCGGTGAGGTCGTCGCCGAAATGGATCGGGTAGCTGCGCGCGCCAAGATTGAGAGGAAGGCTGAGGCCCATGGCGCCGGTTAAACGCGGGCAAACGCGGCGGGTCAATCTTGGCGATGCGCAAATTGCGCCCGGGAGGCTGGCAGAAATTTTTCTGGTTCTCCGCGATATTCTCGTTCTCTATGACGCCTCCCAATATGAAGAAAGCCACCTCCCACTTCCCTAAAATCCAAAGCATTGCCTACGAAGGCCCGGGTGCAAAGAACGCGCTCGCCTTTCGCCACTATAACCCCGACGAGGTCATCGGCGGCAAGACGATGAGCGCGCATATGCGCTTCTCGATCGCTTACTGGCATGCGTTTCGCGGCACTGGCGGCGACCCGTTTGGCCCCGGCACCATCATCCGCCCGTGGGAAAGCGGCAAGGATCCTGTCTCCATCGCCTTGACGCGCATGGACGCGGCGTTTGAATTTTTCCAGAAAATCCGCGCGCCGTTCTACTGCTTCCACGACCGTGACATCGCCCCGGAGGGTCGCTCGCTCGCCGAGTCGAACCGCAACCTCGACCGCGTCGTCGCCCACGCCAAGGCCCTCCAAAAGGCCACCGGTGTCAAGCTGCTCTGGGGCACGGCCAACCTGTTCTCCAACCCGCGCTTCATGTGTGGCGCGGCCACGAACCCGGACGCCCATGTCTTCGCCTATGCCGCCGCGCAGGTAAAAAAGGCGATGGATGTCACCCAGGAGCTGGGCGGTGAGAACTACGTTTTCTGGGGTGGCCGCGAAGGTTACGAAACCCTGCTCAACACCAACCTGAAGCGGGAGCAGGAGCACCTGGCCGCCTTCATGCACATGGCGGCGGACTACGCGAAGAGCATCGGCTTCAAGGGCCAGTTCCTCATTGAGCCCAAGCCGAAGGAGCCGACCAAGCACCAGTATGACTTCGACGTGGCCAGCGGCATCGCCTTCCTCCGCACCTTCGGCCTCGAAAAAGTCTTCAAGTTCAACATCGAGACCAACCACGCCACGCTGGCCGGCCACACCTTCCAGCACGAGATCGAGGTCGCGGCCGCCGCCGGCATGCTCGGCAGCATTGACGCCAATGCCGGCGACCTGCTGCTCGGCTGGGACACCGACCAGTTCAACACCGATGTGCGCGAGCTCACCCTCGCCATGATCTCCATCTTGCGCGCCGGCGGCCTCGGCGCCGGAGGCTTCAACTTCGACGCCAAGCTGCGCCGCCCCAGCATTGACGCGGAGGATCTCTTCCACGCACATATCGGCGGCATGGACGCCTACGCGCTGGCCTTCAAGCTTGCCCGCCGTATCCTTGCCGAGGGAAAACTCGACCAGTTTGTAAAAGACCGCTACGCGAGCTTCGACACCGGCTATGGCCAGGACATCGAGAAACGCCGGACTGGTTTCCGCGAACTGAACAAGCTCGTCCTCGGCAAGCTCGGCGAGCCGAAGCTCCGCAGCGGCAAACAGGAGTATCTCGAAAACCTGATCATGTCCTACCTGCACGGGTAAATTTCGGGGTGCGCCTGCTCCATCCCGCGATATGAAATCGGAAGATGATCATCGCAGGCTGTTCTGGGTTTGGCTGGTGAGCATCTAAACTGGCACCATGAACCCGTCCATCCTCCGCTGGGGCATCCTCGGGCCCGCCAACGTCGCGCGCCGGAACTGGCTCGCCATCCGCCTCTCGGGCAACGGCACGTTGGTCGCCGTCGCCAGCCGCGACTTGGCACGCGCGCACGCCTTCATCGCCGAGTGCCAGGCTCACTCGCCGTTCGAGTCCGCGCCGCGGGCGCTCGGCAGCTACGAGGAGCTGATGACGGCCCCGGATGTTGATGCGCTCTACATTCCCCTGCCGACCGGGGTGCGACGGGAGTGGGTCCTCCGTGCGGCGGCGGCGGGCAAGCACATCGTATGCGAAAAGCCCTGCGCGGCGAACGCGACCGAACTGCGCGAGATGCTCGACGCCTGCGCGCACCACCGCGTGCAATTCATGGATGGCGTGATGTTCCGCCACAACGCCCGGCTCGCACGCATGCGCGCCGTGCTCGACGACGGCGTGAGCGTGGGTGAACTGCGGCGCGTCACATCCAGTTTCACCTTTGCCGGACCGCCGGAATTTTTCGGCAGCAACATCCGCACGCTGGGCACGCTGGAACCATTCGGATGCCTCGGTGATCTCGGCTGGTATTGCCTGCAACTTTCTCTCTGGGCAGCCGGCTGGCGGCTGCCGCACACGGTCACCGGACGGCTGCTCGCCACCCATGGCGGTGTGCCGACGGAGCTTTCCGGCGAACTGGTCTTCGATGGCGGCCTCTCCGCCGGCTTTGACTGCTCCTTTCTGCTGCACAACCAGCAATGGGCGAATCTCGCGGGCACCAAGGGCTCGCTGCGCGTGAACGATTTCGTGCTGCCGTTCGCCGGCGACGAGACGGCCTTCGAGCGGCGGGGCGCGGAGTTCCGGCGGCAGGGCTGCGATTTTCGCATGGAGGAGCGCGTGCGGCGGATCGCCGTCGCCGAACACGGCCACGGGCACGAGACGGCGCAGGAAACCTGCGAGTTCCGGCATTTCGCCGCGCAGGTGCTCGGCGGCACGCTCAACCCGGCGTGGCCCGCCATCGCGCTGCAAACGCAGCAGGTGCTGGACGCCTGCCTCGCGTCGGCGCGTGCCGGAGGACAACCCGTCGTGCCGGGCTGAAGCCGCCGCCCGTGGCCGCACCGGCCCGCCGCCCGTGCAAAAGGCTGGCCACACGCCCGGCGTCCCCCTACCTTGCTGCGCGTGATCCTCTCTCCCGCCGAGCTGGGCTCCTTTCTTCAGGCGAAAAACGCCACCCCGCATGACTTTCTCGGCATGCACTTCGCGAAGTCGGGCCGCACCGGCGGCGTGGTCGTGCGCGCATTTGTGCGCGAGGCTGCTGCGTGTGCCGTCGTCGAGCTGGGCAAAGCTGGCGCGCGAGACGCCGAGAAGGTGCATGCCATGGCACGGCTCGCCCCGGAGGGATTTTTCGAAGTTTTCCTGCCTCGCCGGAAAAATCTTTTTCACTACCAGCTCCGCGTCACACGTCACTCGGGCGAGCTGCACCAATTTTTTGACCCCTACGCCTTCCTGCCCACGCTTGGCGCGCAGGACCTTTACCTGTTCAACGAGGGCAACGAGCACCGCATTTATGAAAAGCTCGGCGCGCACCTGCGCATGGTCGGCGACGTGCCGGGTGTGGCGTTCGCGGTGTGGGCCCCGGGCGCGGCACGCATTTCCGTCGTCGGCAACTTCAATCATTGGGACGGCCGTTTTCATCCGATGCGGACGCTTGGCGCCTCGGGCGTCTGGGAGCTGTTCGTGCCCGGCCTCGGTGAGGGTGAGCTCTACAAATTTGAAATCCTTGACGGCGGCGGACGCATCAATGTCAAGACCGACCCTTACGGCACCTACTTTGAAGCGCCGCCCGGCAATGCCGCCATCGTGTGCAACCCGCGCCGCCACGCGTGGGGCGACGCCGCCTGGCTCGAGCGCCGCAAGGCGTCGGCCGGCCAGACCGACCTACCCCTCTCGGTCTATGAGGTCCATCTCGCCTCGTGGAAGCGCAAGCTCGAGGATGCCGGCCGACCGCTCACCTACCGTGAGCTCGGGCCGTTGCTGGCCGATTATGTCACCGACATGGGCTTCACCCACATCGAGGTGCTGCCGGTGGCGGAGCATCCGTTTGACGGCTCGTGGGGCTATCAGGTCACCGGTTTCTACGCCCCCACCCATCGCTTCGGAACGCCCGAAGATTTTTGCTTCTTCGTGGACCACCTGCACCAGCGCGGCGTAGGCGTGATTCTCGACTGGGTGCCGGGACACTTTCCCCGAGACAGCTTTGCGCTCGCGGAGTTTGACGGCACGCACCTCTACGAACACGCCGACCCCCGCCAGGGTGCGCATCAGGACTGGGGCACGCTCATCTTCAACTACGGCCGCAATGAGGTGCGCGGTTTTCTCATCGCCAATGCACTCGCGTGGCTTGACCGCTACCACCTCGACGGCCTGCGGGTGGACGCCGTCGCCTCCATGCTCTACCTCGACTACTCGCGCAAGGAAGGCGAGTGGATCCCCAACCAGCATGGCGGGCGCGAAAACCTCGAGGCCATCACGTTCCTGCGCGAAACCAACCGGCTCGTCCACGACTATTATCCCGGCGCACTGATGATCGCCGAGGAAAGCACCGCGTTTCCCGGCCTGACGCAGCCTGTCGCCGAGGGCGGCCTCGGCTTCGACTTCAAGTGGAACATGGGCTGGATGCACGACACGCTGCGATATTTTTCCAAGGAGCCCGCCCACCGTAAGTGGTACCACCACGACCTTACCTTTGGCGCGCTCTATCAGTTCACGGAAAATTTCATCACCGTCCTCTCGCATGACGAGGTCGTCCACGGCAAGGCGTCCATGCTCTACAAGATGGGGGCCTGGCACATCGTGGAAAAGGCCGCCAACCTCCGTGCGCTCTATGCCCACCTCTGGGCATGGCCCGGGAAAAAGCTGCTCTTCATGGGCGGCGAGTTCGGCCAGTCACGTGAGTGGAGCCACGAGCGCTCGCTCGACTGGCACCTCTGCCAATACCTCGACCACGAGGGCCTCCGCCTGCTGGTGCGCGATCTCAACCACCTCTACGTCGCCGAGCCTGCGTTCGGCCGCCGTGACCTTGATCCGCGCGGCTTCCGCTGGATCAACTGCGAAGACTCCGGGCAAAGCGTTTTTTCCTATCTCCGGCTCGCGGGCGACGAACGCGTGATCTTCGCCATCGTCGGCAACTACACGCCCGTCATCCGCCACGGTTATCGCATTGGCGTGCCCCGCCGGGGATTCTGGCGCGAGGTCATCAACACCAACAGCCAGTATTACGGCGGCAGCGGCCTCGGCAACGACGGCGGCAAACCCACCGAGGACATCGCCGCCGACGGCTTCGCCCAGAGCCTCGCCCTCACGCTGCCGCCGCTGAGCACCGGGATTCTCAAGTGGACGGCGGAGGGCTGAAGCCTTGGCCGGCTAAATTTCTTGTGCTGGGGCAGATGCGCGGCGAACGTGGGTGATGCTCCCTTCGTCATCCGGCTCGTTACCGCTCTTCCGTTTTCGCGGCATTGCGGTGTCCGTCCACTGGTCGTGGTTTTTCGTGGCGCTTTATTCGATCCAAACTCGGCAGGGCCTTTACCATTCGCCGCTCTGGAACATCTACGAATATCTCGCGCTGTTCGGCATTGTGTTGCTGCACGAGTTCGGCCACTCGCTCGCCTGCCAGCAGACGGGCGGGCAGGCCGACCGGATTGTGCTCTGGCCGCTCGGCGGCGTGGCGTTTGTCAATCCCCCGCAGCGGGCCGGGGCGCAGCTTTGGAGCATCGCGGCGGGGCCGCTCGTCAATGTTGCGTTGCTGCCGGTGTTTTACGGACTGAACCGGCTGGCGCTCGCCAATCACTGGAGCGGCGCGGCTCCGGACTCGGTGGAGTTCCTCCGTCAGGTCGGGCGCATTAACCTCGGTCTGCTGCTGTTCAACGTTCTGCCGATCTACCCGCTCGACGGCGGACAGATCCTGTGCTCGCTGCTGTGGTTCCCGCTGGGCCGGGCGCGCAGCCTCATGGTGGCGACGGTGCTGGGCTTCGGCGGCGTGGCCTTTCTCGGATGGCTGGCCTTTCGGGAAGGATCCCTCTGGCTCGGCGTAATCGCCTATTTTGCCGGCGTCCAGTGCCTGGCCGGCTTTCAACACGCGCGGGCGCTCGCGCGCGCGGAACCACCTCCCGGTCCGTTCTAAGCCGGACTCATGCAGTTGAAACAGGATTCCTTCGGCCACGAGAAAAGTGAAAAATGAACTGCATAGCAGATGGGTTTTCCTGAAGATTGACATTGGAAATCAGTAAGTTGCACACCATTTCAAATAATTGAACTGCATGAGTCCGGCTAAGGCCGGATCAGTCCGGAAACGCTGAACCGCCTCCTCAAACGCTTGAAGTTATGACTGCGCTTGGGGATGGCTCTGGGCGATTTATTATTTCATCCGCTCCAGTCACACCGTGACCCCGCCTCACGACGCCAGCGCGAGCGTCTGGCAGGCCTTGAGGTCGAGTTTGCCGGTGCCGAGTATGGGAATTTTTTCCACCCGGCGGACGGTACGCGGAATCCAGAGGTTGGTCAGCCCGGCGGCGTTCAGTTTGTCGCGCACCGTGTCGGCGGTAAGGTCGAGCGTCGTCAGCAGGACGAGCGCCTCGCCTTTGCCGGGATCTGGAACACCGGTGACGACGAGCGCATAGCCCTCGCCGGGGTCGAGTCCGAGCGCCTTGACCAGAGTGGCTTCCACCGTGCCGTGCGGCACCATCTCGCCGCCGATCTTGGAGAAGCGCGAGAGGCGGCCCTCAATGAAGAGAAAACCATCCTCGTCGAAACGCCCGAGGTCACCGGTGATGAACCAGCCTTCGTGAAACGCCGCACGCGTGCGCGCCTCGTCGCCGAGATAGCCACCGAAGATGTTCGCCCCCCGCAGCACGACGAGCCCGGTGGCGGTGGCGGACAGCGCGGTGTGGGTGGCAGGGTCGAGCACCCGCGCAGTCTGGCCGGCGACCATGCGGCCGACGGAACCGGCGCGCTTGCCTGGCTGCGGCGGGTTGGAACCATCGACCGGGGAATTGGGCCGGTTGAGATTGGAGGCCGGAGAGGTTTCGGTGAGGCCGTAGCCTTGGAGAATATCAATGTGAAACTTTTCCCGGAAAGCCTCGGCGAGGTCGGCGGGCAGTTTCTCCGCGCCCGAAACGACGATTTCCAAGGAACGCAGGTCGCCACGCCCGGCCTTGCGGAGCAGCGGACGCAGGAACGTGGGGGCCCCGATAAGCGCGGTGCATTCCTCGTCGCGGATGGCGTCGGCAATTTTGCGCGCGTCCAGCGGGCTGGGCAGCGTGACGGTCTGACTGCCGTACAGGAGCGGATACCAGAGCGTTGCGGTGAAGCCGAAGCTGTGAAACACCGGCATGCATGCCAGCAGCCGACCACCGTCGGGCAGGATGCCGAGCGCGGCGATCTGCGCGCAATTGGCGAGGAGATTGCGGTGCGTGAGCACGACGCCCTTTGGCTCGCCTGAGCTGCCGCTGGTGAACAGCAGGCCGGCTTCGGTGTCGCCCCCCCGCGATGGCAGGCCGAGCAGGCGCACCAGCCATGCGCCGGGCAACAGCCAGGCGGCCAGAAACCACGGCCACGCCGCGCCCGCCTCGTGGATTTCCGCACCGAGATCAAGCGTGCGCTCCGGCCAGGGGAAATCGGGAAGCTTTTCACGCAGCGTCCCGGCGGTGATGATCGTGGTAATTTCGCCGCTTTGGAGGCAGGCCTCGAGTGAGGCGCGGCCGGCGGTGAAGTTGAGGTTGACCGGCACCTTGTCGGCGCACAGCACGGCGAGGTTGGCCACCGTCGCGCCCGCGCCGGGCGGCAGCACGATGCCCACCCGCCGCGCGGACGTCGTCCGCCGCAGGCGGCGCGACAGCAGCGCGCCGGCAGCGAGGAGCTCCGCGGCGGACAATTCGCGGCGCTCCGCCGTGCGATCCACCAGCTGCACGCGTCCCGGCCGCCGCGCCAGCGCACGGACGATCTCGCCCCCGAGATGGCGATGCAACTGCTCCCGCTCGCCAAACGCCTCCGCGCCGAGGTCGAGCAGAGCCTCGCGCACACGCGCAACCGTTGCCTCCCCCGCCGGGATCGGCCGGCCAAAGGTCACTCCGACCTCGGTGCGCGCGAGCTGCGGGCGCTTGAACAGGTAGCGGTCTTGCGAAAACGAGAGCAGCGAGCCCCACAACCCGTCGTGCACGACGGGGACGACCGGCACGCCGGCCTTCCTCGCCATCAGCTCAAAGCCCCGCTCCAGCCGCATGAGCTGGCCTGTGCGTGAGATCGAGCCCTCGGCAAACAGCAGCACCAGCTCGCCTGCCGCCAACGCCGCCGCCACCCGCCGCGTCCCGGCGAGGGCGTTGGCGGCCGACACCGGGATCACGCCTGCCGTGCGAAACGCCAGCCGGAAAAACCAGTTCTGTCCCAGCAGTTCCTCGTGGCCCACATAGCGCAACGGCCGGGGACATGCGAGCTGCATCACGATCACGTCCGCGTAGGATAGATGATTGGCGACAAGCAGCGCACCGCCGGTCGGAAGATTTTCCACGCCGCGCACGCGCAGCCGGTAGCAGAGCCACCCAAACAGGTGGACGAGCGGCTCAAGGACCCAAGGCAGGTTGGAACGACGGGAAAAATAGGAAGGGCGCATCACAGGTCGGTGCCAATGCGAACGGACGCCGGAAATATTTCAACGCTTTCCGTGCGTCATGCACTCACGGGTAGGGTTTCCCGTCGAGCAGCACACGCTTGAGGTAAAGCCGGTGCGCCAGGCTAACGGCCGCCTCGACCTCCAAGGTCTTGAAGCGCGGCTGGCCTTTGCCCTCGGGCACGAAGAACCGCTCAATGCCATAGGTAAGGCGGAGCTGACGCGACGGGTCTCCCTGCGGCATGGAATCGCCCCATGCCTCGGCCTGCGCGCACAGCCGCTTGTCTTCGGCGGGAGGTTCGTTCAGTAAAATTTCGTCAATCACCCCGCAGCCATCTGCAATTTTGAAGACCACAAAGACAGTACGGCTGTTGCCTTCGGTCCAGCCCGACGGGACGGCGTGCCGGCTGATGTCATAATTCAGAATCATGTAGTCGCCGCGCAGGATGTCGCGTGGATCCACCGGCCTCGTTTTCAGCCGGATCGTCGGCGCGGTGGCACGCAGATAATGGTGCCAGCCAGCCCAAGTGATCAGGAAGAGCGCCTGCGCCGCCACCACCACCCAGAGCCATTTTTGTTGTTTCATGTTATTTCCTCCGGTTTGGCGCGCAGCCCGCGGAGGAGCGCGCGCCGTTTGCGTTCGAGAAATATTCCCAGCGACAGCACCAGCGCGCCGGAGAGCACAAAAAACAGCCCGCCCTCCAACATCGTGCCGAACAGGTCGAAGTAGCGCGTCAGAATGTTAAGCGCGATGAAGCCGATGCCGAGGTTGATCCAGCCCGCGCGCCCGGTGGCGAGGCCGGCGTGAATCATGCCAAGGTTCAGCCCAAAGAGTGAAACCCACGCGAGCACGCTCCAGAGCCAGCCGCCGTCGCCCACATCCCACCTGAGATAGACAGAGCCAATCGCCACCAACGCCAGCCCGAGCCAAGGCGCGATCGCCCACACTTCGCGGCGGCTCTGCCGCCACGCCCCGCAGCCGGCCAGGACGACGAGCACCCCGGCCAGCGCCAGTGGCAGCCAAGTCGCACCGGCCGGCACCGTGCGGTTCTGCCAGTCCCAGTCATGGCGCACGAAGCCAAGCAGATAAAGGCCGAGGCAGGTCAGCGCCGCTCCCCATTTCTCGTGCAGACCCGCAAATACTTCGTGCTGTGTGCCACGCAACGCCAGCCCCGCAAACCAGATGGCCAGAGTAAGCAGGGTCAGCACCGCGAAAAACGAACAGGTTTCGCTCCACCAGCGGTGGGTGTTGGCCAGCACGAGCCACGAGCCCGGCGTCTGCATCTCCCAGCCCAACCACGTCAGCAACGCCGCTGTGCTCATAAACTGCGCGGCCTTCGATCCCGTCAGCCACGGCACGGCCATGATGCCCAGCCACCAGATGAACACCCCGGTCGCCGGCCGCGCGTTCAGGTGGAAAATCTGGCTCACCAGCGCGATGCCCGCGAGAAACAGCCCCGCAGCGACCATAAAACAAACGTCGCCGAGACCTGGCCAGCGGCCCGGCGAGACCTGGCAGCGCCAGCCCGCCACATTGGCCCCGACCAGCAGAGCGACCAGCCCGAGGATTTTCGTCCAGTCGCCGATGGCCTGCCAGTTCGCGCTGATGAGCAGGCACACGCCCGCCAGCACCAGCACGCCACCCACACTGGTGAGGACCGCGAGAAATCTCCCGCCACCCTCGCCTTCGGGATGCCGCGCCAGCAGCACGGCCTGTTGTTCCGCCGAGAGCAGGCCATCGGCGACCCAACCCGCCGACTCCTGCCGCAAGCGTTCCTCGAATGTCTTCATGTTTTGTCCTCCGGTTTGGTTTTGATTGCAGCAACCGATGCAGAGCCCGTTGCCGCTTTTTCCGGCTGCTCGGTGAGCAAATACCGGAAGCGGTGGTAGGAAAATCCCACCCACAATAGCACGCCGCCGAGCACGAAAAACGCAATGATGCGGTGCAGCGGCGAATCAAGGTCCACCACAAACGCCCGCGGCACGCACAGCGCCAGCCCGGCCAGCCCGAGCAGCCGGTAAGGCCGCAGCCGCGCGAACAGTCCGATGAGAAACACGGCGATGGCCGCCACGCCCCAGCCGACCGTGACATAGGCATGCAGCACCCCGTCGCGCCGTTGTGCCCACAGCGCAAAAAACGCAAGCACAAGCCCGGCGAGGCCGGACACCCATGCGCAACGACTGCGCTCCTCGCGGGTCAGCGCGCGCGGCCCGCCCGCCAGCACGAGCGGCTCGGCGATCAACGTGGCGGCCACCAGGCCGACCGCCGCCAGCCCTTCGCCCCAGCCCTCGGCCACGTGATCCAGCACCGAGCCGAAGGCTGTCAGCGCCACCAACCCAGACAGCACGGTCGCGCTCTTGCGTGCGGCGGCAATCCTGCCCGCACGCAATGCCAGTGCCGCCACCGCCACGGCCGCGACTAAAATTTCCAGCCGCCCCGCCGCGTGATAATAGGCAAAACCCGTCAGAACCGCACCCACCGTCGCCAGCGTTACCTGCACGCCGACGCCCACCCGCCGCCAAGTAGCCTCACCCGCGCCAAACACCGGGAGTTTCCGCGCATGCGTCAACGTCCATGCCGGCAACCACACCAGCAGCGCCGCCAGCGTGGGCAATGCCGGGGCATCAGTCGTCCCGCGCCAGCCGACGCTCTCCGCCACCGCCGTCACTCCCGCTACGATCCAAAACGCCCACGACATCGGCAACGCCGCCGCAATCCCCGGCCACCACATGAGCGAGCCGACACCCAGCGCGAGCAGGGCGAACACCAGCACCAGTTCGGTACCATGGAAAAAAACGCCCCCGGTCTTGAGCGTGACGACAGTGGCCAGGGCGAGCTGCACCACGCGCAACGTGGCCACCGCCGGTTCGCGTTGCAAAAACGCCGCCTGTCGCGGCCAGGCCGCCAAGCCCACGGGCAGCAACCACAGCCCCGCCGCCGTCGTCACCAATGCCGCCCGTGGCTCCGCCGCCGCATTTTGCCAGAGCCACAGCGTCACGCCGGCCCCCGCCGCGAGCGTCGCCAGCCACGGCAGCCGCCGCGTGGGCAGCACCGGCCCCGCGAGCGCCAGACCGAGCGCCAGCAGCACGGCAGCGCCGAGCGGCCACACGCCGGACCATTGGTTGAAGCCCACCAGCACCGCGCCGACGACCGCCAGCGCCCATGCTCCCACGCCCGCCACGGCCAGCTCCACCCCCGATGTACCGGCTTTCTCCGCCAGCCGACGGCCGCCCAACGCCGCCCCGAGCGCGACCGTGGGTGCAAGCGCAGTGAGCGCATTCCACCACAGGGTCGCCCCGCCCGGCTCGGTTTGCAACGCGAACTGCGCGAGCAGTCCGTTGCCGGCGAGCAACACGAGCACCCCGGCCAGCGCCGGCCCCCATGCTCGTCGGGCCGCGCCGGCCGCAGTGAGCACCAATGCCAGTGCTGCCGCCCATGTCGGGGTCCACGCCTCAGGCCGCCAGTTCGTCAGCGCCAGCGTGCCGAGCGTGCCCGCGAGAGTCGCGCCGACGGCCTCGACCGCTTGGCGCGTGTCAGGGTTCTTCTCCGGCACGAGTCTCCGCGCCGCCTCGGCCGCGAACAGTGCCAGACCCGCCACAAACAGCACCGCGCTGGCGGCCGCAGCGGAGAGCGCGTCCACCGCGTTCAGTGTATGACGCACAAAAAACAGACACGCCACCAAGGCCACAAGGCCCGCGCCCCAGCCCAGCACGCGCGATGCCAGCCGCTGGGCGCAGGCCAGCATCACCCACGCCTGCACGAGCAGTGCGAGCGCGATGGTGCGGCCATGGCCATGCTCGATCACACCGAGCGTGAACGCACCCGACGCCTTCGCCAGCAGCATCGCACCGACGACATCGCCCTCGACCTGCCGCCGCCGCAACCATGCCCCGAGCCCGAGCAAAGCCGCCGCGCCGAAGTAAAACTCGCCCAGCTGCGGGCGGTAGAGTGTGCAGGCCGTCACCAAGCCGGCGAGCAGCAGCAGGGTGGAGTTCGCTCCCTGAAACCAGCACTCGCCCGCTGTCACTTCCGCCGCCTTCACCCGCCGGTCCCGCCAGTCGCGCGCAAAGAACATTGACCCCGCCGCTGCCAGCAGCAGCCAGACCCACCCACGCGCCGGGACCGGGGCGAGGTTGCCCAGCCAGTCGCGCGCCAGCACCAGCGCATAAATGGCGTATGTCGCCGGCAGCGCGAGCACCGACGGTGCCTCCCAGCGTTGCCAGCGATGAAACACCACGGCGACGGCTGCCAGAAGCCAGGCCGCGCCGAGCGCGAGCTCGTGCAGGCCCTCCGCATGAGAGAACCATGCCGTCACGAAGCCCAGCGCCACGCCCATCGACGCGATCAGCGGCGAACGCCGCCACACCGCCGCCCCCGCCAGCAGCGCAACGGCGGCGAGCTGCGCGCCTGCCGCGAGCACCACGTTGTCAAAAATCTTCACCGTCTTCACCGCGTAACCGGCATACGCGCAGTAGTAGATCAACGCCAGCCCGCCCGCGAAGACAACGGCGCCAAATTTCTCAATCTTGCGCTCCAGCCAGAGACCCAGCCCGGCGACACCAGCCGACACCGCCAGCAGCTCGATGAAACGCACCCACGGCGGAGTGCCTTGGGAAACGTAGATGCCGAAAAATACAATGCACATTACGATGAACAGCGTGCCGATGCGTGTCGCCCACCAGGCTCCAAGCCGTGCCTCCACGTTGCCCTCGCCGCTCGGCGGCCAAAGTTGCAGGCGCTCAAGCCATGACCGCAATTCCGATGGCCCCGCAGATGCGGCCGGCTCCTCCTTGTCGCGCTCGTCATGCGACGCCACCCCGGGTAACGGCTCAAACGCGGACGGCACGCGGTGGGGCGCTGGCTGTCCGGTGAGGAAAGTTGGCAACGGCGGCGGCTCGGCCACCGGCCGTTGGGCCACAGGCAAAGCGACCGGCAGGGTGGAACCCGTTGGCCCCAACGGTTTGGCCCCGGGAACTGGCACTGTCACCCCGCCCGCGATGATGGTCGTAAAGGATGGCTCAATTGACAGCGGCACCAATCCGGCCTTCCCCGACCACTCGCGCTCTTCAAGCTTCTGCAACTGCCGCCGCGCCTGCGCCAGCTCGTTTTCGAGGAAGCCCAGACGGCGTTTCAGCAGGTCGAGATCGTTTTGGATGTTCATCGTTGGTTTCTCCGTTGGAAGTCGGATGGGGTTGATGATGCTCCGTCTGTGGCTTAGGCCGGGGTCTTCCACTGCGATGAGGCGGACTTGAGTCGGGAGAGCACCGCGAGCGTGTCGCGCGCCTGCCGCTCGGTCAGGCCGTGCGTGATTTGCGTGACCACGGCCTCGTAACGAGGGGCAATGTTTTCCCAGAGCTTCCGACCTTCGTTAGTGAGGCGCACGCGGTAGATGCGACGGTCGGCCGGGTCGTCATCGCGGCGCACCCAGCCGGCCTTTTCCATCCGGTCCAGCAAACCGGTGACATTCGAACGGTCCACCACCAGCTCATCGCTCAGCTCACGCTGGCTCAGGCCGCCGGGCGCGGCAGACTCGGCAAGGACATTGAGGACGTTGTATTGTGCGCTCGTGAGACCGAACGGTTTGAACAACCGGGGGCCCTCGCGCAGAAACGCATCCGCCGTCGCCAGCACGGTCGTGATTAGCTCGAAGTTCGTCTCGGAGGGCATGGTCGGAATGGGATGGTAGCGAATGAGGCAGATTGTTGGTGATATATCGACGGTTTATTTATAAGCTTTTATAAACTATTTTCCCTGCCTATGTTCCACCTCAATTCTATTGGCCGGGCGTGGGCCCGGAAGTTATCTGCTGCTCTTGGAAACCCACTTTTAAACTCCAGCCATTGGCTTAACCCAACTGCGGATGTCATGCGCTAACGCGGCGAAGCCAGGGAAGTCGTTTTCCAAACGGCGCGGATCACGGCTATGCCGTTTGGCGGCCTCGACCGCGTATCGCGTCTCGTGTGGCAGGCTCGGACGGTCGGTGCCGTAGGTACGCCACTTCAGCTCGGCCCGGGTGTAGGGCATATGGCCGGCGGTTTGGCCATCTTGCCATGCTGCCTCTGTCACCGCCGGGTCACGACCACAGAGCAGCCAGGCCTCGATGGCGGGCACGGCAACACCCGCGCCGCGCAGCACGCCCTCACGGCCGCGGGCAGGCGGGAGGTTTTTGACCGTCTGCCGGAATATCGCCCGCAGCCGGCACAGGCGGCAGAGCGGGTGAAAGTAACCAGGCGCATCATGCCGCGCGGTGTGGACGGGTGAGTCGTCGCTGTCCACGACCACGATGAGCGCGTCGGCGCGGGTGTTGAAATGTAGATGACGGATGACAGCCGGGAGAACCTGGGCTACATTGGGCCAGCCGCGCGCGCGCAATGCCGGTTGCACCCGCTCGAACGGTCCTCCCAGCACAGCGCTCGCGAGCACGGCGATGGCGGCTTCGTCGGCCGGTGATTCGCTCAGAATGGCCAGTTTCATTTTTCTTCCGGTACGCCGCCGAGGATGCCGGCGAACCACATGTCGCCCAGCGAACCTTCGGTCAGCAGCTGGGCAAGGTCGGCGCGGTCACTTAGCTTGGAAAAGGTCGCGGCCCGGCCATGTTTTTCGGCGATGATAACCTCCTCGGGATGATCGCGAAAAAGATCGAGCAGGTAGGGCGACTGCGTCGTGGCGATGACCTGCACCGGCGTGCGTGTCAGCCCGGTCGCCTGCGGATGGCTGAGACGGTAGAACGCATCGCGTACCTCCCGCAACAGACGCGGGTGGATGCCGCGGTCTATCTCCTCAATGCACACCACGGGCGGTGGCGCGGGGTCAAACGCAAGCGCGAGCATCGCCAGCGTGTAAAGCGTGCCTTGGGAGAGATTTTCAGCGGCGACGATCTCGCCGCCATCGGCGAGCCGCACCAGCAGCTCGACGGTGCCATCGGGCCGCTCGGCGAAGCGGAGATCGTCGTATTCGGGCAGCACCCGGGTCACTTCCGCGCGAAATTGCGCGAATGCCTCAGGCTGGGCGCGGGCGCGGGCGGCGAGCACGGCGGCGAGATTGCCACCGTTGCCCGCCAGCTCCGTGCCATTCGCCAGCGCCGCAGGCGCGGTGATCGCATAATGGTCCAGCAGGTAGCTACGGACCCGTAGCAGCCGCGCCCGCAGGCCGGCCCAGTCGTCCGCACCGCCGCCGCCAGGACGTGGAACAACCTGCAGCAGGTCGCAGACATTTTCTGACACACAGCGAAGCGTGGCTTCGAGCCCGTCGTAGGGTGCGGTGAAATGAAACTCGATCTCCGGCCCGTCCGCCCGGCGCGCGCCGTTGGCCGGCGGTGAACCGAGCGGAAGCCGCGCCAGCGCACACAGGCGCAAGACCGCCTCGATCAGGCTGGTCTTGCCCGAGCCATTGGGGCCGATCAGCAGATTGAACGGCGCGAGCGCCACGCGCGCATCACGCAAAGCCTTAAAGTTTCGGAAAACGACGGAGGCGATCACTCGCCCAGTCTGCGCGACCGCCGTATCGGAGGCAAGCCGTGCGCGCAACCTGCCTGCGGTGGTCACGCGGCGCCTTGCCTACCTCCAAGCCAAGTCCCGCCACCGCTTTGACTCACGGCAGCTCCAGTTCGGGCTGAGGAAATTGCATGTCGAGAAAGTCCTGCAGAATGAGCGTCGCGGCGCGTGAATCAATCATGCCGCTGGCGCGCACAGCACGGCGCTGTTTTTTTGGGATCGTCGCCTCCGCCTCGTGCGACGTGAGCCGCTCATCCACCAGATGCACCGGCAAACCGAGGGCCGCACGCAGCCTTTCCGCCAGCGCTTCGGCCTCCTTCGCCTTCGGGCCGGCGGTGTCGTCCATGTTCAGCGGATGGCCAAGCACAAGGTCGGTCACCCGCCGTTCGCGCGCCACTGCCAGCAGCGCGGCCCAACGCGCCGCCGGCTCAGCCGCCGTGAGCGCCGGCAGCGGGGTGGCCACACCCAGCTCGTCACCAAACGCGAGCCCGATGCGGCGCGTGCCGTGATCTATGCCGAGACAGCGCATCATGAGGAAATGGACGGCGGCCCGTTGTCGCCGGGTTCCGGTGGACCGGCAGTAGCCGTCTCATCCCGCCCAAGTCGGGCCGCGACAATCTCGGCCATGGCGTTCATAGCCATTTCTCGCCGTCCGTCTCGGTCTCGACGCGCTTGAGCAGCGCCTTGATGTCCTGCGCGCGCGCCTTCGGCACGACCAGGGTGGCGTCGGGCGTATGGACGACGATCAGGTCGTCGGCCCCGACCACAGTTACGAGATGCCCGCCTGCGGAGAAGACGAGATTGCGGCGCCCCTGCTCGACCAACACGCGTCCGCAGGTGACGTTGCCCGCCGCGTCAGGCTTAAAATGCTTCGCGACCGCCGGCCACGCGCCCACGTCATCCCAGTCGAACGCCGCCGGCAGCACGACCACGTTGTCTGCCTTTTCCAGCAGCGCATAATCCACCGAAATTTTCGCGAGCTTCGGATAAACCTTTTTCAACACCGGCCCCAACGCACGGCCTGCCACCAGCGCGGCGCGCACCGGCGCCAGGCCTGCGTGCAGTTCCGGCGCATGGCGGGCGAGCGCCCGTTCCACCGCCGGCGCGCCCCAGACAAACATCCCGGCATTCCACAGGAAATCTCCCGCCGCGAGGTAACGGCGCGCGACGGCCAGCGACGGCTTCTCCACAAAACGCCGCACCCGAAATAATTTGCGCCGGGCAAAACTCTTCCATGCCGCGCCGCGCTGCACGTAGCCAAAGCCTGTCGCCGGCTCGTGCGGCTTGATGCCGATCGTCACAAACACTTCGCCGCCGGCCGCCGCCGCAAAGGCGGCGCGCAAATCCGCCCGATACGCCTGCGTGTCGTGAATGACGTGGTCGGCTGGCAGCACGGCAAACACGCCCTCCGGATCACGCGCCGCGACCAGCGCCGCCGCCAGCCCGACGGCCGGCGCGGTGTCGCGGCCCACCGGCTCGGCGACCACGTTTGCCACCGGCAGCTTGAAAGGCCGGCACACCGCCGCGACCGCCTTCGCCTGCACTGCGCTGGTGATGACAAAAATATTGTTTACCGGCACCAGCGGTCGCACCCGCGCTAGGGTCTGCGCCAGCAGCGGCGTGTCACCCACGATCGGCAGCAGGTGCTTGGGCCGGTGCGCACGGCTCTGTGGCCAGAAGCGCTCGCCCTTTCCGCCGGCAATGATGACAATGAAATTTTCAGCCATGCGCGCAGCTTGCAGCACCAGAGAACGCCGGCGCAATTTCATTTGCATTGATGCAGCTTTCTCGCAGCGGGGACGTTGCCCCGGTGCCGTGTCCCGGTTTTTCCAGCGGCAACCCAGCGCCGCATCGCCATGAAACCTCCAGCGACGCTCACCGACCGGAGGCAGCGATCCCGGCTACAGGCTTGCACGCCGCACGCTCACCGCGTTCCTTGCGCCCACCATGGCCTCCGCTCTCAGCCCCGCCGAACTGGCCCGCTACAGCCGGCATCTCCTCCTGCCCGAGATCGGTCTCGTGGGACAGCAACGGCTCGGTGCCGCCCGCGTGCTCGTGCTCGGCGCGGGCGGACTCGGCAGCCCGGCCGCCCTCTATCTCGCCGCCGCCGGCGTGGGCACGCTCGGCATCGCGGACTTCGACCGCGTCGAGGCCCACAACCTTCAACGCCAACTCCTTCACGACGACTCCGGCATCGGCCGGCCCAAAGTTTCCTCCGCCGCCGCCCGGCTTCGCGCCACCAATCCGCATATCACGGTACTCGAACACCCGGAGCGCATCACCGCCGCCAACGCCCTCGCGCTCTTTGCCAGCTACGATGTCATTGTGGACGGCACCGACAATTTTCCCACCCGCTACCTCGCCAGCGACGGTGCCGTGCTCACGCGCCGGCCGCTCGTGTTTGGCAGCGTGTTCAAGTTTGAGGGACAGGTGGCCGTTTTCGCGCCGCACCTCGGCGGACCGTGCCACCGCTGCCTGTTTCCCACTCCTCCGCCCGCCGGCACCGTGCCCAACTGCGGTGAGGCCGGCGTGCTCGGCGCGCTCTGCGGCGTCATCGGTGCGATGCAGGCGCTCGAGGTGGTGAAGCTCATTGCCAGTTTCGGCGAGCCGCTCGTCGGCCGCCTGCTCGCCTACGACGCGCTCGCCCAAACCACCCGTACCCTCGCCCTCCCGCGCGACCCCGCCTGCGCCGTATGCGGAAGCGCGCCGACCATCCGCGAGCTGCGCGCGGAAAACTACGACTTCACCTGCGCCACCGCACCCGCCGCCTCCGCCACCATGAATCCCGCCGACTGCCCGCTCGAAATTTCCGTCGAAGAAACCAAACGCCTGCTCGACACGCAGCCCGCCGCCGTCGTGCTCATAGATGTGCGCGAGCCGCATGAGCTGTCCATCTGCCGCATTGCCGCCGCCGAGCACATATCGATGCGTCAGATCCCCGAGCATCTCGCCACGTTGCCGCGCGACAAACACCTGCTCATCCACTGCCACCATGGGGGGCGCAGCCTGCGTGTGACGGAGTTCCTACGCGCGAAGGGCTTTTCCACGGTGAGCAACGTCGCCGGAGGCATCGCCGCCTGGGCCGACCGGATCGAGCCTGAAATGGCGCGCTATTGAGGGCGGTCAAAAATCCGATGCATGACAAACACGGATAGCAACGCTGGTCCAAATAAAATAAGGGGAAGCCATAACCACAGGATAACGTTGTTAATCGTCCGATGCTTCGCCAACCATATCCCTTCTTTGTCCAACAAATTAATTCATCGAAGTGCGGTAAACCCAAATGCAAATAAGGGACAATGTCAGCCCTGCCAGCAGTCCCAAACAAACACCTGCAGCACCCCTTGTTTTGCCTTCCCACCATCCGGGCAAAATGGTGCTGATGAGGATAATTCCAGATATACGCACATTCAAAGTCATCGGAATGATAGTATTCTGTAGGAGCAATAATCTATGGTCGCAAGCTGCATTTGACCGCGCCACCCGCGAAGCCGCGACGAAAATTTCACAGCAGCCAAAAGCATAGTGCCACGATCACCGTTGGCGGCAACGCGCCAAGGAACAGGCCCAACGGCGACACGCCATCAGGGAAAAATCGCTGAAGGATTGTCTGGCCCGCCGGATTGGGAGCGTTGGCGATCACCGTCAGACCGCCGCCGGCCACCGCGCCGGCGACCACGGCGTATTTCAGCGCATCAGTGAAGCCCGGCACCAGGGTGGCGAGGTAGGTGATGGCCGCATTGTCGTTGAACGCGGTCAGCACCGTCGCACTGAGAAACAGCGGCCCCTCCCTCAGCCCGCGCAGCACCGGCTCGATCCACCAGCCTTGCAGGCCGCCGTGGACGACCAGCCCAGCCAGAAAGAATCCCACCAGCAAAGCGGGTCGCAGGTCGAGCTTGCCTTGGTGGTGCGCCGTGGCCTGCGCGAACGCGAGATAGAACAAAAACCCGCCCACGAAGAGCGGTGGATAATGCACCACCAGCACTGTGAAGCCGAGAAACGCCAGATGCGTGCCGGTGATCCACGCCGGCACCGGGCGCGCGTCGCCGGCCTCGGCCATGCTGCCCGCCGTGAGCTGGCGTCCGGCCTCCAGCGCGGCGAACTCCCGGCGGAAACCCACCGCGTAAACCCCGGTCGCCACGACAATGCCCACGAGGGCCTTCCAGCCAAAGTGCGCGAGCATATGGCTCGTCCCCCACCCCCACGGCGCGGCCACCATCAGCACCGGCGGAGCAGCAAAATGCGTCAGCGTACCGCCCACCGACACGTTGACAAACAGCAGGCCAAGCGTCGCATAGCCCAGTCGGGCCGACGGTCGGTGCGAGTAAAACTGCCGCGCCAGCAACAACGCTGCGATCGTCATCGCCGCCGGCTCGGTGATGAACGACCCGAGCACCGGCCCCACGACGAGAATCGCCAGCCACCACGCCATCACCGTGCCGCGTCCCAGTCCTGCGACGGCACGCAATCCCTGCTCGGCCAGCCGGAGCACCGGCCGCGTCGAGGCCAGCGCCATGATGATGACGACAAACATCGGTTCGGTAAAATTCACCTGATGTCCGATGTAATCCGTCACAACCCCCCAGCCCTTCGCCCAGATCAGCGCCCCCACGAGCACAACCGCCCAAAGGCCGAACACCGCCTCGACCTCGCCCAGAAAATGCAGCACCTGCCCCTTGAAGCTCACCTCGTCCGGCACGCCGTCGCCGTCCGAGTCGGGGCCGGCGGTCGCCGGCGCACTGAGTGCCCTGAGCCGCGCGGCATGCTCCGCCTCGGCCACGTGAGCCCAATGCCGAAACTTCGCCGTCAGGAACGTGTGAAGAATCGCCAGCAGAAAAATCCCTGTGGCGACGACGTTAAACGGCTCCGCGTGCGCACGTGCGGCCAGCGTGTCGAACAGGCCGCCCGCGAACGGACCGTAGTGCTCCAGCGGCGGCGGAAAAATCGCGGGGGACAAAGGCATGGCCCACCCACCCAAACGCCACCGTCCGGTTCAGGCAATGGAAACCAACCGGCCCAATCCTCTTACTGACCATCCCTCCCTTTTGTTCCTTTCGCCCATTGGCCTACCCTTTTACGGCGCCGGCCGTCACACCTTTGACAAGGTGTTTTTGCAGCAAAACATAAACCGCGAGGATCGGCAGCGTCACGAGCACGAGCCCGGCAAAAAGCATCCCGTAGTCGGCACGGTATTGCGCAGTGATGGCCAGGTTGGCCAGCCCGAGCGGGAGTGTGCGTGCACCGCCCGCCGGATCGCCGTTCACCAGCAGGAACGCGAAAAAATACTCCTTCCACACGCCAATGAACTGAAAGATCGCCACCGTCACCAGACCCGGTCGCGCCAGCGGGAGCATGACGCGCCAGAACGCGCCGGCCTCCGAACATCCGTCCATCACCGCCGCCTCGTGCAGCGCCCGCGGCAACGAGCGGAAAAATCCGGCGAGAATGAAAATGGCGAACGGCAGCCCGTTCGCGGTGTAGACCAGCACCAGCCCCGGCAGCGAATTGAGCAGCCCGAGCGCGCGCAGCTCGAAAAACAACGGCACCATCGCCAGCTGGGCCGGCAGCATCAGGCCTGCGAGAAACAGCCAGAACACCGCCCGCCCGAGCGGATGCGCGAACCGCGCCAGCGCGTAGGCCGCCATCGCGCCGAACAGGGTGATGAGCGCGACCGACGACAGGGTGACGGCCACGCTGTTGAGAAAATACTCGCCAAACCGCGCCTCGTGCCACGCCCGCGTGTAGTTCGCCGTCTGCCACTCCCCGGCCGCCGGCAACGCGAACGCGTCACGGAAGATCGCATCGTCCGTCTTGAACGACGACCAGCCCACCCAGACCATGGGCAGGACGACCCACAGCGCGTAGCCGGCGAGCGAGAGAAAGGCGAGCGTGCGGGAAATTTTCATGATCACATCTCCACCGGCTCGCGCCGGCACGCGCGCATCACCGCCGCGCTGCCCAGCAGGACGAGGCCGAACATCACCGCCGCAATGGCGGTCGCGCGGCCCATCTGCATTTCCTGAAACATGGCCGTGACCATCATGGTGCCGAGCGTGTGCGTGGCGGTCGTCGGGTTCTGCGAGGTGAGCAGCCAGACCAGCTCGAAGGCATTGAGCCCGCCGATGAGCAGAAACACTGCGGATACTACGATCACCTCCCGGATCAGCGGCAGCGTGATGCTGAAAAACTGCCGCCATGCCGGCATCCCGTCCAGCTCCGCCGCCTCATAGAGCTCCGCCGGCACGCCCTGCATGGCGGCGAGATAAAGCACGAGGTTGAAACCGCACGCCATCCACAAGTAGATGGGAATTAGGGCCAGGTAGAGATGATCGGGCGCCAGCCAGGCAAAGTCCGCAAATCCTCCCAGTCCCAGTTTGATGAGCGTCGCGTTGACCAGCCCGCCGTGCGGCGTATAGGCGTTCATCCAGAGCAGCGTCGCCGCAATGCCGCCGAGCAGATTGGGAAACAGGAGCACGGCGCGGAAAATATCGGCCCCCCACACGCCGCGATGGATGAGCGCGGCAAACAGGAGAGCCACCGGCACGACCAGCAGTGCCGGCACCAGCATCAGCCAGAGGTTGTTGCCCAGCGCGTGCCAGAACGTGTCGCTCTCCAGCAGCAGCCACTTGAAGTTGAACAGCCCCGCCCATCCTCCTTCGCCCAGACCATCCCACCGGGTGAATGCCCCGGCCAGCGCCGCCACGCCCGGCAGCAGCACCAACGCCGCGTAGAGCGCGAACGCCGGCCCGACAAATCCCAGCGCAAAACTCCCCCGCAACGGCCCGAGAAACTCCGCGCCCGCGTTGGCCGCACCCGTCTCGGCGCCGGCCTCACCTTCGTCACCCGCGCCCACCGGCTGCGAACCCGCACGGCGGGCGGGCACCCTCCCCGTCCTTCCTTTCAATTTTCCCAACCGCTCCCAGCCCAGCCATCCCGCCACTGCCGAGAGCCCAAGGAGCAGGCCGGCCGCCGCCCAGCCGTGTTTCACGTCCACGCGATCCGGCTCCGCGGCACGGGCACGGTCGGCCGCCGCGGCCGCCTCGAGACGCTCGCCAAATTCACGCGGCGTAATTTTTCCGCCGGTCAGCAACTGGCTCGCATCCACCAGCGCCTGCCGCAAAGCCGGTGGCTGGAGCATTTCCTGCGGGACGTTGAACGCCGCCCTGGCCTGCGCGATCATGGCCACCGTGTCCTGCATCAGGGGCGAGTAGGCTGCGGCCGGCACGCCGCGCACCGCGACCGGTGCATCCGTGCTCCGGACGAACGCCTCCGCCCGTGCCCGCGACGTCAGGTACCGCAGAAAGTCCACCGTCAGCCGCTCGCGTTCCGGATCGCCGGTGGCCAGGACGAAGAAACAGTCGCTGCCTGTCTGGATCGTGCTGGCCTCCGCCGCGCCGTCGGCAAACACCGGGAAATTCATCGCCCCCAGCTCAAATCCCGGCGGCAGTTTTCCGCGCATCTCGTTCACGAACCACGAGCCCGACACCGTCATCGCCGCACGTCCCGCGAGAAAGGCCTGCTGGGCCCCGGTGTGCGATTCACCCTCCCAGCCTTTCACGGTCTCGCGCTGGGTGATGCGCTGCAAAATCTCCGCCGCACGCAGATAGCGCGGGTCGAGCCGCGCGCCGACGGCGGCCGGCTCGCCCAACGTGCGCCAGGCCGCATCACCGAGGAGATTGTGACTGGCCGCCCGCAAAAACGCATCAGCATAGAGCCAACGCGTGCCGGGCAGGCTGAACGGCGCGAGACCGGTGGCGCGGATTTTCTCGCAGAGCACAAAAAACTCCTCCCATGTGCGCGGCACCTCCCAGCCGTGTGCGCGAAACAGTTCCTTGTCGTAAAAGATCGTCCAGCACGCATAGGCGAAGGGCAGGCCGTAGATGCCGCCGTCCACCCGCCACGCCTCCGTCGCGCCGGGGACAAAGGTGTCACCCCAGCGCGCATCGCCCTCCCAGTTCGGCCCGGCGAGCGCTGTGGTGAGATCGCGCACCTTGCCCGCGCGGATCAACACCGGCCAGAGCAGATTGGACGTGAGAACGGCGTCGGGCAGATGCCCGTCCATCACTCGCACGCGCACTTTGTCCGCCACCCGCGGATCGCCGTAGAGGCTGATCTTGACGCCAGGCCGCACCGCTTCGAACCGCCGTGCGGTCTCTTCGTAAAAAGCCGTGCCATAGCCACCGGCAAACACCGGGATGTCCAGCGTAACCTCCGCCGCGCGAAGCCCGCCGCCAGCCAGGGCGCAGCCCCCAACCGCCACCGTCAGCACCAGGCGACGGAGCCGTTCCCTGACGGCGGCAAAATTTTTTTTCATGCGCGCGGCGAGCCAAACCGCCGCCGGGACGCGACGCAATCTCCGTTCGGAACGCGGCCGGTCGGATCCCTCGCTCCATGCCCGTCTCGCCCCAGCATCCAAACACAGGAGAATCCTGACGGATGCCGCCGCCCTTCGCCGCGGCGGAGGGCACCCGGAGATCAATAAGCCGCCTCGTTCGGAAACGGCACCAGCCACGCGGTGCGGACGATGAGCTGGATGTCCAATAGCAACGTCCAGTGGGTCACATAATAAAGGTCCCAATAGACGCGGCGGTGCAATTTTTCCGAGTCGTTGATCTCCCCCCGATAGCCCCGCACCTGCGCGAGGCCGGTGATGCCTGGTTTCACCAGCGCACGGCCGCGGTAGGCGCGTGCGATGCGGCTGAACTCGTCGTCATGCTGCGGCAGGTGCGGCCGCGGGCCGACAACGCTCATCTCGCCGATCAGCACGTTTACAAATTGCGGAATCTCGTCGAGACTGGTGCGTCGCAGGAAGCGCCCGAAGGGATAGACGCGCGGGTCGTCCATCGTGGCCTGCCGGGTCTCATGGCCGGGACCCTGACCGGCGGCAAACATCGAGCGGAACTTGAACATCCCGAACTCGCGCCGGTTCTGGCCGCCCCGCGGTTTGGTATAAAACAGGGGGCCGGGTGCCTGAAAGCGTTGCACCGTCCACACCAGCACGGCCAGCGGCGGGAGCACCAGCAGCACGATTGGCAGCGACACAGCGAGGTCCAGCGCACGCTTGAATGCCCGGTTGATCGGGTCCTCCAGCGGTTCGGGCTGAAAGGTGAGAAAGTGCTGCCCACCCTCCTCGATCGGCGTGAAGCTGCGCGCGAACCGCGCCCCGTAGTTGTTGTAAATCAGGAAGCGACAGCCCTCGATTTCACAGGCTTGGATGATTTTTTCCACCTCGGCCGCATCCTCCATCCATTCGAGCAGGATGACCTGCGCCACGCTGTGCTCGCGGATGAGGTCGCCCAGTCTGTCCATGCCGCCCAGATACGGGGCCAGCGCCCGCTCAGCCCGGGTTGGATCAGCCTCGTTGGAAACGCGGCCCACGACCCGGATGCCAAGGTGACCCCGGTTTGTGATCCACGAGTCGAGGTTCTCCATCGCGACGGCATGGCCGACGAGCAGCGTG
Source organism: Opitutia bacterium (assembly GCA_947475065.1). Classification (GTDB taxonomy): domain Bacteria; phylum Verrucomicrobiota; class Verrucomicrobiia; order Opitutales; family Opitutaceae; genus CAIYUN01. Next base: position 24,281 of record CANJLB010000005.1, on the reverse strand, counting down.
GGCATCCGGGTCTTGTCAGAAAACAGCAGCCGTGCCAGCATGCGCGGGGCCCGGACGTGCAGCAGCGTCAGCACAAAGCAGTTGAGCACGAGATACTCGCCGACGAACACGCGGCCAATGTTTTTGTCCTTGGTCGCCCACACGAACGCAAAAAGGCAGCCGGCCACATAGGCGCTCTGCTGCAATGCCAGCCCCAGTGCCTCCCAGAAATTCAGCAGGTGCAGTGACTGTCCGGCCCGCCGCACCAGCGACGAGCTCGCGGCCATGGCAAAGGCCACCGCCAGCATCAACGGCCACGGATCGACACTGCTGACCAGACCGACTTTGGGCACAAAGGGGAGGGCTTCGGTGATCGGCCGCAATCCCGGGAGCGCAACGATGAACACCGGCATCAACACCACCGACATGCCGATGGCGAGAAAGGCATGAACGTTGACGAGGCCGCGCTGGCGGTAGGCGATCATGCGAGGAAAAACCGGTGGAAGGACGGTCGCATTGGAGAGAAAAGGAATGGACTCACCACTGCGCTTCTTTGCCGGGTGTCCCCGTTCCTGCAAGCTTTTCCAGTTCCCCGGTAAACGCGCCCAGCACTCGGGGAGCGGCAAACCGCTCCACCCAGCTTGTGCGCGCCCGCCAGGCGCTCAACGGGGTGGGGTCGGCCGACAGCGCCCGCAGCCGCGCGGCCAGCGCCGTCGCGTCACCCGCCGGCGTGACCATGCCAAAACCGCCATCGGCCACCGCGTGCGCCAGCTCGCTGTCAGCGTCGGCCACAGCCAGCACGGGCTTGCCGGCGGCCAGCACAGTCAGGAGCTTGCTGGGGAAAAAAAACTGGCCGGTGCCGGCCGCCTGCGTGATCAGGCTCAGGTCCGCCGCCGCGAGCAACGCGCGGTAGTCCGCGTCGGCCAGCAGCGGCAGCAGCCGGATGTTGGCCAGCCCGCTGGCGTAAATTTTTTCTGCCAGCTCATCGCGCGCCGCACCCTCCCCTGCGATCACGATGACCACCGGTCTGGCCGCTTCGCCGTCAGCGGCCAGCAACGCCGCCGCCTCGACCAGCACCTCCAGCCCCTGCTTGCGCCCGAGATTGCCGGAATACAACGCCAGCAACGCCCCGGCCGCCACCCCCTGCCGGGCGCGGCCGGTGTTGTCTGCCCCCACCATGCCCAGGCCAGCCCTCGCCCCGGTCCAATTGGGGAAATAGCACCGTTTGGCTTCCGGGACGCCCTTTGCGGCAAACGCCCGCATCATCCCGTCCGAGATGCCAGACACCCGGTCCGCCCGCGCATAGGCGAACGCCTCGAGTGCATAGAGCGCCCGCGTGAATGCGCCGGGTCTGACCATGCCCAGCCCCACGGCTGCGTCGGGCTGCAGATCCTGCACATGGAAGAAAATCTTCCCGCCCCGCAATTGCGTGATCAGCCACGCAAAGAATCCCAGCACCAGCGGCGGACTGACGACAATCCAGACCTGCGCGCGGGGCAGCGTGAGCGCGCGCAGCGCCGATGTGAGGCCGAACGTCAGCTCATGCCAGATGCGCCGCACCGCCGTCACGCGGCCGGAAGGCGGCACGTAATGCCAGCAGCGGTGCACCGGCACGCCGTTCATCATGTCCGTGCGAAACAGCCGCCCTTGGTCGGCCGCCGCCTTCCGCCACTGCGGATAGTAGGAGAATGCCGTCAGCATCCGCACGTCATGCCCGCGCGCGGCGAGGAAGGCGCAGAGTTCCGTGTTGTAGGGCGCGATGCCCGTGGCTTCCGGCGCGTGGTTGATGCCCCAGACGATGATTTTCAGCGGCGTGCTCACGGCGGCGAATGCAGCCCCAAGGCGCGGATGGCCCACTTGCCGTCCTTCGGAAAGCCGGGGAATTTTTCCGTGCGGCCGTCCCACCCGGCGACCATCAGCGCGAGGCGATTCACGGGATTATGGCGTGTGACCAATGCCTGACGGTCAATGGGTGTGGCCGGCGCCGCCGCCAGTTGGACAGCCGTCACCGCCGTCGCGCAGCCGGCAAGGGTCCCGGACGCGAGCAGCCCGGGCGCAAGCACACGCAGAAAGCGGTAAAAGGTGGGCGAGGAGTGTGCAAGCATGGGTGGAGGTTGCGTGGTTTTCTACCGGTTTGCGCGCCAAATTTTTACCGCTGCCGGCCCGACAAAAGCCTTGCCGCGTCCGTCCCGCCCGCACAGTGTCGCCCGTCATGCCCATGCCGCAGGAATTTTACATCCGCGCCGCAACGGAGAACGAGGCCCGCGGCCCGTTCAACGCCGAGCAGCTCATCTCACTCGCCGAAAACGGCCAGATTACGGCCGCCACACTTTTCTACGACGCCACCACCGAGCAATGGGTCGAGTTTGGCACCAATCCAGAGCTGATGGCGCTGGTGCTGCCCGAAAAGAAAAAGCTCCGGCTTGGCACCAAGGAGGTCAAAACCCTCAACGAGCAGACCGAGTCCACCCCGCCCATTTCCGTTGACGAGATGCTGGCCGCCGCGGAGGGGCTGACTGACGCCACCAAGGGCAAGCAGTCGCTCGCCATCGCCCAGGGCCACGCCGCCAAGCTCGGGCTCTGGGCGGCCTTGCTCACCCTGCTCCTGAGCGCGGTTGCGCTCTGCGCCCCTTCACTGGACAAGCTCACTGGCCTCGACGTCCTCGGCCTGATCCAACACGAGCCGTTGGCCTTGCTAGGCGTGGTTGACCTTGGCCTCGCGCTGCTGCTAGCCTTGGGCGCGGTCAGTTTTTATCCGTTTCTGCGTTTTCGGGCGATGCTGGGGCTGGGCCTGGTCGGCTTCGTCCTCTGGACGGGCGGGCAGACGCTGCCGTTGGCCGCGCTCACGTTCGGCTCGGTCGGGCTGTTTTTTTGCACGATCTGCCTCAGCTATCTCGGCGTGGGGCTCTCGGCGCTGGCCGGCGTGGGCGGCATGGCGGGCTTGGCTTGGTTCGTTCTCAACAGCTGAGCGCCGCGCGCGTTGCCATGTCCCGGGCCGCCTCCAGCTGGAAAAAAATCGCGCACTTTTTTCAGCGTGAGATCTGGCGGCAGGAACACCTGCACGACCGTTCGCCGCGCGGGCTGCTCTATTCGTTCCTGCGGGTGGCCACCCTCACCCTCACCGGCCTGCACGAGAACAAGGCCACCAGCCGCGCCGCCGCGCTGAGCTTCAGCTCGCTGCTGGGTCTCGGCCCCCTCGTCGTCATCACCGTGCTCATCGCCGGCTTCGTGGTGCAGGGTGATCCCGGCCGGGCGGAGGCTGCGCTCGACGGTCTCATCCATCGCATCGTGCCGCAGCTGGACCAATACGACCGGCTCGCCCCCACCGACCGGCCGGCCGCCGCCCGGCCGGAGCTGGCCCAGCTCATCAGCGGTTTCGTCGCCGGTTCGCGCAGCAACGCGGCGGGCGTGCTCGGCGCCCTCACGCTCATCGTCATCGTGCTCCAGCTTTTCAGCTCGGTGGAAAACGCGTTCAACGAGATCTGGGGCGTGCGGCGCGGGCGCTCGCTCATGCGGCGCATCGTGCTTTATTGGACCGTGCTCACGCTCGGCGCCGTGCTGTTCTTCGCCGCCGTCACCGGCCTCTCCGCCGGGGCGTTTTTCAGCGCCCTCTCCGCCCGGCTCAACCTCGGCCCGGCCACCCAGAATTTTCTCCGGCTCCTGCTGCCGTCCGTCTCGGTCGTCGTGCTGGCGGCGCTGCTCACGCTGTTCTACCGTTTCATCCCAAACACCAAGGTCTGGTGGCGCGCGGCGTTCTTCGGCGCGCTCGTTGTCACCGCCCTGCTCGTGCTCAACAACCTCCTCGCGTTTCTCTACGTCCAGCGCGTCGCCATGCAAACGACGCTCTATGGCTCGCTCGGCCTGCTGCCCGTGCTGATGGCCGGCCTGTATGTCTTCTGGCTTTTCATCCTCGTGGGCGGCCAGCTCAGCTACGCCGCCCAGAATGTCCATTTTCGCAACAGCCGGGCCGTCTGGAGCGGCCTGTCCGAGTCGCTGCGCGAGCGCCTCTCGCTGCTCGTGCTGCTCACCATCGCGCGCCGCTTCCAGGCCTGTCTGCCACCTTGCAACGCCGCCCAGCTGAGCGGCATGATCAAGGTGCCCGCCCAAATTCTGAACGAGTGCCTCAACCGCCTCGTCCTGATGGGCCTCGTCACCCCGGTGCCGCCGCCGGCCGGCGAAGGCACGGCCGACTTTCTTTACCAGCCGGCCCGCCCCTTGGGCCGCATCACGCTCGGCGAATTCAAGCGGCTCGACGACGATCTCGGTGACGACACCTCCAGCCCCGTGCTGATCGTCCTCGACCCGCTGCTCAAGCTCTACGACGAGACCCTCGAACGGGCCGGCCAGGGTCCCTTTTTCACAAAATCTCTCGAGCAGCTCCTGACCGAGGCGCCCGTGGACGAATCCCGCCCGCCCTTCGCCTTCGGCAAGCGGGTCAAATCGGAGGAATAAAACCGGTCATTTGCCGGTGGTCCCCCGCTTCGTTGCCTCCACCGCTGCGGCGATGGCGTCCTGCAATTTTTGGTCTTCATAGGCGACGCGCTGCAACACCTCCATCTGGGACGGATCAAGCACCGCCTGCCCTGCCTGAAGCACGTTGGAGGTGATCCTGTTCGTGAAGTCGCCGTTGTCGGTCGGGGTGTAGTCCGCCACCAGCGCCGCCAGCAATTGCGCCGACTGGGTGTCACTCAAAGCCGGGCGGTTCGCACTGTCCAGGCGATCTTGGAAGTGTTGCAAGGCGGAGAGTGCCGGTTGCGCCTTCATGTAGTTGTCGTAAATCGCGAATTTGTCGTCGCCGAGCATCCGCTTGATTTCAGCGTCAATCGGGCCGTTCGCCGCCGCAGACAGGCGAGCCACCTCCACCGGATCCGCCGCACGTCCGCCTGAACTCATACCAACCGGGCCACCTAACACTGCGTTCTCAAACTTTACTGTCACCCCCACCACCTCGGTTGCCTCCATATAGGGTACAAGATGCTCACGGAGCATCAAGTCCCGGCCGATCTGTAGCTTAGTCAGCATTTGGATTTCATCAGCGTTCAAGCCAAGCTGTTCAATAAGACTGGCGAAACGCTCGGGATTGCGTGACGCCATCGCGCGGATGATTCCCTCCGACAAATAGGCTTTTTTCCTTGGGTCATCTGCTGGCAGGGAAAGAATATACCGCAGTTCATCTTGGGACAATTTAGTTTCCGTAGAATTTAGGACGCGCTGGATCATATCAACCAGTTCGCGAACCGACGCTGACATCCCTGCCGCCTCCGAGGGCGGCGTGGCTGGATCGGAAACAGCGGCGAGCGACACGTCAGCCACCGGCGACACCAGTCCGCCAGCTTGTTCCGGTTTCCTGCCTGTCATGATCCACCCGGCGATCACGATGCCAACGAAGCACAGAACCCCGATGAGGCCGAACCGGTGGCTTGGGGCTTTCATGCCGGCCAAGAGACCGTGGTTTAAGCACAATTGCCAGCCCTTTGTGTCAACCCCACGGTTTTGGTGGTGGCACGTTTGAATTTTCCGGGGTAGCAACAAGGTGGCGTGCTCGTCACGCCACGTTTGCCCTCTTTCGCCGGAGCTTGCTCGCTGTGGTGAGTTGCGCGGCGAGCGCGCAACCTACCACCGACCAAACGATACCACCACTACGGTTTCCCTGGCGGCACGTATTTTCGCTCGCTGCCTCTCACCGCCACTCGTGCCTCGGGTAGCGGCGCGACAGCTCGGTCTTGATCTTCGGATATTGCTCGCGCCAGAAATTCGTCAGGTCATCCGTGACCTGGATCGGGCGCTGGTTCGGCGCCAGCACCTCGAACTTCACCGGCACACGCCCATGCCCGACCGCGAATTTGCCCTCGATGCCATAGAGTTCCTGGATGCGCGCGCTCAGGATCGGCGGGCCGTCCTTGTGGTAGGTGAGGCGTGATTTGCGGCCGTTGCCCATCGTGAGCCGCTCGGGCAGGTAGTCGTCGAGCACGGCGAACTGCTCCGCCGTCAGCCAGTCCTTGAGCACCGGCATGACGGGCTTGTCCTTGATGTCGCGGTAGCCGAGCTCGCCGTAGCAGACCTGCTCGATGAGCGTCGCCCGGTCGGCGTCGGTGACCGGGTTGACCTCCAGCTCGGGAAACCATTCGGCCAGGCGGTTCACGCGGAGAATCCACTGCTCAACCGTATCGTCCCAGGCCTCAAGCTTCAGCCGCCCGGCCAGCACTTCCTTCGTCAGCAACCGCGCCGCCTCGTCGAGCGGCGCCTCGTCGCTGCTGGCCTTCGCCTCGAGCACCAGGTCGCGGAAACGCCGCTCCCGGCGCGTGACCACCCGGCGCTGCTGATCGTCGTAGGTCACCGCGCGAGTTTCCCGGTAGTCGTCGGGGAATAGCTCCTTCAACCACGGTTCCTCCACGGCCGTGGCCAGCGACAGCAGCGTGTTCACCTCGCCATCGCCGCGTCCGATCTCGCTGATTTCGCCGGCCACCAGCAGCTTCGCCTGCTGGATGCCGCTCTCCCGTGCCAGCACGCCGCGTCGGCCGTGGATGATTTCGCAGCGCAGGGTGCCGGCGTCGAGCCGGCGTGCGAGCTGGTCGGAGAAGCCCGCCAGCACGCATTTGCGGATTTCCACGCCGTCTGCCCGCCGTTCGCCCACGTCGAGGCCTTCCTTCGCGGCGATGGCCAGAAACTGCTCAAACAGCGGCCCGGCCTGCCGCGCGCCCTGCGCGTGGATGCCCAGCCGGCGGCAGGCCTCGACCGCGTAGTTCGCCTTGTCGGCATAACGCCACGCCCGCATAAGCAGGAAGAAGTCGCTCTCGTGCTCCTCGCCCAGCGCGTCCCCCCGGGCGCGCTCCACCTCCTTGGGCACGCCCCGCAGGAGAAAATTGCGCCCCTGCGTGAGCGCGGCCATCAGCGCGACGGCGCGCACGCAGCCGTGTTCCTGCGCCGCGAGCAGCATGCGGGCGTAGCGGGGATGCACGGGGAAGCGGAGCATCTTCCGGCCCAGCTCGGTGATGGACTTTTTTTCGCCCGCGAGCGCCCCAAGGTCCGCCAGCAGGCTTTCCGCCCGCACCAGGCCGACCTCATCGGGCTTTTCGAGCCAGGGGAAACGGGCGATGTCATCAATGCCGCTGGCCTTGAGGGTCAGCACGACCTCGGCGAGGTCGAGACGTTTCACCTCGGGCAGCTCCTGCGGGGCGCGCTGCTCGTGCTCCCGCTCCGTCCAGAGGCGCACGCAGATGCCCGGGGCCGTGCGGCCGGCCCGGCCGGCCCGCTGGTCGGCGCTGGCCGCGGAAATCTTTTCGACCAGCAGCGTGTTGATGCCCCGGTGCGGGTCGAAGCGCGCGATGCGGGCGAGCCCGCAGTCCACCACCGCCGTCACCCCGTCAATCGTGAGCGAGGTCTCAGCGACATTGGTCGAGACGATGATCTTCCGCGCCTCGTGGCGCGCCACCGCACGGTCCTGCGCCTCGGGCGGCAGCTCGCCATGCAGCGGAAACGTCACGAAGTCGCGCAGCCCGCGCGCGCCCTGGATCGCCTGCACCGTGCGGCCGATCTCGTAGGCGCCCGGCATGAAGACCAGAAAATCGCCGCCCGTCGCCGCCGCGATCCGCTCGCACTCGCGTGCGGCCACGTCCCACACCGGCTCCGCCTCGAAGTCGGTGCGCTTCGCCAGATACTCCACCCGCACGGGAAAGCTCCGCCCCTGCGACACGAGCACCTCGCACGGGGCGAGGTAGCTTTTGAGCAGGCCCGCGTCCAGCGTCGCCGACATCACGATGAGCTTCAGGTCGGGCCGGATCGTCTGCTGGATTTGCAGCGCCCGGGCCAGCGAGATGTCCCCGTAGAGGTGGCGCTCGTGAAACTCGTCAAACACGATCGCGCTGATACCGCGCAACGCCGTGTCGAAGGACATCTGCCGGAGCAAAATGCCCTCGGTCACGAACCGGATACGCGTGCGTTCGCTCACGCGCGACTCGAGCCGGATCTGGTAGCCGACACCCTCGCCGAGCGTCGTGCCGGCCTCCTCCGCGACCCGTTTTGCCAGCATCCGCGCGGCCAGCCGGCGCGGCTGGAGCACGACCACCTCGCCCTTTTCTCCCAGCAGCCCGTGCCGCCAGAGCATCTGCGGGATCTGCGTGGACTTGCCGGAACCCGTCGGCGCCTGCACGATCAGCCGCCCCGCCCCGCGCACGGCGGCGACGACAGCGGATTCGAGTTCGTAAATGGGCAGATCACGGGGTGTCATGCGGCAGACGGAGCAGCGTTGGGCGGGGTCCACCCGAGGCAAGTGCAACCTGTGGCGCGCCGTGCCGCCTCCTCTGCCCTACCCTGCCAGCGCCTCGTGCAGGATTTCCACCGGGTGCAGCGCGCGGCGGCCGGTGCCATCCTTGATCTGGTGACGGCAGCTGGTCCCGGGGGCCGCGATGATGGTCTCCGGCCCTGCGGCGCGCACGGCGGGAAATAGCACGAGTTCGCCGATCTGCTGCGAGAGGTCAAAATGCTCCGCCTCGTAGCCAAACGAGCCGGCCATGCCGCAGCAGCCGCTGGGGATCAACGAGACCTGGTGGCCGGCGGGAAGCCCGAGCATTTTCACCGTCGGGACCTGCGACGACAGCGCCTTCTGGTGGCAGTGTCCGTGAAGCCTGATCGTGCGCTGGGCGGCGCGAAACGATTCGCGGCGGATGCGCCCGGCGTCGGCTTCTCGCGCGATGAACTCGTCAATGAGCAGGCAGTTCGCCGCGAGCGAGCGCGCGGCCGGCTTGAGCGCCGCGGGCACGAGGTCGGGGTATTCGTCGCGGAAGCCGAGGATCGCCGACGGTTCGATGCCGATGAGCGGCGTCCCGGCGGTGATGACATCCTTGAGCAGTTCCACATTGCGGATCGCCAGGGCCTGCGCCTCACGCACCAGGCCCTTCGACAGCTGCGCGCGGCCGCTCTCCACCTGCCGGGGAATGACGACCTCGTAGCCGAGACGGTTGAGGAGCTCGACGGCCTTGATGCCGATGGCCGCGTCGAGCGTGTCGGTAAACTCGTCGCAAAACAGATAAACGCGGCCGTGGGGAAATGGCACCGCCCCGGCGTGGCCGGCCCCGCCCCCGATCCCAACCCGGTTTGCCTGCCGCCCATGCCACGCCGTGAGCGTCGTCGAGTGCAGCACCGGCAAGCTGCGTCCCGGCGCAAAACCGGCGATCCGCTTCACCAGCCCGCTAGTAATATCATGCGTTACAAAGGCGTTGTAGAGCCGCGGGGCTTTGGCGGCCCATTTCATGGACTGGGCGAAGCCGGCGATGAGGCGCGTGCGGAAGGGCACGCCGTGGGTATCGAGCCAGTGCTGCTGCCATTCGGCCTTGAGGCGGGCGAGATCCACGCTTGAGGGGCACTCGGTCTTGCAGCCTTTGCAGGAGAGGCAGAGGTCCATCACGCCCGCGACTTCCGCGCTGTCCCACGGGTTGGCCACGTCGCGCGGATTGGTGAGGACCTGGCGCAGGAGATTGGCGCGGCCGCGCGTGCTGTCGGCCTCGTTGCGCGTCGCCATGTAGCTCGGGCACATCGTGCCGCCCATGCGGTGCGTCTTGAGGCACTCGCCGGCACCGGAGCATTTTTCGGTGGCGCGCAGCACGCCCTCGGTGGCGGAAAAGTCAAAGATCGTCCGCGGCTCCGGCGCCGGCGGGCCGGAGCCGTAGCGGAGCGACGTGTCCATCGGCGGGGTGTCAATGATCTTGCCGGGATTGAAAATGCCGTGCGGGTCGAAGGTCTCCTTCACGCGGCGCATCATCGCATAGCACTCGTCCCCGGCCATGAAGCGGATGAACTCGCCGCGCAGGCGGCCGTCGCCATGCTCGCCGCTGAGCGAACCCCGGTATTTTTTCACCAACGCGGCGACGTCGGTCGAGATGGCGCGGAACATCCTCAGTCCTTCGGGAGTCTTCAGGTTGAACAGCGGGCGGGTGTGCAGCTCGCCCGCCCCGGCGTGGGCGTAATAGGTGCAGCTGACCCCGTATTTGCCGCGCATGAGCGCGTCGAACTCGGCGATGTAGGCGGGCAGGTCCTCGACCGCGACCGCCGTGTCTTCGACGTTCTCGCGCGGCTTGGCGTCGCCCGCGACGTTGTTGGTCAGGCCCTGCCCGGCGCGGCGCAAATCCCACACGCGGTTGCAGTCGTCGCCCCACACTGCGGGATAGGCGTGGCCGAGGCCGTCGGCGCGCAGCTCCGTGATGAGCGCGGCCATTTCCGCCTCGATGGCGGCGCGGCTTTCGCGGCGGATTTCAACGACGAGCACGGCCCCGGGGTCGCCATGCACGAAGAAGCGGTTGCGGGTGTGCTCGGGATTGTCCTTGGTCCCGGCGAGAAGGCCGCGGTCAATCAGCTCGCAGCCGTGCGGATGGTGGCGCATGGCGATGAGCGTGGCCTTGAGGGCCTCCTGCACGGTGTCAAAATGCGCGCACAGCAGCGCCCCGGGCGGCGGCAGCGGCTCGACGTTGAGTTCAAACTCCACGCCGAGGAACAGCGTGCCTTCGGAGCCCGCGAGCAGGCGGCAGAGGTTGAAGGGCTGGTCGGTCGCCGGGTCGAACACGCCGCAGGCCATCAGCCGGTCGAGCGCATAGCCCGTGTTCCGCCGCGTGACCGTGGGCTTCGGATAATTGTCCCGGATGAGCTGGCGGTTCTTCGCGTCGCCGAGCAGTTCACGGATGGTCCGATAAATCTTTGTCTCCAGCGTGGCGGGCCCATCGCATTTCGCCGTGAATTCCGCCGCCGTGAGCGGCCCAAAGGTCGCCGCAGAGCCGTCGCTCAGAAAGCCGCGCGCCGAGACCAAATGCTCGCGCGTGGTGCCATAGACGATGGAATTGGCCCCGCAGGAATTGTTGCCGATCATGCCGCCGACCATCGCGCGGTTGGCGGTGGCCGTCTCGGGCGGAAAGAAGACGCCATGCGGCTGGAGAAACAGGTTGAGCTCGTTGCGGACGACGCCCGGTTGGACCCGGACGCGGCGTGTGGCCGCGTCGAAGCCGACAACCTGGTTCAGGTGCCGGCCGAGGTCCACCACGATGCCGCTGCCCACGACCTGTCCGGCGAGTGACGTCCCAGCCGTGCGCGGGATGAGCCCGACGTGATGCCGGGCCGCAAACGTCACCAACTCGCGCACGTCGGCCTCTGAGCGCGGCAGGGCGACGGCCAGCGGCATCTCCTGATATTCCGAGGCGTCCGTCGCATAGAGCGCCCGCATGGTCCGGTCGGTGTGCAATGCCCCCGTCAGGCGGCCGGCCAGCTGGGTGAGATCGGAAGAGGCGACGGTCATGGTGCGGTGCGCCTGGGAGAGAGCATTCGCACCCGCCGCCTCACGCGCCTTCCAGCACAACGGGATTCGTCAGCTCGCCAATTTTTTCAATCGCGATTGTGACCATGTCGCCGGCGCGCAGCCAGCGGGGCGGCGTGCGCGCCATGCCCACGCCGTGCGGCGTGCCGGTGAAAATCACCGTGCCGGTGGGCAGGGTCGTGCTGCCGCTCAGGAACTCAATCAGCGTGGGTACGTCGAAGATCATGTCGTTTGTGTTCCAGTCCTGCAGCACCTCGCCGTTGATACGCGTGGATATCTGCAGGGCGTTGGGGTTCGGAATCTCGTCGGTGGTCACGAGGCGCGGGCCCAGCGGCGCAAAGGTGTCGAAGGACTTGCCCCGGCACCACTGGCCGCCGCCCCATTGCCGCTGCCAGTCGCGCGCCGACACATCGTTGCCACAGGTGTAACCCAAAACGTAGTCCAGCGCGCGGGCGCGCGGGACATTCTTGCAGGTCTTGCCAATGACGACCGCCAGTTCGCACTCGTAGTCCGCCTCGCCGGTGGCGAGGTGCGTGGGGAGCTGAATTGCGTCGCCGGGGTGCTGGAGCGAGGCGAGGTTCTTGAAAAACACGACCGGATGCTCCGGGATTTTCGCCCCCGACTCGGCTGCGTGTTTGCGGTAGTTGAGGCCGATGCAGATCATCTGCGCGGGAGCGACCGGTGCGAGCAGCTTCGCCACGTCGGCGCGACAGTCGGTCACACGGTGCGGGCCAAAGATGTCGCCCTCGATGGCAAAGGCGGTGCCGTCGGGCTGCTCGCTGGCGTAATGCGCCTGCCCGGCGCGGTCGAGATGGCGGATGATTTTCACGCGGGCATTTGCGGCCGACAGCCGCGCTGGCGCAAGCCGCAAAAGGATTGTCATCGGGCGGCGGCACTGGCGTCTTGGGCGCATGTTCTCGCTCGCAGGCAAACTCTCGCTCGTCACCGGCGGCGGCTCCGGGATCGGCGCCGCCATCGCCGAGGCCTTCGCCGTGGCCGGAGCGCGCGTCTTCGTCGCCGACCGCGACGAGCCCAGCGCCCAGGCAACAACGCGCAAAATCACCGCCGCCGGCGGAAACGCGCAGGCGCTCCGGCTCGACATCACGAGCGAGACCGACATCGCCGCCGCGCGCGCCACCGTCGCCGCCCCGCTGGACATCCTGGTCAACAACGCCGGCGTCGGCAGCGTCGGCACGATCCTCACCACCACACTGGCGGAGCTGAACCGGCTGATCGGGGTGAACGTGAACGGGACGTTTCTGATGACGCAGGCCTTTCTGCCGGCCATGCTGGAGCGGAAGCGCGGGAGCGTCATCAATCTCGCCTCTCTCGCCGGGGTGCTCGCGGTGCGCGACCGCTTCGCCTACACCACGACGAAGTTTGCGGTGGTCGGCATGACGAAGGCGCTGGCGCTGGATCACTCGGCCAGCGGAGTGCGCTTCAACGCCATCTGCCCGTGCCGGGTGGAGACACCGTGGGTCGCCCAACGGATTTCCGAATACCCCGATCCCGCTGCTGCGCGCCGCGACATGGAGAGCACGCAACTGGCCGGCCGCATGGCCCGGCCGGAGGAAATCGCCGCCGCCGCGCTCTACCTCGCCAGCGACGAGGCCGCGATGGTCACCGGCAGCACGCTGATGATTGACAGCGGCTGGACGGCCGGGAAGTAGCTCTGGCGCAGCCGCAAATTGAGAAGCGTAGCGTAGAAGTTCTCAGGAGCCACAAGCCTCTGAAATGCGAAATAAACGGGCGTAAAACGGGAGATGACCTAAAACGAGGAGGGGTAAGGCAGCTTTTTCATAGGTAAAATGACGAAGTGTGGGTGACAGATCCGAAACTTGAAAACCGGTGATAAACTGATAAAAAACGGGTACGAAGAGCTCGACAAGCCTTCAAGTGGTCAACCCCGGGGGCCGGAAGTACCAGCCTTGCCCACCAAGGATCAGCTCAGCGAGCTTTGCTGGAATGCGACGCCGGGCACGCGAGGAGTAAGCGTCCGCCAGAACACCTTCATGACTTGCTACGCACGGGACTGCCGGTAACGCTCGCACCGTGGCTGACCGCACACTCACACCCATGCCCCCAAGACTCCGTTGTCTCTGGCAAGGGCAGCACCGGTGCGCGGCGGGGCCAACACAGGGGACCTCGCGGTCGCCATGTCTAAAGTTCACACATGACCCCTTCCTTCCTCTCTTAAAATGAAAAATATATCAAAATTGTTTTTAATATGCATTTCTATATTTATCGTTTATATATACGTACGCCCCGACTTTAATTCACAAGATCTTTCAGATAATCATATTAATATTTCTCGTGCCACACATATCGCAACTTCTTTAGCCGTGTATTATCGCACATATGGTGAAGTACCTGAATTTGATCACGATTTATCAAAAAAATTAATAGGTGATAATGCGAGACATATCAATTTTATTGATATTAAGTATTTGCCAACAAATGAAATCGGCCAATTCGTTGCTCGGGACGGGAAACCTTTTAGTTATGCGAAATCTAATTTTATTATTTATGTATATACAAATGACAAGCATTTGTTGATAAAAATGGATATTGGCAGCATAAAAGATAAACCCACAGATGAACCCACGAGCCAACCAAAGCACGGTGAAGACCAGCGTGCCAGAAAATGAAAAACGCGTTGTGCAGCTTTTGTTCACAGCGCCACCCAAAGGGTACCCGGCTTGTTTCACCCCTGCGGGGCCAGCCCTTCGGGCTGACCATCTTCGCGCTGCCGCGCTGCGTCGGCTATCGAACCTTCACCGATCGAAGGAAGTTTCGCCTACGTCTGCCTGATGGCCGCGCCGCACTCGCCGCAGCAGAGCAGCCCGGTCAACGCCTTGAGCGCCGTTTTCCGCTCGGAAGGCGACCAGCGGAAGTGGCGGTTCAAGACGGCTTGCACGTAGTCAAAGAGTCGCTTCGTGATGATTTGTAAGGCAACCTTGAGCCACCATCAAGCCCGTGGCCAAGGTTTCACTGCACCGTCCAGCCGCCATCCACCACCAGCATGCTGCCGGTGGCGTAGCTGGACGCCGCGCTGGCGAGGAAGATCGCCGCACCCTGGATTTCCTCGGGCCGCGCCCAGCGTTTCAGGGCCGTCGCGCCGACGATGAACTTCGTGCCTTCCTCGGTGTTGGCGATGGGGACGTTCATCTCCGTGAGAAACGGCCCGGGGCAGATGGCGTTGACGAGCACGCCGTGCGGCGCGAGCTCAAGCGCCAGCGCACGGGTGAGCTGGCAGACCGCGCCCTTGCTCGTGGCGTAGGGCGTGCGGTTGGCCAGCCCGATGAGGCCGAGCGCGCTGGAGAGGTTGATGATGCGGCCGCGCCCGGCCCGCTTCAGGTGCGGCGTCACCGCGCGGCAGGCGAGCCACGTGCCGGTGACGTTGACGTTCATCACCTGCTGAAACTGCGCCGGCGTCAGCTCGTCAATCGGCCCGCGGATGTTGATGCCCGCGCTGTTGATGAGGATGTCAATCCGCCCAAATTCGCGCAGCGCCGCCGCGACCATCGCCTCGGCCTGCTCCGGCACCGTCACGTCGGCCTGCACGCCGATGGCGCGGCGGCCAAAATCGCGGGCGATTTCCGCCGCAGCAGCCGCCGCCTCGTCGGCATGACGGCTGACGAGGACGACATCCGCACCCGCCGAGGCAAGGCCGGACGCCATGGCCAGACCGAGGCCTTTGGAGCCGCCGGTAATGATCGCGGCCTGGCCGGTGAGATCGAAAAGTTTGATTCCAGGAAGCGGGGACATGGGAATTTGGATTTTGGAATTTGGAATTTGGAATGCGAAATGTGGAGGGCGGAATATTTAAGCGGGAAGCCAGGAAACCCGGAAAAGAGATTGCGATGCGGGGAGCAGGGCGGATGGATTGAATTCAGAATCCAGAAAGCCAGGTGGGTGGGTCTGGACGTGACGGGCATTGGCGGAGGAGTTTGGAATTTTGGCTCCGTTTCCTCGCTTCCTGGTTTCCTGCTTCAAATCAGGTTTGAGGCTGGTAGAGCGGGGTGATGACGAGTTCCGGCACGACGGCGCGGGCGGGGAGCTTCGCGACCGCCAGGATCATCTCGGCCACGTCCTCGGGCTGGAGCATGCGCGCGCGGTGCTCGGCGGTGGGCTTGACCGGGCGCTTTTCCAAAATGGGTGTCTCGACCTCGCCGGGATGGATGTTGGTCACCCGCACGCCATCGGCATGCACCTCAAGATTGGCAAAGGTGCCGATGGCCCCCTGCGCAAACTTCGCCGCCGTGTAAGGCAGCCCCGCCAGGGGGAAACCGCGCCGGCCCGCGATGGACACCACGTTGATGACGAGGCCGGCCTTGCGCGCCCGCATCGCGGGCAGCGCCGCATGCAGGCAGTTGAACGCCCCGGTGGCGTTGATGCTCATCACGCTGTCGAAATCCGCCGGGTCCAGGTCGGAGAACGCCCGCTTCGGCACGTTCACCCCGGCGCAATAGACCAGCACATCAATCGGACCGGCTTCCTTCACGGTCCACGCGACCAGCTCGGCCGCCTGCGCGCGGTTGGAGGCGTCGCACGTTTTGGTGAGCAGGGAGGGACCGACGCCCGGGAGCTTTTTCGCCGCGTCGAGGGACGCGGCGGTGCGGGCGGCGAGCACGACGCGCGCGCCTTCGCGTGCGAACGCCACGCCCGTGGCGAGGCCGATGCCGGAGCCGCCGCCGACGACAAGGACAACTTTTCCATTGAGTGATTCCATGGGGAATGAAGCTGGGTGAAATTGATGAGGGTGAGGATGGAAGCGTGAAAGGCGAAAGGTGTGCGACGCAAGCTCAGGACTTAGCCCGGTCAATCTGACCGGGCTGGGCCAGACAAGCCGCGGGCAGGCTGCCCGCGTTACGGCCGAGGTTCGATGGGCTGCAATATTTGCAAAAACACTTTGGCCTCCGC
Organism: Opitutia bacterium; assembly: GCA_947475065.1. Lineage (GTDB taxonomy): Bacteria > Verrucomicrobiota > Verrucomicrobiia > Opitutales > Opitutaceae > CAIYUN01. The sequence continues at coordinate 8,083 of CANJLB010000005.1, read as the reverse complement.
TTAGGACCGATTCCATCGCCCCTAAGATTGCCGTATCCCCAGTTTCACGCCGGCTGGAGCAAGGTGCTGACCGACCACGGCGCCATCATGGACGGCAGCCTGCACGCCTCCAGCGCGCAGGAGCTGGCCAACGTGGACGTGATAGTCACCTACAAAGGCGACGCCGGCGGCACGCCCCAGACACCGGTCTCCGCCGAGGAGAAAGCCGTGCTGGAGGCGTTCATCAAGCGCGGCGGCGGACTCGTCGCGCTGCACGACACCATCTGCCCCAACGACCCCAGGTGGTTCCCGACGATCTATGGCGGGGCCAAGAAACACGGCGAGGGGAGCGAGGTAACGGAATTCAAACATTGAACCACAGTCACAGAGGACACAGAGCCAGAACTGGGGAAAACCGGAAGGAATTCAACGCGGAGTTCGGATGAAGCGCGAAGATGCGAAGGGGCGGAAGCGCCGAGGGGTTGTCGAGAGGAAAGGCGGCAATTTAGGCTTTCGTTTTACGAAGCGGGCGGCACAGTGCCCCTTTCGCCGACGGAGAGGTGGCAGAGTGGTCTAACGCGCCTGACTCGAAATCAGGTGAGCCCGCAAGGGTTCCGGGGGTTCGAATCCCTCCCTCTCCGCCACTTTGAGATTTGCCCATTGTAAATTCCCGTCAGGTTTTGGAAGAATTCGCAGACGTTTAAGAATGCGGGGGTGCCGGCGTGTGGAAAGCCGGGGGGAGGGCCGTTGCGGGCAATACGTCGAGAGTTCACGCATGACCCCCGGCGACCACTCCCTGTGCGAGCAGCAGCCCCAGGTTATACCACGCCCGGTCGAAATTCGGGTCGCGCGCCACCGCCATCCGCAGCGCCGCCTCTGCCTCCTGCGGGCGGCAGGCCTGGGCGAGGGCCAGTGCGGCGCGCAGCGCGGCCAGTGCCGTCAAGCGCGGAAGGGCGTGGGCGAAATTCCGGTCATGTGCGCGACGCGGTTTTTATCCCCACCTCTTTATGCCTACTCTCGTGCCTGCCTCTCCGCCTCGTAATGAATGCTGACGGCAACTGGATGGATGATGATTGGCTTGGCGGCAGGGGCTGCGTAAGGGGCTGCGTAAGATTCCCTGCGGGGTTGGCACCGGCACTCCCGCCCGGAGCTGGAGCGCCCGTGGCTGGTAGATTTGCAGCGATGCCTTGGGCGCGGACGATCCGGTCGCGCAGCCGGTCAGCAGCGAGCTGGTCAGCAGGATCAGCAGAAGCGCGGAGTGCGGAGATTTTATTTTCATCGGTTTCGATGTCGGCTTCGATCTGGCGTTGGAGGTCGTAGTGCTCGCGCTGCGCCTTGATTTGGAGCCAGAGGCGCAGCGTGAGGATGAGGTCTCGGATCACGGCGGATTTATTTCAGCGTGGTGCCGGCGCTGGAGGGCGAGACGGCCGCGCCGTCCTTGTCCAGGATCGGCACCTTCAGGTGCGTCAGGAGATTCACGGCCCACGCGACGGCCTTGAAAATCCGGTTGGACAGAAGGTCTCGCACCCAGCCGCCGGCGGTGGTCGTGCTGGCGGCGGCCTGGAGCGCGGGGAAGACAAACTTGTCCCACAGCGGCTTGAGCGTGAGCGCGCAGAAGCCGGAGATCGTCGCGAGCACGGCGAAAATTCTGGCGACCGTGCTGTTGGTGCCGACGACCGCCTGCGCGTTGGCCAGGGCGGCGTTGACGACGCCGGCGGTGCCGGCGGTGGTGTCGGCGGGCTGCGTGATTGCGGACTTGTTCGGCCCTTCGACGTTGCTCAGGGCACCCGCAGCGGGTGCGGGGGCGGTGGTCTGCGCGTGGGCGATGGTGCGGACGGTGAGCGCGCCGAGCGCGAGCACGGCGGCGAGGCTGACGAGTTTCAGGAGGCGGTTGATTTTAGGCATGGTGGTGGTGGGAAAAGGTCAGAGCAGGCGGCCGGAGGGCTTGAGCTTGGGCGCGCGGACGGCGGGCAGTTTCCTCGGCGCGGGGTCGCGCTGCGTGGCCTTCAGGATCGCGCGGGCGAACTCCAGCCACGCTTGCCGCGTCGCGCGCAGGCCGTAGGTTTCGCCGGCCGCGTTGACGAACGGCACGACGAGGTCGCCGTTGCGCTGGCGCTCAGGTGCGCGCACGCCGTGCAGCACGGTGTGCGGCGGCGGGCATCCGCCGTCGCCAATGCTGTGGCGTGACTGGCGGACGGTTTGGGCGTGACTTTTGCGGACGTGCGGCATTGCGTGCCGCCAACCTTACCGGGTGTCCTAAAAATCACCTACCCCACGGGTGCAACGGTTGGAACCGTTCCGGGTTTTTTATCGTTTGCTGCGCCGATGCGCAGTGGTTCATCGTTCTGGCCTCACACCACCCGAGGACAAACTGCGCACTTGAAATACGACTGAGCTTGGCTGCATCTACCAGATGCCAATCGCGATGACGAAAAAATCAAAACGCCCCAGCCGTCCTAAGCGGCAAACAAGCAAGCACCCCACGATGGTGAGTGAGGGCTCGGCACCATACCACGCCAACGGCTCAGCCCTGCCGAAGAAGCTAAAATTCATCGACCTTTTCTGTGGCATTGGCGGTTTCCGCTTTGCGATGAACGCCGCATGCAAGGTGCGAGGATTGGAAGGGCAGTGCGTTTTTTCCAGCGACATAGACGTGGACGCACAAACGGCCTATGAGGCCAATTTTGGCGAACGGCCCACAGGTGACATCACCAAAGTTTTGGCCTCTGCCGTTCCCGATCACGATCTGCTCCTCGGCGGTTTTCCTTGCCAAGCTTTCAGCATCATCGGTGACCGGAAGGGATTTGAGGATGCGCGTGGCACCCTCTTTTTTGACATCGCGCGAATTTTGCAGACGAAAACCCCGCGCGCCTTCGTTCTGGAAAACGTGAAACAGCTCAGGTCGCACAATCAGGGCAAGACCCTCGAAAGGATCATGGAGACCCTCGAAGGACTTGGCTACCATGCGGATTATCGCGTCCTGAACGCTTTGAACTTCGGTGTTCCCCAAAAACGCGAGCGCATCTTCATCGTTGGTTTCCGGGAACCGCGCGCGTTCAGCTGGCCGGCCGGAGGTATTCCCATGAGGCCGCTTTCGGCCATCCTCGAAAAAAATGTGCCGGATCAATACTGGGCTTCCGCACGAATCCGGCAAAACCGCCTGATTAAGAGGGCGGACAAGCAGCAATTCCGCGAGCCTACCGTCTGGCATGAGAACAAGGGAGGAAATGTCAGCGCGTATCCGTATTCTTGCGCGTTGAGGGCCGGGGCATCTTACAATTATCTGCTGGTGAACGGCGAACGTCGCATGACTGAGCGAGAGATGCTGCGCATCCAGGGCTTCCCCGATTCCTTCAAGATTGCCTGCGATTACTCCGCCACCCGGAAGCAGGCAGGAAACAGCGTGGCCGTGCCCTGTGTCACCGCTGTCGTTGGGGCGGTTTTGGATGCCCTGAACAAGCCCGCTGTTCCGCCGTCAAAAAAACTCGTTCAAGTTGATTTTGCTTTTGCGGGCGAGCCGCTCACGGCATCTCGAATGAATCGCTCCCTTGCCCCATGCCCATAACACCCCAACAAGCCAAAGCGCGCCTAGACTCAATCATCGCGAAAGCTCGCGTTGACCTCTACAAACCTATCCAGATCGCAGAGGTTCTGCGGCGTTCGAGACTGACCAAGGACGTCGACATCATGGACAGTAGGACCTATCAGAACCCTTCTTGCGCATGGCGGGATGAAGTAACCGAGCTGCTGCTGTCCAAGCACTCCACCTCCTCGGCGCGCTATCAGCACGACATCTGGAATCCTACGGCCATGCCGCCAAACTATCTGTCCGTGCTTGACGCCGAAAATAAGCGCACTGCTGGCGGAGTTGAGTGCTACATTTATCTGCGCTTCCAGCAGCGCCAGGGCACCGTTGGCGATTTGATGGCCCTGACCAATATCGCCGACCCGAAAACTTTCAGGCTGCAAGACCTGCTCGACCTCTTCGAGACAAGTGCCGGCATAAAGAGGAGCATCGACAAGGCCTACGAGATCGTGGCCCATAGCCTGTTCGAAACAGTTGTCACCTCCCTACGGGCAACCGTCAAAGTATCTGTTCCGCCTGAAAGCGCAGAGCTGTTGCGCGAGTTTGAAGATTTGGCCAAGGTCTTGCTGGGCCTCTCCGTCGCCAAACCCGAAAGCGAGATGGAAGCCCATATTTTTCGCGTCGGGGTTACGAACGCGGCGGACAGGGGGCTGGATATGTGGGCGAACTTTGGCCCCGCTGTCCAGGTGAAGCATCTCACGCTGGATTCAACCCTCGCGCGCATGATCGTGGATCAGGTTGAAAGCGATCACATCGTGGTGGTTTGCCGGGACTCTCACGCCGACGTGATTCAGACTATTGTGCGACAAATCGGCTGGGGACGCCGTATCCGGGGCATCGTTCGCGAGTCGGACTTGATTGCGTGGTATGAACGGTGCCTTCGGGGGAAATTTGCGCCGCAGCTGGCCGCACCGTTGCTGGGAAACTTGGTCGCCGGATTCAAGGCCGAGTTCCCGCAAATCAACACGATCTCTCCCTTCATGTCTGCGCGGGGCTACGACAAGATCAAAGCCGACGCCTTCTGGTTGGCTGAGGAGGAAACCTCGACCGCTATTGCTGCGGAGTATTCATCGTAGGCCATATACACCGGGGCTCGCAGGGTGCGATCTCGCCGGCGGACAGACCAGGGGGTTACAGTTTCTCGATCATATCCAAAAGTCGGATCAAATCGGGGTGCGCTTGTTTCAGATCAATCGTGTCAGCGATTTTCCGATGTATGAAAGGCTTTTTGAACTTCGGATCAGCAAGGGCGTTCAAGGGAACTCCCTTACTGCCAATGTGCTTCTTCAAGTCGATCAAACTGTAACCCGTGCTATAATTGTTTCCAGTGGCACTTTCTTCCGTCAGTATTTTCGCCGCAGCGTCTTTATTGTGATCGGTAATCAACGAGAACTCTAAATCCGATGTAAACACGAAGACGTTCAAGCCTGCGTCTTTGAAATATTTTTCGCTGGTGGCAGCAGCAGCGATGAACTCGGTCTCTGTCTTGTCCACTGCCGAGTCGACGCTGGTCATGACAGCCTGCTGTGAAAGGTGCGAATAACCGGCGTCCTTTGCACCTCGCAGAATCGGTCGGCCGGCATCGGCTATCAGTGAGTCAAAGTCCGTTACGACCAGGTGCGGAATATTTGCGGTGTTCCATGCTCGTATCATTCTTAAGAACGGTGAGAAATTTCTGTTACCTCCGGCAGAAACCACAGAGTATCGGTGCGCTTGAGGCCCGAGCTTCTTTTCAAGAAGCAACTTGATTACGCGCTGGTCAGACTCGCCTTCGACCAGGATCACTTTATCCGCGAAGAACAACAAGTTATTTACTTCTGAGCTGAATGCATCGAATGTCTCTGCGTCACTCGTTGACTTAATTTCGGGAATGTGCAGAGACGAATGCTCGCCATCTTTCCTCACTAAACCCAACCGGGTGAAAGGTGTTTCGGCAACTATGTAGGGACTGTGAGTTGTCACGATTACCCGGAGGTTGGCGGATTGAGCCGCGAGCACATTCTGGTAAAGTTCTTTTTGCTTTTGTGGATGGAGAAAGGCCTCCGGCTCTTCTACGGCAAGTATGAATTGAATACCTGGATTCTCTGCTGCTCGCTGTTCCAGGCGGTGCAGCGCAAGGAGGACACCGCTTTGCACTCCCGAACCCGCCTCAGAAAGGGACAACGTCACGTTCTCGTCCGTGGAGAGTTGAAAGCCAAGTTGGAGGTTGTTTAGAATCCATTCACCGATCTGCTGAACATCTACGTTGAATTTAAGACCCAATTTGTGCTGCGTCGTAAAACCGAAGTTCTTCTGAATCTGCGGCAGGAGCTTTTCATTCACGTAGGGTTTTATTGTGTTTGTGATGCTGTCTCGGATTTCCTTTAATGTGCGATATTCCTTTGGTGTCCCGCCGGCCTTCTGCGGAATCATTTGGGACAGTCCATGCTCGCGTAGCATCCGCGAAAATAGTTCTTGGAACTGCGCAGAGGAAGCATCTCGAAGAGCAGGAATAAGAACGAACCTGTTTTGCTCTCGGAGTTTCTTTAACGCGTCCAAAGCGGCCTGGGTAGTTATCGCGTTGCGCTCTATCTTCTCCAAGACAGTGAACGTCAAATCGGATCGAACCGTAACAAACAACTGTTTTTCAACCCCATTATCATCGTAGTTGAGTGTGATCCGGCGGGCTTTGGCGTTAACCGAGAAGATTGGCAAGAGGCGCTCGGCAAGATCGGGATGTAGCGCACCGAGCTTAAGCGTCGTCTCGTCCAGTTGATTTAGGACGATGTCAATCGCCTTGAGAATCGATGACTTGCCGTGGTCATTCTGGCCGATTAGCACTGAGGTCTTTTCGAGGTCGAATCGAAGAGTCTTGAATGCCTTGATGAACGCGAACTCGACGGATGTTATTTTCATAATGTTTTGCTTTTTAGTTCCACTTGCCACGACAGCAGACGCGGTAGAAGCGGGTTGTGTGTCCGGCGGGAGCAATAGATTTAGTGGGTGAGGGGAATAGCAATTGGCGGTGCCGTTCGGATTCAGTCGTGAATTGATGTGAGGCGACCGGCGGTGTAGAAGTAGAATTAAGCGGCAACAGCGGCGGCGTCGCGGAGGGCGCGGAAGTTTTCGAGGTAGCGGGCGGCGAGGTCGGGGGAGCGGAGGACGAGGAGGTTCTCGGCGTTGCTGCTTTCGGCGGCGGCGGAGAAATTGAACGAGCCGGTGACGACGACGGCCGCGTCCACCACGACGACCTTGTTGTGCATGATGGCGTGCTTGGTGTCGAACCAGAGCGGGACGCCGGCGGCGCGGAGTTCGTCGGCCTGGGCGCGTTCGGTGCGCTGGGACTCGTCAAGCACGACCTCGACCCGCACGCCGCGCCGGTGCGCGGCGATGATGGCCTCGGCGATGGGCTTGGAGGTGAAGCTGTAGGCGAGAACGGAAACGGAGGTTTTCGCCGCCGAGATCTCGCGCACGACGGCGGCGGTCGCGCCGCCGCGCGGAGAAAAATAGACCTCGACCGGCGGGAGCGCGATGGATGCGGACGGAGCAGGAGCGGGAACGGCGGCAGGGCGCGTGACGTTAAACGCGACTCCGCCGAGCGCCGCGAGGGCAGCGGCGAACAGGAGCGGGAGCGTGGCGCGGCGGGGCATGGGTGGAAGAACTCAGGCGAAATACAACGCCACACAGATCGCCGAGCCGCAGAGCAGCGCGACGCCCAGCAGGAACACGGTGCCTTTCGCCGTGCCGACCTTTCGGTCAAGCGGGTCGGCCGCCGCTGGCTGGTCGTTGGCCTCCTGCTTGTCCCGGCCGATGACAGCCGCGCCCACCGCCAGAACAACGAAGCTCACGAACAACAGGCCGGCCAGGAGCTGATCCAAAATGCTGCGGGCTGAAAAAAACAGCGCGCCGGCGGCGACCAGGCAGGCAACGGCAAAAAAGGTGAGGAGCGTTTTCATGGCGGTCAGAATTTTTTCCGCACCAGCTCCTCGACGGGCCAGCACCAGCGATACTCGCTGCTCTTCAGCACGGTGTCGGGGTAGAGGGTGGGGTTGAGCGAGATCAGGCGGATGGTTTTGGCATCCTCCCGGTGATACAGGCGGATGATGACGCCGTCGTTGCGGAGCTTAGTCACGCAGGGCTGGCCGTTGCGGGGCAGGCGGCTGGGGTTGAGCACGACCCGGTCGCCCGGCTCGATCTTGGGCGACATGCAGTCGCCCTCGACGATGATGGCGATGGCCTTGGGATCGCTGGAGGCGGTGAACATCTGCTCCTGCTCATGGGCGGCGAGCTGCTCGTAGGTGGCGGCCTCGCCGGCGTGGGCAAAAGAGACGATGGGGATGGGGCGGAGTTTTTCGGTAATTTGGACGATGCGGCCGTCCGAGGCCGGAAACTTTTTAGACACACCGTTCAAAATCCACTCCGCCTCGTCCCCCAGCCAGGCGCGCAGTTTTTTCACCTTTTCGGGGCCAGGCGGCGGGCTGGCGCGCTTGAACCAGTTGAAGAGCGTGCCGCGGCTAACGCCGATCTCTGCGATGGCGT